>CAYYVW010000006.1:0-120337 GCA_964473925.1 uncultured Verrucomicrobiaceae bacterium
GATGGAGTACAAGGCCAAGAACGGGAAGACGTACCGGCTGAACTTGATCGATACGCCCGGGCACGTCGATTTTTCCTACGAAGTGTCGCGCAGCCTTTCTGCATGCGAGGGCGCGCTGCTGGTGATCGATGCGGCGCAGGGGGTGGAGGCGCAGACGGTCGCGAACGTACATCTCGCCAACAAGCAGAATCTCAAATTGATCCCCGTCATCAACAAGATCGATCTGCCCAGCGCTGATCTGCCGACCATCCGCCGACAGCTGGAAGAGATTCTCGCGATTCCAGCGGAAGAGGCGATCGCCGCTAGCGCGAAGATGGGCATTGGGATCGAGGAGATTCTTGAGGCGGTCGTCGAGCGCATCCCGTCGCCGAAACTGTTTGAAGACAATCGGCTTCGCGCGCTGGTGTTTGATTCGATCTTCGACACGTACCGCGGCGTGGTGGTGTATGTGCGCGTTTTTTCCGGCGAGCTCGCGCCCGGCGGCGCGCTGGTGATGATGGGAACGGGCAATCGGTACGAGGTGAAGGAAGTGGGCATCTTCAAGCCCAAGCCGCTCAAAACCGACCGACTGCGCACGGGCGATGTGGGCTATGTCATTGCGAACATCAAGACAACGATGGAGGTGAAGATCGGCGACACCGTCACCTCGTCGCAGAACCCGGCGACCGAGCTCTTACCCGGCTTCAAGCATATCACGCCGATGGTCTACAGCGGCATCTACCCGATCAACACGGCGGATTTCGAATCGCTGAAAAATGCGCTGGCCAAGCTGCAGCTCAACGACGCGGCGCTGGTTTACACGCAGGAGAGCTCGGCCGCGCTGGGCTTTGGGTTCCGCTGTGGTTTCTTGGGCCTGCTTCATATGGAGATTGTGCAGGAGCGCCTCCGCCGCGAGTACAACATGGATATCATCGCGACGTACCCGAGCGTCGTCTATCATGTCAAGAAGACCAACGGCGAGGAGATGGAGGTTGATAACCCGCTGCAGCTGCCCGATCCGTCGGTGATTGACGAGATCGCCGAGCCGATGATCCGTGCGTTCATCGTCTGCCCGAACGACAACATCGGCGACCTGATGCAGCTGGTGATGGAAAAGCGCGGCACGTGCGACCACACCGAATCGATCGACGGTCGCCGCGTGATGCTGCACTGCGATCTTCCGCTCAACGAAATCCTCGTCGACTTCAACGATCGGATCAAATCGATCACGCGCGGATACGGCTCGATGGATTACGAGGTGGCGCCCTACCGCGTCGGCGATTTGGTCAAGCTCGACATGCTCGTCAACGGCGAGCCGATGGACGCGTTCTCGTGCATCGTCGATCGCAGCAAAGCGGCGGCGCGCGGCCGGCACTTGGCGGCGAAGCTCAAAGAGGTAATTCCGCCGCACCTTTTCAAGATCGCGATCCAAGCAGCGATCGGCGGGAAGATCATCGCGCGCGAAGATGTGAAGAGCGTCGGCAAGAACGTGACGGCCAAATGCTACGGCGGCGACATCACGCGCAAGCGCAAGCTCCTTGAGAAGCAGAAGGAAGGCAAGAAACGGATGAAATCCATCGGCCGCGTCGACATTCCGCAGGAAGCCTTCATCGCCGTCCTCAAGTCCGAGGCGAAGTAGCAAAAGCACATTGCGTTACCACAGTGGATGACCTTCTGCGGGCTCCCATGAAGCGCCGTCTTCCCGTTCCAGAGAGCCGTCCGGCATCAGGGCAAAGAGCCCGCGTTGCTCGCATGTGACCACAGGAACGACCGATCCGGTTCGAACCAATCGCACATGGGGCACGGTTAAAGGCAGGGGATCGACAGGCTCGTCAAAATCCAAACCGAGTTCAGTGGCTGCAGCGCGTGCCAGATAAAGCGCGAGCGGCCCAACGGAAGCAGAGAGATCAGAAGCCTCGTGACAAGCAGTTAATTCGCTGCGGACGGGTCTATGGGGGCTTCCGTCGGAGCCACGCAAATCGTGCGTTTCTTCTTCCTGTGTTGCGCGTAAAAGGCGTTCTCTGAGTACGCGGTCGTAATCCGCCGGCGTCGGCGACAGTGCGCACAAAAGAGCGCGGCCCAGTTGTTCGCCTAGAGAAGCGTTTGCCGGGTCCGTAGCGTCTACTGAGGCAAGGCGGCCCACATAAAATCCAACGGTTCGTTGTACGCCTGTATGAAGCAGATGCGTTGTTGTTTGTTTAGTTGTGGAGTTCATAAATATTTTTTCTTTTTTGTAAGTTGATTGAATGGGTTTTTGAGTTTTTGAAAGGGGCTCAGCGATGCAGGAGTCGCGGCGGCCGGGCAAGGCGGGGCCTTGGCTGGCGCGCGGGTTCACGAGCGCTGAGATGAGGGGGCAAATGCCAGCCGGAGAAACGGCGGCGCGCGAATCAGGACGGAAGGAAGAGGGGTCCGCTGGGGTGGGCTGACGTTATGTCAGCTCATGCGAAATTTGAACTGCCTCCCGGACTAGCGCGCCAGCCGATTGAAGGGAGGAGAAAAGGCTCTGCTTGGAATCAAAAACTCTGAAGACAAGAGCAGTCTACACCCGTCCGGCTGGCGATATAATTCGCCCGGACGGCCGAATAATTCGGACACCTGGAGTAACAAGGTGGGGTTGCATGACGGACCTGCTTTGCCGCACGCCTGCAAAAACGTCAACCTGTTTTTGAAGATTTTTTAATTTTATGAAAGTGCGGAAGAGTAAAACAGGCTTCTGGAGGTCTGTAGGTTATTAAAAAACATTCATCTTGGGTGCGATCTTCTAGTGGCCTTAGATCCCATGCTGCGGTATATTCGTTCATAGGAAGCCGTCGGCGTAAATATGGACAACAAGGCATATGCAAAATTGGCAGGGCGGTTAGATCGTCAAGCCCGTGCGATTGCTCGGACTGGCCGGACCAGTGCCAGCCAAGTGCTCTTTTTGCAAGGGGTTTCCAGGGCCGTTCAGTCGCCTGAAAATCCGAATGGATTAGTTTTGGCCCCCAGCCTGTTGCATCTTCCCGTTCAGGTGAGAACAGAGCAGGACTTAGGCGGTGACATGGGCAGTTTTACCAAGGCAGTTGTGCCTCGAACAATGGAACACGCCTTGGGCCGTGGCATTGACCTGAGCCGTGAAGGAGCCGGCAATGCTTCCGGTGTTGATCCTGGAGTAATGCTGAGTACGGCGGGACATGAGGCTGTGCATGCTTTAGATGAGCGGGCAGGTGAAGTCCGAGAGCTGCTGGGGGAAGATGTGCCTCGCCATAGTCCTTCCGGCTTAGAGCCGAGGCAAAGCGGCAGTGCACTGGATGCCGCGCGCTCTTGGGATTCGGGATATGGTCCGACGCTTCATGCGCTCATGAAACAGGCGGAAACGCCTGAACAAACCGCACAGCGGTTACGAAGCCAAACTGGGTTTGGCGTAGGCCAGTCTGCAGGAAATAGCTCAAATCCTTTCTATGCAGCTCAAGCTCAAGAGTTGCGTGCGCGCATGCATCAAATTGCGATGGCAACCCAGGTGCCTCTTAATCGGCACGAAACTTTTGCAATGTTAGAAGCAGTTGGCGTTGAACTGCCCGAGCATACGCGGGGGCTGATGCAAGGAGCCGAAGGCGTGGCGGCGCGCGCCAAATATGAACTCGATAAGCCGATGGCACAAAGGTCAATAGCTGCTCGGGCTCCGCTCATGAGCACCGGAGGCGCTGAGCATGAAATTCGGAGCGTCGTTAATTACTTTCCGCCGCATCTGCGCCCTCAGGTTGTTGAAAGAGCCCTTCCTGAAATCATGGGTCAGGTAGTGGAAGAGATTTATGGCGACGCGAAAGGCCGGAAGCGGTTTGATCCAGCGCAGGAAAATCCGCTGGGCGCGCGTCGCTTTGCCGAGGGGCTGATTCTTCGCAAGGCTGAGCTCAAGCACATAGACATTGAACGCCGCGCGCATCGTCCGGGACGGCGTGAGTTAGACTGGGATATGCTTGCGCAAAAGGTCGAGCCACAGTACGCCGGTTTTCTGGCACGCCACGCGCTAGGGTGCGACAGCACTTATCCGGCTCAACCCGAGGCATTCGCTGCATTGGCCAAGCATCATCCGGATGCGATTCGCCAGCAGCGGCTGGCAGGGCCCGATGGTCATACGATTGTCGAGCGGGCTGCGGCTACTGGGGACGTGGCAACGCTGCAAGCGATGAGGTCATTGGAGCCGGAGCTTTGTGATCGATTATTGGCGCCGCATGCGGCAGTGCAGCCAAAGCTTGCGCAATCTGGGCAGGAGAATGTGGCAGCTGCCTCTGCCGCCGAAGCAGCGCCCGCTCACACGCCGTCCGGATTTAGAAGGGCACTTTCCAGCGTCGCCCATATGCTCCATGTGGATCGATGGGGAGGCTCGCCGCGAAGTTCCAGGCGAGAGGTCTCAAGTAGTCTGAGCGCTGCTGCGTAGGTTGATTTGCACGGCTCCGGTAGGATAGAGCGCCTACAAAATTCCCTCGCAGCAACGCAGGACTTCGCGTTGAATACGGGACTTATGCCGTGGTCTTATTTTTCTGCTCAAGCCCGGGCACTGCGGACGGCTCGGAGCGAAGCGCGGGCGCGGCATCATGCGTTGTACCGGTTTCGCCGCCACGCGTGCGACCGGTTGCCTGCGGACGTGGTGGCGGAAGGGCGCGGCCTCGAGCTCGCGCTGGAAGCGGCTGTGGATTCTGATTCGGTCGAATCAATGCGCGCGGGTTCCGCGCAAGCGGAGGCGTTTTTGGAACGTCACCAGCCGCCGACCACATGGGATGGAGTGCGCGAGAATGTGGAGGTGCTGGTCGTCGCGGTGGTGATTGCGTTGGCGGTGCGTGCGTATTTTGTGCAGCCGTTTAAAATTCCGACGGGATCGATGGAGCCGACGCTGATGGGCGTGGCGGCGCGCACGTTCACCGGGCCCAAGCCGGGGCTCGTCCGTCGCGCGGCCGAGCTGGTGCTGCTGGGTCGCCGGTATCACGAGCTGCGCGTGACCGAGGGCGGGCGGCTTGAGGCGATGCAACCCGGCCGCGTCTTCACGTGGTGGGAGTACACGGATTTGCAAATCGGTGCGCACGTGTACCGCGTCTGGATGAACGCGGACGTGTTGCAGCAGAAGCTCGGCGTGGTGCCGGGGACGGTCTACCGCGCCGGCGATACGGTTGTGCATGCGGTGACGGAGGCGGGGGACCAGATTCTCGTCAACAAAATCGCGTACCACTTTCGCGGACCTGCGCGCGGCGAGGTGTTCGTTTTTAAGACCAACAACATTGAGATGCTCGAGGAGCGATTGCGCGACGAAGGGGTGGAGGGCTCGCAGTATTACATCAAGCGCTGCGTCGCGATCGGCGGGGATGTGGTGACGATCGAGCCGCCGCTGCTCTACATCAACGGCGCGCGTGCGCGCGGGCTGGGTTTTGACCGGGTGCAGTCGCGCCAGGATGGCTATGGCGGATACCGGTTGGCGGATAGCATGCAGGCGCAGCTGCGCGTCGTCGGGGATGTGCTCCAGCTTCCGCCGGACACCGCGCTAGCGCTGGGCGATAACAGCGGCGCGAGTTTTGATAGCCGGTACTGGGGTCCGGTTCCGCGCGTCAACGCTGTCGGCACTGCGTTTTTTGTCTACTGGCCCTTCAGTGCGCGCTGGGGTGTGGTGCGGTAGGATTTTATCAAATTTAATTCGAGGGCATTGCGCCCCAATCAATTCTAGCAGTCCAGTCTGGACCTGGTGTTGTCTCGTGAGGCAGTTCTCTCGCAACAAGAGACGGACGCGCGGCCGTTGTGAGTCCCGGCGGTTTTAGAGGCGAGAGCGGTGTGACCGGGTTGCCTTGGCATGCTTCCAGAAATGCTGGGCGACAAACCTCTGGCAAGTAGCCCATGGCATCATACATATTGAGAGCTTCCTCCTCATGCGGCTCAGGCTCAGCAGGGTCGATGATTGTCATGTCCACCGTTTCGGTGCCGTGACGGAGACTAAAAAAGTAAGTCGTTGGATTAGGGGGAGCTTCTGGCTGCTGAGGCGCTCCAAAAGAAAGGGCGTTTATCCGATGCGTTCCCGCTGCCGTTGGATGGGGATGCGGCTCATAGATCACCTGAAAAGGTTTGCCCTCGGCAACACGCTGTTGGCCATTGGGGCTTTCCAGGTCCCATCCCTCGCTGTGGAGGGTGTGATCTTTGCTCTTATAGGTTGCAATGTTGGGCCCGCCATTGGCTTGGCCGCCAGCATAGCCCACCTGATAATAAGAGGGGCCATTGGAGGCGGCTCGATCGTCGATAGGCACACGTAAGACGGCAGGCAATGGCTCTTCAGGAGTCTTGGGATCGCTCTGGGATGCTCCCGTGGATTGAGGCAGAGGCGGGTGGCGTAACTCTACAAAGCGTTTTTTGCCTTTGCGCTGTTGGAACACAGAGTCGCCTTTTGCCAAGCTAAAGTCCCAGAGTGAGGCGGCTTCCCAAAGTAGCTCGAGCGCTTCGTGGCACTTCAATGCGTCTACAAGGCGGGCCCGTGCGTCTTCAGATGACATACGTCCATTTTACTGCCGCAGTGGCGTAGAAAAGTCTACCTTGCGCGCGGGGAGCTTGGGGGAGGCGCGGGGCGGGACGGCTAGGCAGCTATGGAATCGATTACCGGTCGCTCCTCGGCGCCGCCGGTACGATCGGCACGTGGAGCGCGTGATGGTGCCGGGCGAGTTGAAACTAGATCTGTGTGAACGAGTGACAAAGGACGGCTGGAAGCACTGGGCATCGCGCGTGAAACCGGCACCAGCTCCTCCGGCACTTCTCCTGCTAAAATCAGGGGCAGGAGCTGATGCAAACTCGGCCAGTACGTGTCGGGTTGACCAAACTCGGCGGACGCGAGCAGAATTTCTACGGCATTCGTTCCTTCAATGCGGCGCTCGACCATGCCATCGGGTCGAGGACTAAAAAGCGTGCAGATGGGCGTGTCGCCTTCACCGGGATGGTCGAAGGTTTGCTGGCAGCGGAGGATTCGCCCGTCGCGGCATGCATCAATGTGCAGGACTCGTCGCGAGCCTCGTCCCAGCTCTTCGGGCGGCCGCACTTCGCGTAGTAGAACCCGGTGTACCTCTCCGCCGGAATCGAGCACTTCGTCAATTTGCCGCATTGTCATCCAGCGCGGCGGGCGCTGCCCCGCTTCTAAGGAAGCGCGGAGGGATGTAGTCAGCCCGTATTGCTTAACGAACACGCGGAGAGATAGATAGCAGAGCCGGGCGTCATTGTCCGCCAAAAAATGTGGCCCTCTGATTTTTTTGTAGATGGTTAAGCCGCGCGGCGCGCGAGAGCGGATTGGACCGAGAGCAGCAGCCGCGTGGGCGAGCACGGGGGCGTGAGGACTGTTGCTGCACCGAGCAAATCTGCGTGCGCGCACGCTTCGGCAGTGTGGCGGTCGGCAAGCCAGAGGAAGGTGACGGTTCGCAGAGCAGGAGAGTGGGCGAGCGCGTGGCAGATTTGCATCGCCCCGTCGCCGGGCAAGCTGCGGTCGAGCAAGAGCAGATCGGGCGTTTGCGCATGCAGCAGGTCAAGTGCTTCTTCTGCGGTGGAGACGACGCCGAGCCGGTATTGCCACCGGAGTGCGCACGCGGCGGTTTTGGCCCAGCCGGGCTCAGCCGTGGCGATGAGAATGGACGCGGGCGCGGCGGCGGTGCCGGGCGGTGCGGTCGCGGCATCCCACGAAATGGGATTGGGGAATTGAGCTGGAGTGGGAGCGGGTGCTGGGGGTGATTCTTGCACTTGCCCGGGGACGGCATCGGGGAAGATCCAGACACGCTCGGGTCCGGCGGATGGCTCATCCCACGGTGGTAGCGGCGTTTCGCGGACCAAGCGACGTGTCGCGCGCGCACCTGATGGAGGAGTGGAGTAAGGCGACGGTTTGGGCGGGCGTGTCATGGAGCGTTTTTGGTGGGGCCCCCCTCGGCCGAGCCGGGCTCGGGCGGCGGGAGGAGGCGTTTGCGGGGCGAGCGGGTTTTGCCTTTTTTCTCGAGCTGCCAGAGGAGCAGATGCGCCTCGAGCCGCGGCAGGCCTTCGTCGATCGCGAGTTTAAGGATCGTCGAAGGCGGTACCTTGGCTTGGCGCGCGAGCTGGTCGGCCATGGCTTGCATGTCCGGCGCCAGGCGCACCCGCACAACCCGGGACGCCCGACGCCGGGGAGCAGGCGCTGAGCTTTCTCCGCCCGCCCCAGATGGATCAGAAGACGGCTGCCTGATCATTTTGCAAATGTATACAATTTGTATACAAATTCAAGAATGAAATGCAACGGGGGCGGCAGGAGGTGCTGTGGAACTCGAGCGGCTGCCGGCGAGAATTCCGCTACTGTCTGTTGGACAAATTGACAGGGTAGCGGTATTAGCTCCCACCTATGAAATGGATGGAACGCTTGCGCCAAGATGTGGTGAACAGATTGGCAGGATCTCCCGCTTGCACAAATGAACGCGTAAAAGTTTTAACGGGTTGTGCAGGGCTGCTTCAGGGAGGAGTGGCAGCGCTGGCAATTTTTTCGACAGTGGCCACAACCGTAAGCACAACTTGGTACGCCTCTCAAAATGTGCCTAATTTCATTAGTAATCCGTGGATAGCTCTGCCCGCGTCTGTAGTGGGGGCAATGATGACCGGAGCGCTTGCGGCATGGACAACTACGTCTCCTTTACGATTGGCGCAAGGGGCTATGGAAAGTGCGGCTGAGTTATGTCAGGGCCGTGGATTTGATCCCGGGCAGCCTCTTTACACACCATTTAGTCGAATCGTGCGCCGTATAGTCGACCGGACTTTCTAATTTAAAAACCAAAAGCCGACGACGGCAACGGCGGGCAGCAGGATGGGGATGCTGTAGCGGTAGATATATTCAAGGAAGTGCGGCGCCTTCAGGCCGCTGCGTTCGACGAGCGCGCGGACCATTAAATTCGGCCCGTTGCCGATGTAGGTCATCGCGCCAAACCAGACTGCGCCCAGGGAAATCGCGGCCAGCTCGTGCCGTCCGACCAAGACATACCGCGCCATATCGACCGGGTTGCCGGGCGCGAGCGCGTGGCCGGTGAGGGGATGCACGTGGCTGTGCACGGAGGAGGTGAGCATCGCCAGATACGTCGGCGCGTTATCGAGCACGGCGGAGAAAATCCCCGTCGACCAGTACCAGGCGAGCGTCGAAGTGCTGGGGCCGCCTGCGCTGCGGACGAGCAAGTATTCAAGGACGGGGATCATTGTCACAAAAATTCCGAGGAAGAGCCATGCCACCTCGCGCACTGGCGCGAAGCTAAAGTGGTTGGCGCGGTGGATGTCCGCGGGCGTCCTCCACCACGAGAGGAGCGCCGCGCCGACGAGGGCGATCTCCCGCCATGGCGACGGCCAGAAGACTGCGGCGATCGCGACGCCCAGGAGCAGCGGGTTGATGCCGCACCAGAAGCGCCAGCTTTCCTGATGCGCCTGCTCGGCGCGGACTTTGGCGGAGGCGCGGCGGAAGTTGGCCCAATCGATCAGGTAGAAAATTCCGACCAGCAGCAGCACCAGGACCATCCACGGCCGCCACAGATGCTCGGTCGTCCAGAAAAACGGAACGCCCTGCAAGTAGCCCATGAAGAGCGGCGGGTCGCCGATCGGCGTGAGCGTTCCGCCCACATTAGCGACCAGAAAGATAAAAAACGCGGTGTGATAGCCTGTGTAGCGGTACCGGTTCATCCGCAGCCACGGGCGCAGCAGCACCATCGAGGCGCCGGTCGTCCCGATCACGTTGGCCAGGATGGATGCTACGAGCAAAAATCCGGCATTGGCGGCGGGCGTTGCCTCGCCTGTGACGGAAATCAGGATCCCGCCTGCAATGACGTAGAGAGAACCAATCAGACAGACGAAGCTGGCCCACTCGGCCAGCGCATGGCCGACCGAGGCGGTGTCTCCGCGAGCCAGTACGCACCAGCCGGCGACGAGTGCTGCCAGCCCGATCGCGATCTTGGCGTAATGCTTTTCCCAGAAATGGCGGAACGCGGCGGGTCCCAGCGCCATGCACAGAAGCAGCAGCGCGAACGGGAGCATCGGCCAAACCGGCGGAGTGCCTGTCCCAGCGGCAGCTAAAAAAAAGGGGGCCATTGCGCCGCGGACTGTGGCAGCGCGCGGGGCAGCGCAGCAAGCTTGAAAGTGGTTGTCATCCCGAGCTTGTCGAGGGACCTAGCATCGAGGAATCATGGCCAGTACACTTGATTGTTACCGTTTCATGCGGTTGCCATTCCTCCAACTTTGGGTGCACAGGCCGACTGACCTTTGTGCTTCACGCTAGGTCTCTCGGGCAAGCTCGGGATGACAGACCTTTTTTTGTTACTTACAGAAGCTGGACACCATTCCAAGCTTTACCCGGCGCACGCGCGGATTAAATTGGCGGGCACGCACGGGGGGCGTAGCTCAATGGTTAGAGCAGGCGGCTCATAATCGCTTGGTTCACGGTTCGAATCCGTGCGCCCCCAAGAGAATAGCAGCAACTTTTAGCCGGGCGTGCCATTTCCAAAACTCCAACCAGCTTAAAGCTTAGGCTCCGCAGCGCGGACTAGTTTTTGTACCGTTCTATTGTGGAGTGCTGGGTCGCCTGCTTGTTCTCTTGTCGTGGCAATCGCAGTGAGCCCACCGAGTATGTCATTTAGAGACATCTTTCTGACTGCGCTGGGTTGCATTGTTCGAAACCACCATGCAATGGCTTGAGGACTTCCAGGTTGAGAGGCCGTTTTCATAGAATAATAGTTTCTTTTAGAATCTTACTTCGCAGTACCGCACGCCCAACAGAACGTCTAACTGAATTTTAACGCTCAAGACGACTAGGGCGTGACTTCAAATGTTGCCTTGGCCTGCAGCGCAATGTATCCAAAAACGGTGGCTTCGACGGTGTAGGAGCCAGGGCTCAATTTATCGACGGGAATCGATTCGACGTAGGTGATGCGATCGTCATTATTGATCATTGAGGCGCCGGTCGATTGCTCGAAGAGCTTGTCGGCGGACCAGGTGTAGACGGCCTCCCCGCCAGAGTTGCGGACGACCAGCTCGTAGCGCTGCGCCGTTGGGAAAAGCAGGTTGACGGTCCGCTTGCCTTTGTTGTGGACGCTCAGCGAGACGCGCACGCTCGCATTCTCGCCTGCGCTTTGCTTGGAGATGGTTGCCGGCTCGACTTTGAGCGTCGTCTCGAGCTGCTTGAAATCAATCGCGTTGGCTTTATCGATCCGTTTGGGGTCCGACAGGCTCGGAAAGATCGTCACCTTCGCTCCCGTCGGATCGACGAACTGCTTGGGTACGGTAGTTTTACTCGCATCGATATCAATCGCGTGGGCAGGCGCGGCGCAGGCGAGCACTAGCAGCAAGAGTGCACTGCAGCATCGCATCTTCAATAGAACGTCTTTCATAAAAATAGGACTAGCAGCACGCGGCGGCGGCTTCGGCGGGCGCGGCGCACAGGCCTTGGCGCACCTCTTGCGCTTTATCGGCGCTGACGAGTTTTTCGAGGATCATCAGGCCAAAATCGACCGCGGTGCCTGGCCCCATGCTGGTGATGAGCTGGCCGGAGACGACGACGCGGCGGTCGCCCTGCAAATGCTCGGCTGAGATGGAGGGTTGCACGCTCGGGTAGCAGGTGACTTTTTGCCCGGGCGCGAGCAGATGATGCTCGGCCAAAATGGAGGGTGCCGCGCAGATCGCCGCGATCCACCGGCCGGCTTCTTTCTGCCGCTGGAGGAGGGATTTGACGCGCGCATCCCGCTTGAGGTTGGCGGTGCCTTCGTTCCCACCCGGAAGGATGACCACATCGAACGTCTGTGCTTGAACGGTCTCAAGCTCCGCGTCGGGCAGGTGGCGCGTTTCGTGCGCCGCGGTGAGCGGGCCGGGGACGGTCCCGGCAGTCGTCACGCGCATGCCGCCGCGGCGGAGAACGTCGATGGTGGTGATGGCTTCGATCTCTTCAAAGCCGGGAGCGAGAATGACGAGGGCTTTTTTCATTGGAATTTTGAGGAAGGGATTTGGGCGAGGCAGCTACCAACCATGGGCCGAGCCGCGTCCCGAATTTGGGCTCAAGGCTAAAGTTTACTACGGTCCGAACTGATTTGCAAAGCTTCCCGCGGGAGCTTTGTTACAGATTTTTCCGGTAGGGCATGCCTCCGCGTGCACCCGGGCGGGTGACGCTCAGACTTGCAGCACGAATCGCGCGGGCGACCGCGGCGTGCGGCGGCAATCCTTCCGCGATGCCGACCGCCAGCCAGCCGCAGAAGCAATCGCCGGCGCCCACGGTGTCGACCACTTTTGTTTTGGGAGCGCGCACCTGAAATTGCTCGGCGGGCGTCAAAACGTACGCGCCTTTGGCCCCGAGCGTGACGACGACGTTCCGGCAGCCGAGCGCCTGCAGCGCGCGCGCCGCTTGGTGAGGATCGCGCTTGCCGGTGAGAATGTACGCCTCGTGCTCGTTGGGGACGATCGTGTGGATCAGGCGCAGTAGCTCGGGCGGGAGTTTTTTAGGAGCGGGAGCCGGGTTGAAAATAAACGGGACGCCGCAGCGCTTGGCCAGTCGCGCGGTCGCGAGGACAGCGGGCATCGGCACTTCTAGCTGCGCGAGGGCGGCCCCGGCGTGCTTCATCTCGGAGGCGAGCTTGGCAATATCGGCGGGAGCGACGGCATCATTGGCGGACGCGGCGACGGCGATCAGGTTTTCGCGAGACTTGCCGCCAAGCAAAATCAGCGCAACGCCGCTTGGGTGGCGAGCGTCGATGCGGAAAGCGCGTACATCGATTTTCTCGGCCAGCAGCGCTTTATGAGCCGCGACTCCAAAGTCATCCGCGCCGCGCCGTCCGCAGAAGACCACGTGCCCGCCCGCGCGTGCCGCCGCGACGGCTTGGTTGGCGCCTTTGCCTCCGTGGGACTGGGAAAATTTTCCTGCGAGTTGGGTCTGTCCCGGTTTAGGCAATTCGTCGCAGGCAACGACCAAATCTGTGTTGGAGCTGCCGACCACGACGACGCGCGGCGCAGCGGAGCGTTGTTTTGAATTCTTTTTCATCTTGAAGGATCAATCACGTGCCGGTTCTTCCAGAAGTAACCGACTCCGGAAAATACGGTGATGATGACGGTGAGCGCGTAGAGCCAAAAGAGGCTTGAGTGCAGCAGCTCTGCCCAAGCGCTGTCGGCTGTGTTCCATTCATCCGCCGCTAGCCAGAGAAGCGAGGCGATCACCACCACCATCTGCGTGAGCGTCTTGTGCTTGCCCAGTCGTTCGGCGGCGAGGATCCGCTGCTTGGCTGCGGCGAGCGTCCGCAGACCGGTGATAAGAAATTCTCGCGCGATGATGATCACCACCATCCACATGGGCGCGAGCCCGCGCGCAGCCAGACCGATGAGGCCCGCGCTTACCAGGACCTTGTCGGCGAGCGGATCAAAGAGCCGGCCAAAGTCGGTTACCTGATTGGTCCGCCGCGCGATCTCGCCATCGAGCCAGTCGGTAAAGCTCGCCACCAAAAAAACTGCCAGCGCGATCGTCGCGGAATATTCCCATTCTACCGAAAGAAAAAAGACAAACACCGCGCACAGGCCCAGCCGGGCAAGTGTGAGCTGGTTGGGGAGGTTCATAAGGAGCGTGCCGGGACTGGTTCCTTTTTGCCCAAGGTTCTAAGAAGGGCAAGCGCGACTTTGGAACTTGCGCCTATGCATTGATATTCTTAGCGTGGCGCGCTCAGCGGTTCTTAACCGCAACTCCAGATGCAAACCCCTTCCATTGACATTCCGCCCCGTGGTGGACGCTCGTTTGATTCTGATCTCCAACTCGCCGTCCCCGAATTTTTCCAGCACGATGCGCGGTGGGCTGAGGATTTACTGGGCCATCACGATGTGACGAATTTGCGCCAAGAAGGGTGTGCCGTTACTTGCGCGGCAATGGTGCTTTCGTATTTCGGCGTGGATACCGACCCGTCGCTGCTCAACCGTTTCTTGCGGGAGCGTGGAGGCTTTCAAGAGCGCGGCATTTTGCGCTGGGCGGTCGCGGCGCAACTGGCGCCCGAGAAGGTCCGCCTCGCGCATGCGGGTCCGGCATCGCATGAAGCGCTCGATGCCGCGCTCGAAGCGGGAAGGCCGCCGATCGTACGAGGCCGTTTTGCGGACGGGCGTCCGCACTTTTTAGTCGTCGTCGGCAAGCAGGGAGAAAACTATCAGGTCCGCGACCCCGGCGTGGCGGGCCTCAACGGCATTTATCCGCTGGAAGATTTTGGCTCTCCGATAGAAGCCGTGCGCATTTACGCGGCGGTGTAGATCGAAAGAAACGCGATCTTACTTAGGCATTCGCATCCGGCTTTTTCTTCTGGCCCTGCATCTTCTTCATCTGCTTTTCGGCTTCTTCTTGGATCATCGCGACCAAGTCTTCGCGCGAAAGGCCTTCATCAGCCGCATCGGCGGCGACTAGCTCAAAGTAAAACTGCAGCACTTCGGGCGGGATCGAGTCGTCGTCCGGAATTTCTTCCAGCACGAGCGAGAGATACGCATACGCCTTTTGCCGTTGGTTCTCGGCGTGCATCTGCCGCGCCTTGTCCAGGTTTTCCTGCATTTCCGGGGTCATGAGTGGAGGCATAGCGATCCTTGGGTGGGAAGGGCGAACAGAGTGAAGAGGGAGAGCCGCACGCTAACAGTCCGTCACAGAAATACCAGTCTGGTTTGAGGATGTCATGCTCTCAAGGTGCGTTTCTAGGATTCTAATGTCTTAGTTCGTGTTGGTGCTGGCAGCGCTGAAACCAGTGTTTGCCTAAACCGCCGATGAGCAATCCGGCCACGCCTATCAAGGTTGTCGTCAACGGTTGATGGGTAAGCTTTCCAGCTACCAAAAGACCTGTTGCCAAGGGCATCGAAGTGGATAACGAACCCAAGAGAAACCGAGTTGCTTGAGTTCCTGCCGCAGCGAGTCGGGTCATCCGATTTCGTATAGGTGGAGGAGCAAATCTAGATCCCGCTTCAACGGTGTCAGTCGTCATAGCGGCGACTAAGGAATGGTCGTCATGAGTATCCATACTACAAAAATCCATTAAGACGCGGGGAAGGTGCCGCAAGGCATTCCTTTTGTCGCCCAAAATTATATTCAATTTCCAGAACAGTGGGCTGGGTGCTACGCTGGAGTGTATGCGTCACCTGGTGATTGTGGAGGAGGGCTTGCGCGATCGGCGCGGGCACTGGTGCGCCTACATCGAGCAAGTCATTCGCATTCATAAAGAAACGGAGGACCGCGTCACCGTCCTGGCACACCAAGATCTTCCTGCGGACGTTCAGCAAGAGCTCGTAGGCGTGGCTGGTCCGTCCAAGGTGGAGGTGATCCCATTTTTCCAGAATAGCACCTGGCACCGGCCGGAGGCAGCAGCTACTGATTCACACTGGAAGCGCAGATGGTGGATGCTGCGGCATATTCTGCGCAGCGCCTGGAAGTTGCGGCGGTGGCTCAAACGGCATCCGGGGAGCACTGTGTTTGTCACCTCCGTTGGCCTGCCTCAATTAATCACGTGGAGAATCGTTCTCAGTTTATTGCCGCAAGCTTGTTATCAAAGGGTTATTCTACTCCTCCTCTCTGGGCCGGGGCGATATCCTGCGGGAGTCTTAACTTTTGGACCGGATGCAGCGCGCTGGCAACGTGCGTTGCTTGCTTTGAAGAAATGGATTATTACCGGCAAGCTTGTGCTTGCTGTTGAAAATGAAGCAGTTGCAGAAGAACTCAAGGGGCTGGCGCAAGTCCCGGCGCGGTGGATGCCAACGCCAATGCCAGGCGGATTCCTTCCCAAAGGCGGTAAAATTTCAGAAAGAGAAAATACGCAAGTTCCTTATAATCAACCGGATTTATTAAGATCGGGGGCGCTTCTTCGAATTGCCAGCCTCGGCTTTGCGCGGCATGAGCGGGGGACGGATCTCTTGCTACAGGCAATCCCTCTGATTCGACAGCAACTGGAGTCGCATTCTCTCAGCATTCAGTTTGTGCTGCAGTGGATTGATCCGTTCACCGATCCAGAGGGGCGAGTTTACACTCTCGCTGATGCACGGGTAGCGCTTGGGCCGCAAGACGTCTTGCTCAGCCAAGCTTTGGATGGGGTAAAATATCTCGCCGAGCTGGCGCAGGTCGACGTGATGATTCTTCCCTACCGGGCGAGCTCATACCGGATTAGGACCTCCCGTCTCGCATTGGAATGCGCCTGCACGGGCATACCGATGGTGTGCTCAGAAGGAACGTGGGCGGCAGATGCGATGCAGCGTTGGGGAGCGGGGGCGACGTTCCAAAATCAGCACGCACAAGACCTGGCGCGCGCAGTGGTGCAAGTGGTTCGTGAATTAGATTCTTTCCGGCAGAAAGCGAAGGCCCAGCAATCTTTAGCTCGGGCAGATTTTAGCGACGAAGCCTTTTTAGCAGCTCTTTGGTCAAAATAGCGACTTACAGAAAGTTCGCATTTTTCTCAACATCCATAAGATGTTGATTTTATAGGCGTAACATTACTTTTTTTATTTATTTGCATTTTTACATTTTTTTGTTAAAAACTCATTAACTAGGTATTCGATTATCGGTTCAAAATCGATTCAAGCGCCTGCGCTAAAAGAAATCTAAATGGCCATTTGCGGCCACACTAAAACTGAGCGATATTAATAAGGAGGAGAGTGAAATGAGCGCAAGGGGATGGTGGGGGCTGTGCCGTTCGCTGCAGCGTACAAGTTTAGCGGCTGGCGTGCTGTTGATGGTCGCGGCGACTTTGCCGACCGCGCACGCGCAGGTGAGCTACACCTGGGCTGCCGGCACCGCGGGCGGCAATTGGTCAACCACGACCAACTGGACGCCGACGGGTGCGCCGACGAACATGAGCTCTGCCTTTTTCACCGACGCGACCGGATCGGTTACGACGTCAATGGATGTGGCTTTGGCATCCGGGTCGTCCACCACGAGCGGGCTCTGGCGGCTGGAGTTTAACACCTCAAACAACGCCACGTTTACGGTCAACACCGCTGCCCCGCTGCGCCTTTCAAACGGCTCGGGTACCAGCCGCGAAATCGGAATGTCTTCGGGCACGAGCGCGACCATCAACCTGACGAGCTCCGCCAATAACATTCGGCTCAATACTGCTGCTCGATTTATCAATGACTCGGCCAGCGGCACCCTTTTAATTAGCGGCTCGAGCAGCAGTATCGACTTAGCACAGCGCACGTTGACGCTGGCCATCACCAACGCTGGGCGCATCGAAATTAACGCGCCCATTACTGGGACTCTGTCGACGAGCGCCGTCACGATCAACGCGGGTGCCAACGGCGGTATTGTTACTTTCGGCGGGAACAACACGTATGCGGGCCTTACAAGGGTCAATACCGGTACGGTCAATGTGCTAGGCACAACCACAAATTCCACTTATCTGGTCCTTAACAGTGCCGTCCTTGCTGGCACTGGCAGTTTGCGCACTTTCCAATTGGGCGTGGGTAGCTCGGGCGGACAAGTAAGTCCGGGCAATGCGCTCAATGCACCAGGCGCTGCCACATCAATTGGCACTTTGACCGCGACCAATGGCGTGCAGTTTGGAGTAGGCTCCAGTTATCTGTGGGAGCTTGGAAACGCAGCCGGCGTGGCGGGCACTGGATGGGATTTGGTATCAACGACAACCCTCACGCTCATACAGACATCTACTGTCAAAACCATCGTAATTGAAAACTTTGACCCAACATGGAACGCTCCCATCGGCCGCTCCTACAAGATTATTGGAACCACCACAGCCGTTACTTCGGCCCAGGCAGCGATTTTTGTTTTGGCGCTTGGTCCTGGCGGCACTGCCTCTTGGAATGGCTATGGAACCAGCGCGTTCTTTCTCGAAGGGCGTTCCGACGGTTTGTATCTGGTAGAAATCCCAGAGTGGGACGTCGCACTGGGTGCCTGTGCGATGGTGGGAGTAGCAATTGCTTTTCAACGCCGGCGGCTGAGCAAAAAATTGTGCCCCGTCGCAGAAAATACTTAATTTTTCTAAGCGTTTGCGGTTAAGTGGGTTACTTGATAACCGACGCATGCCTCATCCCTCTTGCGGATGAAACAGCTTGCATGAGCCGTCATAGTCCGGCTTAGTATTAAATTTCCTTCATCATTGGTTGTCGTTCATCCGCCTGTGCGGTAGTTCAAGGCAGGCCTGGATGCAGGTTTTAAATATTAATTATGATGAAATTCTTCTTCCGTTTGTTTGTGGTTCTGGCTGCTGCTGGACTTGGATTGGTGCCTTCTTCCCGCGCGGAAGACGTTGATTACACCTGGGCCAATGGTACGTCGGGCGGTAACTGGTCGGTGCCCGCAAACTGGACGTTTGTAGGCATTCCCCCAATGACGGCAGTTCCGACAGACGGCGACCAGGTCTTTTTTGTAGACCCGGCTGGCACGGTTATCACGAACATGGATGCTTCGTTCTCGTTTGGCGCGAACGTTCAAAAAGCGGGCTTGCGTCGCTTGGATTTTGGGGGCGGAGCTAGTTACCAAGTTAATTTGTCGGCACCGTTGATTTTTTCGAATGCAGGCAATCCCGGCCTCTATGACAGCCAGATCCGGCTGGGTGGCACTGCATCGGGGGAAATTAATCTAACCACCGGTAATGGCATTGGCACTAATACCAACCTGACATTTTTAAATGAATCCACAGGCGATTTGCGTATTTTGCAAACTTCGGCAAGCAGCCTGGATATTGGCGCCTTTAATTTAACTCTCACCCTTACCAATTCCGGCCGGATGGTTATTGATACGCCCATCACTGGAACGACGGGTGGTAATGTAACTGTCAATGCGGGCAGCAGCATTGTGACGTTTGGCGTTAATGCGGTAAATAGCTACACGGGGTTGACGACGGTTGCGAGCGGGACGCTCAACGTGCTGGGTAATACGCAGAGTATCCAGTACCAGGTGAATGCGGGCGCTCGGCTTACTGGCATCGGCACTGTCGGAGATGTGGTAGTTAATGGAACCATTGAAGCAGGCAATTCCGCCCGGCCACTCGGCCCTCCGGATTCGATTGCAACGCTGACTGTCAACGGCGACCTGCTTATGAACGCAGGCTCGACTTATGTTTGGGAATTAGCAAATGCAGCGGGCGGCACGGCGGGAACGGACTGGGACTTAGTCAATATTCCTGACAAGGAGTTGACTGTTCAGGTGGCCGGTACAAAAACAATCACCATTGATAATTTTGATGCGGGGTGGTCCCATCCCCAAGGTCGGTCTTATAAAATCATCGGGGTGACAGCGGGGGTTTTGCAATCGACCGCAGATCTTTTTATCTTGGCGTTTGGTGCGGGTGGCAGTGCGGCATGGAATGGCTATTCGATTGATAACTTCTTCCTCGAAGGCCGTGCAGACGGCTTGTACTTAGTTGAAATTCCCGAGTGGGATATGGCGCTGGCCGCTTGCGGTGTCGTCGGAATGGCTGCGTTCTTCCAGCGTCGTCGGCGCTTGGCTCCGGTGAATCTCTCAACCCTCGAATAGTCGAGACGGTGCGGAAGATTCTCCGCCCGCCTTTTACTTGGAAGCTTGGAAGGCGTTGCCTCGAGTGCTTTAAGTTTTAGGCGCCGGCGTGTGGCCGGTTATCGATCACCTTGAGCTTCATTCCCGGACGGATGACATTGGCGCTTTCGCCCAAGCTGTTGAGCTCGCGAATCTTTTTGACCGTTGTCTGGTGATCGTGCGCGATCTTCCAGAGGCTGTCGCCGGAGCGGACGGTGTAATCGATTGTCGGTCCTTCGACAGCGGTTCCGCCGGTGGGAGCAGCGGAATGGACGATCGGCTCGGACGGTGCGGGCGTGGGCTCGGACATCGCAGCTGGCATGTCCGTCGTGGTTGAGTCCTCCGAAATCGTCGAGGAATTCGGGTGGGACGCGCAGCCCATCGTCAAGTTTCCGGCAATGAGGGCGGCGAGCGTCCACTTCGGGACAGCGAACAGGGAGGACTTGATCATGCGGCCGACCCTACCAAGCCTGGCCGGGCGGCGGAAAGCGAAATTTTCTTCGGATTTGCTTTTGGGCGTGTGAGTTACGAGTGTTTTGGCCGGAGATTGGAGTCCAGGGTGTCGGAGTTGACCCGATCCACAAGCGCGAGTAGGTTGCGTTCCCTGTCTATGCCCACCATGTTTCCAGAGACCGATCTGCGCAAGGCGATTGTTGACCTGAAGCGGGAGAAGCGCGCCGTTATCCTCGCGCACAACTACCAGGTGCAGGAGATTCAAGAAGTCGCGGATTTTGTCGGCGACTCGCTCGGGCTTTCCTACAAAGCGAAAGAAGCAACGGGCGACATCATCCTTTTTTGCGGTGTTCACTTCATGGCCGAGACGGCGAAGATCGTCAATCCGGGCAAGAAGGTACTGCTGCCAGATCTGAAGGCCGGCTGCTCCCTGGCCGACTCGTGCACGCCGGAGGCGCTCGCGGCGTATAAGGAGCGCCACCCCGGCGTCTACGTCGTGGCGTACATCAACTGCACCGCCGAGGTGAAGGCGCTCTCGGACGTTATCTGCACTTCCGGGAATGCGGAGCGGATTGTCCGGCGCGTGCCCGAGGATCGGGAAATTTTATTCGTGCCCGATCAAAATCTCGGCGAGTGGGTGATGGAAAAGACGGGGCGCCCGATGCGGCTGTGGCCCGGGAATTGCTACGTGCATGTGGAGTTCACCCACGCGTCGATCACCAAAATCCGGCAGGAGCACCCCGAGGCGCCGCTGGTCGCGCACCCCGAATGCGTCCGCGCGGTTCGGATGCTGGCCGATGAGGTTTGCTCCACCGAGAAGATGATCGAGTTTTGCCGCAAGCATCCGTCGCAGGCGATCATCGTCGGGACAGAGTCGGGGATGCTTCACCGGCTTCGGCGCGAGTTGCCCGACAAGACGTTCATCCCCGCGCCGACCGACGCGTGCGCGTGCGCCGACTGCCGCTACATGAAAATGAATACGCTGGAAAAAGCGTATGAGGCCCTCCTGCACGAATCGCCCGAGATTGTGATGGACGAGGCGCTGCGACGTAAAGCCGCCGAACCGCTCGAGCGCATGCTCGATTGGAGCCGGTAGCTCGCGCGACGGAAGTTACTTGCCTTCAGGTTGGCCTGGGTCTTTTCGTGGGCCGCGCAGCTTTCCTACAAGCGACTGGGTGGCGCGTGCAAGCTTGCCAGCAACTCCCATTGCGGCACCAATCGGTCCGCAGCCAGTTCTACTGCCGGGACTAGGGGATTGAGCTTCGGAAGCGGTCTCAGTCCCAGAAGCGGGAGTAACCATTGTGGTCGCTCGCGGCGCCGGCGGCAACGGAGTGGTCCGGACGGCGCCAGCCGGATCCTTTGACCCCACTTCCACCTCGTCCCGGAGCGCATTGACGTCTCCAGGATGGGCTAATTGAAATCCGCTTCTATTATCGGTTGATTGGGCGATAAAAGTGCCCGGCGCTTCACCTGGAAAAAAGGCGATGGCGGAGGCCTTTTCATCCCAATAAAAGGCAAAGGGATCGGATGAGTCTGGGACGCGTAAACGTTTGGGCGCTCCAGCTCCAATTACCGTTGTCGAACTGTTGGGTTCGTAAAAGGGGTCCCTCAATTCTTCCCGAAAATTTTGTGGTCGAAATGGGTCCGCGGGTTCTGCGGCTGACCTACCGCCATCGAGTGATCGATCCCTCAACCCCACTCTAAGTCGGGAATTGACCGTTTTTCGGGCTGCTACGAGTAAGCGATCGCCCGATGTTTCTTGGTCTATGGTTGTTGTGCTGCCACGAGCAAACCAAATCGCAACCGGGGAAGGAGTGGGTGTGGGATTCGGGTCGTGTTTGGGATGAGGTTTGGCCCATGTCTCCAGAGGCTTGGGATCACGGTGAAGCTCCCCCTGCTTGTGGTATGCCGAGGCCAGAGCAGTGCCGTGCCCGTCCAAGGCAATGAAGGAGGGGGCGGCGCCAGTTGAATCGAGACGACCACTCTGAGGATCTTGCACCATCGCGATCCATGCTACTTTTTCTGCGTTACGCTGCAGTTCATTGCTTAACCCGGGTGGAAGCGCAACGTCTGTCAATCGGCCGGAGAGTTTGCCGGGTTGAGCCCATTCCTCTTCTCCGGGTTTAAAGACGGTCCATTTGGCGCCTTCGGGAAGCTGATCACGGCTCATGGCGAGCAAGGCTGCGTGGACGGTGACCTGCGTGGCTTGAGTTGATCCTTGTATCGCCGGACGCAGTACGGGAGTTGGGCGCCCCTCCAGCCTCATCCAGTCTATCGCCGATCTGCGGGTGGTCGGATCCCAAAAAGAGGCGCGGTTTTCTGCCGCCAATTGCGGAAGTGAAGGCAGCGGGAGGCGTTCCAACGCTTGAGCTCTGACCGTTTCGGGGGTGAGCGTGGCGTCATCCTCCAGCGCCGCTTGCTCCACTGCTTGCCGGGCGTCTTGGAACTGTGAGGAGAATATTTTGAGAGGCTTGTCAGCCTGTGCATCCGAAGTAAACACCCCTTCGATTAAGACCCTGCCGTAGGGATCAAAAGCGGCAACCGGGGCAACTGCTTTGGGGTATTGTTTGCTCGCGTACCTATCCGCATACGCAACCCAGACGGGGCCCTCGTATTTCGCCCTTACTAACTCTTCTTCAAGGGCGGCCGCGACATGACGCAGCGCGGGATCTGCCTGAGATTCAAGTTTTAGAAAATTATCAGCCCGCTGAATGGTGCTTAGATCCGTTTTCCATCTATCCGTAAGTCGCTGTATATGTTTTGCTGTAAGCTGCTTACGCGAATTCATGGAACAAAAAGGCAGAAAAACTAGAAATGAAGAACGTAGACGAAACGCCCCTTCAGATATCTTTTACCGCGGAACGCTCGCTACGTCACATAAAGAATTATTAATCATGCGGTTGCGTCGTGAGGGAGCGGGGGGCAGGGCCGAAGTCAAAGATGATGCGCTGGCAGGTGGAGGTGGGCTTCGGTGGCGATGCCGTCGAGGGCTTGGTCGTGGGCTTGGAGCGGCAAGCGGCTGGGGGGGTGGATCTCCTGGCAGTCAAAGAAGCAGCCGATGCGCAGCGCGCGCTTGGGCAGGACCGCCAGCAACCGGTCGTAGTGCGCGCCGCCACGCCCGAGCCGCCAGTAGTGGGGCAGTGCATGCCGCCGGATAAAGCCGACGCCGGGAACGATGGCCAGGTCCACCGCGGCGGGCTCCAGGAGAGGGCAAGCGGCTGGGTCGGGCTCGCGGAGGCGGGGCAGCTCGGGGTTGCGGTGTGTGAGCTGGTGGAGTCCGTCGATTCGATGGAGGGCCAGGCTGGGTGCTTCGGAGATGATGCGCGGCAGGATGAGCGTTTTGCCTAGCGCAAGAATGCGCTCGAGGATGGGGGTGACGTCTGGTTCATCGGCCAGCGGCATGAAGGCTAGGACGGCGTGCGCGTGTGAAAAAGGACGGGATTGGAGGACGCGCTCGACGATCTGTGCCGAGGCGGCTTCTCGATTTGCCTTGGGTCGGGCCATGACTTGGCTGCGCAGCTCGGCCCGGAGGGCAGTCTTGATGGCGGCAGGATTGGAGCCGGTGGCGGGCGGAGGAGTGCTCATGGAACCCATCTTTTTTCCATACACTCTTTTTTAGATCGTCGGAGTCGGCGATTTTCTGAGCTATTTATAATATGCCGCAGAAAGGGTGAATTGTCCTGGGGAAATCTGGTTGATTTGCTTGTTTGAGGCGGAGCTTGAAACGAGTCGCAGCTTCTCCCAACGTAGAGAGGTGACCAAAGTTGGAAAGCAGGCCCCAGAGCATGCTAAAGTGTCGGCGCTTTGGATCCATGTTTCAGTGGGCGAGCAGCGGCTTTGGCTCAAAGCTGGGGAACAGATTTTGTGGCAAGCGCCGGTGAGCACCGCCCGTGCTGGGTTGGGTGAGAACCCGGGGAGCTTCAAGACGCCCCGTGGTTGGCATGTTATAGCTGAGAAAATGGGGGAAGGTGCGCCGGTGGGGACGGTCTTCAAATCTCGTCAACCCACCGGGAAGGTCTGGCCGGCGGTTGGAGTGGGCTCAGAGGATGAGGATTTGATCCTGACGCGCATTCTTTGGCTAGAGGGGGAGGAGCCGGGCAATGAATCGACGCGGAGTCGGTATATCTACCTGCATGGCACGAATCGAGAGGACCAGATTGGGCAGCCTGTTAGTCATGGGTGCATTCGCCTGCGCAATTCGGATATTGTGGAGCTCTATGAACGGGTGCCGCTTGGAACGCGCGTTTGGATTGAGGGGTAGAATCCATTGCCCCGGCACTTGACTTTTAGGGGGTAGAGGGCCAGTGTAAGTATATATATGATGAAACTTCATTCCCCCCTTCGTTCCCAGCGCGGCTTTTCGCTTCTGGAATTGACCGTCGTTATGGCCGTTTTGGGCATTTTGCTCGCTGCCGGCCTCTATGGTTTTAACCGCTACATTGAGAATGCGAACGGCTCGGCGTGCACCCGCCAGCTGGCCGATATTTCCCGCGCCGTCTCGACGGTCGTGACGCTTAAAGGTTTGATCACTGATGCCGAATTGGCTGCTGTTACAGACGCCGAGATTGCTCCTTACCTTGGTGGTAAGACGATCAATGCCGCAGGTGGCAGTGGTATGCGTTGCCCGACGGGTGGCACCTACACCAAGCCGACGGCATTTGTCGCGGGAACCAACCAGCCGGAAGATCCGGCCTGCTCGATCGCGACCAGCGATGCAGCCAAGTTCAAAGGAACGCGCCTGCACTCGTTGCAGCCGATTCCGTAAGAATCTTTTTAGCGTTTCTTCGCTAGAGGACGCGGAGGGTGGCCCTGGGGCTGCCCTCCGCTTTTTTTTCCGCTTTTCTATTGTAAAAGTGGGCGTGAATGGGCAAAAAGAGGCCGCCGTGTTTGGATTGTAAGTCCCGTAAGCACGACTTCTTATGGAAAATAACCTTTCTTCAAGCGTCCAGTCCCTGACGGAGTCGATGTATCTGCTCGCAGCGATCATCAAGCAGATGGCGGAGGTGGGCTCGAGCGACTTCCACATCCGCACCAACAAGGTCCCATATATTACCGTTCACGGCGACGTGCATCGGGATATTACGACCACCCCGACGCGTAAAGAATCGGTCGAGGCCATGGTGGCGTTTTTGTTGCAGCTCAAGCCGTTCTACTCGGACGAAGTGCAGGAGCAGTTCAAAAGCCAGATGATCGAGAATAAATCGGTCAACTTCTCGGTCTCCACGCAGGACAGCCCCGAGCTGCTGAGCTTGGATGTGCCGCACGTGCGGTTCCGTCTGAGTGTGTTTGTGGATAAGGACGGGCTGGGAATCGTCGGCCGGTTGCTCTCCGACCAAGTTCGGGATTTGTCCGAGCTGGGCTTTGACCGCGTGCTCATCGAGCGCATGTACGAGATTTGCAACCGATCGAGCGGCTTAGTGCTGGTGACGGGCCCGACGGGCTCGGGTAAAACGACGACGCTCGCTGCGTGCATCAATTACATCAACCGGATGCGCGCCGATCACATTATCACGCTGGAGGATCCGATTGAAATTCTCTACGGCCAGTACTCGCCTCACATTGAGGGGAGCGATATTTATAAGTCGCTCATCACCCAGCGTGAGGTGCCGCGCGACACGCCTTCCTTTACGGTGGGTCTGCATGATGCGCTTCGGCAGGCGCCCAACACGATTCTTGTCGGTGAGCTTCGCAACGCGGACGCGATGGAGCTGGCGTTCAACGCGGCGGAGACGGGGCACTTGGTTTTTGCGACGCTGCACACCCGCGGCGGCTTCCAAACCTTGAACCGCATTATCGCGGCGTTTGAATCGGACCGGAAAGAATTCATCCAGCAGCAGCTCGGCAGCAACTTGAATTGCATTCTGTCTCAGCGACTGCTGCGCAAGAAGGATAACTCGGGCCGGGCGCTTTGCTACGAGTACCTCGAGAGCATCGACAGTGTTCGTTCGGCCATCTTCCAAGGCAAGATCGCGCGCATCGCGCAAGCGATGGAATTCCCGTGCATTACGTGGAACAGCCGTCTGGCCTACTTGCTCGATCAAGGCGAAATTTCGCATGAGACGTACGAAGCGAACGTGGTCCGCGAACAAGACGACATGGTCTCCAACGCAAACGCGTGAACCTAAAAGCTAGGCGCGCCCGGGTATTACTTTGATTTTGAAGAAAGATTATGGCGGTTAACCAGGTCTTGCAGGAGGTCAAACGCTTAAACGCGATGGGCCGCGTTGCGTTTGGTGATCCGTGGCAGGCGCGGCGCCAGGTGCGCGCCGATTTGCATCCAAGCGGTTTCTCTTGCTGCTTGGTTACGGGCGGGCGCTTCTCAAGCTACCATTTTGAATCGGCCAATGGGCTGGATTTAGCAGCGACAGCGTTTGAGCGCTGGGCGATCAGCCAGCGGCTGCTCAAGCCCGGCACGGCTGTCATCCTCAATTATTCTTCGGATAGTTTTAAGAGCAGCGTCTTGGACGTCGGCCCCAACAAACAGTTCAAGCGTGCGGCCGAGGCGGATATTCTCGCGCGGAAAGATCCGGCCAAGCTGCGCAAAGATTCCAGCGGGTTTGCCTATCGCGTCGTGCCCAGCTCGGGCGGTCGCGCGGAGCTTTTCGAGCTGGAAATCGCGCAGAACGATCCGGCGTCGGCGGATACGGTTAACGGCCTGCGGGTCGAGCGCTACAGCTCAATTTTATCCGCGGTCGACTTTTTGGTGGAGCATCACGGTGCGGCATTTGGCGCCAATACGCTGCTGGCACTGGTTGAGCGGACGCGTGTTTTTTACATCGCGCTTAAAAAAGATGGTTGGGCGGGTATGCGCGTGGTGCCGCGTTCGGCGCTGGGCAAAGTTTCTGAGTTCCGCGATACGGCCGCCACCTTCAGCCTGCAGGAACAGTACAACATTTTAGTGGTGAGTTTGGTTGCGGGCGATACGCAGGAGATGATCAGCGTGTGCGAAGCGGTGGTCAAAGATCTGGGTGTGGATATTACGCTGCTGACGCACGAAGAGCTGGTGCAAGCAACGCCGGAGCTGGGCAACTTTGAAGCGGCGCCGTTTCTGCCGCTGGCGCTTTTCCGCAACGGCAAGTCGCATTACTCGATTCCATTTTACTCGGTGCGCGAGGCAATGCGGCCGGGTATTTCGGCGGGCGAGCTCTTTCAGATCAACGCGTTTTCGAAGCTTCGCGTCCTATTTTTTGGAGCGGCAGTAGTGGTTCCGCTGGTGGCGGGCTATTACTATTACTCCAAGAGCACGACGCCCGAGTGGAATGTGAATGTGACGGAGCTGGCCGAGACCGAGGCCGAGGTGCAATCGCTCCAAAAGCTCGAAGCGGGCGTGAAGGATAATCTGGCGATCGTCAATTCGCGGCTGCCGTTTTCGGATGTGCTGAAGGTGATCTACGATGAATTTCCGGGAGACCTGAAGCTCGACAGTATTCGGCAGGAGATGGCCGGTTCGGATAAAATCAAAGGGTCTCAGTGGCGGCTGCAGATTGCCGGCACAGGCCCCGAGACGGCCGAGTCGATTATTCAATCCTACACGCAGCAAATGGGAGAGCGCGCAAACCGAACGTTGGCAGCGTACAGCCCTACGGTCCGCTTGACCGATTCTTCCGTGGTTCCCGGAGGCGGCAGCAAAAAGAACCGCCAGTTTAGGATTGAGATGCTGCTGGTCACGCGGGAGATCAAGCCGGAAGTACCAGTGGCAACACCAGCGCTGGGTGCCCCTGTCTCAGACACTGAATCCACCGAAAGCGTGCCGGCGCCCACACCAGTCCCGGCAGGCTAACCTCACTTTTTAACCCAACGCACATCCCGATGATCGGCCGACTCATCATTCGACTTTTTGTCATCCCGCTGGCGATCTTTTTGATCGTGGGAGGCATGTGCTATTATTGGTATTCGACGACACGTGCGACGTACGAGGAACGCGCCGAACAGTACCGCCGTCTTCAAACCGCGAAAGAGCTGCTCGTTGGCTTGCGCGCCCGGTCGCCCGAGTTACGCCGCTTGCGCGTGGTGTTTGATAAGGTGAACGATCCGACGGTGGTGGACTCGGCGCGATTCTGGCTTTCGCAGAATGCGGTTTCAAATTTAGGTGTGGAGCTGGAGCAGGCAACGGTTGTGAATTTGACGGCGATTGGCACATTGCCCGCGTTTGGTTCGCTTTCTTGCCGATTTAGTTGCCGCGCCAACGGACTGAGCACGTACTTGAGCAAGGGGCTCAACGAGTT
This sequence comes from uncultured Verrucomicrobiaceae bacterium, assembly GCA_964473925.1. Lineage (GTDB taxonomy): Bacteria > Verrucomicrobiota > Verrucomicrobiia > Methylacidiphilales > CAYYVW01 > CAYYVW01. Next base: position 28,129 of record CAYYVW010000006.1, read on the forward strand.
TCCCAATCTGATGATCACGAGCTGGTCGCTGGACGGAAATAACCCGAAAAAAGTTCTCAACTTCAGCGCCACGATGGTGGTGGTCAAGCTCAAGCCATGAAGCGGGGAAAATTTCAACGCGCGTGGCCGGTAGCGGTTGTGCTGGTGGGTTTTGTGCTTGCGACATGGGCGTGGGCGCAAGAAGGCCCGCCGCTGACGGTGCCCGATGCTCCGCCGCCGGGTTCTGCATCGGCACCTGCTTCCGCTCCAGTTTTGCCTCCTCCGACGACGACCCCATCTTCCGCTCCTGCGACAGATCCGTCCGCTGCTTCGGCTCCTGTTGCGCCTCCTTCGGAGCCAACCGCGGTTGAACCGGTGGCGACTCCTCTTCCTCCGCCTTCCGGGGCTGTTCCTGAAACAGTGCCGCCGCCGCTGCCAGAGGCTGGGACTGAAAGCGCTCAATTACTGCCTGCTCCAGAGGAGGGCGCGCAACCCGCCGGAGTGCCTGGAGCGACACCCACTCGTGTGATTACTCCCATTGGCCCAGGTTGGATTATCCGTTTGATGGAATCGGTGAGTTTTGGCCCGGATGATGCGCGGGATCCTTTTGGCGTGGATTACGGCGGCCCGCTTATCAAAGAAATTATTAAAACGGCCGACGGAAGTGGGATCCAGCGCGTGACGCTGCAAAACTTGGTGGATCTGCTTTCGGTGCAGGCGATCTGGGCTCCGAAAGAGGCGATCATTAATGATACGCTGCTCAAGAAAGGTGACTCGTTCGAGCTCATCCACGAGAGCGGCAAATATTTATTAAAAATAGAGTCGATAGAATCTGGAAAAATGACATTCTCTTGGGACCGGGATGCCTCTGTGGCGATCTCGACGCAAGATTCTGGCAATGAGCTTTTTGAGGTAGTCACCCAAGGCGACGCATTAGAAAAACTCATTGCACCTAAAATTCCTCAAATTAATGTGACCAAGACGCCGACGGAGCAAAATAAATGAACAAAAAATATTCGATTTTTGCAGCGCTGGGATTGATTCTTGTGATGGCGAGCTTTCCTGTAGCGCGCGTCTTGGCGCAGCCAAGCACGGATGCGGGCGCGGTCGATGTTCAGATGGAGCCTGATCCAGATGTGCGGGTGGTCCTCGACGGTGAAGCTCCGGATGCTTGGAACCCGAATGAGGCCGAGGTTGAGGTGGAGCTGCCGGGCGATGCGTTTGCTCCGCCTGAATCCAACATGACGGTTGAAGTGGCCGATGCGCCGTCTGCCAACGCCACGACCAAGCCGGCGACAGGTTCCGAAGGTCCGGCTTTAACGGAAGAGGGCGCTGCGTCTGATGCTGAGGCTGGCGCCGAAAAGACTCAGGAAGAAAAAGATAAAGAGCAGGCAGAGGCTGGGGCTGAAGGTAAAGAAGGGGACAAAGAAAAGGACAAGCAGCCCACGCTGCTGCGCATTACTGCGCCTATTCCGCTCAACACCTTTGCTTCCATCTTAGCGCAAAAAGCGCAAATGACCTTTGTGCCTAATCCGTTGGTCGAAGGAACGGTTTCCGGTATTTTTTCGAATGAAAATCCGCTGACCATGCTCGAGCAAGCAGCGCGCGCCAACGGCTACCAAATGACGGTGCGCAACAACTCGATCGAGTTGGAGAACGACAAGACGCGCAAAGCACTGCCGATTGTCACCTACACGCGGGTTCTCAAGTACCTGCGCGCGCCTTACGTCCGCGACCCGGGCACGCAAGAGTCGACGCTGGCGATCAGCGGCAATATCAGCTCGGCGGGCAGCGGAGGCACGGGTGGGAGCAATAGCGGCGGATCCAGCGGCGGTTCGACAGGCGGGACAAATCAAGGGAACCCCAGCTCGGTCCCGGGCTCGCAGGCACAACGGATGGTGGATCTTTTCAAGGGTATTTTGTCTGAAGACGCTTACCTCAACTACGATATGAAGACGTCGACCGTCGTCGCGCGGGATATCGATGTGAACATCGCCGCACTCGACGCACTGATCAACCAACTGGACGTGAATCGGCCCAACATTTTAGTCGGGGTGCAGGCGCTGGAGGTTAACAGCAACCCGCGGTACTTCCGGGGGTTGGATTGGAGCGGCAGTTTTGGCGAGGATGGCACAACCATTCGGGCGGATATCGCCAAGGCGCTTTTCCTAGCGTTTACCGGCAATATCAGTATAGCCAACGATCTGGTCGGCTTTACGCCGCCGGCGGGCAGCACGCTCACGACAGCTCCTGTTTACACGTTTAGTCCCGCTTCAGTGTCAGCTGTACTGCGGTTTTTGAATGACAATAATTTGACTGACAGTAAGGCGCGCTGGACAGTGACGACGGAAGATAATGAGTCGGGGGTTTCCAACATTGCCCGGCAGCAGCCCATTGTGTCTTCCAGCGGCGGCACGCTCAACGTCGCAGGTTCGGTTCAGTTTAGCTACGTGAATGTCGGCGCGATCCTGCGCGTGACGCCGCAGCTGCGCCCGGGCGGGATTGTCCGGCTGCAGATTCGTCCAGAGCTTTCCAATATTATTGATACCATCACCGTACAGGGCAGCGATACTAGTGGGGCGATCGGGCAGGCGCCGGTCATCGATACGCGCAGCAGCGAGGTCATCGTCAGCATGCCGCTGGGCAAGACGCTGGTTTTAGGTGGGCTGCAGAACCTGGTTCGCATCGACGCCAATACCAAGGTGCCATTTTTGGGAGATATTCCGTTCATTGGCCCGATGCTCTTTGGCAGCAAGGATAAACGCGCTCAGATGCGCAACTTCGTCCTGATTGTGGAGCCGCGCTTGGTCGACTACGAAAACATTCCGGAGTTTGAAAACACCATCAAACAAGAGATGGATGTCTACAAGTGGAAGAAAGAGTATGGCGCTGGTAGCGGCAAGAACATCAACTCCACAGCCGATCCCGGCACCTTTATTGGTAGCGAAGGCAAGAAACTGCCGCCGGAGCCGCTCTCGACGATCAGTCCGCCGCAGGACTAGGGAAGGAGGCGCGGGCGGTCTAGGCCGGGCTTGCGTTTGATCCGAAGTGGGGCGAACTTGAGAGGCATTGCAGATTCGCGTGTTTTGAAAGCTGACCATGAAATTTGAATCCACCGGAGGCAAACCCGCTGCGGCGCCGATGCGTCCGGCGACTCCGCCCAAGCTGGCCCCCGCTCCTAAATCGAAAGAAGAAGCGCCTCCATCGGCCTCGCCCGAGGCAGGCCCGGCTCCCGCTCCATTAGCAGGTCTTGGAACGGCCGTGGCGGGCTTTCCTTCTACCTCGGCGCCTGCTCCTGCGGCGGTACCTGCCAAGCCGGTAGGCGATACGCGCCTGGGCGGAGTGTTTGGTCCTGCGCGTAAGGATGCCGCACCTGCGGCAGCTCCTGCAGTTGGACCTATTGGCAAGGGATCCATTCCATTGCCCACGCGCCCGACAGCGTCGGTTGCCGCTGCGGCTGCTTCAGCGGCGAAGGCGGGCGTCCCGGCCGGCGCGGCGATTCCTCCTTCGGTGATGAAGAAGATCACTGCGGCGCTTCCCATGCGGCCCACGAAACCGGTTATCGGCCGGGCTACAGGTCCGCTGCCGCAGCCGGGCGCGCGTCCGACCGCGCCGCTGACTGCCGTCGCAGGCGACACATCCTATCCGTTTGGGCCCGCAGCCGTAGCGGCGACACGGCACGTCTTTAAGATCTGCGCGACGCGCGGCATGCTCTCTCCGGAAGAATCCATCCACCTGACGCCCAAAGATCACCGGGAGCTGGTGGGGCAGCTGCAGCTGGACGTGATCGCCAAGAAAATGCGCTCCTCTCCCGGCGCGATCCAACAGGGGATTGCTGAGGAGCTCAAGCTACCCGTCTTCCGTCGAGGGGATTTCACACCCATCCGCCGCGGCTTGCCGCCTGAGTTGGTTACCACGCTCGATCAACACTGGATGGTTCCGCTGGCATTTGAAATGAATTCCGCCAACAACACCGACCGGCACGGCTACATTACGATCGGCGCCGAGCACCCGTTCCTCACCGAGCTGGCACTCGAGATATGCCATTATCACGGCGTGTATGTGCTCTTTTGCACGGTGGTCATGCTCGATGTGCATGATCTGATGGATATCCGGCCTAAGATGGTATGAACCTCGTCGAAGAATTTGATCCTGGATTGAAGCGGACGCTCGGGCGGATCGTGGCCGAGGCGCGCGGTCAGCGCAATGCGGACTACGAACTGGTTGCCAAAACCGCGCATGAGGAAGATATTCGCGGAGCGATTTCGCGCGAGTGGGCGGCGCCTGTCCTCCCGATCGCTAAAGAGATGATCGACCCGACGTTGATCAGCAAGCTGGATGCCGCGCTGATGGTCGCGCGCCGCTTCATTCCGGTGACGCAGCAAAACTCGTTGATTGTCGTCGCCACGAGTCGTCCGTGGAACGTCCAAGCGCGCGACGCAGTGGTGGATGCGTTTCATACGCAAGCGGTCGCCGTTTCGATGGTGTATGTGACCGATGCCAACTTGCAGCAGTTGTTCGAGCTGCTGCGCATCCGTACGGAAGATTATCACGAAACGGCAAAAGAAGTTGCGACACGGATTGAAGCGTCCAACGACATGCAGGTGGCGCGCCTTTCCTTGGACAATGCGCCCAGCAGCGACTTGCAGAAAGTTTTCTTCCCACTGCTCAAGCAGGCGATCGACCGCCGCGCGAACGATTTGCACTTGCACCCGGACCCGCAGGGGAACTACCGCGTGCGGCTTGAAATCAACGGCATGCTGCATGACGAGGGGATCATCCCCAAGGGAATCGCCATTAGCCTCGAGAACATCATTTATAACCTGACGCTGACGATGAAGCCGGACCGGCGCATCTTCCCGCAGGACGGTAACATCCAGATTGAGTACGCGGGGCAGACGATCGACTGTCGGTTGGCTTCCCTGCCCACGTACGCTCCGGGGACGGCATGCCCAAGCCACATCACGATCCGATTGCAGAATTCGGTACTGCTGGCCGACATCACGCTCGATAAGCTCGGGTTTGATCAAGACACGCTGATGTACATGCGCCGCAGCGTCGCGTCGCCGGGTTCTTTCTGTGTCGTTTCGGGGCCGACAGGCTCGGGTAAAACGACGACGCTGGGCTCGTGTCTCAAATATCTCAACAGTCCGGATCGAATGATTTATTCGGTGGAGGAGCCGGTTGAAAACTTCATTCCCGGCGTCTGCCACATCCAGGTTCAGAAGCAGACGCCGTTTGCGGACGTCTTGCGATCACTGTTGCGCAAAAAGCCGGACGTAATCATGGTCGGTGAGATCCGTGATGAAGAGACCGCGAACGTCGCCATGCAGGCGGCGATGACGGGCCACACGGTGCTCACGACCGTCCACGCCGACTACGCCTATGAGGTGCCGTTGCGCTTGAGTTACATCGGCGTGAAGCCCTATCAGGTCGCGCAAAAACTGGAGCTCTGCTCTTCGCAGCGACTGATTAAAACGCTGTGCGATCATTGCGCGGATGAAATGGAGATCGATGCGCAGATGGTGAAGGAGTTCAACTTGCCTGAGTCTTTTGCTGGAACGCGCGTGCGAGTGCGCAACAATCACGGTTGCTCGAAATGTCAGGGCGGTTACACGGGCCGCAAGCCGATCATCGAAGTCATCCCGCTCGACGATGCGATGCGTGATATGGTGGCGAATGAAGCAACCGCCTCCGCCCTCAAAAATTATTCTGAGCAGACCCTCAAGGTCGTCACGTTGCGCGACAAGGCGCTGAGCATGCTGGCCATGGGGCAAACCGATCTGGGCGCGATCCGCCAAGTGATCCGGTTGTAATAATTCTTCCAGCTCGGATTAATTCCCGCCACGCATCAGCTTGAAGCAGACGCTCATGAGCGAAAAGAATGGGAGCAGGTAGCTGCTACCCGCGGCAACGGCGCCGACAATCAAGATGATCGGCGTGAGCTTGGCCGCCAGCGATCGCGCACCCGACGCAGTTCGCTTTTCATAAATCTCGGCAACGCGCTGGAGCTGCTCGGGGAGCGTCGCGGTTTTTTCACCCACGCGGATTTGGAAGATGATTTCGGGATCGAGCATTGGAACATACCGCTGGAGCGAATCGGAGAAGACGCCGGTCTCCTCATAGTTCTTGGCGGCATCCTGCAACTGCTTTTCGAGCGGGGTATCGCGCATGACATCGACCATGAACGGGAAGCACCGCGCGTACGGCAATCCGGCGCCGGTCAGCGTGCTCATGCAATACGCGAGCGCCGTTTGCCGCATTCCGTAGACCACTTCACGCAAAGGAGTGACGTGTTGAATCGTCCATTCGAAGAAATTCTGGCGGTGCTTGGAGCGGACGACAAAGAACGCGATCGCACCGGCGAACGCCAGCAGGGAGATCGGCCAAAATGTTTTGATCACGTAAGCAATTGAAAGCTGTGTCCGCAGTAGGAACCCCGGCTCATAGCCCATCGTTGCGAGCACATCCCCCATCTTGGGTGCGATGTAGAGCAAGCAAAACATGACAAAGAAGAAAATCAGGATGAGCGACAGACCCGGCTGGATCATCGCGGTGCGGATGGTTGAGACCATCTCGACGCGCATCTCATAAAACCGGGAAAGCATTTTGAGAATCTTATCGACCTCGGCGGTCGTGCCACCCGCCTTAAGGCAGCCTTCAACCATCGAGGGGAAACGACCGGTGGCGCAGATCGCATCGACGAGCGAGGCGCTGGCGAGCTTCTCTTTAATATCGAGAGCGACGGCACGCAGGATGGGGTCGGGCGTGCGGCCGGACATAAACTCCATTGACTGCGCCGCAGGAATTTCCTGCTCTTGCAACGGAGCGAGGCGCTCACAGAAGTACCAGACTTGCTTGGGGGAAAGCTTCTTTTTAACGCGGATAGCGGAACCGGCTTTGTCGGCACGCAGCATCGTGATCGAAATCGCCTGGACGCCTTTGCGCGTGGCCACCTCGCGCGCGCCGCTCTCGTCGTCGGCGCTGACGCGAATCGTTGCTTCCTGATCGGAGCGGTTTAGGCCTAAGACCTCGTAAAGCGGCATGCTCTACTGTCGCATAAAAACAGCAACTGACAATTCGCGAATCGCGCGCGGGCGCACTTATCCGGTTGTCAGGTTTGGGCCTGCGCTCTAGGCTGCTCTCCCAGGCATGCCTGCGGTCAAATCTAAACCCAATCGACTCTCTCAGGAGGTAGCAGGCATTCTGTGCGCGGGTGCGGCGCTTTTGGTTCTGTTAGCGCTGATTTCGTACGATCATCGGGATTTGCCTTACTTTGCGACGGATCCGAATCCGCAGCCGTCGAATTTTATCGGACCCGTTGGAGCACACGGTTCGCTGGCGCTTTTTTTTGTGTTTGGAATGGCCGCGTACGCGGTGCCGTTTTTACTGACGTGGGCCGCGGCGCTCCTCTTTCTGCGTCCGGAGACGCGCTGGCTGCGCACGGCCGGTTGGATGGCTGCGTGGTTGGTGAGCAGCGCGTGCCTCTTGCATCTGCAACCTTGGGGCAAGGAGTGGGCATCGTCGGTTAACACGGTGGGTTCGGGCGGCTACGTCGGCCAGCTGACGAGCGACTACTTTCTGACGGCGCTTCTGGGCGGTGTGGGTTCTGGAATCGTGCTGGGACTCGTTTGGGTAGTATCGAGCGTTTTTCTTTTTGAACTGCATCAACGCGCCGCGTGGTTGGATTTTTGCACCGGCCTCTGGCATTCGTGGAAAAATCGTCGGCAGGAAGAGCGCCTCTCCCGCGCCGATCCGCTTGAGCGTCTGGCCGCTGAAGAGCGTAAGCTTCAGCAGCAACTCCGTGCGCTGGAGGAGCAGATGGCCATTCAAGGATTGGGCAGCGAAAGCGCTCCCAAGGGACGCGTGCGCAAGCCGCGGGTGATTGATGGAGCGCGTGCTGAAGTGCCGGCGGTTGTGGAAGAAGAAGTGTCGTCGCGCGAAGAGGCGGCAGTTCCAACACCTGCTATGGCCGAAGAGCTCATGGAGGCTCCTGCGGCGGAAGCCAGCATGTCTATCGCAGAAGAAGCACCGCCGGTTTCGGAGGCTGTAACAGCGGAGCAAGGAGCTCCGGTAGAGTCTGCTGTCGCCGCACCTGTGGCCCGTCGACCGCGGACGCGCAAACCCAAAGCGTCGGCCTTGGCATCGGAGGAAGGCTCCTTGCCGGGCTACGAAGATTACCAACTGCCGCCGCTCGACCTATTAACGCCGCATGATCCCTCGGCGATGCCGGTGTTTGACGAGGCGCTTCTCCAAGCCAATGCGCATTTGATTGTCACCACGCTCGCACAGTTTGGAATTGAAGCGGCGGCGGGAGATATCACACGCGGCGCGACCATCACCCGTTACGAAGTGCTGCCGGCACAAGGAGTCCGTGTGGATAAAATCCGTGGTTTGCAACGGGATCTGGCGCGCGTCCTCAAAGCCGAGAAGATCAATATTTTAGCGCCCATTCCGGGCAAGGACAGCGTGGGCATTGAGATCCCGAATTCCGACAAAGTGCCGGTTGTACTGCGGGATCTTCTCGAGGCCGCCGAGTGGACCGGTAATCGGCAGAAAATTCCGATTTCGGTTGGGAAAGACGTGTATGGCAAAGCGCTGGTGCCCGATCTGGCGGAGATGCCGCATTTGCTGATCGCGGGCACGACGGGCTCGGGCAAGTCGGTTTCGATCAACTGCCTGCTGCTTTCGCTGCTCTACCGGTTCAGTCCGCGCGATTTGCGGCTGATTCTTGTCGATCCCAAGCAGGTTGAGCTCCAGGCGTACAATACGCTGCCGCATTTGGTTCTCCCTGTGGTGACAGATCCCAAGAAAGTGCTGCACGCGCTTCGGTGGGCGATTCGCGAAATGGAAGAGCGGTACCGCATTTTGGCGAAGGTGGGGGTACGCAATATTTACTCGTTCAACTCACGGCCCAAGCAAAAGCAGCTTTCATTGTTGGATGCGTTGCCGCCCGAGAATGCTTGTGAGACCGAGGATGGAGAGACTTCTTCCGTGCAGGAGATTCCTGCGGAGCGTGCGCGCCGCGAGGCAGTAGAGCAGGAGCCGCCCATTCCAGACCGATTGCCGTACGTGGTGATCGTGATCGATGAGTTGGCAGATCTCATGCAAACGGCTCCAGCGGATGTTGAGATGGCGATTGCGCGGTTGACGGCGAAGGCGCGCGCGGCGGGGATTCATCTGGTGGTTGCAACGCAAACGCCTCGGCGAGAGGTCATTACAGGCGTCATCAAGACGAATATCCCATCACGTGTTGCGTTCCAAGTGCCCAGTGCGCTCGATTCGCGGGTCATCTTGGATGAAAATGGCGCTGAGAACTTGCTAGGGAAAGGGGACTTGCTCTTCATGCCGCCGGGGTCGGCCAAGCTTGTCCGCGGGCAGGGGGCGTTTGTGTCCGATGATGAGGTCAAGCGGGTGGTGGATTTTTGCGCCGCGCAGGGGACGGCGACGTTTGACCAGGAGCTGCACCGGCGCGTCCAAGGCGGTGGTGGGGATGATGAGCTCGCGGCGGAGGATCAGGAGCTGGTAGATAAATGTCTGGAGATCATCCGGCAGGAGAAACGAGCGAGCACGTCTCTGCTGCAACGACGGTTGCGGATCGGCTACAACCGTGCGGCGTGGGTGATGGATGTGCTGGAGCGGCGTGGGATCGTGGGCCCAGAAAACGGCGCCAAGCCGCGGGAAATTTTGGTGGACCCCGAGTCGCTCGCGGTTGAAACCGAAACAGCAGAAGAATAAAATAGAGTGCGCTTCCTTGCATTGGACAGGGGCGGTCGTCTGCGCTAGGCTGCTTTTTCTTCTATGAGCGGTCCACGCAAAAAAGCCGGCGGCGAATCAACATTTGAATCTTCCATGCAGGAGCTGGAGGAGATCGTCGCGGCGATGGAAGAGGGGCAGCTCCCGCTCGAAAAAATCATGGAGCAATATGAGCGTGGCATGGCGCTAGTGCAGGCATGCAGCACGCGGCTCGCGCAGGCTGAGCAGCGGGTCGAAGAGCTGGATGATCATCTACGTGAAGCGCTTGCTGCAGAAGCGGTTACGTCAAAAAAGCAAAAGGGGAATGGAAAGAAAGCGCGTGCGCTCAGTGAGAGTAACAATCTAAAGACTGACAGCGAAGCGGAAAGCCAGTCAGAGGAGCCGGGATTTTCTTTTTAAGTGTCAAAAGATTTACAATAGAAGAATTAAATTTACAGATGACTTAAGTAAATTTTTTGCTATCCTGAACCCTCACTTCTCCGTACAGATTGTAGTTTCAATCCATGCCAGCCAAACACCCTATGCCTGACTCTTGCCCTGCTTCCACGACGCCGCTTTTAGATACCATTTCCTCGCCTGCCGATCTCAAGCAGTTCAACCCGGAGCAGCAGGCGCAGTTGGCGCAGGAAGTTCGGGAAGAGCTTATTCGCGTGCTCGCAAAGAACGGCGGTCACCTGGGTCCGAACTTGGGCGTGGTAGAATTGACGATTGCGCTGCACACCGTATTCGACACGCCGCGGGACAACTTTGTCTTCGACGTCAGCCACCAGGCCTATGTGCACAAACTGCTGACGGGACGCCGGGACCGCTTTCATACGATCCGTCAGCCCGATGGCCTCAACGGATTTATGCTCCGGACGGAGAGCGATCACGATTGTTACGGTGCTGGGCACGCCGGGACTGCGCTTTCGGCGGCGCTAGGGATGGCCGTCGCGCGCGACAAAGCCGGTACAGATGAGAGCGTCGTATGCTTGGCCGGTGATGCGGCATTCACTTGCGGAATTACATTTGAAGCGCTCAACAACGTTGCTTCGTCGACTAAGCGATTGATAGTCATCTTAAATGACAACGAGTGGTCAATCGATCGGAATGTCGGCGCCATCGCCGATTACTTCAACAAGATCGTCACCAATCCCCGTTACGGGCACATTCATGAGCGTGCCAAGCAACTGATTCAGAAGCTCGGCGGCGAGAAAGCAGTCCGTCTGGCCCGCCGCGCGGAAGAGGCCGTCAAGCACGTCGTGCTGCCGCATGAGAGCCACCACCTCCCCAGCGTCATCTTCGAAGATTTCGGTCTACATTACTACGGTCCAGTGGACGGACACGACACGCAGAACCTCATCAAGACGCTGGAGTTTTTAAAGAAGCAGAATCATCCGGTGCTGCTGCACGTCTTGACCGAGAAGAGCCGCGGCTTTGATTTGGCCAAGACCAAGCAGAAGAAATACCACGGTGTCGGCCCGAACACGTACGACCCTGAGAAGCTCGAGGAAATCACCAGCAAGTCGCAGCCGACCTACTCGCAAGTCTTTGCGCAGACGATGGTCAAGCTCGCGGATATGAACAGCAAGGTGGTTGCAATCACCGGTGCCATGCCCAACGGGACGGCGCTCGATCTCTTCCAGCCCAAGCATCCAGATCGGTATTTCGACGTCGGTATTGCGGAGGAGCATGCGGTGCTTTTTGCGGCGGGCCTCGCGACCAAGGGCTACAAGCCGTTCTGCGCGATTTACTCCACCTTCCTGCAACGCGCGATCGATCCGATCATCCATGACGTTTGCTTACAGAACCTTCCTGTGGTTTTCGCGATGGATCGCGGCAGCCTTTCGGGCGACGACGGCCCGACGCACCACGGACTCTTTGACATCAGTTACCTGCGCGGCGTTCCAAATATTGTCCACATGGTTCCGGCTAATGAGGATGAGCTGGCTGATATGCTTTACACTGCGATGCATCACAATGGACCGATTGCGATTCGTTACCCGCGTGGCAATGGCCCCGGCGTTCCGGTGAAGGAAAAGCCGGAGCTCATGCCCATCGGCAAAGCGCAGGTCATCCGGCATGGGACAGATATCGCGCTCTTTGGTCTGGGCGCGCTGCTTCCAATGGCGGAAGAAGCGGCCAACCGCCTGGAGGCAGAGGGATATTCGGTGGCCGTCATCAATCCGCGGACGGTCAAGCCGCTGGACGTGGGGACGCTGGAGTTTTTCGCGCGCTCGGTCGATGTGATTGTAACGCTGGAAGACCACGTCCTGATGGGCGGTTTTGGCAGCGCGGTTCTTGAAGAACTTTCAGGACTGGGCTTGCAGACGCCGGTGGTTCGGATCGGCTGGCCCGATCAGTTTATTGAGCACGGCAAGGTGGACGCGTTGCGCGCTAAATATGGCATCTCCGTCGAGGCAACGGTGGAGCGAGCGTTAGCTGCTCTTCGCGAGCGACGAGGCAGCGCCAAAGCACGCATGCCTCAAGCGGCAAACGCGCTGGCCTAATCCGCGTTTGTTTTTTTGAATTCAAAGGCGTGCGGCGGCGCACCCTTAGGTGCTGGCTCTCAAAATTTTGAGAGCGGGCGCTTGATTTTTCCAGCGGCGGGCGCAAGATCGCGCGCTCGGTTCAACCTACTAGATCACTATTACTACTTATTATTTATGAAAATTGTTCTCGCTTACTCGGGCGGCCTGGATACGTCCATTATCCTGGCATGGCTCAAAGAAAAATATAACGCTCCTATCATCGCTTTTTGCGCGGATATCGGACAGGACGAAGAGCTGGACGGCTTGGAGGCTAAGGCGCTCAAGACCGGCGCTTCCAGCTGCATTATCAAAAACCTGCAGGATGAATTTGCCCGCGACTTTATCTATCCGATGCTGCGCGCTGGAGCGATTTATGAAGGGCAGTACTTCTTAGGGACGAGCATCGCGCGGCCGCTCATCGCCAAGCATTTGGTGGAGATCGCCCGGCAGGAAAAGGCGACGGCCATCGCGCACGGCGCGACCGGAAAAGGGAACGACCAGGTGCGCTTTGAGTTTACCATTGCGGCGCTCGCGCCCGAAATGAAGGTGATCGCGCCGTGGCGGACTTGGGATTTTCGTGGCCGGTCTGATCTCATGGACTATGCGGACCACAAACAGATCATGGTCCCGGTGAGTGTGGAGAAGCCGTATTCAACGGATCGGAACTTATTGCACATCAGCTATGAGTGCGGCGTTCTGGAAGATCCGTGGGCGGCGCCTCCGAAGGATATGTTCACGCTGACGACCGATCCGCAAGATGCGCCGGATCGCCCGGAGCGGGTGGAACTGGAGTATGAGAGGGGCGACTGCGTGGCGGTCAACGGCAAGCGGATGACGCCGGCGCAAGTTGTGCGGACGCTTAACAAAATTGCCGGACGGCATGGCGTAGGCCGGGTTGATATCGTCGAGAACCGGTTTGTCGGGATGAAGTCCCGCGGCGTGTACGAGACGCCCGGTGGTACGGTGCTGCACTTTGCGCACCGGCAAGTTGAGACGTTGACGATGGATCGGGACTTGATGCATTTGCGCGATTCACTCATTCCGAAGTACGCGGAGCTCGTCTACAACGGTTTCTGGTACGCACCGGAGCGGGAATTCTTGCAGGCGGCGGTCGAGGAGAGCCAGAAGACGGTGAGTGGCACCGTTCGGCTCAAGCTCTACAAGGGGAATATTATCCTTGAAGGACGCAAGAGCCCGCTTTCGCTCTACAATCCGCAGATCGCCACGATGGAAGCGGATCAAGGCGCTTATAATCAGGCGGACGCGGCGGGCTTTATTCAGCTCAATTCGCTCCGCTTACGCGCTCGCGCCGAAGTGGCTAAGCGGATGAAAAAAGCGGCACATGTGCCGACTGCTGCGAAAGCAAAGGCCAAACGCAAGAAGACGAAGCGCTAACTTTCATCCAGTAGGCGAATGAGGCTGGAGAGATCATCTTCAGCCCATCCGCGGCGGATGCCTTCGGCGTAGATTTTTTCTGAGAGGAGCTGTGTCTGTGGGAGCAACGCGGGCTGTGGTGCAGCCGCAGCCGCTTCGAGCGCAAGGCGGACGTCTTTGCTCATGTGCTTAACGGAAAACTGCGGCGACCAGTCGCGCGCAGAAAGAGCGGGCTCCTTCAGTGCTGCCATGCCCGACCAACCCGGATTGACGCGAAGCGCATCCCAATACGTCGCGTCTTCAATGCCATAACTGCGTGCCAGGGTCAGCGATTCGGAGAGGGACTGCAGAATACCCGCGAGGTTCAAGTTGAAGGCGAGCTTGAGCGCTGCCGCTTTGCCCAAAGGGCCGATGTGTAGGATGTTTTGCGAGAGCGGTGCCATTGCGGGACGCGCGCGCTCGAGCACATCGGCGTCGCCGCCCACGTAAAAAACGGTTTTACGAGCAAGAGCGCCGGTCTTGCTGCCGGTGAAAGGCGTTTCCAGATAGGAAGCGCCGGTGGCTTCAACTTGCCGCGCGAAATCGATCGAAGCGCTAGGAGAAATGGTGCTGGCCTGCAGGACGATTTGTCCCGGCTTGAGGGTGCGCAAAATCAAATCCAGGACCGCTTGCACCGCGGGAACATCCGCAACGACGATGTAGAGAAATTCAGCGCCGTCGGCCGCACGAATAGGATCAGGCACAAAACCCGGAAAATTTTTCGGCGTCCGATTCCAAGGTTGAACATCATGGCGATCTGCTTGCAAATGTTGAGTCCAGATGGAGCCGATAATGCCCAAACCAAAAACCGCGATCTTCATTGAGATGAGGATATCGTTTCAACAGATCCGTGCACGCGCAAATAATCTTCCACGAGCCACAGCTGCTTCAACTTACATCCAAACTGGGAGCTGGCTCACGACCAAAAGAACAGAACATATGATAGTCATTTTCATCATCACTCTGTTATTATTAGGGGCTTCCATGACAATTGGAGGTAGTGGTACAGTTTGCGTCATCCCGAGCTTGTCGAGGGATCTGGGTTCTATAGGCATCGCATCGCCCTGCAGGCGAAGATTTCTCGAGTCGGGCCGGACGGCCCTCCCTCGAAATGACGAAAGCTTTAAACTGCACCACTACCCAATTGGAAGTTGGCTTTCTTTTTAAGGAAGAGTCTGCGAGATTTTCTAGGGCCCGATGCCGGTCCCACTCTATTCTCACCTTGAGGTTTGTTGATGAATTCCATCGAATCAATTCTCAAAGAAAAACGTGTTTTTCCGCCTCAGAAAGCATTTTCAAAAAAAGCGAAAATCAGCAGTTTGGCTGCGTATCGCAAGCTGTACCGAGAGTCCATTCAAAAGCCCGTACAATTTTGGGCGCGGCAAGCGACGGAACATTTGCACTGGTTTAAAAAATGGAAACGGGTGCTGGTATGGAAGCGGCCGTTTGCGAAATGGTTTGTCGGTGGAACGCTCAATGCGTGTTTTAATTGTGTGGATCGGCATTTGGACGGTCCGCGCCGACACAAGGCCGCGATTATTTGGGAGGGTGAGCCGGGCGAAGTGCGGACGCTCACTTATCAACAGCTGCACGAAGAAGTCTGCCGCATGGCCAACGTCCTGCGCCGGCATAAAGTTAAACACGGCGATCGGGTTGTTATTTACTTGCCGATGATTCCGGAAGCAGCGGTCGCGATGCTCGCGTGCGCTCGGATCGGCGCCACGCACAGCGTGGTGTTCGGTGGATTTAGTGCGGATGCTTTGCGTGAGCGTATTCAAGATTGCGGTGCTAAGTTCGTGATCACGGCAGACGGCGGCTATCGTCGGGGTGTTGCGATCGCGCTCAAAGAAAACGTAGACCAAGCGCTTAAAGGGGCTGCTGCCATTAAACAAGTCCTTGTTGTGAAGCGCACAGGAGAAAAAATCAACATGCGGTCGGGTCGTGACGTCTGGTGGCACGAAGAACGGGGGAAGGTTTCAGCGGATTGCCCTGCGGTCCCGGTGGAGAGCGAGCACCCGCTCTTTATTCTCTATACGAGCGGGAGCACGGGAAAGCCGAAGGGGATTTTTCATTCAACGGCGGGGTATCTTTTAGGAGCGGCCGTTACCACGCATTATGTTTTCGATTTACGTGAGGAGGATTTGTTCTGGTGCACGGCGGATATCGGTTGGGTCACGGGGCACAGTTATGTGGTCTACGGAGCGTTGGCGTGCGGCGCAACGACATTGATGTACGAAGGAGCGCCCAATCATCCGCACCCGGATCGTTTTTGGGAAATGATCGCTCGGCATCGGGTCACGGTTTTTTATACGGCACCAACGGCAATTCGCGCCTTTATCAAATGGGGAGATCACTGGCCCATGAAGCATGACTTAACGTCGTTGCGCTTGCTGGGAAGCGTTGGTGAGCCGATTAATCCAGAAGCGTGGATGTGGTATCACCGCATCATTGGTGCGGAGCGCTGCCCAATTGTGGATACGTGGTGGCAGACGGAGACAGGGGCACACATGATCACGCCGCTCCCGGGCGCAACTCCAACCAAGCCGGGCTCAGCGACGCTTCCTTTTTTTGGAGTGGATGTGGCCGTGGTGGATGATGGGGGAAAAGAAGTCGGCGTGAACGTTGGCGGCAAGCTGGTCATTCGCAAGCCCTGGCCGTCGATGCTTCGCGGCATCTGGGGAGATGCGAATCGGTATCGTCAAACTTACTGGAGTGAGGTGCCGGGGTGCTATTTCGCGGGTGATGGAGCGCGCCGTGATAAAGATGGTTATTTCTGGATCGTGGGGCGGATCGATGATGTGCTCAACGTCGCGGGTCATCGCTTGGGAACGGCAGAAATTGAAAGCGCGCTGGTGAGCCATCCTGCGGTCGCTGAGGCAGCGGTGGTGGGTCGCCCGGATGAGCTCAAAGGCCAGGCCGTGGTTGCATTTGTGACGCTCAAAGAAAAAATCCGTCCGGATCAAAATCTGGCTGGAACGTTGCGCGCGCATGTGGCGCGAGTCATTGGCGCTATCGCGCGCCCGGATGCTATCCGTTTCGCGCAGGCGCTGCCTAAAACACGCAGTGGTAAAATTATGCGCCGCCTACTGAAAGAGGTTGCAGCGGGCGGGCCGGTTCGAGGAGATGTGACTACCCTTGAAGATCTCAATGTCGTGGCGGCGCTTCGTCAGACGGATGATTAACTCTAGCAGCATTAGTTTTTGCATGAACATGCCGCGTTGGGCTTGGCGTGCAGGAATTATTGGTGTGGGAGTGTTCAGCATTGTCGCCGTTTATTTTTTGCCCGGAGTCGCGGCTCGGTGGTGGAATGGAAATTTTCATGTGGTAGAGTCGGGCGCTCTCTATCGAAGTGGGCAACTTTCCGCGCAGCGGTTGAACGCAGTAATCACGCAGTATGGCATTCGTACCATCATCAACCTGCGGGGAGCATTTCCCGGAGAGTCGTGGTATGATGATGAGCATGGTGTCGTGCGCCAGCGAAGCGTCCAGGTAGAAGATCTTTCTCTTTTGCCGGGCGCATTGCCGTCGCCGGCAGTAACTCGACGGCTTGTACAAATTTTTCAACAAGCGGACCGGCCAATTTTAATTCATTGCCGGGATGGATCGGAGCGGACTGGGTGGGCGGCTGCCGTGTATGAGATTATGTGCAAACGGTCATCACCCCGCGCCGCGTTTGGTAGGCAGTTGACGTGGCGCTATGGGCACGTTTATCCCGATCGGTATTGGCGGGTGGAAAAATTCTTGCCGACGTATCTTCAAACTCAAAACGGTGTTGCGCTTGCGGACTGGCTGGTAGCGGTCTATCCCCTGATGTGGGCTCCGCCGAAAATTACGTCTGTAGATTCCCCATAACCTCCACTCATCGAGCATAAGGCATGCATTGGAATTGGACGCCAGCGCACGCGCTTTGGATGGTGATTTTGATCGGTACAGTGTTCCGATTGATTGCAGCGGCGATGACGGGTTTAGGAATTGGAGAATCCTATTACTTGGCTTCGGCGCAGACATTTGCGTTGAGTTATTATGATCAACCGCCGCTCTCGCTGTGGATCATTGGAGCCTGGTCAAAATTGGTTGGAGCGCATTCTAATTTTTTATTGAGACTGCCGTTCATTGCGATGTTCGCAGGCGTGACGTACTTGATGGCGGTGCTGACGGAACGTTTGAGCAGGAATGCTTGGGCGGGGGTTTGGGCGGCATTTTTTCTCAATCTTTCCCCGGTTTTTACGTGGAGTGCGGGTGTGTGGCTGCAACCGGATGGGCCTTTGATTGTGCTTTGGCTGGCAGCCGCTATTTTTGCCTGGGACGTTTCACAGGCGTGGATCAAAGGAGAAAAATCGTCATGCTTGAGTGATAATAATGCTTTAAAAATGGGCGCTATTTTGGGGCTGCTTTTCTTGTGTAAATACCACGCGCTACTTTTTGTACTGGGCTGTTTAATTTTTGTTCTCATGACTATTGGAATTCGTTCCTGGCTGCGGTCACGCTTCTTATGGATCGGGTTGGCGGTTGCTATTGCTTTCTTTTTGCCAGTTCTTTTTTGGAATGCAGGACGCGAGTGGGCCTCATTTGCTTTTCAAGGAACTCGCGGCATTGGAAGAACGATGCATGTAGACTGGTTGCTCAAAAACATCGGCGGGCAGATGCTTTGGGTGGGCCCTTGGATATGGCTGCCGCTCATTTTTCTGTTTTATCGTGCAGCCCGCCGCGGGTCGACGGATCAGGCAGCCTGGTTTTGTGTATGTGGCAGTGTGCTTCCCATAGTGCTTTTCACGGCGGTTTCGTTGTGGGCGCCTGTGGGCAATCATTTTCATTGGCAGGCACCTGGGTATCTCATGCTCTTCCCGCTTTTGGGATGCGCGGCAGCACGTGGAGGAGAAAATTTATTTTCTCTCTCAAACTCCCGATGGAAAAGATACGGAGTCGTATGCGCACTGCTTGCCGTATTGAGTTTGGGCGGAATCATCACGCACGCTGCAACAGGGTGGGCGTGGCCCGTCCTCCAGCGCGTAGGGATTGCACTGTCCGAAGAGTCGGAAGATCCAACGCTGGAGCTTTTGGATTGGAAGCCGCTTGAAGAGTATTTGCGATCTCGAGGGTGGTGGCTGCGTTTGACGGAATCTGCAGCCGCTGCACAAGCCGGCGAAATTGCTTTTGACGCGCGGGATGAAAATTTGCCCTTAGTGCGACTTTTTTTGGCGGCCCCGCGCTGGCATGTGGCGGGTAAAATTTCCCGCGCAGTTCGAGCCCGGGTTCCAGTGGTTTGTCTGGATGAAGATCCGCGCAACTTGGCTCAGAGCGCGCCGCAAGCTCTTTGGCGTGGAGCTGATGCTTTGATTATTTTGCCGGGCAAGCGCTATGTGGAGATGCTGGAAGTGTATCGACAGCTCTTTCAATCTGTTGAATGGACTGGTGCCGTTCCTTTAGTCCGAGGCGGCCGGATTGTGGACTGGTTGCAAGTTTACGAAGCGCAGAATTTTCGCCGATTTGCTCCGTGGCCCAAATGGGCCCAAAGCCAGCGTTCAGGATGGCGAGTCATGTGCAAAGAAAGGAAGTGAGCGTCATAAAATCACCTCAATTGCAGAAAATCATGAAGCGTATTTTGTGCATGGTGCACCGTTGGATGTTTCCTCCGTTAGCGTTTCGTTATGTGATGCGGCAGCTGGTGCCGCCATTCTTTATGATCTTGCTGGCGCTTTATGTGCTGCGAGTGCTTCTGCATGTGGCGGATAATTTTGAGATGGTGCTGGGGCCGCGCTCCGGAACGTGGCTCCTGGTCAAATATTACGCACTGCAATTCGCGGAATTTGGACAGCCTGTGGCTCCCATTGCGCTTTTGGCGGCGATGCTGTGGACGGCTAGCCGGAGTGCAAAAAATGGTGAACTCATTGCATTGCAGGCGGGGGGGCTGAGTCCCTGGCAGATTGCGCGGCCGATGTTTTTCTTGTCGGTGACGGTTTGCATCGCGCTGCAAGCGCTGGGGCTTGAACTGGCTCCGCTGGCCAGACGCGAATGGCTTGGTATCGAATCCAAAATGCGCGGGCGGTCCGTCGATCGGCGCGTTTATCAATCGGTTTCGACGGCGCTCAACCGGGATCGATCTGTCTGGTATGTCCGATCGCTGAATCTAGATATATCACAGGCGATAGAGCCTGAGGTGCTTATCCGTCATCCCAACGGAGTCGATGACGTTAAAATATTTGCACGGCGCGCGGAGTATGATCGGCAAGCCGGGGTCTGGGAATTTTTCAAAGCGGTGGAGTTTACGTACACACCTGGACTTGCGCCGCGCGTTGAAGCTTTTCCGCGGTTACGAATGCCATTACTGACAGACTCTCCCGAGGCGCTCGTCCGCTGGCAGCAAGATCCGGGGCAGCTACGTTGGCATGGGCTGTGCGGGCTTCTACGAGAAGCTCGAGAAGGCGCGACGTGGCAAGCAACGGCTCCATTTCGAACCGAATGGCATTACCGGTTGGCCGCGCCGATGCTGTGCCTGGTGTTGTACGCTCTTGTATTGGGGCGGATTGATAACCCTGCTGTGCTGGCGCGTGCCCGACGCGGCGCGTGGCTCGGTTTATTACAAGCGCTTGTACTGATGCTGATGATGCAAACTTGGATGGAGTTTTCCCGAGCGCTCGGAAATCGCGGCGTATTGCCGCCCGCAATTGCAGCCTGGAATGGGATTCTGATTTTTGGCGCCTGGGCCTTAATCCAGCCGCGTATACGTCAATTACGTGCGCGCTTTTCAAGTGCGATTGGAGTTAAAATTCCCGCTTGAATTCGCAAAACCAATTCTGAAAGTATTTTGTAATGGAAAAGCATCCTAGCGCTACGCTGAAAGTAACGGGTCGAGATGGGGAGTGGCAGCCTCGCTATTTAGATGTCATCGCGGGCGTATTTGTAATGACGTATCTTTTGGCGAATGTGCTCTCGCCTAAAATTTGCCAAGTCGGCTGGTTTACCTTTAGTGCGGGACTCTTGACGTTTCCGCTCTGTTGTATTTTTGGCGATGTGTTGACTGAAATTTATGGATTTAACCGGACGCGGCGAATTATTTGGTTGGGGCTTTTTTGTAACTTATTTTTGGCAGGAATGGTATCATTGGCGGTTTGGCTGCCGCCCGCGGATAGCTGGATGGGGCAAGGGGCGTTTGCTCAAACATTTGCACAGGTGCCGCGCATCGTGCTCGCTTCTGTCGCGGCCTATATCGTGAGTGAATTCATTAATTCGTATGTGATGTCCAAAATGAAGTTGTGGTCGGGCGCGAAAGGGTTTGGATGGCGCGCTATTGCTTCGACGGTGATCGCGCAGTTGGCGGATACCGCCATTTTTCTTTTGATCGGATTTTTTGGCGTCATCCCAGGACGAACATTGTTGGCGATGATCCTTGGCATGTGGCTTGCAAAAGTGGCTTATGAGCTGGTCTTCTTGCCCGTGACAACGCTCTTTGTGCGATGGCTCAAGCGATTGGAAGGCGTGGAGCATTTTGATCGACAAAAGCTGGAACTGCTTCGTTTTTGAGGGAAGCGATGCCCAGGCTCAAATTTTTGAGTCGCCACGCTTGGCCGAATGCCGTTTGATCGTAGGCCAGTAGCTATGAGCGGTTTTTCTCCTTTGACCATGCCAGCGGCGGGTGCCCCTGCGCAGGACGCGATGTCGGTCCAAGCAGTGGAAGCGGCAGTGAGGCAGGCCGGTGCGTGGGTGCCAGCGCTTCGAGAGGCAATGGGCCAGGTGCTTGTCGGACAAAAAGCCTTGGTGGAACGGCTTTTGGTCGGACTTTTGGCTAATGGTCATATTTTACTCGAAGGCGTTCCGGGGCTGGCCAAAACGCTCGCGCTCAAAACGCTCGCGCAGGCAGTCTCAGTAAATTTCCATCGCATTCAGTTTACGCCGGATATGTTGCCCGCGGACGTGGTCGGGACGCTGATCTACAATCCGCAGGCGGGGAATTTTGAAACGAAATTTGGTCCGATTTTTGCTAATTTGGTGTTGGCGGATGAAATCAATCGCGCACCGGCCAAAGTCCAAAGCGCGCTCCTGGAGGCAATGCAGGAGCGCCAAGTTACATTGGGCGACACCACGTACGCTTTGCCGCAGCCGTTTCTCGTGATGGCGACACAGAATCCGGTGGAGCAGGAGGGGACGTATCCGCTGCCAGAGGCTCAGGTGGACCGTTTCCTGCTCAAAGTCGTGGTAACATATCCCTCGCGCGCCGAAGAGCGGCAAATCCTCGATCGCATGGCGACGACCGCGACCGCTCCAGGAATTGCGCCTGTGGTTTCAGGAGAGGCCATCTTGCAAGCTCGCGCGGTTATGGATCAAATTTACTTGGATCCGAAAGTGCGCGATTACATCGTTGAAATCGTACATACCACGCGTGAGCCGCAGGCGCAGGGATTGGACCTTGCCGCTTATCTGCAATACGGCGCTTCGCCCCGCGCAACGCTGGCGCTGACGCTGGGGGCCAAAGCGCTCGCCTTTTTAGCGGGCCGTGGTTACGTTACGCCTCAGGACGTCAAAACGATTGCGCCGGACGCACTTCGTCACCGACTGGTCCTCACCTACGAAGCCGAGGCGGAGAATCTTACGCCCGATACCGTGCTTCAGCGGATTTTGGAAGCGCTGCCCGTTCCGTAGCGTATCCTAGATGGGTTCGTTCTCGCATGAGCCTCTCGTTATGAGTGTCACTTCACTGCCCAATGCAGAGTCCAAGATGGGCTCCCGGCTTTTGTTGTATGCCGCTGCGGTTTTTTTAGGAGCAGCCCTCTTGGCGCCCGTGCTTTATCACGTGATACATATTTGGTGGCCAGTGCCGTTCCATCGGTGTTTGCACCGGGCCTTGCTGATCGCTGCAGTAGGCGGATTGCCCATCTTGGCGCCGCTACGGCTTTCCTGGCGGCGGTGGAAAGATTGGGGGCTTGGGTTGGAAGTGGGCTGGAAGCGCGATCTTATGTTGGGATTAGCAGCAGGTGCCGTGTCTCTGCTGCTGGTAGCAGGCGTTCAACTCGCCGTCGGCGCGCGAGATTGGTCGCTGCAGACGCTGAACGCGTCGTGGCTGGGCGCGGTTTTGCTCGCGGTAATTTTAGTTCCGCTCATTGAAGAGCCGCTTTTCCGAGGAGGATTGCAGCCGCTGTGCATTCGCTGGAAAGGCCCTCTCCTGGGAATCTTCCTGCCGGCGATTGTTTTTGCGACCGTCCATTTTTTTAAAGCACCGCGATTATCGGGAGCAGAATCGGTAGAATGGTTTTCCGGATTTCAAGCGCTTGGTAACGGATTTATTGGGCTAACAGATTGGAGTCGGGTGGGTCCTGGCTGGGTGACGCTTTTTCTAGCGGGCATGGCGCTCGGGCTTGCGTCATGGCGGCGAGGGAATATTTGGGGTGCCATGGGACTACATGCCGGATGGATCTTGGCGCTTAAAGTAACTTCTGGATTCACCCGTGCCGTTCCTGCGTCATGGCCGATCGGTGGAGAGCTGCTTGCCAGCGGTCTTTCGTGGGGAGTGCTGGTGGTTTTAATCGTGCTGATTTGGCGAAATGTTCAGAAAATCAGCTAGCAGATATTTTTCAATTTATGTCAGCTCGCTTATTCAATCGGATTAAGCAAGAGGCGGGCAACTGGGCGCAGGCTACGGTGGATCTAGTCATGCCGGAGGCCCTTCTTCGAGGAGAAGCTCCGCGCGCTATTGCAGATCCTCTCTGCGGTCGGTGCGGTATGCCGCTGGCGGTGGAAGTGGTTCGCATGGACGGCTGCCCTAAGTGCGACGATCGCACGTGGCACCTGCAACAGATTCGCGCAGGGTATGAGTATGAAGGCCAGGTCGCAGACGCCATTCATGGATTCAAGTATTACGATCAATTTCACCTTCGCAAGTTGCTGGCGGAGTGGCTGACAGCAGGCTTCCAGCGTTTTTACTCTCATCAGGATTGGACCGCACTGGTCCCGGTAGCCTTGGCAGGACGGCGTCAGCGGGAGCGCGGGTTTAATCAAGCACAAGAGTTGGGGCAAGGGCTTTCAAGCAAAACCAACATTCCAGTTTGGAATTGCCTCCACCGAACGCGGGATACCGCCGCTCAGACGCATCAGCCGGATCGGGAAGGCCGATGGCGCAATATGCGAGGGGCTTTTGCTCTAAATCCCCGATTTGACGTGCAGGGCGCTCGACTGCTAATAATAGATGACGTCCTCACCACCGGCGCGACGGTCAATGCGTGCGCGCGGGCGTTGCAGGAGGCGGGGGCGGCATCCATCTGCGCTTTGGGGGTGGCCCGTGGATAAAAAGCTATGAGCACTGTTTTTGATAAACCGGACTATCAAGCGGCATCGGCCCGCACCAAAAAGCGGGATATTCCCGAAGGCCTGTGGACCAAGTGCCCATCTTGTGGAGAGGTGCTTTTCAATAAAGAACTGGCCGATCAGCAAATGGTCTGCAAGGCGTGCCAGCATCACTTCCCGATCGGAGCGAAGGCGCGGCTGGAGTTTTTGCTCGATGCGGGTTCTTGGCAGGAATTTGATCCAGATCTGATCGCCATCGACGTCTTGGGTTTTACCGGCGCCACCAGTTATGCGGGTCGGCTCAAGGCGTACCGTCAGGAAACAGGACTGGGAGATGCGATTGTCAGCGGGCTTGGCGCGATTGAATCCATGCCGGTTTCTATTGCGGTGATGGATTTCCATTTCCTTGGCGGCACGATGGGTTCGGTGGTTGGAGAAAAAATTACGCGCATGGTGGAACGGGCAACTGAACGCGGGCTGCCGGCGATTGCCATTTGCGCTTCCGGCGGCGCGCGAATGCATGAAGGCATGTTTAGTCTCATGCAAATGGCTAAGACCAGTGCGGCTCTCGAGCGTCATGCGGCCGCCCGTCTTCCGTTTATCACGGTTCTAACAAATCCGACGATGGCTGGGGTCATGGCTAGTTTTGCTTCCTTGGGCGATCTGATTTTGGCAGAGCCCAAGGCTATGATCGGATTTGCCGGTGCGCGCGTCATTCGAGAGACGACCCAGCAGGAATTGCCCGAGGGGTTTCAAACCGCGGAGTTCCTCCTGGATCGTGGCTTAATTGATGAAATTATCCACCGGCTGCAGTTGCGCGGTGCGTTAGCAAAATTCCTGGATTACTTTGCCAGCGGCTTTTCTCCGTCGGCTGCTGTCCAACCGGATGAGCGTCGTCAGGCTCGCCCCGCAAAAGTCTCTAAGCCCGTTCGTCCGGGGCGCAGCTCCAGCCGGCAAAAAAACAGGGCTTGATTTTTCCAAACCGCGGTTGAAGTTAAAAGGATGAACGCTCTTCTTCGCTGCTCAAAATGCCGGATGCTTCTGGTTGCTTTCTGTGTTTTGCTCATCACGATGGCGCTGCCCTCTGCTGGCCAAGCGGCTCAGCGGTTTTCTTCAGAACAGGGTGGCAGCGGCAAAGGCACCTTGCGCCAAGGAAAACCTTCCACGGGGCGGCTCAAGCCGCGGCCCTTTGGTGTGCTGCATAATTTGGGACGGAATTATTCCCGTGATCGCGATTCCGCTGTTCCTTTGGAAGTGGGTGGGCGTCACGTTGTAACCACCAGTCCATTCCCTGGGAATTTGGCGCAGGACCAAGCCAATGAACGGCATCGTGAATGGGGTGGAGTGGTGCTGCTGGGGGTGGAATTTTAAAGTGCCTCATTTGCCTCTTTCGGCCTTTCTTTATTTTTTGGCATGAGTGTTGAGCCATCTTCGGCAGATGCCGATTTAAAGAGAGCACTGCGCACCCTGGTCGGATGCGGCGCTCTGTTGGTTGCGGGGGCGGCAATTTGGTGGGGATTGATTTTTTGGAAAGCATCGCTGTCTGCGTTTGATACGGCCCAAGCACGACGGGTGGAGCCTTTCACACTAACTGAAAGAAGCGGACGGCCTTTTTCTTTGGATGAATTACGCGGAAAAGTTTGGGTGGCGGATTTTTTCTATACCGATTGCCCGGGGCTATGCCGCAGCCTTTCTTCGCAAATGGCCAAGCTGCAACAATTGATAAAAGACATGCCCGAGGTGCGTCTTGTCAGTTTTTCGGTGGATCCGGTGCGGGATACTCCCGAGGTGATGCGGCAGTACGCGGACGGGTACGGCGCCGATCCCGATCGGTGGTTCTTTTTAACCGGAACGAAATTTGAAATTCAACGCCTGGTCGAAAAGAATTTTTTACTGGCGATGACCGAAAACCCAGATCCGCAGGCGCCTCCGCAGGACCGAGTCACGCATAGCTCCCGTTTTGTTCTCGTGGATGGAGAAGGAAGAATGCTTCGGTATTATGAAGCGCTGGAAGCCGATACGCCGACACGCATTGCGCACGATATTCAATCCTTGCAAGGACGTTAATTTTTTAAAGCTGTCAGGGTATGCCACCGTTGGAAGTTTTCCCGGTCATCAACGCCTGGCTGAATGCGTTGAGCGCATTTTTTTTATTTTGCGGTTGGATCGCCGTTCGTAATCTTCGCGTTCGCTGGCATGGGATATGCATGCTGGCGGCATTCAGCACTTCCATCATTTTTCTCACCAGCTACCTCTATTATCATTTTCATCATAAGGTGACGCGGTTTGCTTACCCGGGATGGCCTAAGGCGATTTACTTCACAATTCTCATCTCGCACACAATTTTGGCGATGGCGGTGGTGCCATTGGTTTTGACGACTTTGTGGGCGGCGTTGACGCGGCGGTGGGAGCGTCATCGTGCGCTCGCGCGCTGGACTTGGCCCATCTGGATGTATGTTTCGATTACAGGAGTGGTGATTTATTGGATGCTTTATCAGTGGTGGCCGTCACCCAAATAAATTTACACAGAGTGGAATATGAGAGGGTGGGCGTGCCAGCGAGGACGGTCTTCCGGCATGGCGCTGGTGCTGCTTTTGACGATTGTCTTGATGGTCGGTGCGCTCGCAACCGCAGCACTTTTGTGGGCTCGGCGAGCACGTGAATCTGGCAGAGATTTCGGCGCAATATTGCAGGCAGATGCGCTCACGCCCATGGCCTCGGGCTTTGCAACGCAACAGCTGCGCGATGCTATTGAGCAGTTTTCCACTCGTTATGATTCGGACGGCCGAACGCTCTATTTGCCGCGAGCGGCTTCTAATTGGATTGCGCCTCGAACAGTACGCGGTTCCTATCCCAATCTTTTGCAGACGAGTCGTTCCGATCGGAGTGCGAGCCGATTCCTTTCGTTTGCTTCTCCCGTTGACTCCACCGCGCGTTCGCGCGACGGGCGCATCGTTTCATTTGCGCGTTGGAATCAGCCGGGCCTTCTTCCTGTTGATGCTCAAGACTTTGATCCGACGGACGTGCCTCAGTGGATTTTAGTCGGGCGGGAAGGGCCGGTGCGGTTTGATCAAATGGCGCCGTCTCTTTCCAATCGTGCTTCGTTGCAAAATCCGGCAGCGATTGTAGGCCGGTTTGCCTATGCGGTGTATGATGTGGGCGGTTTGGTGGACGCGAATGCTGCGGGGTATCCTCCCACAGTACTTGAGGCATCAATGGCTGCCGGCAAGAGTCACGCAGGCTTTTTAGATTTAACGCAAATTCCGGGAATCGAGGATGCAAATCAATTCGTGCAATGGCGCAACGCCGCCACCGCGCGCACGGCATCGGAGTATTTGAGTTATCTGACGGAGATTGCGGTACCGCGTGGCTTTCGACGTCCAGCGCAGGGAGATCGCGCATTTTTGAGTCGAGCGGATTTAATTGCGGGCGCTGAGAGTGGACAGATTGGCCTTTCCCCAGAATGCTTGCCTTATCTCACCACTTTTAATCGGGATTTGGATGCGCCTAGCAGTTTGCCGCCAATAAATGCACCGAGTTTTGCTTACCGACAACTGGCGTTGGCGCCCACGCCGCAGGCTTCCACGGCTGTGAATCGTTGGCTTGCAGCGGTCTCCGATCCTGCGGGAGAGGGAATGCCGTTGCTCAAGCGTCGATTTTCGCTTCAGCGGTTCGCGTGGTTGGAGCAAAAAGCGGCCAATCCCGCCAATACGCAATTGGATGAAAAGATACGGCAATTTTTCGGATTGGTTTGGAACGAAGTAGGCCGCGCTTGGGAGTATCGTTCGCCCGAAGGGGGTGCCATCGCCGGACGTATCCGACGGTTGGATGAAATTCAACGGGAAAGTGGTCCCGATTTTTTCGAACTACTGCAGGCGTGTATTCCCGCCGGTTCGCTCGTTCAAGCGGAAAGCGGAGTCACAGCGTTGACCGCCGGAGACGCTAATGGAAATGGCGTGGCGGATACTCAAGAGACTGCTGATCATGTCATGCAGCTCGGTGCTAATTTGATCGATCAGTGGGACGCGGATAGTGTTCCGACGCGGATTTACTTCAATGGGAGAACGGATGCGAATGCGGGAGCCTCGTTGGCTGTTACTGGCGTGGAAAGCTTGCCCTACCTTTCGTCCGTCTCTGTCCAGGTTTACCGTCCCATGGGTGTGGCCTTTGATGTGAACGGATTTTCGCGCGCGATTTTGCGCGGATGGCTTGAATTTTCACTCTGGAATCCGCATCAGAATTTGGGAGAGAATGTGGTTGGCACGCTTGCGCCACAACGATTACGCATCCTTTTATCGCGTGGTCGCGTTGCCTTGCGCGCGCTTTCCGATCGATATCCTAGCGGGGAGATGATCAACGACGGGATGGGGCCGCCGTGGTTTTACGGCGCGTTTGATGGAAGCGAGCGCGGAGGAACGGACGCGCCCGTCACGACGCAACCGATGGCCGAAGCGGGACGCTTTATCGAATTTACCAATAACGGCAGTCTTTTTGAGGAGATTCATACGCTGCGAGCAACAGATCTCACCGGGACAAGCCAGCTGCAGGATCGATTAGTGGAGGACGGTGTTTCAATTGCAGGCATTTGCCTGGGAGATTTATATGTGCCAACGCGCATTTTGAATCCTGCCGGCCAATATTATTACGATGAGCCTGATGCCGTGGCGCCTACTCTTCCATTCGCCGGGCCGAATACGCCATTGAATTTTGAACGTGCTGAATGTTGGATTGAGATTCCGCCTATTATTGATCTCCAATGCGAATGGCCGGTTGGCAGTGGTCGTTTTTGGACGTATCAGCGACTGGAAAATTTACTGGCCGCGGCGCCTGGTCCGTTGCAAGAGCGTTCTCGGCGGCAAAGTGTTGAAAATATGGACGGAGATCAGTTCTCCACTCCCGGACAGCGAATTTTTGCGGCAGGACTGATAGACCCGCGAACGACGCGCTTCGGCGCGCAGCTCATGCGGCCGCAGTTTGAAATTGCTAATGAGCATCAACCAGGAAGCTCCGCGTATCGTAATTTTGAAGATGCCGGATTCTATAATGAATCTGACCGGCCCTTTGCAGGCGCGCTGCTCCCGGTTCGTTTGGGAACGAGCTCCTTTTTTCCGAACATTCCGGCGGCTTGGAACTTGGCCCCTTTCAGTCACTTTTATTTACAGGATAATTCAAGGGAAAATCCCCCATTAGTAGGAACCGCGCCGGGGGCTTGGTATGCGGATCCGGATGGGCAGCTTCGTGCGGGAGATGGGCGCTTTGACCGCGGCGTTATTCCAACGGTGCGCGGTCACACAACCTTTCGCCCGCGCGTGCTCAACCGGCCGTTTGAAAACGTGGGGGAGATGCTCTACGCATTTCGCGATGTGCCCTGGCGAAGCTTGGACGCTGATGCGGACGGGGCGCTTCTAGATGCATTTACGGTGGCATCTTCTTTGGAAGAAGAAACGCAGGTACAAAATACGGAAGCGTTGGTCGCCGGCCGAATCAACTTGAATACGCCGCATCCGGAAGTGTTGATGGCGGTCTTGGCTGGAGCGCGTCAACGCGAACGGGACGGAAGCCGATTTTCAAAGGCGCAGGCGCGCGCTTTGGCCGATCACTTGATTGCGAAGACGCGCACGACGCCTTTCACGAGTCGGTCCGATTTAGGAAAAGCATTTTCCAATTACGCAACCCTCAACGGAATTGAAGCGACTAAAGAATCTCGCGAAGCAGCCGTTCGTGCCCTTTCGGAAGTCGGGAGCACGCGCGTTTGGAATGTGCTCTTTGATGTCATTGTGCATGCGGGGTATTACCCATCTGATGCGGAGCGGCTGGAAGATTTTTTTGTGCAATCCGAGCGTCGTGCATGGATCTGGTGCGCGATTGATCGTTTGACCGGAAAAGTGCTCGAGCGACAAGTAGAACCGGTCGTTGGCTCTGATTGAAACTGACAGATTTAAAGTCCAAAGGCCAAAACGAGCGCCACGCCATTTAAAAACCCGTGTGCGAGAACGACCGGAGCGAGTCGTCCGGTTTTTCGATAAAATATTCCTAAGGCAATTCCTGTCACGGTGGTCCACGCCATACCCCCAATCCCTTGGCCGTAGTGACACAATCCAAAAACTACTGCTTGTAACAAAAGCGCAGGACCGAAGGAAATGAAACGCTGCAAGGTGGGCAGAAGCGTCGCGCGAAAAATGAGCTCTTCAACCAATGGCGCTAGTAGCAAGGTGTAAAGGAGGAGTAGCGCGAGCGGCCCTAAAGCATAGCCTTGAATGAACGCGACCTGCTGATTCCAAGCCCACGCTTCGGCGTGAGGTTCATCAGCAGCGCTTAAGCGACTGGCTATCCAAAGTGCGGTTGCGAGAACAGCGGCAGCACCAGCCAGAGTTGCCGTAAGAGCAATCTTGTTTCTCTTGAACGAGGTATCGTCACTCTTGGAGAAAGGATAGCGCGTTTGTTCTTCAAGCGGAACACGGAGGAGTCGTGCGAGAAAAAGCATCGCCAGGAGGCCCATGCCATAGAGTGCGACTCGGAACTGGCTCCGCAGCCAGTAATAGTACCGCGGACCGGCGTGCTCACGGCTGCGGCCGGTAACAGCGGTGACTTCCGAGGTGGTCGCTTGCCATTGTGTAACGTGGCAGGGGCCCAAAAAAAAATCAAAGATCCATTTGCCGTTTTCGCGTGCGTACGTTCCAGAAGAACAGGCCAGGAGCGCCACAGCCAAGATCAGCGGCAGTTGTGAAAAAAGAGCGCGCACTCCAACCGGACGTATCGCCGTCGTCATGCTGCTCCTTACACAGAGAGGCTTGAAAAATCAGCGCTTTTGACGATCGCACAAAACGCACGTGCTTCCAAGCTTGCGCCGCCTACCAGAAATCCATCCACGTCCGGCTGGGAAATGAGCGTCATGGCGTTGTCGGGCTTCGCGCTGCCGCCGTAGAGAATGCGCAAGCGGCTAGCCGCGTCCGGGCCAAATTTTTGCGAGAGCCACGCACGGATCCACGTATGTGTTTGCTGCGCCTGCTCGGGTGTTGCGTTCTTGCCCGTGCCGATTGCCCAGACCGGTTCATAGGCAAGAATCATCTGTCCGACCGTTTCCGGCGTAACGGGGGCCAGACATTCAGTCAGCTGTTCTTCCAAAACTTTCTTCCACGCGTTGGCTTCGCGTTGTGCGAACGTCTCGCCGATACATAAAATCGGTTTGAGATTTGCCTCCAGCGCAGCGGCTACTTTCTTTGCGATAAAAGCATTCGTTTCTCCAAAGAGCTGGCGGCGCTCGGAGTGGCCGAGGATGACATATTGGCAGTACAAATCTTTAAGCATCCGTGCTGAAATTTCCCCCGTGAACGCTCCTTGCGAACCGGGATGCAAGTTCTGGCCGCCGAGCCGAATATAAGTGGCTTGGCCCAGCGCCTCCGCTGCGGCTGCCAGAGCGGTAAAGGGCGGGCATAGCACCACGTCGGATTGATCCCAGCTGCCAAGGCCCGCGAGCACATCACGCACCAGCGCGCTGGCTTCGGCGGTGGTGCAATGCATCTTCCAGTTAGCCGCGATCATTTTCTTGCGCGGCGCACGATCCGGATTGAAAGCCGGCACAGGTACTGTGGGAACGGCAGGGACATCAATAGCCATGCCCATGATTAAACCAGAACCGGCGCGCGGAGCCTAGCTCTGTTTCCCTTGGGGCAGATGCGCTACGCTCGTTCGGGAATCGCGGCCAGCCCGGGAAGTGTTTTTCCTTCCAGAAACTCCAGGCTTGCGCCGCCACCGGTTGAGATGAACGTCATCTGGTCAGCTAGTTTGGCTTGATGTACCGCTTTGACCGAATCCCCGCCGCCAATGATGGAGATCACATTTTTATTTACTGCGACCGCTTGGGCGACTCCAAACGTTCCGCGCGCGCAAGCGGGGATTTCAAAAATACCCATTGGGCCGTTCCAAAGCACGGTCCGTGCTTTTGCAATTCCCGCCTGGTACTGCCGGAGAGTTTCCGGCCCAATATCCACTCCCTGCCAGCCATCGGGGATTGATTCGCCGGGTTGTGTCGCGCGCAGCTCGGAAATTGTCCGTGCGCGAAAATCAACTTCTTGCGCAATCATGTGATCGACTGGCAGGAAAAATTCCACCTCACGCTTTTTTGCCTTGGCCAGCGTTGCGCGCGCGATCTCCACGCAATCGGGCTCAACCAGGCTCTTGCCGACCCCGCGCCCTCGCGCCAGGTCAAACGTGTACGCCATCGCGCCGCCAATCAGCAGCACATCAGCTTTTTCCAGCAGCGCTTCAATCACCTTGATTTTATCGGAAACTTTGGCGCCCCCCAAGATAACGACGAACGGCCGCCCTGGCTTGGCCAGCTCTTCACCTAAAAACTTGAGTTCCCGTTCCATCAGTAGACCAATTGCGCGGGAGGGAATGAGCCGCGCGACGCCTTCGGTGGATGCATGGGCACGATGCGCAGCGCCGAACGCATCATTAATATAAACATCAGCAAGCTTGGCGAGTTCGGTGGCAAAATCAGGATCGTTTTTCTCTTCACCCGGATAAAAACGGACATTTTCCAGGAGCAGCACTTCCCCCGGTTTGAGTTTTTGAGCGGCAGCCTCCGTTTTTGCTCCAATGCAATCTTCCGCAAAGGTTACAGGTTCGCCCAGCAGCTTTTGCAAATGCTCAGCGGTTGGCCGCAGCGAAGCGGCCGGATCCGGTTTGCCCTTGGGCCGGCCTAGGTGCGCAGCGAGAATGATCTTCGCACCCGCTTTACGCAAATATTCAAGCGTCGGCAGCGTTTCACGGATGCGGGTGTCGTCAGTAACGACCATCTTCCCGCTGCGCTCTTCCAGCGGTACGTTGAAGTCGACGCGGACCAGGACGCGCTTGTTAGCGACGTCGATGTCTCGCAGAGTGACCTTGGCCATTGAAAATACGTGGCTTAGGGCTTCGCAATCATATGCCGGAGCAAATCCACGCACCGGTTCGAGTAGCCCCACTCGTTATCGTACCACGCGACGAGTTTGAAGAAGCGGCTGTTCAGGCCGATGCCGGATCCTGCGTCGAAGATGCTCGAGTGCGCGTCGTGGATAAAGTCGGTTGAGACGACTTCATCCGCCGTGTAGGCCAGAATATCTTTTAAGTACGTCTCGCTCGCGCGTTTCATCGCAGCGCAGATTTCCTGATAAGACGTCTCTTTCACCGTACGAACCGTCAGATCAACGACAGAGACCGTTGGCGTCGGCACGCGCAATGCCATGCCCGTCAGCTTGCCCTTGATCTCGGGCAGGACCAATCCCACGGCCTTGGCTGCGCCGGTGCTTGAGGGAATGATGTTGATCGCGGCGGAGCGTCCACCTTTCCAGTCTTTCTTGGACGGTCCGTCGACGACCTTTTGCGTTGCCGTGTAGCTATGCACGGTCGTCATAAGGCCTTCTTCAATTCCGAACCCTTCTTTGAGTAGTACATGCGCCACCGGCGCCAGACAGTTGGTCGTGCAGCTGGCGTTGGAGATAATGTGGTGCTTGCTCGCATCGTACTGCGTGTGATTGACGCCCATCACCACTGTCAGGTCTTCACCCTTGGCTGGCGCCGAAATGATCACCTTCTTAGCGCCCGCTTGCAAATGGCCTTTGGCCTTCTCGGCGTCGGTGAAAAGCCCGGTCGCTTCAATCACGATATCTACGCCCAGCTGCTTCCAGGGAAGCGCGGCGGGACCTTCTTTGACCGCCAGACATTGAATTGGGTGCCCGTTCACGACCAAAAGATCATCTTCTTCGACCGAAGGAGAGGATTTGCGGCTTTCGACAGTTCCGGCAAAGCGTCCTTGCGTTGAATCGTACTTGAGCAGGTATGCGAGATTATCGGCCGGGACTAAATCGTTGACCGCCACCACATCTAAAGATTTTCCCAGCAGCCCTTGTTCCACGAGCGCCCGAAAAACCAATCGGCCAATCCGGCCGAATCCATTAATGCCAACTTTGATCATAATTCTCTTATCGAGAGCGCCAGCTTACGAAGGGGCGTAGGTGCGTCAACGGCAAAAATGGCTCGCCAGAGCGGGCGGGGTTATTTATCAGAGAGAACATGCACGTTCTGCAGGCGACTTTTGATCCCCAGCTAGCCGTGGCCAAAACCGCCGAATTGCTTGCGCTTGAAAAATCCCCCGACCGGCTTGCCGAGAAACTCGGTGCTACCAAAGAACTCGCTCGTGTTCAAAAAGGGATTGAGCCTTTGCCCGCCAAGCAGCTTTTAGCCGAGGTGGAAAAACTCAAAACGTTTATTGAGCTCGATCGGCAAGTGCAAAGCATCGAGCAAAAGCGCTCGCCGTGGGGATGGCTGGGCGAGCAACTCGCGTCGCGCAAAATCAGCGATCTCAACCGTCGCAAAGTCAAACTCGGCGCGCTGCTCGAAGGCCCGCGGTGGCTGTACACGCATCCGCGCGTCTGGCTCTTGCATGCAATTCGGGATTATGCGCTGGAGGCTTCGCATCAGCGGGACGCCCAGTGGGTCAAGCTCGATGAACAAGAGCAACTCTTTGCGCTGCCGATTGTCGAGATGTTTGAACGCGGAGACTTGTCTCGGGCCAAAGCCGTTGCGTCGCAGCTCGAACGGCCGTTTGCCGAGATCGACGCGCAGTTCGTGCTCAAGACGTTTGAGGGGCACCGGCCCTTGTCCTTTGATTTTGAGCGCAACGTGGTTTATTATTTCACCCCGGTCCGCGGAGTGGAATAGGCGCCCGTCCAGGGCCGCGCTCGCACTTTCAATAACCGGCTCGGGCATGAATACAGATCGCAATACCGGGCCGTTGCCGCGCCGCGCGCCGGAAGATTTTTTGGAGCTGATTGAGCGTCAGCGCCGGGGCCGCCTCAAAATTTATCTCGGCTCCGCAGCGGGTGTCGGCAAAACCTATGAGATGCTGCAGGAGGGCAATCGCCTCCGCGCGCGCGACATCGATGTCGTGGTCGGCTATGTAGAGCCGCATCCCCGCCCCGAAACGCTCGCGCAAATCGGCACGTTGGAGGTCATCCCACCCCGCCGCTGGGAGCGCGGGGGCTCGGCGTTTCAGGAGATGGATGTTGATGCTATCCTAGCGCGCAAGCCGGCGGTGGTCTTGGTCGACGAACTTGCGCATACCAACGCCGAGGGCAGCCGCAACGCCAAGCGCTATCAAGATGTTGAAGAACTTCTCGCTGCCGGCATCCATGTCCTTACGACGCTTAATGTGCAGCACTTGGAATCAGTCTATAATCTTGTCGAAGAAGCGACCGAGGTGTGCGTCCGCGAACGCGTCCCGGATGAACTCATTGCGCAGGCCGACCAGATCATCAACGTTGATCTACCGGCCGAGGACCTCATCGACCGCCTTAACGCAGGAAAAATTTATCCGCCCGAGCAAGCGTCGCGTGCGCTGGAGAATTTTTTCACGGTCGATAATCTCACCTTCCTACGGGAACTTGCGCTGGGAGAAACCGCCAAGCAGCTGGAGCAATACAGCCGAAAAACCCATGCGCCGGGCGATTCCCAGGCGGCAGCGGTGGCGCGTGTCGTCGTGGGTCTGAGCAGCAGCGGCCCGGATCCGGAGCGGCTCCTGCGCAAGACGGCGCGACTGGCCGATGACCTCAACAATGCGGATTGGTTCGCGGTTTATGTCCGCACGCCCAAGGAAGAGGAGAGTCGCCTCCCGGCCAAAACGCATCAAATGCTCGCATCCACTCTCGATCTCGCGCAAAAAATGGGTGGCAGTGTCGTGGTGCTTCGCAATCCTTCGATGCTCGAGGCGCTTATCGAATTTGCGCAAGAGCAGGGAATCACGCACATCGTGCTGGGTCGTCCGCGTTCGCGTTCGCTTTTGGCGCGGCTGCGGCCGTCGGTCCTCGAGCAGCTCATTGAAGCGCTGCCGGAGGTTGCTATCGTCGTTGCGTGAGCTGCAAATCTTACACTACGACCATGCATTCCCCGGCGCGCGATTTTGATGTGGTGATTCCCGTCCACGATCAGTGGGCTTTTACGCGTCAATGCTTGGAAAGCCTGCAAGTCTCCGGCATCGGGCTCAATCAAATCATCATCATCGACAATGCTTCCACTGATGAAACGGCGGCAATGCTCGAAGCCATGCCGGAAGTCCGCGTCCTGCGCAACGCATCCAACCTCGGCTGCGCGGCGGCGTGGAATCAGGGGGCGCGAGCGGGGACGGCATTGTGGATCATCTTCCTCAATAACGACACGCTGCTGCCGATCGGGTGGTGGGAGGGGTTGCTTGAATTCGCGGCGCGCTCCGGTGTTGCGGTGGCCAGCCCAGCGATGCGCGAGAGTGGGGATTTTGTCTACGAACTGAAATACGATCTGACGTCCCATGCGTGCGCGTTCATGCAACGGATGCGCGGTATTACGCGTTGCGGTCGCGCACACGGCGTCTGTTTTGCGGTTCGGCGAGATGCGTTTGACGCGGTCGGAGGTTTTGATGAGAGCTTCCCGCTCGGCTCTCACGAGGATATCGATTTTTTCTGGCGCGTGCGTCACGCGGGCTTTGCGCTCGGGACGACAGGCGCTTCCTTCATCCACCACTTTCGAGCTGTCACGCGCAATGCGCTCGACTACCGCGCCGCCGGAAATTTCACACGCGCTAACCGCGAACGCTTCCGTCGCAAGTGGGGTCTTTCCAAGCCGAAAGCGTGGCTCTTGCGCCAGTCCGAGAAATGGGAAGCCCGTCTCTGCGCACTCTGGGAGCGCTTGCGCACCGGGCATACGCTCAAAGAACAATGGATCCGCGGCCGATGGCGGTACCGTTAATCTGCATGAACCCCAAAGCTCAACGCATCGCCGCGCTGCTGGAAGAAGCTGCCGCTATCTCTTCGCGATGGGATCCGCATTACACCGCCTACTTCCTCGCGTTCAATCGGCAGGAATTTTATGAGGCGCATGAAGTGCTCGAAGTAATCTGGCTCCCCACGCGTGGAACGCTGCTCGGGAAGTTTTATCAGGGCCTCATCCAACTCGCCGGTGCGTTTGTCCACGTCCAAAAAAGCCGCCTCGGACCCGCCGGCAAGCTCCTCGCCTTGGCGGATGAGAATTTTTCCAGTGTCAAAACTCCCTGCGAAGGCATGGATGTCGACAGCCTGCGCGAGCTCTGCGCTCTCTGGCAGTGTCATCTACAATCCGCCTACGGCGATGAAACCTTTATCGCCGAGAAATTAGCCCGCCACGGATGGCCACAATTGCCGAAGCCGACCGCTTGTTAACAGCCTTTACTCCAGCGCAAATGTGATCTGGACGGTCGAGCTGACGGGAATCGGCTCCTCGGACTCGGAGGTCACTGCGTCGGCGCCGCCCGATACGCTCTCCATGGAGGCGCTGGATAGTTGTTTGAGCCGATCAACGGAAGCTGACCGTGGCAGGCCATCGCTGGAGTTTTCTGTAATTTCCAACGGTTTGCCAACCCGCACTCCCAGCGCTCGTGTCAATTGCTCGGCCTTTTTTTTGGCAGAGGCCACCGCCAAAAGCCGTGCCGCTTCACGATGCTCATCAAGCTTGGTGACTCGAAAT
Source organism: uncultured Verrucomicrobiaceae bacterium (assembly GCA_964473925.1). Lineage (GTDB taxonomy): Bacteria > Verrucomicrobiota > Verrucomicrobiia > Methylacidiphilales > CAYYVW01 > CAYYVW01. The sequence continues at coordinate 65,577 of CAYYVW010000006.1, forward strand.
TCCACTTCCTTAACTTCCGCTGTGCCGCTTTTGAGCAGAGCAGCCAGCAACACGTCAAACTTGTCTAGGGCCTGCAGTTGAACTGTGAGCAAGCGCGATACCCGATAGTGATTTGGTCGCACGCCGGGGTCGTCCTGGCGAGAGTTAGGAGAGACGCGCAAAAAATCATTGCGTACATTCTTGGCGGGCACGCCATTTTCAGCCAATAACTTCATGACGTTTTGCAATTGGGCTTCGTGCTGCCGCTTGCCTTCTTCCAGATCCGCGTTGCGCGTTTCGATTTTCAAACGCAGCAAAGCCTCATCCGGCGCAACCTTCACTTCGCCAGTACCGGTGACGACTAATTTCGTTCGGCTCCCCGGCGGTTCTGGGGGGATGGGCGTTTGCGCGCAGGCTAGAGAAACAAATCCTCCGATCAGAACAACTGATAAAAGCCAGCGCCACAACGTGACGTGTTTCTGAGAAAATGCAGCTGGCACGTGGATCATAGTAGAAAGGGAGGAGCGCTTGTCAATATTCCTGCCCTTGCGGTGTTAGCTACATACTCACCCTTCAATTTAAGGCCGCTTATTTTCAGCAGGCATTATTTGCCAATGCCCTTATCGCGTGGTATCCTAAACGTCCTATGTCTAATGGCTCGGCCACGCTGCCGAAACCCCCGAAATCCCGCAAGAATGCCAAGCCCCCCGTGCGTGCGCGCAAGGGCGGCCCCGGCCAACCCGCGCAAGGTCCCGCCAATTGGCGTGGACTGCTGCTCTTTTTTGCTTCGTTCGCTATTTTGATTGGCGCCTACTACGCCTCCCAAAACGCGCCCATCCCGCGGGAAGATCAAACGATCAACCAGGTGATGGCCCTCGTCCAATCGCAGAAGGTCGTTCCCGGCAGTCTTGTTTTTGTCCGGGATACCGCGACTAATCTTGCGTACCTTGACGGTAAATACCGCCGCCCCCGCAGCCAGACGGATGCCACAGTGGTCGAAGCGCCCTTCCGCGCGCCGGTCGATCTGCAATTCAATCCCTATTTGCGTTCCGAGCTGGCTCAGGCCGGCTTTGCCAATATTGATACCAAAATCATCAGCAACCTCTGGTGGCAAGGCTTCGTCAGCTTCCTGCCATTTCTGCTCTTTTTGGGCGTTCTCTACTTTTTCTTTCGCCAGCAGATCCGGATGGCGGGCAAGACTGCTTTTTCCTTCGGAAAGAGCCGCGCCCGTCTGCTCGCGCGTAATCGCACGCAGCGCGTGACGTTCAAAGATGTCGCCGGCGTCGATGAAGCGAAGGAAGAGGTCGAGGAGATCGTCGATTTCCTCAAAGATCCCAAGAAGTTTCAGCGCCTTGGCGGACGCATCCCCAAGGGCGTGCTCATGGTCGGTCCTCCCGGAACAGGTAAGACCTTGCTGGCCAAGGCGATCGCGGGCGAGGCCGAGGTCCCGTTCTTCTCCATCAGCGGTTCAGATTTTGTCGAGATGTTCGTCGGTGTCGGCGCTTCCCGTGTCCGCGATATGTTCGAGCAGGGCAAGCGCAGCGCTCCGTGCCTCATCTTTATTGACGAGATCGACGCCGTCGGTCGTAGCCGCGGCACCGGCATGGGCGGCGGTCATGATGAGCGCGAGCAGACCTTGAATGCGCTCCTGGTTGAAATGGACGGCATCGAGACGCACGAAGGCGTCATCGTCATCGCGGCGACCAATCGCAAGGATGTGCTCGATCCGGCGCTATTGCGTCCAGGCCGCTTCGACCGCGAAGTGCGCATCAACCTGCCTGATATCAAGGGGCGGGAGCAGATTCTCCAAGTCCACGTCAAAAAAGTGAAGATGGCGCCGACGGTGGATCTCAACCAAGTCGCCCGGGGCACCCCCGGCTTTTCGGGCGCCGAGCTCGCGAACCTTGTCAACGAGGCAGCGCTTTTGGCTGCTCGTGCCGGCAAAGATGCGATCACGCAGGCTGAGCTCGAAGAAGCACGCGACAAAGTCCGGTGGGGCCGGGAGCGCCGCAGCATGGCGATGAGCGAGGAAGACAAGCGGACCACCGCTTATCACGAAGCGGGCCACGCGCTGCTCAACGTCATGCTCGAGCACACAGATCCGTTGCACAAAGTCTCGATCATCCCCCGCGGCCCCGCGCTCGGCGTCACAATGATGCTGCCCGATAAAGACAAGTACAACTTCCGCCGGCTTGAGATTCGCGATGAGCTCTGCGTCCTTATGGGCGGCCGCGTCGCCGAGGAGATCTTCATCGGAGATGTCTCCAGCGGCGCCTCGGCCGATATCCGCCAGGCCAGCTGGTACGCCAAAAAAATGATCTGCGAATGGGGGATGAGCGACCGCCTCGGCATGGTCCATTATGGCGAAGAGGCCGGCATGGTGTTCCTAGGTCGGGACTTGGGTGCCCACCGTGGCTACAGCGAGCAGACGGCGCAGACGATCGACGAAGAAGTCCGCGCGTTGGTTGAAGAAGCACACACTCGTGCCAAGGACCTTATCCTGGCCAACCGGGACGCGCTCGAACGCATTACCCAGGCCTTGCTCGAGTACGAAACGCTTGATGCCCAGCAGGTTCGGGACTTGATCAACCATGGTGTCATGTCCAATCCGCCGCCCAAGAATATCGGCACTCCCACCTCGCCCCTTCCGGCTGAGCCGCTGCCGGTCAATCCGGCGACTGATAAGAAGAAGGACGACGGCGGCCTCCTCCCCGGCCTCCAAGGCGCACCCGTCGGGGCGTAGGAAAGCCTAGCCCCCGATTCCCGCGCCCGCGCGGACGCTAAAATTCCTCACTCCGGTAGGTTGACGTTCCACCCCGCGCGCGGTACTTCCCCGCGTTAAGGAGTCAGGAGTTTTGTTGTGAGTCGTACTAGTACCTTTTCTCGGACGGCATTGGAATTTATGGCAAGGCATGTGGCTCGCTGTATCGTCGATGCGCCCATGAGCGCCGTCGCTTGGGCCAAGGAGTGCGTTGAAGCCGTGTGCAGCACGCCACGGGCTTGGGTGCCGACGCTGCTTGTGGGCAGCGCTTCCATCGTGGCGGTGGGCCTGGGTACCCCATTAGGGGGACCGGCCTTCGACGCGCTGATCACTCCGGCCCTCGCCATAAATTCGGCGGCCCAAAACTTACTGGGATCGAGTCCGGTTGCGCGGGTCGCTTCCGAAGTTGCGGCTGTCGCCGGAGGCTACCCCTTTGTGTTAGGAGTAGGCAGCCTGGTTGTCCTCGCAGGAGGCGCTGTCACTCGAGGCGTCAATCGTCTTTGCGGCCGTGAAAATCGGGCAGTGACCGTTGATTAAGATTTAAAACGAAGCGCTTACGCCCCCGGCGCAGAAATTTGCACCGGGCCCTGAAGCTTCGGCGCGGGCGGATTGGCCAGCGGCAGCGCGGCATTGGTGCGGGGGCGCTCCTGCACGCGGAAGCGGTAGGTCATCTGCTTGCCGCCGCGCATTACTGTCACGGGGAGTTCTTCCCCCACGCGGCAGAAGAAAGAGGCGTCGATCACGTCCGCGGGCTTTTTAATTTCGCGGCCGTCGATTTTCAAGACGATGTCACCTGACGCCAAGCCGCTCGCGGCCGCGGGTGTCCCTGGGAACAGCTGGGAGATCTTGACGCCCGTGCCGTCCGAGATATTTGTTCCGGGAGTCGTCTCGACCACGCCGACGCCGACCCAGCCGTGCCGCGCCGTTCCTTTGTAGTGTGTAAAGTCGCCCAGGATTTTCTGCACCGCCTCGGTCGGCAGCGCGTAGACGCCACGGCCTTCATCGACTGCCGTCACAACCAGTCCGATCACTTGCCCCTGTGTGTTGAGCAGCGGACCACCCACTTGCCCGGGCCCAATCGGCACGTTGGCGCGGATGTGCGTTGTCGGGAAGATGCGGCCGAGGTATCGAAAATCAAAACCAGCGACGATCCCAAAACTCGGCGCGGCGGGAAGATTGAGCGGGTAGCCGATCGTCACGACCGAGGAGCCAGCCTTGAGCCCGTTGGACTCGGTCATTCCCAGCGCGGGCGTCATCCCGGCATTAATCTTAAGCAGTGCCACGCTGCTGCGGGTATCCCGACCCAGGACGTTCGCTTCAAAAACCTTTCCATTGAATTCAACCGTCACAACATCACTCTGGCCCAGAATGGGCGCGGCTGTCAGAACCGTTCCTTTCTCGTCGATGAAAAAGCCGGTGCCGGCCACGCGCAGGCTTTCACCCTCGGAACGGACGCGCACGATCGCTGGTTTGGCCTTTTCAAAAAGCGCGGTCACTTCCTGCCCGATCGAATCAAACACGGTGGCTGCCCGCAACGGGAGCAGGGCGCACGCGGTCACGGCGATACCAACGGCGATCCGCATTTTCGGGAGCGATCTCAAAAGTCTCATGGGAGGGAGGTGAAATTCCGAGCTGAGTTTAAATATTAGCTCTGCCCGAGTAAGGCGCAAAGGAAAAGATTCCGATTCTACCGATTCGGCGCGGTGCCGGCGCTACCCGGTTGGAACCTCCGGCGTTTAAAACGCCAATGTGTTATCGTACCCGGCGCTGGAGCTGACCAAAAGATAATTGGCCGGGGCATCCACCTGGGTGATTTGACCCGCAGTGAACACATCGAGCGCATCGGCTTGGTCGTTAATCTGGAGCGCTTGCTTAAAAGCGTAGGAAGAAGCCGGGGCCTCGGTCATCGCAAGATTGGCGGAGGCGGGCTCAGAACCATTCCAAGCAGCAACGCTCATCAAGGCAACCACGACGCATGCGGCCAGTGCGGCATACGCTGGGCGGAAGGCACCCGCGCCTTCTTGCTTCCAAGATTCAAGCCACGCGCCGATGCGTTCACCCAGCGTCCGGCGGACGGAAGCCGGCTGAAGCAGGGCAATGCGCTGGCGGTAGTGGAATTCGCTCAGCAGGCCATCGAAATATTCCTGGCTCGGGGCCATGTGGGCCCGCTCGCGCAGTGCGGCTTGGATGGCCGGCCACTCGGGCGTGGATTCTGGGGATTTAGAAGAAAGAAAGCGGCTAAACATTTAACGATATTCTCGAAGCAGTTTTTGTAGTTGTTTGTGAGCGTAAAATAAGCGGGACTTTACGGTACCTTCAGAGCAATTGAGAATTTTCGCAATTTCTTGATGGGAGAGGCCCTGGATATCCGAGAAGGTCACCACGGCTCGATGGTCTTTAGACAGCTTGGCGAGCGCTTGGTTCAATTTATTTTGCAGTTCCGAAAGATGGAGCGGTTGGTCCGGGCTTCCTGCAGAGCTCGTGTCGACCAGCTCTAGGCGATGATCGAGGTCCATGACATCCGCATCATCCAAGCTCGCATGTTGACGTATCTTATTGCGTTTGAGGAAGTTAAATGTCTGATTGACGGCAATTCGGTAGATCCAAGTGTAGAATGCAGCATCTCCCTTATACCGATGCAGATTCTGGTACGCCTTGGAAAAAGTCTCCATGAGCAGGTCATGCGTATCGGCATGATTGAGCGTCATGTTGTACACGACGGCATAAACCCGCTGCTGATAGCGCCGGAAGAGCTCGTCAAATGCCGTTGGCTCTCCTGCCAACGTATTTGTAACCAGCACGCTATCAGCAGGTTCCGGAGCCTTTGAGGAAGGATCGGCTTGCATGGCGCGGCGCGTACAGTTTCTCTAAGTTACTCTATTATAGCTAGATGTGTATGAAAAAATCAAAATAAAGGCCGATATCCATCCTTTGGTCGGGACCTGTTCAACCGTATACTACATTAACCTGTGGCAAGCAGCGCCGTTTGGTCGGCAAACGTTTTGAGGAAGCCTTCAAGTGAAGTCCTAGCCCAACTATTCGGTAATTCGGTCAGATGCGTCTGGGCATCAGTGAGATACGACTGAATCTTGCGAACGCCTTGTTTGAGGCCACCGCGCTGCGTGGCCCAGCCTAGGAGGGCTTGGCGCTCTGCCGTATTGCCATGAAGCAAAGTGTGGGAGATTTCGGCTTTTTCCTCTTCCTTCACCTGCTGGAGAGCATGGAGCAACGGCAGGGTCAATTTACCCTTCTCCAGATCGGTGCCGGCCGTTTTGCCCGTTGTGCTTTCGCTCTGCAGAAGATCAAGGCAATCGTCGTAAAGCTGATACGCCGTGCCAATCTGCTCACCGCACGCACGAAGAGCCGCCACGGCTGCCGGTGCAGCACCGTTGAGCGCCCCGGCTAGTTCCATCCCAACGCGGAAGAGGGAGGCGGTCTTCAGGCCGATGATTCTAAGATACTCGGGCGTCGTGAGATTGAGATCAAACTGACGTTGCGTTTGGAGGATCTCCCCCATGCAGACTTCGTTAGCGGCTTGGGCGAGCTGACGGCTCATCGCGGAGTCGGGCAGCTCGGTCGCACGGACCAGCGCCTGGCAAAAAAGGCAGTCGCCCAGGAGGACGGAAATCTCCGCGCCCCACTTGGCAAACGCGGTGGGATGCGCGCGTCGGAGCAGCGCTCCATCCAGGATGTCGTCATGCACAAGCGTCGCCAAGTGAATGAGCTCCACGATTTGCGCGAGAATTAGATGCGAGGGCTGGATTTGTCCGGTGGCCTGGGCTGCTAAAAAGATGAGCCCGGAGCGCAGCCGCTTGCCGCCCGTGGTGCAGGTGTACTGGACATACCCGGCCACGCCCGGGTCAAACATCCGCGCAGCATTCGCCAGCGCTTCCTCCAGCTGGGCGAGGGGTTGAGAGACCGATTCAAAACAAGCGCCCAGATCCAGCGAAGTTCCTGGGGCGGGAGCAGGTGTCGCTGACGGGGAAACGGGCGCGGCCTGCCGGTTTTGCGGAGGGGCCTTATCTGAGGCGAGCCTTGCGGATTTTTTTTCGCGCTCGCCGCTGGAAAAATTAACCTGCGTCACGCCCGTGCACCTTACCGGCGCCGCTTGGAGTGTCAATCCGCGCTGGGCGCAGCGGGGAGAGATGCAAGTTGACGAATTCTCCCGATTGCGGGAAAGCGATGAAATGGCGAATTGGTTTACTACATGGTTGCGGAGCTTATCTCCAGTGTACGAGGTGCCTGAGGCGCCCTTGCCCGTAGCAGTTGCCCCCGCGCTTCCACCAACGCCACCGGCCCCGGCGGGTCAGCCATTGCAAAGACTTTTAACAGTTATGCGTGACGCCTTGGGATTGCCAATGCGCGAAGATACTCCAGAGAGATCCGCGAAGGGTCTCGTGTTCGTGGCAACCTATTCTTCTCGTGAGCCAATCCCACAGCCCAGAAGCGCATTGGGTGCTTTTGCACACGTTTTGCACAGCACACCGGATACAGGTGAAGTCACTGGTTTTGAGCCTGATATGCCAATCCGAGTGGGTTTGTTTTCATCTGAAAAACGTCAACGACAGAGTTCCGAACCCTCAGAAGGGGATAATCCGCCTATCGATAGAGTTTTAATAAAATTTGGGCCGCCGTCTAATCAAGCAGAGCCCGGTTCGCCCAAACACTGGCTGTCGGAGGCCTTGTATGAGGCAACTCCAGATGGTGGTTGGCGTTTAGGGCAAGCAGGGTTTAGTCAGTGGCAGTATGTTCAAAGTGATTTTGGCGGGGTTTCTGGAGTTGCCATGGGGGAGGCAATAGCAGAAGCGGGATCTGGCTATGACCCTTTTCCAAGTTTTATTGTGACCCCCAAGGAAGGAGGCTTATTAGATGTTGCCCTTATAGCACCCAATAAAGGAGGGGCGCTTGTTCCAAGGCTTAAGGAGGCGTGGTCTAGGGAAATGACATCGGAAACATGGACAAGAGAGCATGAGCCTCAAATTGATGGTGCATTGCCGGCTTTGGCGCTGGACCAGTTAGCGTTTCGCCGGAGCGATCTGTGCAACATGCCGAGGACCGGAGTTCGTCGGTCTGCCGTCAGCGAACTGGCAGTTTCAACTGATGGGCCGGATCAACTTGCTTCCGGGCAATCGGTTGAAATACCTGGCTGATTTTTGGCGATTGCAGGTTGACGAATCGGGGAGGTTGCGGGACGAGAAGCTGTGGCAAATAGGTTTGTGAGCTTGTGGAGGTGGATGCGTTCTACATTCTCCAGGATGCGTGGAGGACAAGAGGAACGGCCTACGCCGGGGCCGGTGGCCGCTGCAGCACCTGCTCGTGGGTCGGTTCCAGCGGGTGACGCCCCTTTGGCTCCTGCTCCCGGTCAACCGCTCGGCGAGCTCTTGGTTCGTTTGCGGGAGCAGTGTGGCAAGCCTCTGAAACTGGAAGCAGGCCAGATTAAATTTACCGTGACTTACGCAGAAATTTGGCAAGCGCCCCAGGATGTTGATTTGGATGCTGAGCTTGGTGTAGACGCAAATGATAAGCCCGTGCCGGAAGATCCTGCCATTTCAGCTGCATCCGATAAACCCGCCTTGGTTCATTTTTTTCCAGCTGACCCCGATTCCGTCGCGGCGAAGGCGGGAGAGGTGCTGATTGGCGCGGTGTTGATGCGGTTTAATCCGACTCCGGCAGAACAGGATCCGCGCAGTCCTCATTTGAGCCTTTGGACGGCTGCTTATGAGGCAGTGCCCAATCAGCAAGGAGCATGGAAGTTGAAGCAGGTGCAATACAAGGGATGGCTAGTTAATCAAGAAGGCGGTTTAGGAAGCCTTGTTGATCCTTCTGTAAAATGGACTACGCGTCTAAGTGCTACGCGGCATTCTCCTGGAAGCGAGTCGTGGACCGTTTATGATCCGGGGCGGTACGTATATGGAGAAGAGCCTAAGACTGCCGCGCTTCAAACATTTAACCTACCGATGTTTGGTGAGTTCGCGGATGGGCACGCGCGTGATGTGACAGGAGTGCCTGCAGAGCGACTGGACAGGCTTTACTTTACCCAATCGGGTTTGTGCGGGGCGGCAGGAGGTCGCCGATCAGTTGTCCGTGAATGGGAAGAGCGTGGGCTGGGCCAAGGCGGCCGATTTTTGGATGGGGACCGGGATGTGCCTAAGTGATCCTGGGCTCGAGTTTGTACAGAAAAGAACAAACCCCTGCGCGGTGCTGGGTTCGAACCAGCGACCTCTCGCGTGTGAAGCGAGCGCTCTACCGCTAAGCTAACCGCGCGCGGATCTTTTCTCGCTTGTGACGAGCCTGTCATTGAATCATTGCGCGGGCGGGGTTTCAAACCAAAACGCTGGGGTGCTTTTCGTACCGTGCAGGCGCGCGCCGAAAGATAACAGTCTTGCGCAGGCGCGGATGGGTTTGCGAGGATGACCGGGCGGCACGCGCTTCTCGAGCGCGTGAACCACAAGCCGCGCTTTTTTATGACACTTGCGATCAATACCTTTGCGCACTGGCTGGGTCGGCAGGTGTTACGGCTCGTTGAAGCAACGGGACAAGTCGCTTTCTTAGCAGCGGAGACGACGCGGGCGCTTTTCCATTTTCCGATCCGCTGGCGGTTGGTTGCGCGGCAAGTTCACTTTATCGGTATCCGGTCGCTCTCGGTGGTGGTGATCACCGGTGCGTTCACGGGCGCAGTTTTCGCGGCGCAGACACAGTTCCAGTTCGGCCCGCTCGGGATGAACTCTGCGGTAGGGCCGGTGGTCTCGCTCTCGATGTTCCGAGAACTGGGGCCAGTGCTGTGCGCGCTGATGCTCGCGGGCCGGGCGGGTTCTGCGATGGCGGCGGAGCTTGCAACGATGCGCATTACTGAGCAGGTGGACGCGCTGCGGGCGCTGGCCGTTTATCCCGTCGAATATCTCGTGGTGCCACGCGTGCTGGGGATGGTGGTAGCGATGCCGATTCTGGTGGGGATCGCGGTTCTGTGCGGCGTTGGTGCTGGGTATGTCGTGGCTGTTGACGTTTTGGGGGTCGACGGCGTGTACTATTGGAATAACACGCTGAAGTTTACCGAGCTTAAAGATGTGTGGATCGCGCTGACCAAGGCGCTGCTTTTTGCAATCTTGATTGTCTTTGTCAGCTGCAGCAAAGGGTTGAACAGCGGCCACGGTGCGGAGGGCGTGGGGCAGGCGACGACTCAGGCTGTCGTCAACGCGTCGATCGTGGTGCTCATCTCCAACTTCTTTTTCACGTTCCTGCTTAATCAGGTGTTTCCATCGTAAACTTGAAACTTTAGTCAGCTCGGTCGCTTACGCTTCAGACTCAAATCTTTGATTGTCTAAATTTTTATGAAGTCCTTTGGGGGACCAAAGATTTCCATTGAACACCACCCAGACACCGGGAGGGCAGGTTTGAACCGCATGGCAGGCGTATCCCAAATTAAATAACGCAGGTGAATCCGGTAGTCCGAAGGGGATCGTCGATCCAGTCAAAATAATACGCTTGTCCGAAGGTGTTGGCAGTCGTTCGGCTAAGTAGCGGGCGCTTTCAGCCAAGGTGTAAGTGCCATGCGTAACGATGATATGATTGTGCACGGAGTGGCAAATACGATCCAAAATCAAGGCTCGGTCTTCCTGCGTGATGTCGCGCGAGTCCTTCATGAAAAGACATTCTTCAGTAAGAGAAAAGTAGGGCTTGATGAAATCGCGAATGTATTGAAGCAGCGCGCTCTCAGTGGCTTGCAGCCCTCGATCGAGACATACGCTGTCAATCGTGCCGCCGGTTGCGATAAAATGAATAGTATGGGCGTGCATAAGCAGCCAAGGATTTGTATTTTGTATTCTGCTGTCAACTAGATTAACGTTATTGCTTATGGCTAACCCGCAACCTCATGCCGCTCCCGGAAAATCGGTCGCCGCGCCGCGCGAGACGCAGGATGTGCCGAAGGAAGGACCGCTCGTGCGCTTGAAAGATGTGCGTAAGCATTTTGGCCGGCAGGAGGTGCTGCGGGGCGTCGATTTGGAAATTCTATCGGGCGAGCGGATGGTGATTTTGGGCCGCAGCGGTTCGGGCAAGAGTGTGCTGCTCAAGCACATGATGGGCCTCGTCCAGCCTGACGCGGGGCATGTCTATTTTGCGGGGCAGGATTTGGCGACGATGACGGAGGCGGAGATTACTCCCTTACGCCGCCGAATGGGGATGCTCTTTCAGAGCGGCGCGCTGTTTGATTCGATGAGCGTCTTTGAAAATGTCGCCTTTCCGATGCGTGAGGAGGGGAAGGCTTCGGAGAAGGAGATTGCTGATGCTGTGGAGAACGCGCTGGCGGTTGTCGATCTCGGCGGTCAGGAGAAAAAAATGCCGGCGAACTTGAGCGGCGGCATGCGCAAGCGCGTCGCGCTGGCCCGGGCGACGATCAGCCGGCCCGAGCTGATGCTCTATGATGAGCCGACGGCGGGCCTGGACCCGATTGTTGCGGCGAGCATCGATAAGCTGATTGTCCGCCTGAGCCAGGAGCTTTCGATTACGTCGGTCATCGTCACGCACGACATGAAAAGCGCGCTGCGCATCGCCGACCGGCTCGCGATGCTGCACAAGGGCAAGATCTATCGCGTCGGCACCTCAGATGAATTTCGTGCTGATACCGATCCGGTAATCCACAATTTCGTCAACGGAATCTCCGAAGAAGTGGGATTGGAGATCGAATCGCACTAAGCGTTACGGAGATTGATCGAGACAGAACGAGATTACTCGGCCACTTCCGCCAAATACCGCTCGGCTTCGATGCCGGCGGCGCAGCCGGTGCCGGCGGCGGTGATGGCCTGGCGGTAGACGCGGTCGGCGACGTCGCCGGCGACAAAAACGCCGGGCCGGTTGGTCCGCGCAAAGCCGACGGCCTTGATGTAGCCATCCGTGTCCAAATCAATCTGGCCGCGAAAAACCGCGGTGTTGGGCTCGTGCCCGATCGCGATGAAAACGCCGGCGGCCGGCAGCTCACGCGTGGCATTGGTCTTGAGGTCCTTCAAGCGGACGGCGGTGACTTTATCCTGCTCGGCGCCGAGGATTTCTTCGACTGTGCTGTTCCATTCCATCTTGATTTTTGTGTGGGCGAGGGTGCGCTCCTGCATGATCTTGGAGGCGCGCAGTGCGTCGCGGCGATGAACCAGGTGCACCTGTGAGGCAAAGCGCGTCAGGTAGAGCGCTTCTTCGCACGCCGAGTCGCCGCCACCAACGACGACCAGCGGCTGATCGCGGAACATCGGCAGCGCGCCGTCGCATGTCGCGCAATAGGTGACGCCCTTTTTCTCGAGCACGCGTTCGCCTTCGAGCCCCAGGTGCTTGTGGGAGGAGCCCGTCGCCAGAATGACCGCGCGCGCGCGCAGCGTCTTGCCATCGAAGGTGAGCTCGTGCATGCCCGCGTGTTGATCAGAGAATTTCGCTGCTTCCAGCGTGCCGTATTCCACGCGCGCGCCAAAGCGCTCAGCCTGCGCCTGCATGCGCATCATCAAATCCGTGCCGTCGATTCCTTCCGGAAAGCCGGGGAAATTTTCTACAATGCTCGTCGTGGTGAGCAAGCCGCCTGGCATCGTGCCGGCGAGGACCAGCGGCCGCAGATTGGCTCGTGCCACATACAGCGCCGCTGTCCAGCCTGCGCAGCCGCTGCCAATCACGACGACTTCTTCGGTTTGCATAGGGAGAGATCGACTCTTGCCGGGTCGAAGGGCTGTTACCAAACCATCAAGAGCGGGTTGCCGCAAATTTTATTTTTAAGATTTTAAGTTGACGAAAATGCGAGGCCACGTTACTCCGGTCTTCAAGCATCAGGAATATCTTGATACTCGCAAGAGCGTCAAGGTTGCCAACCGGGTCCTAAAAGAGACACCACGGTGGCCACGCTGGAAGCAGAACGCTTTCAGCGGATGTGCGGGCACTAGCGCCCGAATGAAGTCTCTTTGGCAGGTGCGGCACCCTGGGTGTCCACGGCCTTCCTGGTGTGAATCCATAAAGGAGACACACCGATGAACACACAAAATCAAGCTGGCATTCCTACTGCCACCCTCACTCGCACCATTGCCATTGTTGCGGAAGACCTAGACCGTGCGGTCCCAGTCGTCCGAGAGTTTCTTGGAGAAGTTAACACTCAGACCGCCAAGCGGACAGGTTTCAGCCTACAAGGAGCACAAATTGTAGTCTGTGAGGCTGCAAGCGAAGCTTCTCGCAGCAGGCCCCAACGGCCTACGCTTGACCAAGCGAAACGGTTCCTCGCTGGATCTGCTTATGAGGTGGAACATGGCCGGCCGCCGCTTGCTCCAGAAAAGGAACTCGACGCTGCCAGAGCGGTCGTTCGAACGGGGGAATTTTTGGAGAGCGAAGGCGTCTCCGATCTATCCTGGGCGCATCGACTCGATTGGTTTCAAGCTGAGAGCCTCGCATTTGCCGCCAAAACAGCAAGGGAGGAGCATGGCATTACCATTACGGTTTTGGATAGACCCGTTCATCGGCTCGATCCAAGGCTAGATGGAACAACCAACGTGGACTTTAACACGGGTCCTGAAATCCATCCACGCACGGGCGAAGTTCGAGGCGAGTGGAGGACGGCCGTTCGAGCTGATGAGACGATCGTCGTGGCTTCCACACCACGACTCAACGAGCGAAGGCGTAGTGGAATTGGCGTCCTACCTTCGTTGGATCGCCGGTTTAATCTGAGCCCTGGCTTTGGTGCCGGCTTTGAGCGGGGGAGACGCGAAGTGTCGGAACGCTTGCCGGACCGATTCCACGCGCCCTCGTTGTGGAATGGCGGGAAACTCAAGCCCCTATTGGTGCATCCAAACGGTGCATTGTCCAGCGGCGTTGACAGCGGCAGCAACTTCTTAGATGGGGTGTTGCCGGAAGCAGAGATTGAAACGCTTCAGCGGACCAGCATTCACCTGATCGGAGATGTGGCTGGCAATCATCAGGCGCGCCCAGAAGTAGGCGGGTCGCCGCTCCAACAAGTGAAAAGCGTTGTCGGCGATGTGGTGTACCGACTTCGCGTTCGAGCCGAGAGTGCTCGTGAAAAAGCTGCTGCCGCGGAAGCTGCGACGCGACCTACAATCGTGGAGGAGCAACGCGCTGAAGCTCCTGCTGTCGCATCAAGGCCAAAACGCGGTTCCTTCTGGCTCCGCGCGTGGGAGGGAATGGTTGGATAGAGAGTGCCGCCAGGGCGCGTTCGGACCCCGAGCGCGCCCGGAGCAATTATTTCAAAATAACAATCTCTACACAAAGAGACTTAACCATGAATAGAAAAACACCTGCACCCGGCTCCAGGCGATCAGTAAGCTCTCTCGATCCAGAAAAGATAAGACTCTACTCTACTATCACATCGCGTTTTACAGAGGGTGATTTTTCGACTGCCATTGCATCTTGCGAAAATCTTCTTGCGCGATTGGCTGCTGGCCAGCGTCCCATTTTCATCCGTCGACCCGACGGGTTTGGGCGGACCGTGGGCTGGCGAGAACCGAAAGTTCCAGAATAATTAAATGAGTGCTATTGCTTTTCCAGGTCTTGCGTCCGAATCCATTCGCGCGCTCTACACCTACCGTGTTCCGGAGCTCGGCCCGGGGGGCGCGTGCAGCGTGGCCGGAACGCTCGCGGCTGAGCCTTATGATTTGCGTCCGATTCTTGGTGTGGGCGGGCAAGAGTGGGCAGCGCTTGCCGCGCACTCACAAACGCTCCGGCTTTGGAGGCTCAAGCAACTCGTCGATTCATTACTCGCCCAAACTGCTTCGCAGTGGCTCGGCGTGTACGAAATCCGTTCCAATTCCGCGGGCGAGCGCGTTCTGGTTAAGCTCGCGTATGCGAATGATCCGCCTAGTCCCAGCCGGGCTGAGTTCCCGCTGACAGAAGCGTTTGCCGAAACAAGCAACAACTCACGCGTCGCGCTGACGGGTGCACCTGTGCTCATTGAGGAAGTAGCGGTGCATTCGGGCGCGTACTACCAGTGCGATACGCGTGTTCAGAGCGAGTACTGCGCGCCAATCATCACGACTGACGGACGCATTCTGGGCATCATTGACGCGGAGGCGCACGCGGCCCGACATTTCACCCCGGAGCGTCGCGCGGCAATTGACCAAGTGTGTGCTGAGCTGGCTGCCACGGGTATCTTGGCCGGCGTACCGGCTTCTACTTTTTGATCGTGCGCGCGCGGTAGGGGTAAGAGTAAGCTCTCAGGCCACATGACTTCCGCCGCGCAACGCACTTCCGCTTCCACTGATACACAATCCCCGGCGCTCCCCGCCGACCAGCTCCAGGCGCTCTGGCAGATGCAGCGGGCGCTCAACGAGCGCGTCGGCGTTCGTACCGACGGCATGGACGAAGCGGCGCAGACGCAGTGGGTGCTCAACTACACGCGCGCGATGACGCAGGAAATGGCCGAGCTCACCGACAGCGTCCCGTGGAAGTGGTGGGCCAAGTATCAAAAATTCGATTTGCAGAACGCACGGGTTGAAGTCGTCGACCTATTCCACTTTCTCATTTCGCTCGCGCAAGTGCTGGGGATGAGCGCGCAGGATGTCTTTGATGCCTACGTCGCTAAAAACCGCGTCAACCACCAGCGGCAGGACTCCGGCTACGCGAAGAAAGACGCGGACGACTCGAAGCACATTTAGAAAGTTAAACTCCAGAGAGAAACTTCCCTCGATGAAAGTTTCCTTCTTTTGCCGCAGGGCGGTTCTTTTTTCTGTTGCACTGCTTTTGTGCGCAACGGGTTTTGCGTTGGCAGCAGCTCAAGGTGAATCACGCCCGCGCATCGCGGTGCTCTTGCGTGCCGTTGGCAATCCGTATTGGGCTATGGTGGAGCGCGGAGTGCGGGATGCCGGTCGAGATTTGAATGTTGATCTGCAAGTGCAGGGAGTCGAAAGCGACACGGCGACGGAAACACAGCTGACCGCCGCGGAAGCAATGCTGGTCCGCAAGCCGCAAGCGTTGATTGTCTCGGCCGCGACGCCGGTGAATTTGCTCCCTGCGCTGCGTCGTGCCGCTGCAGAGAATGTGAAAATTGTGAACTTGGACGGGGGCTTTGATTTGGCCTTGATGCAGCGCGAAAGCATTCCCGTTGCGTTCTCGATCGCGTCGGATAATTATCGCGCCGGAACGCAAGCGGCCAACTATCTCGCGCAGAAGCGTGCTGGCGGAAAAGTGCTCATCATCGAAGGCCAACCAGGTTCGCTTCCCGGGATGGGCCGCGTGCAAGGCTTTCGCGAAACGCTCAAGAAAAGCGGCAAGCCGTTTCAGATCATTGCGTCGCTCCCTGGAAATTGGGACCGGATGAAAGGATCGGAGATTACCGCAGATGTTTTGACGGCGCATCCGGACCTCGCGGTTATCTATGCGGTCAATGACCTCATGGCCCTAGGTGCTGTGGAGTCGGTCTACACCGCAGGCAAGGGAAGTCAGGTTTTTGTGATTGGCTTGGACGGCATTGGCGATGCGGTGCAGGCAATCCACGCGGGGAGGCTCCAGGCGAGCGTCGCGCAGATTCCGTATCGACTGGGATACGATTCGGTTGCCCAGACCGTCAAGCTGCTTCGCGGGGAAGCGGTCGAAAAGCAGCAGTATGTGGAGACGCTAGTGCTCGATAAAGAAGTGCTGGCGAATCCTGCAAACCCGGCGCTGAAGGATATTTTGAAATGAGTTTACGAGCGCAGATTAGCGGACGTGTCTTTTTCACGATTTTAGCGATCGCGGTTTTGGGAATTTTTGTTCCCGGGTTTTGCAGCTGGACCAATGTGGGGAATATCCTGGCCGCCAGCACGGTGATCGGAATTCTCGCATTGGGAGCGACGCTGGTGATTGCCTCGGGCGGGCTTGATCTTTCCGTTGGCTCTGTTCTCGCGCTTGCATCGGTTGCGGGCGGATTAGCGGCGCATTACGGAGGTGGAGGAGCGCTCGGAGTTGTTCTCGCGGCCCTGGGTGCCGGAGCTGCAGCGGGTGCGGTAAATGGCTGGCTGATCGCGCGAGTCGGCGTGATGCCGTTTGTGGCGACACTTGCGATGCTCGGCGTCGCGCGCGGACTCGCACTGGTCTTCACCGACGCGCGAACCGTCTACGGTTTACCTGCGTCGTTGGTCTGGCTTGGGCAGGGGCGGGTCGCGGGTCTTCCGGTGGTCCCGATTATTTTCCTCGCGCTAGCCGTCATCGTGCATGTTCTGCTTTTTCATACGCGCTTTGGCCGGCACGTGCTGGTGATCGGAGACAACCCCCGGGCTGCGCGCGCGGCGGGCGTGCCGGTAGCGAGACGTTTGTGTAGTCTCTATATTCTCTCCGGGATTCTTGCGGCTGCTGCCGGAATCGTTTGGATGGGGCGCGTCAATGCGGGCGATCCTAATGCGGGCGCGGGGTACGAGCTGATTGCGATTACCGCGGTCGTTATCGGCGGAACACCGCTCTCGGGCGGGCGGGCATCCGTTCTTGGTAGCGTGCTAGGTGCGATCTTTCTGGCGGCGCTGCAAAACGCGATGAACTTGCTTGCGATTCCCAGCTACTATCAGCCGATCGCCGCGGGAGTGCTGTTGATGGCAGCCGCATGCTGGCAGCTCGCTCAACAAAAGGAGCAAGTATGAAACGGCTTGAAGTGCGGGGCGTCTGCAAGGCTTTCGGCGGCAACCGCGTGCTGCACGACGTTTCGCTCGGTGTCGATGCAGGAGAAATCCTGGCGATTGTCGGTGATAACGGGGCGGGCAAGTCGACGCTGCTGCGCATCATGAGTGGGGACCTCGGTCCAGATTCCGGCACTGTTTTTTTGGACGGCGTGGATGTGGCGGCGGATTCCACGACTGCGCGCCGTGCTCGGGGCTTGGAGATGATCTACCAGGATCTCGCGCTGGCGCCGCAGCAGGATGCCGCCGCGAATATTTTCCTAGGTCGGGAGCTCGTTCGCTCAGCGCTCGGCGTATTTCCAATTTTAGATGCAGTCACCATGCGCAAGCGAGCGGAGGAACTCCTTGGCAGGCTTGGCTCCGATGTGCCCGCTTCGGTTGCGCCCGTCGGGCTTCTTTCCGGCGGCCAGCAGCAAGCGGTCGCAGTGGCGCGTGCGCTGGTGTTTGCTCCGCGTACGGTCTTAATGGACGAACCGACAGCTGCCCTCGGCGTTCGCGCTGCGGCGGGCGTGCTCGAACTTATTGGGCGTCTCAAAAGCAGCGGCATTGCGGTGGTCCTCATCAGTCACCGCCCGCAGGATATCCTGGCGGTCGCCGACCGCGTGGCGCTGCTCGAACATGGCTGCATTGCGTGGCAAAAATCCCGCGCGGAACTCACCCTGCATTCGCTCGTCGAGGCGTTGGGCGGGAACGCGGCGGCGTAGTTCGCGCTTTCAAATCATGAACACAGCGCCGGCCGTCTTCTGGTTTCGCCGTGATCTGCGTCTGGCTGATAATCCGGCGCTCCACGCGGCCCTCAAGGAACACGCGATTGTCTGGCCGGTGTATCTGGTCATCCGCTCCGAATGGAAGAAGCCGGCGATGGGGGGTGCCCGCGCAATGTTTTGGCTGGAGTCGCTGCGAGCGCTCGAGCGTTCGATCGAGCGAGCCGGCGTGCAACTGATTATTCGCGTGGTTGAAAACAACCCGTGGACGGCGCTGGAGAAAATCGGCCGCGTCGCCGGAGCGCGCTCCCTCTATTGGAATCGCGCTTACGAACCCACCGAGCGTGCGCGCGACGAATGGGTTGCGGCGGCGGCGGACGCGGCGGGTTGGCGGGTTAGAACATACCAAGACGGGATGTTGCGTGAGCCTGCCGACGTGCTCAAAAAAGACGGCCGTCCGTTTACTGTCTTTACGCCGTACGCGCGCGCTTGGAACGCGCTGGGCAAAAAAGAATTCGCGCCTGTTTCGGTGGTGCGATGGAGCGCTCGCGGCTCAGCGATGATGCGGCAACTCGGACGGAAGTTAAAATCGGATGCGATTCCCACGCTCAAGTCCCTCGGTTTTTCGTGTGTCGCCGCGCTTCCGCTGGCGGGAGAAGCGGCGGCGCAAGCCCGGTTGCGCGGTTTTATTCGAGAAGCGCTTTTCACTTATGCGAGCGAACGCGATTTTCCGGCTAAGACAGGCACGTCACGTCTTTCAGTCGATCTCAGCGCTGGGACCATCGGCATTCGCACGGTTTATGCGGCCGCTGTGCGCGCTTCTAAAAGCAAAAGCGCCGCGGCAAAAAGACAGGCGGCAGTTTTTGTCAAAGAGCTCATCTGGCGAGATTTTTTCCGGCAGATTCTCTGGCATCATCCGCGCGTCGCACAGCAAGCGTTTCGATCGGACTACAACACGATCCCGTGGCCCAACAGCAAAGCCCTCTTTGCGGCTTGGTGCCAGGGCCGCACGGGTTATCCGATTGTGGACGCCGCCATGCGGCAGCTCAACGCGACCGGGTGGATGCACAATCGCCTGCGAATGATCGCGGCGAGTTTTCTAGTGAAGGATCTGCTCGTCTCGTGGCAATGGGGCGAGCGGTATTTTTTTGAGCGGCTTGTTGATGCGGACCTCGCAGCTAATAATGGTGGGTGGCAATGGGCGGCCGGTACCGGGACAGATGCACAGCCTTATTTTCGTATTTTCAACCCAACGTTGCAGACTCGGAAATTCGATCCGCAGGAAAAATTCATCCGGCGCTGGATCCCCGAGCTGGGTACCGCGCACTATCCGCGGCCGATTGTGGAGCATGCCGCGCAGCGAGTCAAAGTGCTGGCGCTTTTCAAACAAGCGCGGGCCAGTCGCCCTGCACCGCTCATGCCGGCGGATGGAGGAGCGGCTCCCATCGCGGCGCGTTGAAGTGTAAGAACCGGTCGGCGAGCGCGTTGAGCGTCAGCCGAAGCTCGTGGAATTTTTCCGCAAGTTCCGCGTAGAGATTATCCCAGTTCCGTCGGCGGGCGTCTTGCGAATGCGAAGCGCCGCGGTAGCTCTGTTGGCCAATGGACTCATAAAACTCTAAGCCGGGCGCGGCGCGACGGTTGCGGCGATCTTCAATCCACTCCGGAAAAATTCCGCTGCAAAAAAGCGCGTAGTCGCCGACGCGGGTTTGGAGTTGAAACCGCGTTGCCGCCGGCGCCTGCTCAATCCGATCCAGGAGCTCGTGCAAATACGGCCAAGCCGCACGCGCATTTCCTTGCAGCGGTGACAGTGCCCGCTCGGTGGATAAATACTCCACGAGGATCCCGGCGAGATAATCAACCATGGCGCTCTCAAGCAATCCGTGCTCTCGGGCGGCGCGGTGCGCGAGCAGATGGAAGTAGAGCGCGGGAGAGATCGCCAGCGGGCCCGGCGCCTGTCCGACGGCGTCAAGCACTTGCGCTTGCTCGCATAAAAGTTCTAACGCTTCGGGGTCTGCGGCCAAATGCTCGATTGCATCCTGCTCCGCGGGTCGCGCGCTCAATCGGTTCGTCAAAAAGGCGATGTCCCCCGGCGTCGCCCGCCATCGGCAAAACGGATGCTCCACAGTACAATATAATGCAGAAAACCTCGCCGGACAAATGGCCTGCAAGGTAGAGTAATTGCTACCCATGACTGCCGCTTTGTCCCGCCGTGAAGAATGGTTTGACGTCGTCGACGCGCGCGACCAGGTTGTGGGCCGGGAGCTCCGGGCGGTGGTGCATGCGCAAAAACTATTGCACCGCGCCGTGCATCTCTTCTTGCGCAACGCGGCGGGCGAACTGTTTTTGCAGCAGCGGTCAGCGTTCAAAGACCAGGATCCGAATGTTTGGGACTCATCGGTCAGCGGTCATGTGGACTCGGGCGAGACGTACGACACGGCTGCTCAGCGTGAGCTGGGTGAAGAGTTGGGCGTGGATGCGAAAGCGCTCGCTTCACCGCTCGTCGTGCTGGATAAAATTGAAGCCTGCGCGGAAACGGGTTGGGAGTTTGTTACCGTCTATGCGGGGCGGCACGAAGGCCCGTTCACTTGGCCGGTGGAGGAAATCAGCGACGGGCGTTTTTGGACGCGTGTATCGCTTGAACTGGCTTTACGCGAAACACCGCAGCAATTTTCCTCCGCGCTAAAGAAAATTTTAGCAGTACTGGGTAGTCGAATCTGGGAAGAAGCGTCGGCCGTTTAACCGCGGTGTGCGGCGCGGCGCAGGCGATCATTGATCGCGCGACCGAGCCCTTCTTCCGGCAGCGGAATAGCAAAAATTTGGGCAGCTGTTCCGGCATCGAGCTTCCGCAGTGCGGCGAAAAAGCGCGCCGCAGCCTGGGTGAAATTTCTTGTGGTAGAAAGCACTTCAACACGTGCAAAGCCAGTTGCGCCTACAGCTTCGTGCTGTGAAAAGACGAGCAGTGCAGCATGGCGGCGATCGTCGACGGGGATATCGCGCGCAGCAGCAACCAGCGTGAGCGGTTTCCGCGGTGCGTAGTGACTGGCGAGCTGACCGGGGGCGAGCAGACGGTTTGTTGATTCGGTTGCTGCGGAGATTTTTTCGCCCAGCGCTTCTTCGAGTTGTTCAATCGGAATGCCGCCGGCGCGCAAAAGTTGTGGCGCTGCTTCTACGAACGAAACAATTGTCGATTCGACGCCGACTTCGCACGCGCCCGCGTCGAGAATCAGGGGCACGCGTCCGCCGAGTTCCTCTGCGACGGCCGCAGCGCTCGTCGGACTGATCCGGCCGAACCGATTAGCGCTCGGCGCGGCGAGCGGTCCGCCAAACGCGCGCAGCACCGCTTGCATCACGGGATGGCGCGGTACACGAACGGCGACATGCGGCAGGCCTGCGGTGACGAGATCGGGAATGCAATTTTTTTTCGGAAGGACCAGTGTCAGAGGGCCGGGCCAAAATTTTGCAGCGAGTTTTTCCGCGCGGGCGGGCCAGTCCGCAATAATCTGGCGTGCCGCAGCAACATCCATTACATGTACGATCAGCGGATCAAAAAGCGGACGCTCCTTGATTGCAAAAATCTTTGCCACCGCGCTCGCGTTAAATGCATCGGCGGCTAGTCCATAGACCGTTTCAGTCGGAAGCGCAACGGCCTCGCCCGCATGTAAAAGCACCGCCGCACGCGCGATCCCAACGGCGTCTGCACATTGCACTTGCGCCTCAGCAGGAATTTCGTGAAGTTGATCGTTCATCCGAGCGTGGGTGGGCGTTGTGGTTACTCTACCGGCGACCGGTGAATTTCCATCTTAAAAATTTTTATGCGCATCCTCTTTATTGGCACGGGCGGCTGGGGCATCCCTGCGCTTGAGCAGCTCGCGGCGTCGCGCGTGCATCAGCTTATCGGCGTTGTCACCCAACCGGACCGCCCGGGCGGCCGCGGCGGGCAGATGCTTGCCAGTCCGATCAAAGAGGCAGCGCTGCGCTTGGGAATTACACCGCTGCAGCCTGAGAAGATCAACCGCCGGGCTGCGGTGGAGTCGGTGCGCGAGCTGGAGCCCGATCTGATTGTCGTCGCTGCCTATGGACAGATTCTTTCCCAGCGCTTGCTCGAGCTCCCACCGCGCGGATGTATCAATCTGCACGTTTCGCTTCTGCCGCGGCATCGGGGGGCCAGTCCCATCCAGGCCGCAATTCTTGCCGGCGATGCGCAAACAGGCATCACGGTCATTTGGATGAACGCGGGGGTTGACGCGGGCGACATGATTTTGCAGGAACGGCTCCCGATCGGACCGACCGACACGGCGGAGACGGTCGAGGCGGGTCTGGCTCACTCTGCCGCCACCGCTCTTGGGCGAGCCCTTCCGTTGATTGATTCGGGCGCCGCGCCGCGCATTCCGCAGGATGCCGCGCAGGCGACGTACGCACCCAAGCTCGAAAAAAAGGACGGCCTGATCGATTGGTGGCGCACGCCGGTGGAAATTGACCGGCAGATCCGCGCGCTCACGCCATGGCCGTCAGCGTACACATTTGTACAAGATTCAGCAGGAACCTCACGGCAACTCAAAATTTTTTCAGTGGCGGAAGTGTCTTCCGTGCCCTCAGGCCGGGCGGGCGAGGTGCTTCGCGCGGATGGCGAGGGATTGATTATTGGAGCGGGGGACGGTGCGGTTGCCCTTGGCGACGTTCAGCTCGAAGGCAAAAAGCGAATGAGTGCCGTAGATTTCCTCCGGGGGTTCCGGCTGACGGTGGGGACGGTTTTGGGAGAAGCAGGGCGCTTTCTAAATTAATAAGACTCTTTCTTCCTGAGCCAGAGCTGGTTAGAATTGTCATTCGTATTTATGGCACGTTCGCAGCTCCAGCTCATCTCCACCGACTTCGATGGGACGCTCATCGAGGTTGGTGCAGCGCCTCAACCGTTGCATCCGGCTTTCTTTGAACGACTTGCCATATCCCGGGAGCAGCATCCCGTCACCTGGGCCATCAACACTGGCCGGACACTCGAGGAGCTCGAAGCTCAGCTGCATTTGCGATGCGCGCCGGCCTGGCCCGATTGGGTCATCGTGATGGAGCGGCAAATCTGGCGTGTCCATGCGGAAGAAAAGCGCCTGCTATCCTGGGAGGAATGGAATGAGCGCTGCACGGTTGTTCATAATGAGTTATTTGCAGTAACAAAGAGTTTTTGGAAGGAATTAGAAATCTATATCGATAAAGAAACAAAAACTAATATAATTATGGATTCAAGCTGTCCATTTGGATTGGAATCAGCAGATGAGGAAGAAGCTGACCGCATTTCTGCTTATCTAGAGCAAGCTCTTGCCTCTTGGCCGGATTTGATGCCGGTTCGCAATTCTGTGTGGATCCGCTTCAGCCATAAGGAGTTCCATAAAGGATCATGCCTGCAAGCGCTCGGGGCGATGCTCAAAATCGAGCGTGAAAATCGATTTGCGGTGGGAGATGGTCTTAACGATTTGGCGATGCTGCAACGCGTTGTTGCTGAGCATATTGCATGCCCCGCCAACTCAGATCCTCGCGTCAAGGAGCACGTTGCAAAAGAACAGGGTTACCTCGCGAAAGCAGAGGATATTACGGGCGTCGTGGAAGCGTGGGACCATTTCGCAGGCAATGAGTTAGATTAGAACTGCCGAAGAACAAGGGTCAGGCTGCTACTCCGTGAGTTGGCCCCAAAAGCTGCGCTACTTCTTCCTGGAGCGCAGGCAGGTCTTCGAGCCGGACCTGAGGGTCCTCAATCAGCCAGGTTTCGCCCGACGCAGGATGTTCGTAAACCAAAAGAGGCCGACCTTCCGGGCCCGATTGCCGGTCCAGGGGACGCAGCAACCGCTTGCGCTCAAGCAGGACGGCGAGGATGTAACGGGCACGAATGGTCGTGGGAGCATCCTCGGTCATTAGACGACGTAGGAGCGCCTCGGCCCGGTCGCGGGCAATCGGCTCCGGTGCCGGCGGCGGCTTGGGAGTGAAGGAAAATTGCCAGCTGGAAAGCGGCGCTGCGGTGCCCGATTCCCGCGCGCGCGCGGTCGTCCATGCGGCAGCGCAGCGATCGCGCCGTGCATAGCGGCCATCCTGCCAGTAGAGGGCGGAGTGGACCGCTTCACCGTCTGTGAAGGCCGCGCCCGTATCGGCGCAGGCATCGGCGGGGGGTTGAATCTTCCAGTCGGTCATGGGAGAGAAGTATCGGCGCTGTTTGCTACGTTGCTACGTATTAAACCGAAACTCGAGCACGTCACCGTCGGCCACGACGTATTCCTTGCCTTCGATGCGCAGCTTACCGGCCTCGCGTGCTTTGGCGAAAGAGCCACAAGCGACCAAGTCTTCATAAGCGGTGCATTCGGCAGCGATAAAACCGCGCTCAAAATCAGAGTGGATGACGCCCGCGGCTTGCGGAGCGGTGTTACCCTCGTGAATCGTCCAGGCGCGCGTCTCTTTCTCGCCGGTCGTGAGGTAAGTGCGCAGGCCCAGCAGCTGATAGGCAATGCGGATGAGCGCTCCCATCCCAGACTCCGCCACACCGAGATCTTTGAGATATTCCTTGGCTTCTTCGGCGGAAAGATCGACGAGCTCTGACTCGATCTGCGCGGAGATGACGACCGCCTGCGTATCGTGGTGCGTCTTGACGTACTCCCGGACTTTTTGCACGTAGAGGTTTTGATCGGCCGTCGCGAGATCTTTCTCGGCGACGTTGCAGGCAAAGAGCGTCGGCTTGGCAGTGAGCAGGAACAGTCCTTTGAGCGTGTGGCGCTCCTCAGGTGAGAGGGCGAGCGTATTGGCAAGCTTGCCGGTATTGAGATGCGGCTCGAGCTTTTCGCACAGGGCCAGCTCGGCGATCGCCGCCTTGTCGCCGCCGCGCGCGGCCTTGGTGGAGCGGTCCTTGCGCTTTTGCACGGCGCCCAGGTCGGCCAGGACCAGTTCGGTATTGATCACTTCGATATCGCGGACGGGGTCGACCGTGCCCGAGACGTGGTGGATGTTCTCATCTTCAAAGCAGCGGACGACCTGGACGATCGCGTCCACCTCCCGAATGTGTGCCAGGAATTGATTGCCGAGCCCCTCGCCCTGGCTCGCTCCGGCGACCAGGCCCGCGATATCGACGAACTCGATCGCGGCGGGAATGATTTTGGCCGAGCCAGAGATTTTGGAGAGGACCTCGAGCCGCGCGTCTGGGACGGTGACGACGCCCGTATTCGGGTCGATCGTGCAGAACGGGTAGTTGGCCGCCTGCGCCTTGCGGGTGCGCGTGACCGCGTTAAAGAGGGTGCTTTTGCCGACGTTGGGTAGGCCGACGATTCCGACGCGGAGCATAGTGTTAAAAGTTGCAATTGGCCTCGCCCGGCGAGGGGAAGCGCCTATATATAGGAGCCTCTATGGGGAAGTCCACGGATATTCTTGCTGAGTTGGAGTGGCGGGGCCTGCGGGCCGACTGCACGGACGTGGATGGGTTGCGGGCGGAGATCGCCAAGGGGCCGATCACGGTGTATGTGGGTTTTGATCCGAGCGCGGACAGCCTGCACATTGGCAATCTGGTGCCGCTTTTAGTGCTGCGCCGCTTTCAAGAATTTGGCCACCACGTGATCGCGCTGGCCGGTGGTTCGACCGGAATGATCGGTGATCCGGGTGGTCGCAGTCAGGAGCGCAATTTGCTTTCTGAAGAAGTGCTGCGCTCGAACGTGGCGAAGATTAAAGAACAGATGCGCGGTCTGCTGGACTTCAACCGACCTGGCAATCCGGCGCAGCTATTGGATAATTACGATTGGACCAAAGGGGTCTCGTACCTGGATTTCCTGCGCGACGTGGGTAAGCACATGACGGTCAATTGGATGGTCGCCAAGGAGAGCGTCCGCACGCGGATGGAAGACCGGGCCACCGGCATCAGCTACACCGAGTTTAGCTACATGCTCCTGCAGGCGTACGATTTTTGGTGGCTCAACCAAAACCACAACTGCGTGCTGCAATTTGGCGGTACCGACCAGTGGGGGAATATCACCGCCGGCGTCGAGCTGTGCCGCAAGCGCTCCGAGCGAAAGGTCTGGGGCCTCACGCTGCCGCTTATCACCAAGGCGGATGGGACGAAGTTCGGCAAGACGGCGGCAGGGGCGGTGTGGCTCGACGGGGAGAAGACGTCGCAGAATGACTTCTACCAATTTTGGATGCGGACCGATGACCGGGATGTAATTCAATTTTTGAAATACTTCACCTTTTTAAAGCAGGAAGAAATCCAGGCCCTCGAGCGCGAGCACCGGGAAAACCCCGAGAAGCGCAAGGCGCACGAGGCGCTCGCCAATAATGTTTCGGCGCTGGCGCGGCCGGGCGCGCAGGGTGTTGGGGAGCGGGCCAACCCGTTTTATGAAAAGGACATTGTCGACATTGCCCTGCGCGACTTTGACTATTTGTGGAATTACGTGCCGAGTCTATTGATTCCTCAGGCTGAGATGGAAGAGGGGATGTCTCTATCGGACGCGCTGGCGCGCTCTGGCCTGTGCTCCTCCAAAAGCGAAGCGCGGCGAGAGATTGAAAAGGGCGGCGTGTACATTAATAAAGAGCAGCAGGTGAAGGATGCTGCGTACCAACTGCAGGCCTCTGACTTGCTTTACGGCAAATACATCCTCCTGCGCCGCGGGAAAAAGAACTACGGCATCGTGCGCGTGGAGTAGGCATGCCAACGCTTTTTTTGATGTGTGGATTGCCTGCGGCAGGCAAGACGACGCTGGCCAAGCAAATGGAACAAGGGCGGCTGGCCATTCGCTTGACGCCGGACGAATGGATGGAAGCGCTTTTTCAAGACGGGTACGACGAGCAGCGACGTCTGATCATCGAAGGGTTGCTCTGGGAAGTGGCCGCGCAGGCGCTGCAGCTTGGAGTGAATGTGGTTTTGGATTTTGGCTTTTGGTCGCGAAGGGAACGAGATGATTATCGTGCCCGCGCAGCCGCGGTCGGCGCACAAACAGAAGTACATTTTTTGGACGTGCCGCTGGACGAGCTTTCCCGGCGCGTGGCGTTACGCAACGCCGCGTTGCCGCCCTATAACTTTCGAATCGAAGAGGCCGACTTGCAGCTGTGGGCCACTTGGTTTGAGCCGCCCGATTCAGCGGAACTGGAAATCAAGTAAGGACCTGCGGGAGCTTATGAATTTAATGACGACGCTTACGGCCGAAATCGAGCGCGGGATCGAGGCAGGGCAGCACATCGGTGCGCAGGTGTATGCATCGGTGGCGGGCGAAGCGGTGATCGATGCGGCTTGGGGCCAGGCGAAGCCCGGCGTCCCGATGACTTCGGACACGCTCATGGTTTGGTTTTCGTGCACCAAGCCGGTCGTGGCAGCGGCGGTGCTGCAGCTGGTGGAGCGGGGCGAGCTTACGCTGGAGGATCGAATCGCGCGCGTCATCCCAGAATTTTCGGCGGGCGGCAAGGAGAGCCTGACGCTGCGGCATTTACTCACTCATACGGGCGGCTTCCCGCAGTTTTATTACAGCGACAAGCTCGACCCCGACGAGAACTGGGAGGAGTCGGTCGTGCGGGCGTGCGCGCAGCCGTTGCAGGCCGGGTGGGTGCCGGGCGAGACGGCGGGGTATCACATGGCCTCGAGCTGGTACGTCCTGGGCGAACTCATCCGGCGCATGGACGGCCGTCGGCCGGGCCAGTATGTGCGTGAGGAAATCTTCCTGCCGCTGGAGATGCGCGACTCGTGGCTGGGGCTACCGATCGAAGAGCAAGCGCGCTACGGCGACCGCATCGGGGTGATGCACCGGACGTCGACGGGCGAGGCGGTGCCCATCCAGAGCGAATCGCCCGAGCGGATGGCGCTGTGCAACCCGGCAGGCAACGCGCGCGGACCGGCGCGGGAGCTCGGCGCGTTCTACGAGATGCTGCTGGGCAGCGGGGAGCGCAACGGGGTGCGCATCCTCAAGCCCGAGACGGTTGCTGCGATGACGGCCCGTCAGCGGGAAGGGAAGCCGGATCTGACGTTCCGCAAGACGATCGATTGGGGTTTGGGAGTGATCCTCGATTCCAAGCGCTATAGCCAGACAGAGGTGCCGTACCAATATGGCCCGCATGCTTCCGATGCGACATTCGGCCATGGCGGGGTGGAAGCTTCACTCGCGTTCGCCGATCCAGCCCGCCAGCTGGCAGCGGTCCTCATTTTCAACGGCATGCCCGGCGCCAAAGCCCATCACGCCCGGATGGAGCGGGCGGTGAAGGCGCTGTACGAAGCAATGGGTTAACTACCGGCTACAAGCCAGTCGGGAACATGCCTGGTATTTGTTTTGATGGGCGCGGATGAGCGGCCGGGCGCTCCAAAGGAGGACGAACGTTAGTAGTAGCGCTCGGTTCGTCCGAGGAATCTGGCCGCTGGGCGATGTAATCCACGCAGAGTTGAGCTGCATGACGACGAGATTCAGGCGCTTGAATTGAAAGAGCTGCAGTTTCTTCTAAATTCCAACGAGCCCGCAAGTCAGAGACCACAAAACTGGTTTGCAGCACTTTTAAGAGTCTTAAGGCAGAAACGGTTGCATGAGGGCCTAAATTACGGTGAACGATGTGACCACGAGCTTGTTCAAAATGTTCCGGCCTTGCCAAAACAGCTGCACCCAAAACATGCATCCATGCGGGCAGTCGGGCATCGATCAGGGTTCGGTCTAGTTCCGTTTCCGAAAGAGACGGGCGAGCGGATTCCTTTTTCAGTACCTGTTCTAAGTTGCCACTCAATCTTGAAACAAGATCGCCCAATAAGTTTCCACGTTTGTTTAGTTGGTTGGGATGGCGTTGTTGTGGGCTACGGTCACCGGCAAGAAAACAAATTTCGCGTGGGCCTGCATCCACGCGGCTGCCCGGAGGATTGACATGAAGGTGTAAAACGGTTTCTTTCATGCTTCAGCAATTATAAAGTCAGGATTTGGCGCGTGCGTCGAGATTTATGGGGTGTGCTCTCTTTCCCGCAAGGCGCAGCTAACGTCAACGTACAAAGAAGGGCTATTTTTGACGAAAGCTTGAGTCGGGGTGGGGGAGTGGGATAGGCTTGACCCTCCGATGCCCACCTACGACTACGAATGCGACAAGTGCGGGAAGCGCTTTGAGGTTTTGCAATCGATTAAGGATAAGCCGCTGCGCACCTATCCGCATGGCAAGTGCAAGGGTAAGGTCGCGCGCGTGATCACCGGCGGCGCCGGGTTTTTGCTCAAGGGCTCCGGCTTTTATGGCACCGACTATCGGAGCGAGGGCTACAAAAGCGCAGCCAAGAAAGAGAAAGAGTCCGCAAGCTCGAAGAAGGACTCGGGTGGCGAGAGCAAAAGCAGTTGCAAGCCGGGCGGTTGTGGAAGCAGCAACTGTAAGGCAGATTAATCGCGGGATTTTTTTAAGGAACTAATCATTTTATGCGTGTTCTTGTCACTGGAATGATTGCGGGGATGGACGACGCGGCGCTCATTGCCAAGGTCGCCGAATTGGGCCGGCGCAATGGGCGGCCGATCACGGTGTTTAACGCGGTGAGTGAATTCACCAAGCAGGGGAAGAAGCCGCTGGAGCGCCTGCTCGGCACAACCGACTACGTGTTTGAGCTCACGCGCGAGCGGGAGTACGAGAAAATTGGCTACATCATCCAAAAAGAGGGCCTGCGCGATGTGATTATCCGCGCGCCCGCGACGATCGAGTGGAACCGCATCAACCGCAAATTCAAGGATCAGCGGATCATCCGCGATTTCATCGCGCCGGAAGTCGTCGTGACGCTCATCGACGCTGAGTGGAAGATCAAGGAGAAGCTCGATAATCTCGATGCCGCGGACCCGTTCCTGCGTGCGCTCAAAGAACGCCACCACACGCTCTTCGATATTCTGGCTTGGATGAACGAGGAGGTTTCTCTTTCGGAAGACTGGGCCAAGGCGATGGGTGTGCCGCATTACGTGATCGCCATTAACGAGCCGCCGCAGGAGCTCTACAAGCTCGTGACGCAGCCGCGGCCATGGGTGGTCTATGCGAGCTATTCCATGACGCATGGAACGCCCGAGACGCGCGCGATCGTCACCGAGGTCATCCACAAGCTGCGGCGGTACGCGGTCGTGGTCGATCCGCAGACGGTTGAGCTCGGAACGGCCGATCTGCCGATTGATAAAGAGGCGCTGTATGCTTTCACTGTTCACCGCGATCTCCACTGGTATGTCGGCAAAGTACATGCGGTCGTGGCGATCCATCCGTATCCGGAGCGCCCGCCGCTCTCGGCCGGGATGATGGACGAGCTGGGCCACGCGCGCGATTACATGAAGGCGCGGTACATGATTTTCCCCAAGGGATTCTCGCCGTTCACGACTGAAAGCTACATTGAGAAGGGACACTTGTTTGAAAGCCCGGAAGAGTTTTTTCTCTACTTGGACACCATCGAGCGGCGGATGCGTTTTAGCGAACAGTTGGAGTTGCAGGGAGAGATGAAACTCGCGTAGCGTTCCAATCATGAAGCTCGATCCTCGCTGGACGCTGGCCGAGGTGGCCCGTGCGATTGATCATACAAATTTACAACCGCACGCGAGCAGCGCGGAGATCCGGCAGCTCTGTGCCGAAGCGGCTGAGTACGGCCTGGGTGCGGTCTGTGTTTACCCTTGCTGGCTTTCAACGGCGACGCGCGAGCTGGCAGGGGTGCCGGTGCGAATCGCAACCGTGATTGGCTTTCCATTCGGTGCGCAGCTGTCTCGGACAAAGGTTGCGGAGGCGCGGGATGCGGTTGAAGCGGGAGCCGAGGAGCTTGACGTGGTGGCGAGCCTCGCGGCGGCGCGCGAGGGCCGGTGGGATTTTTACGAGCACGAGCTTCATGAAATTGTCTCCGCAGCTCAAGGCCGGCTGGTGAAGGCGATCCTGGAAACGGCGTGCCTCAGTCCGGAGCAAGCGCGTGAAGCGGCGAGCCGCGCAGTGCGTGCTGGCGTGGGGATGCTCAAGACCTCAACCGGATTTGCGCCGGCCGCAGCGCTCCTACATTCCGATCCGGGTAATGGCGCAACCACCGAAGCGGTGCAGCTTTTGCGGGAAGCGGCCGGAGCTAACATCGGCGTGAAAGCTTCAGGCGGCATTCGCAACTGGGAGCAAGCTAAACGGATGCTCCTGGCGGGTGCGGATCGGATTGGGACGAGCTCTGGCATTGAACTTCTCTCGGAGGCCGGGATGTTTTTTGAGGCGGATCGGGCGCAATAATTTTAGTGGCGGCTTTTTGATGCGACTGCCTATAGGGTGGCGATATGGTTTCTTGGACAGGACTCGGTGATGCGGTGCGCGTGCTGGGCAAATTTACGCTTTTAATCACCGCGTTTTACGCAGGCCTTTGCATCTTTATTTTCTTTTACCAGGACCGGTTGCTCTATAGGCCGGCGAAATTGCAGCAGCAGTCGGTCGAATCGTACGCGATTTACTACCGGCTTCGATTTTGGCCGCTGCCCAATGACGCAACTCCCTGTTTGATTCCCGCGTTGGCCAAGGAGTATGGCATCGCATGGGTAGGGGCCGATTGGCCCGGAGAAAACAGGCGCGGTACCATGGTGGTGGCGCATGGCAATGCGGGCTGGGCGGGCGAGCGGGTGCTCTATCAACGCGCGCTGGAGCCGCTCGGGTACCGGGTGCTGCTGTATGAGTATCCGGGTTACGGACCGCGCGCCGGGCGGCCAACGCAGCGGCGCATTGCGTCCGAGCTGGGGCAGATCGTGCGGCAGCTCAACGCAGACGGCTTGGGGCCGGTTTACTTAGTAGGCGAATCGCTTGGAGCGGGAGCGGTCGCCGCTGCAATCGCAGCGAACCCATCGTTGCCGGTGGAAGGGGCGCTGCTCATTACTCCCTGGAACTGCCTGGCACAGGTGGCGGCATATCATTATCCAATTTTCCCCGTGGGACCGCTGCTGCACGACCGTTATGACAATGTAATAAATTTGGCAGGATTTCAGCAGCCAGTGGTGGTGATGCTCGCAGGTCGGGATGAGATTGTGCCAACGGTGCTAGGGGAATCGCTGTATAAACAATTGAGCGGTCCTCGTAAGCGTATCGTGCATCCGAACGCGACGCATAATCACTGGGCTGCGGGGCCGGATGCTCCGTGGTGGAAAGAAGCGGTTGATTTTTTGACGCGCGGCTCGGCACGTCAAACCGCTTCTCGCAGTCGACCCTAGTCGTTGAAGGATAAAATAGCGGCGAGCTCCTTACAAAAGCGCCAACCGAAAGATTCTGGTCCTTCTTTTTTGTAGTCCGCGTAACGAGCTTCGATTGTTTCGATGTATTTGCGCGTCGTTGGGAAATCAATTCGCAAGCGAAAAGCGGCATGGCTCCAGGGGATCAGTGGATCATTCCAGCGGAGGGCGTTGGACCTTCCTGCGTTGTATTCTGCCAACGCAAACGGAATGGGGTTGTCGACCTGCGGTGACCACCGTCGGATGGCGCGTGCTAAGTACCAGGTGCCGGCGCGGATGTTCGTTTTGGGATCAAACAGTTCATCGACGTCAAAATTTTTAATTTTGGAAACTTTGGCCCATTCGAGCGCTGCGGCGGGAGTGACTTGCATGAGGCCCCGCTCTTGCGCTTGGCCGCGTTCGCAAGCGTTAAATCGGCTTTCGCGCCAAATGACGGCACGGACCAGAAGCGGATCGATAGCTCCGTACTGGCGCGCGGCAGCATTGATGCTGGCATTATAACGCGTCGCCAGATGCGCGCGCCAAGCAGCCAAAGCCAGCGGGAAAAGAACTAAGACAGCCAGTCCGGCCAAAGCCTTATGCCGCCAGCGTGCGCGTTGGTACATACGATAGAAAGCATGAGCGCGCATACGCGCAGGTGCAAGCCTGGACCGACTTCTGGAAGGTGTTTAAAAAAAACAAATCGCTTTGAACTTTGCGGCAGGAGATGCTTTTGGCGCATGCTTGAATTTTCCGCCCAGGGTCCCATCGCGCGAGTCGTGCCCGAGCTCTCGCTCGATAAGGCGTACGATTACCGCGTGCCCGAAGCGCTCGATATTGCGGCGCAGCCGGGAATGCGGGTGCGCGTCCCCTTTGGACGGCGGTATTTAAACGGCTACATCGTCGCGCGGCGCATGGGCTCGGAGGTAGATCCGGCGGCGCTCAAATCGATCGAGGAAGTGCTCGGCGAGCGGCCTGTGATCTCGCCGGCACTTTTGGAATTGGGACATTGGATGGCGGACTATTACTGCGCACCGCTCGGGGCGGCGCTGCGGACGCTTTTGCCAGCAGCGGTGCGACGAACAGGCGCCAAGCATAAAGAGCGGCTGTGGGTTGCTCCCCGCGCCGGAATCGATGTCGCGCAAGCGGCAGCGCTCGTGCGCGGCGCGAAGGCGCAGACGGCGGCATGGACTTTTTTGCAAGAGCACGGCGGCGGGTGGCTGGCGCAGCTTTGCGAGAGCAGCGGCATTTCAGCGGGAGTTTGGCGGGGGTTGCAGGCGAAAGGCTTGGTGACGCTTGAGCGGAACGTGCAGGAGCGCGATCCACTCGCCGGACATTCCGAGTCAATTCCGACGGACGCAGCGGGCGGCGGACCTGGCGGATTTTCACTCACAGGCGAGCAGCAGGCGGCGCTCGATGCGATCGAAGCAGAGCGTCGTGCGGAAGCACCTCGGCCGGTGTTGCTCATGGGTGTGACCGGAAGTGGTAAGACCGAAGTTTATCTGCAGGCAATCGCGCGCGTCCTTGCGGAAGGAAAGACAGCGCTCATTCTGGTGCCCGAGATTGTCCTGACGCCGCAGGCGGTGGAGCGGTTTAGGCGGCGCTTTGCAGATCTCGGCGCGCAGCTGAGCGTGTTGCACAGCGGTCTTTCCGACGGCGAACGGCACGACCAATGGCATCAGATCCGCGAAGGAAAGGTCGCGGCGGTAATTGGCGCGCGCTCGGCCGTTTTTGCGCCACTGCCGCGCTTAGGCCTAATCGTCGTCGATGAGGAGCACGAGAATACTTATAAGCAGGAAGAGGCGCCGCGGTATCAGGGGCGCGACGTCGCGGTGATGCGCGCGCAGTTGGAAAAGGTGCCGGTGGTGCTTGGCTCGGCAACGCCGTCGCTCGAGTCGTGGCAGAACGCGCAGATTGGGAAGTATCAGCTTGTTCGGTTGACTGAGCGGGTGGAAGCATTGCGGCTGCCCATCGTGCATGTGATCGATCTGCGGCAGAGCTTCCGCAAAGAGGCGAAAAGCAAGGAGGCCAATCCCGGCCCCGCGCTTCTGTCGCCAGTTTTGGTGGAGGCGGTGCATCAACGTCTCGCGCGCCGCGAGCAGGTGATCGTCTTTTTAAATCGGCGCGGATACTCAACCGCACTCCAGTGTCCCAGTTGCGGGCACACGCAAATGTGTCCGCATTGCAGCGTGCCGCTGACGTACCATCATCGGCGCCGGCAGCTCTGTTGTCACTTGTGCGATACTTCACTGGGCGTCCCCGAGCGCTGCCCCGAGTGCGGCTTTGAGGATTACCGTTACAGCGGGGCAGGGACTGAGAAAATTGAGCAGGCGCTTGTCGAAGCATTCCCGAGCGCAACGGTGGCACGGATGGACTCAGATACGATGCGGGGGAAGGATGCGCACGCGCGCGTGCTGGCCGATTTTGCGCGCGGGAAAATCGATATCCTCGCGGGCACGCAGATGATCGCCAAGGGACTGCACTTCCCGAACGTGACGTGTGTGGGCGTTGTGCACGCCGATTTAGCGTTGCAGCTGCCGGACTTTCGTGCGAGCGAGCGGGTCTTTCAGCTGCTCATGCAGGTGGCCGGTCGGTGCGGGCGCGGGGATGTGGCTGGAGAAGTTTACGTCCAGACCAAAACGCCATTTCACCCCGCGATTCAGTTCGCGCGACATCACGATTACGATGGCTTTGCCGAGGCTGAGTTGGAATTCCGCCGCACGCTGGGCTACCCGCCGTTTGCGCGCGCGATTCTGTGCGAATGGACGGGGCATGACGAAGCCAAGACGCAGTTTGTCGCAGAAGGGATGACGCGCCGCCTGCTCGAAAGCGTACAAGGGTTGGCCGAAGGAGTGGGTCCGTCGCCCGCACCGATCTTTAAGGTGCGCGACCGCTACCGGTTCCAACTTTTCCTGCGCGCGAAAAAAATCCTGCCGGTCGTCCGCGCGCTCCGGCCGCTGGTGATGGATGCGCGCCTGCCCAGCGGCGTCGTCTTCACGATCGACGTGGATCCATTGTCGATGTTGTGAATTATAAGATTCGTAATTATGAAAGCTTTATTCCATAAATGATCACAGCAATGAATGATGACTTAATAAAATATCTTGAGCAAATAGCCGCTACTGGCACTCCTAGTCAGGATGGTATCACGTATATTAAACCTACAGAAGCGGTGGTAGAGAAAATTAGGAAAGAAATAGCGCAACAAACCAGCGCCAAATCCATGGAGTCTCTAGGCGAGCAAAGAACTCAAACGAAAGAAATAAAAGAATCGATTGAAGCCGATTCGAGATTTTTTATACAAGAAACGCTAAGGATTTTTGATGTTATTGTAAAAAAATTTAAAGCCGATAAAGCTACAGCGTTTGAACTAATTTTTGTTAACCGACCTGGTAACGACGAAAATACGAACGTATTCGAAACTAAAATTCTTTTTGTTGTGCGGTACTTATAATTTTTTCAATTCAAAGAGTTGTTATTTTGATTGAGTAAGGTGCGCATAATTCGTGTATCAATGAGCTCGGACGTCGGCGTCGCGCGCGGGATGATTTTTTGTTGCACGTAGATCTCCCCGGCGCCGCGGACGCTCTGCTCGAGCTTGGAAGGGGAGCCGGTCAGGTACTCCCGCTGCACATCGGCGGTGCCGGGCAGGCAGACGCTCCAGATGGCGCGCAAATCGTCCACGCGCATTTGAAGGACCTTGGCGATGATGGGTTGGGCGACGTCGGGATGCGCACGACAAAATTCCGCCGACTTGAGCCAGCCGCGCAGAAAAGTCTCGAGCACTTCCGGCCGCGCCAGCAGCTTGGGATGTGCGACGATCACGTCTTGAACGAGGCCGGGGTAATCGCGCGAGGTGACGAGGATTTTTCCGCGGCCCGCGCGCTCCATCTGCGAGAGAAACGGCTCCCACGACATCGCGGCGTCCAGCTGGCCCGAAAGGAGCGACTGCGCAGCCATGCTCGGATCTTCGATCGGAACCGCGGTGACGTCCTGCAGCGAGAGGCCGACTTTTTCCAACGCTTTAATCAGCAGGATGAACTCCGGCGCGCAGCGGACGTAGGCGACGCGCTTGCCTTTGAGCTGCTCGACTGACTTGATCCCGGCGCGCGCAATCATCCCGTCGCCGCCGAGCGAAACGTCGGTGAGGCCGACGATTTTTGCGCCGCTTAAAATTCCCTGCGCATCCTCAAACACCGTATCAGTGGAGGAAGAGAACATCATGTCAAACTGCCCGGATTGGAACGCCGGGTAGCGCGCGTCGTTGTCATCCAAGATGATGTGCTCAATTTTAAGATCGCCGAAAAACCCTTGCTGCTGCCCCACGGCGGCAAAGACGTAGCCGGGCCAGGTGAGGATCGCGATGCGCAGTGTTTGGGGGGATGAGGGTCGTTGGCAGGAAGTTAGCACCGCCGTCGCAGTGAGAACCGCTATGACATGAGAAACGAAACGCATTCGGAGTTTCATGAGGACGGCGTATTATTCTTTGGGCTTCGCCGCTTGTCGAGAGAACGTGGGGTAAAGAAAAGCCTCTCTTTATTTTGATGCGCGCAGAAAACGCCCGAGGCTCGATTTCCTTAAAGGGCCGCCTGGAGTCTTTGTTCGCGCCCTTTTACTCTTTATGAAAGCAGCTCAAATCATAGCTGGGCTTTTAGTTCTGACCGCAGCCGTGGCGTGCAAGCCGCTTACGACGAGCTCTGCGCCAGCGCCGGATCCAGAGAGGACGCCTTCATTTTTGGTTCTGTCGGATCAAGATCGGGCACGTTATCTCCCGATGGCCGAGGCGTATCTGCAAAAGACCCGCGGAGTAGCGGCCTCGCATTTTCGCCTCGTGCCTAAGGGCTGGTCCACGGAAGGGGATCGACTCGTTGTAGAGGCGATCTATTTGCCCGAAGGCGCTGTTGGGCAGGAGCACGGCGGTAATTCCGTCCAGCTGCATCTGGATCGCTTGACGGGCAACGTGGTTGTAGAAGTCCGTCAACAGGCGGATGCCCTCGCTACCAGCACGGCAAACGCGGCCGCCCTTCCGGCGCCGGCCGCATTGCCTGCTGTTGCTCAATAAGTTGTGCGCTTAGAAGCCGACGCGAACGCCGCCGCTGATGCCGTGCGCGATGAAGTTGGATTGGCCCACCTGCACGTCGTAATCCGCGAAGATCGAGATGCGCTCGCTGATGGCACCATTAAAGCCGATGCCCACCAGCGCCCAATCGCGCTCCGGATCTTGCGTGTTCACCGTGAAGGAGCCGGCCGAGGCGTCGCTAAACGAGCCTGTGATGCCGCGACTATCGTCGAAGAACTCGTGCTGCCAGAATGCCCGTGCGTTGACCGAGAAGTTGAACTTGCCCGGATCGAACACGCGGTAGGAGACTTGAAAGCCAAGGCTGGAGCGCAACGAATCGATCTGCTGCTCGCCAACATTCAGGTTGAAGGCTCCGGCGCCCGTTTCCATGTACGAATCGATATTCAAGTGGGTGTAGTTGACACCTGCTGCCGGACCCATCGTCCAATTGCCGCAACGGAAATCGTGACCCGTGCCCAGTGAGAGGCTGTACTGCTGGCCGTTGGGCCTTGAGACCGCTGTCTCATCCACGACTGGGAAGATGAAGATGCGGCGCTTTTGATCGTACTGGTTCCAGCCGCCGAACGCCGAGCCGTTCACGTACCAGCCCTGGTAGTTCCAGTTACCGTACATGCCGAAGGAGTACGTATCGGCCTCCGTGCGGCTGCCGATGCTATCGAGGTGCGCGTCCGTTCCACCATAGGTGAAGCCCGCCCCCAGCGTGATGGTCGGAGTCACGCGGTAGTCAACGCCCATCATGAAGATGCCGGTCGTGTAATCAAAGTCGCTGATATCGGCGTTGCCCTTGCCATCGGCAAAGACCGCACCTCCGGAGACGAACACGCCCCAGCGGTTTTTCATCTTATCGGAGCCAGGCCCAAAACCGGCGTCATCCCGCACGTCAGAGAGGACGAGCGAGCGATTCATCTGCTGAATGGATGCCAAGCGGTTTTGATAGGAGGCCAGCAGCGGGCTGCCATCGGAAGGATTGACCTGTAGGCCGGTGGTATCGATGCCGCCCACAACGCCGCTGTTGATATTGCCGAAGTGGCTTTGCAGCTTGTGCCAGCGTAGCGCATCGAGGGAGAGCGCCATCGCGCCGGCAGCCTGGAGGCGCTCGGGCGAGACCGCATTGAGCGCTTCCGGAATTTCGCTCTCAGGCAGGACGCTGATAATCGAGATGACGTCTGACAAGTCGTCGTTGGCAAAAAGCACGCTATCAAAGAAGTCTGCGATTGCCTGCTGATTGGGCGTGAGCCCCATGATCATGCCAAATTCAAAAAACGGATCGGCGTCGATCAAATACCGGGCATCTTCGAAGCTGCTAAACGCGTATTGCTGTCCGAGCACCGTAAAGATGAGGTCCGTCGGGACAATATCCGTGTCCGTGAATACTTCCCATTGGAGGAGTAGCTGCTTGGCTGCCAGCACGCCGGCGCCATTGAAGTTATAGATCAGGTTGTCAGAGCCGCCGCCGCCGTTGATGGCGCCATTGACGCGCGCCAATCCGGCAATACCCGGGGCCATCGCATTGTAGTTTACGCGAGCCGTATCGGCGCCACCGCCCATGGCAACCGCAACGCCGTTGCCGCCTTGGATCATGCTGTTGGGGCCGCCATTGGTTTCGAAGTAATCGGCGGTGCCGGCGCCGTCAAACACAACGGCCCGGTTGGTGATGCCGCTGATCTGCCCGTAATTGACCAAATTACCGTAATCGTTAAACACGATGCCGTTTTTATTCCCGTAAATATCACCGGTGCTGTTGTTGGTGATGAACATCGTGTCGCTTACCTTCACAGCGGTGCCGGTGGCGTCCGCACTGAGCGTGCGAATGACGCCGGAATTACTCAAGGTGCCGCCTTTTTTGAAGACGACGCCGTTCTCGGCCCCTTCAATGGTGGCGTCTTCGTAGTTATATACAGTCGCGCCCGCGCCATTGAGCTGCAATCCAACGCCTGTCAGGCCCATCGAGTTGCCGCCCGTGAGGGTTCCGGAGTTGTCTACGAGCGCATTTTTGCCCTCAATGCGCGCGCCATACAGGTCGCCGGTGATGACGCCGCTGGATAAGTTATCCAACTCGGCATCCTTGCCGTCGATGAAAAGGCCGATGCCGCCGGCATCCATTGCGGTAATCTCGCCATCAGTGGCAACGTAGGCATCCGTGCCCGTAATCGACATGCCGTACGCGCCGCCGATCGTTTTGCTGCCGGTTCCGTTGATGATCTCGGCATTATCACCGCTGACTAAGATAGCCGTTCCGCCCGTGCTCATTCCCATTTCAGGAATGGTCGTGATCGTGCCATCATGGGTCATATACAAATTGTTGCCGTAGACTTCAACCCCGGCTCGAAGACCCCGGATAGTACCGGTAGTACGATTGGCCACCTCGGCGCCGTTGCCGCCGATATAAACGCCCGAGCCAAAAGTATCCGTCGCGGCGATGGTTCCTCGATTGCGCAGGTAGGCACTGTTGCCGACAACCGAAACGCCGGTGCCAACCGCGGTGATGGTGCCGCTTGTTCTGTTTCGTATATCCGCCTTGTCCCCCGAGATCTCAACGCCAATGGAGTTGAAGTCGGTAGCGATGATATCACCTCGGTTGCGCACGCGGGCTTGATATCCGCCCACGTACACGCCCGTTTCATAGCCGGTGATGGCGCCCTCAGTGTCGTTTCTCACCGTGGCGTAATCCCCCAAGATGGTAATGGCATTGCGGCCCAGCGAGGTGATGTCGCCATTATTGTACACGCCGCTATCGGAGCCGGTAATCAGGACGCCCGTGCGCATCGACTGAATCGTTGCGCCTGCGTAGTTATTCACCCAGGTCATGCCGTCGCCCAAAACGCCGCTGGCGAGCAGAAAATTCGTCGTCTGAATCGTGCCGTAGTTATCAATGGAGCCGCCTGCGTCCAAATTCACGCCGACCAAGCCGCCGGTGATGACGCCATCTTCGTTGTTGAGCACGTAGCCGGGGTTGCCGCCCACAAAAACGCCTGCGCCGGTAATGCTAGTGCCATTAATAGCGCCAGTATTCAAAACGGTGCCGCCCGCGTTGAGCGCGACGCCCGCCAACCGGCCGCTGATTGAGCCACCCATATTATTGGTCACGCTGCCGCTGTTGCCGTTGATCTGCACGCCGGTTGAACCAAAGCCGGTTCCGGAGATCGACCCCGAGTTATTCACCGAGCCGCCGTTATTCCAGCGAATACCACGGATGGTTCCAGTGACCGTACCCCCCGCTTGAACTGTCGCTTGGTTATTAGAGGTCCCGTTGATGCCAGTCGCTCCGCCAGTTACGCTGCCTGTCGGGGTGACGAGGATCGTCTCATCTGCTCCCAGCGATTGCGCCCCTTCGGCAGTGTTGACGGTGACGGTTTGCGCCTGAACGGAAGGCGCGATCATAAACAAACTGACCGCTGCCACGCATGCGAGGAGCAAAAGGTTAATATTTTTGCGAATGAGTTCCATAGGGTTTCCTGGTTGTTTTTGTAGGGAAAACGTCGAAGGGTGGAAGTTAGGAAGCCGCCGGGTCAATTTCAATCAAATTAGTGCTTCAAAATCCTTTTTTGTAACACATTAATTTTACCGAGAAAAAGTTACAAGTTATTTATATCAAGCTAGTAATGTAATATCTATTTCTATTGGCAGTGCATGCAGATGGTTGCGTTCAGGACATCGGCCCGTTATAAGACCCGGGCATGCAGCTCAGTTCCGTCTTGCCCGGTGCAACTTTTGGGATTGTTGGCGGAGGACAGCTGGGCCGAATGCTCGCGGTGGCGGCTCGGTCGTTGGGCTATCGAGTCGTCGTTTTGGATCCAGAAGAGGAAGCCCCCGCTGCAGCCGTTTGCGACCGGCATTTTACCGCTGCGTATGATGATGCGGCAGCCCTCGACGCTTTTGCGCGCGAGGCTGATATCATCACCTATGAGTTTGAGAACATCCCCGCGGCATCCCTTCAAAAAATGCAGGAACATGCGCCCGTATTCCCCGATCCATCCGTTTTGCACGTCTGCCAGAACCGCCGGCGTGAGAAGGAGTTTTTGCAGTGCCACGGCTTCCCCATCGCGCCGTTTCGCATCGTCGAAAGCGCTGACGCTCTGACTGAAGCGCTCTCCTTCCTCGGCACGCCATGCGTCCTCAAGACCGCTGATTTTGGCTACGACGGCAAAGGTCAGCGCAAGCTAGAAGCCGGGGCCGACTGCGCTGCGGTCTGGCGTGAATTTGGCGCAGCGCACGGAGTCGTCGAAGCGTGGATTGATTTTTCGGCAGAGCTGTCCGTGATCGTAGCTCGGGGGAGGGAGGGGGAGCTGTGCGCTTTCCCGCCCGCGCTCAACGTGCATGAACGGCACATCCTCACGACGAGTGAAGCGCCTGCACCGTTGCCTGAAAAAATCTGCCGCGATGCGCAAGAGCTAGCAGGTGAGCTCGCACGCCAGCTCGGCGTCGTGGGGCTGCTCGCTGTCGAACTCTTCCTACGCCCGGACGGTACACTGCTCGTCAACGAGCTCGCGCCGCGTCCGCACAACTCCGGCCATTACACGCTCGATGCGTGCCCTACGAGCCAGTTTGAGCAATCCGTACGCGCCGTCTGCGGGCTGCCGCTGGGAGAGGCGGGGCCGGCGCGGCCTGCGCTCATGCGCAATCTGCTCGGCGATCTCTGGGCTGCCGGCACGCCGCATTGGCCTGACCTGCTTGCGCTCCCCGGGCTGCACCTCCATTTGTATGGTAAGCGCGTCCCACGTCCCGGCCGCAAGATGGGCCACTACACCGTCATCGCCGACACGCTCGACGCGGCCCGTGCGATTGACACCCAGGCCCGGGCGCTCCTGCAACGCGTAGCAGCAAATGCCTGAGCGCTGCTGCTCTGCTCTTCCTCTTCACGAACCTAGCTTTGGTTTGAGATCGAACGCCGCAACAAAAACTTGATTTCGCTTCCTAGCCCCGGTACAACCGAAAGTTCTCTGCAAGTTTCGCGCGGGTGTAACTCAGTTGGTAGAGTGCAACCTTGCCAAGGTTGATGTCGCGAGTTCGAGTCTCGTCACCCGCTTATTGCTTATTACCAATAGGTTAGGCGATTATGCCATTGACATATTGCCACGGGCATTATCTTATTCAGCAATCTTGCTAATCCCTTGATGCTTATGAAAACACCTCTGTATGTAACATTTGCCTTATTCCTTGCTTTTGGCGCCGTCCGTTCGGAGGCCGCAGTCGATGCAAAAATAGTCGCCGGCAACAAGGCGCTGTGGCCGCAACGAGTGACGGTGAAGCGTCAGGCACAAGCTGACGTGGTAGAAAATGGGAACGTGCTGATGAAAATGACGGTCGAGGCAAATTCCAATTTTCCGGTAAAAATCGTCACTGAGCAATGGGTCGAACTGGACGTGGAGGGAACGTTCTTGCGTGTTCCCATCGGTGATACTGACATACTGGAGCAGGCACAAACCCGCGCGAATGCGGGCTTTGACAAAATGTCTGGCGCTGCGGCCAATAACCCACTGCTCAACAAGGTGGGTGCGGATTTGGTAGTCCTGCAAAATGGGCAGTTTGTTCCCTGCAACGCCACCCGGGTTGCGAACGCAAAATATGTCGGAATTTATTTCGCGCGCGCCACCTGCTCTTCTTGCCAGGACTTCACTCCAGAGTTGGTCAAATTTTACAATCAGACCAATCGGGGGAATTTTGAAGTGGTGTTCGCAAGCGTTGACGAAAATGAGCAAAATATGGCCGCCCATATGAAGCAGCAGGGAATGACTTGGCCCGCCATCACTCATGCCAAAGTGCAAACTGGCGGCATCGGAGAATATGCCGGTAGTGGCGTGCCGTGCTTGGTGCTCGTGGATGCCAATGGCAAGGTGGTCTCCCACAGCTTTGTGAACGGCGAATACCTTGGACCAGAGAAAGTGCTGGCGGATGCCGGCAAGCTCGTCGCACGCTAAATTTTAGCGTTTAGCATCATTGGCTTGGGCTCGGCGAGGGTCGAGCTCCGAACTTTTGGCTTCGAAGGCCAGATCATCTAAATCAGATGAGCAGAGCCTAATGCCAGTTGCGCTTGCCGCCGCTGCGCCCGTCCTGCCAGTTATGGTTGGAGCTTTTTTCCTGCTGCTGAGGCTGGGCAGCATTTTGAGAGGGAGTGTTTTGTTGCGGCTTTTGATATTTTTGATTCTGGCTCGAGTTGCCATTGCCTTGAAAGCGTTCAGGCCTCGGTCTCTGATATTGAGTCCTGGGCTTGGTCTTTTGCGCAGAAGAGGACTCAGAGCCGGAGGAGGATGCGGGGGCCAGTTTTGAGCCGGATGAAGGCGGAGCAGGTTCGCTTGTCGATTCTTTGAGGCGTGGGCGATACCGGCGCGGTCTTTCCTGTTTTTTTACCTCCGAGGAATCAGAGACTGAGGGGGCTACAGTCTCTTTTTTCGCGGAGACGCTGGCGGGAGAATCGGGCCCTGACGAAGCGCCAGGCTCCTGTGTCGGCTCGACGGAGCGCTTGAAGCTTCTCTTGGAGGGCGTCCGTGGTGTCGAAGCTTTTTCAGATTCTTTCGTAATCCCGGGAGCGCCCACTGCCGGCTGCGATTTTTCTGCGGATGATCCTGCAGGGCCAAAGTCGCGGCGTGCCTTTAGCGGACGGTTCAGGTCGTTGCCGCGGTTGACCTGCGTCTTTTCAAACTTCCGCGCAATGCGCGGCGGACGGACTTTCTTGGTTTCCGGATTGAAACGCGGCGCGTACACCTTAACGGCATCGCCCTCTACTCGGGCGGAGTGCTTGCCGCCTTGCGTCGAGCGGACGAGTCGGCGATGCGGCACTGGCGTTTGCGAGAGCGCGTTGACCTGTTGCAGCGACGGGCCGCGCGCAAAAACGCGGCGGCGGCCTTCACGGCCTTTGTCGACGCCGATGTTGGTTACATTGCGCGTCCGTCCGACCCACCGGTCGTTATCGCGGTGGCGCAAATAATGCTGCCGGTAGTTCCGCTCGCCCAGGTAGCGGATGCGAATGAAATTATAGCAGCCCGAGCCAATGCGGTAGCGCCGGTCGCAATCGTTGCCGATGAAAAAGAGGCCGATGCTCAAACCCCCGCCGCTCGAGTACTCGACATCGGCAAAGCTCTCAGGCGGCAGCGGCGCCCACCCGCAATATTCGTCGCCGTAGCGCCAACTCACCCACGCAGGCGCCCATTCATATCCCGGCACCCAGACCCAGCCGGCCTCGTCCAAATTGACCCACCGGCCGTAGTGATACGTCGCCCAGCCCCACGGTTCGTCCGACATCCACGTCCATCCATCTTCGGTATCGACCCAGTAACCTTCGG
This sequence comes from uncultured Verrucomicrobiaceae bacterium, assembly GCA_964473925.1. GTDB lineage: Bacteria > Verrucomicrobiota > Verrucomicrobiia > Methylacidiphilales > CAYYVW01 > CAYYVW01. The sequence continues at coordinate 110,128 of CAYYVW010000006.1, forward strand.
AGTAGGGGCGCCACTCCGGGTCCTCCACCTCCGGCTGCCAGCAGTAGCCGTACTCGTCCGTCTCAATCCACGAGCCATGATCGCCGAGCTCATCATAAAAAACTTGGAAGGAAACATCCTCCTGCGCCTGAACCGTTCGGATCGCGGCGGGTGAAAAAATAACGACGGCGATGAGGAAGAGTTTGATGAGCGGTTTCATAAAAAATAGTGAGGATTGTTCATATGGTAGCACACAATAGATCGTTTCGTGCCTATGAAAAAACTCACAAAAAACAAAATGATAATTTTGTACGCTTAATGCCGTAGAGAGATTCGATCCTATCACATGAACCAATTCATTCGGATCAAATCCTTCAAACGCGCACTCGGATGCGCAATGCTCGCTTTCACCACGTTCGCGTTTGTGCTCTCGGGCCAAGCGGCGGACATGTACGAGACGGTCAAAAACGCCACCAGTATTCTCGAAGCGCGCCAGGGCTCGGCCAATCCGATTCCGCTCTCAGCCCTTGAGACGGCTCGTGGCGTCGCAATCGTCGATATCACCAAAGGCGGCTTGGTCGTCGGTGGTGCAGGTGGTGACGGCGTCGTCGTGCTTCGCGTTCCGCAGAGCTTGAGCGGTGAATCCCCCACGATGGGCCGCAACTGGGGCGCACCGATCCCCGTCGGGTTTGCCGGAGCAAGCTTTGGGGCGCAAGTGGGTGGATCTAACACCAAGGCGATCGTTTTGCTCAACACTCCGCGTGCGGTGCGTATGTTCACCAGCTCAGGCAAGCTGACGTGGAACGCCAGCGCGAGCGGAACGGCGGGGGCCGAGACCAAAGGCGAGCAGGCCAATGACACCCTCTCTGACTATGATGTCTCGATTTATAGAGAGACCGACGGCCTTTACGGCGGTGCGGTTTTGGGCGGCATGTCCGTGCACGTGCAAGAAGACAAGATGAAAGCGGCCTACGGCGGCAAAGTCTACGTGCGCGATCTAATGGAAGGCAAAGTCGCCATCTCCGACTACAGCCGGCGCCTCGTCGCCATGCTCGAAGGGAAGCGCTAAAACCTCAGACGCTGGTAGCAGCCGACTGGGCCCGTTACTCGCGGGCCCAGTCGGCTGCAAAGCGGACTACCTCAGCGGCATCTTTAAAGCCGAGCTTCTCTTTGATGTGCGCCCGGTGCGTTTCAATCGTCTTCACGCTCAGGTGCAATTGCGCGGCAATCTCACGGGTACTCGCACCGCGGCCCAGGAGCGTCAGCACTTCCATCTCACGATCAGACAAACGGTCGACGGGTGAGCCCAGTCCGTTTTCAGTCGATTGGACGGCGCTGTGCAGCAGCCGCTCCTTAAAGCCCGCGCTCACGTAGGTTTCGCCTGCGAGAACAGTGCGCAACGCATCGAGCACATGCGTCATCGCTTCCGCCTTCATCACATACCCCAGCGCACCGGCGCGCAGCGAGCGCAGCGCGTAGAGCGACTCGTCGTGCATTGAGAGCATCAGAATCGGCAGCTTTGGCCGTTCCGCCTTGATCAGTTTGATCAGCTCAATCCCATTGGTGCCGGTGAGGGAGATATCCAGCAATACGACGTCGGGGTTCAACTTGCGCACCGCCTCCAATGCGGTCGGCGCGGAATCCGCCTCGCCGCATACGGTCAGATCACTCGCGCTGGAAATGAGCGCACCAATGCCGTGGCGGAATACCGGGTGGTCGTCAACAATCAGGATCCGCTTGGCTGTCTGATTGATTTTTCCGGTGGTTTTTTTTGTGGCCTTTTCAACCATCTTATTTTGGGAAGCTGCAGATAACGCGCACTCCCACTCCCGGTGAACTTGCAACGCGCAGCTCGCCTCCAATGGCATTGGTCCGGTACTTCATGGTCTCTAAGCCCATGCCCTTGTGCGGCGGCGGCGTTTCCGGGAAGCCTACCCCATCATCAATAATTTGCAGCGAAATATTTTTGCCCGTTTCCTTCAGGCAGATTCTGAGGCTCTTGGCCTGCGAGTGCTTCATCGCGTTGGCGATCGCCTCTTGCGTAATCCGGTAAGCGTTCAGCGCCACTTCCGGATTTTTCACCAGGACGCTGTTCTCACACTCAAACACACACGGCAGCGATTTGTTGGTGCACGCCGCGAGTTCCTGCAATGCCGCCATCAGCCCCAAGGCGTCCAGCTCGACCGGGTTGAGGCCTCGGGTTACGTCCCGCACGTGCGTGACCGCATCGTTGATGAGGTGCGCTAAATCCTGCAGCTGCGCGATTCCCTCCGATTCTTCTGGGGAGAGCTTGATCGCAACGGCCTTTACGCCGAAAGCCGCGCCCAGCAGGTGCTGGCAGAGCCCGTCGTGCAAGTCCTGCCCGATGCGGCGCTGCTCGCGCTCGGAGGCATCCAGCAAGGCTTTTTCCAAAAACTTACGCTCAGTCACATCGATGAACATTCGAGCGTGGCCGACAATCTCGTTGGAGGGGCCCACGAGCGCGGCGATCCAGAGGATAACTTCCACCAGCCGCTTATCCTTGTGCATGCGGCGAGTTTCAAAGTGGATTGGCAAGTTAGCAGTATTAATCTGTTGGCGTTCGCGCAAGCCGTACGGTCCCGGGGGAACGATCGGCAGCGGCAGCCCCACCACCTCAGCGCTCTTCCAGCCGAAGAGCTTTTCTGCGGCATCATTCCAGACCGTGACGATATTTTTTGAGTCGGTGACGATCAGTGGAACCGGGGAAGCGCCGATGACCGTTTCCAGGTTCCGGTTGGCCGAGCGTAACTCCTCGGCCACCTGCGCCCGCATCATCACCTCGGCGCTCAGGGCCGCGTTCGCATCCGCCAGCTGGCGGGTGCGGCGCTGCACACGCTGCTCGAGTTCTTCCCGGCTGTGCTCAAGCGCTTCGACCGTGGTCCGCCGCTGCGAAATATCCCGCATCACGCAAAAAACAGGAGAGGGAGCGGCATCTTTGTCTGCCGATGCGGTTACGATTAGCTGCACCCAGACCCGAGAGCCGTCCTTACGCGTGATTTCCAGCTCTTTGATCCGGTCGAGCTGAGGATCCCGAATCCATCGCGTCCAGGCGTTCAGATCCATCTCCTCCTGGCAGAGCGCGGTCAGCGGCAGCTCAGACAAGTCTTCGGGCGAGCAGCCGACGATCTCGCAAAATTGCGCGTTGGCCCGGTATATCGCCGACGTGGCCGGGTCGCAGACCGCGTTGCCCACGCCGGCGTTTTCAAAAAAGGCTTTGCAGAGCGCCGCCTCGTCCAATCCGCCATCCGCCGGACGCGACGATTTTTTCAAATGAGAATCGGACAAGCTCATACGGCGGTCGAATTTCGATGTACCGGGAAGACTTTCAGTGTAAAAAGATCCGGAATAAATGAAACTGCTATTAACAATCGAGCTTCAGCGGGGTTTTGAGCGTCGTGCTCTTTGAAAAACATGCCGGATAACCCCTTAGTCGAAGAAGCCCCGTCAGCCGTCCTGGCTCCCGCCCATCGGGAGTTCCGCGGAGAAACCATCTATTTTGTCGTCCTTGACCGATTCCACAGCGGCGTGGAAGACAATCTCGGCAAAAACACTCAGCTCAACGATCCCAGCCGGCAGGATTGGAAGAAGTACTGGGGCGGGGACTTGCAAGGGATTGTCGACAAGCTCGATTACCTGCAGTCCCTCGGCGTTACGGCGCTTTGGCTCACGCCGCTCTTTGAGCAGGTCGAGTCCTTGAGCTGCGATGCCGCCCCCGTGCACGGCTACTGGACGCGGGACTTCAAGCGGATCAACGCGCGCTGGGTCAATCATCCCGACGAGGTCCGTCCTTTTGAGCGCACCGACACTATTTTCGATCAGCTCATCAAAGATCTGCACGATCGCGGCATGAAGTTGATCTTGGATATCGTCTGCAACCACAGCAGTCCCGGCACGGGCGAGGGGAAGGGGAAGCTCTACGACGACGGCAAGCTCATCGCGGACTACGAGAACGACACCGAGTGCTGGTACCATCACTACGGCGGCGTCGAAGATTGGAACGACCAGTGGCAGGTGTTCAATAAAGAGCTCTGCGGGCTCGCCACGTTCAACGAAAACAACATCGCATTCCGCCAGTATATCGCGGGCGCCATCAAGCTCTGGCTCGATAAGGGCATCGACGCGCTGCGCATCGATACGGTCAAGCACGTCCCGCTCTGGTTCTGGCAGGAATTCACCGCCGAGATGCAAACGCACAAACCCGATCTCTTCATCTTCGGCGAGTGGATCCATTCCCACCCGATGCTTCAGCCCTCGGTCGAATTCGCCAACAAATCCGGAATGAGCATCTTCGACTTCGGCCTCTGCCAAGCGATTCGCGACTGCTTTGGAATGGATCACCCGGCCGGCTTCGATCTGGTCGAGGCGATTTTCGTCCAGGACGGCAAGTACCAGAGCGCGTCCGAGCTCGTCACCTTCTACGAGAATCACGACATGCCCCGGCTGCAAAGCCTCGGTGCCAACGACCAGATGCTCTACCTGGCCACCGCGCTCATCCTCACCTGCCGCGGCGTTCCGTGTCTCTTTTACGGCGCCGAGCAACTGCTGCATAACGACACCGATGGCGGCGGCGATCCGTTCAACCGCCCGATGATGGAGAAGTGGGAGACCGACTCGCCCATCTTCAAGATGATCCGCACGCTCACGGCCGAGCGTCGCAAAAATCCGGCGATCCAATGGGGCAGCCACTGGCAGAAATTCGTCCAGAAAGATACGTACGTCTACCTGCGGCAGTATCGCGACTCGCGCTGCCTCGTCTTCCTCAACAAAGGCGGGGAACGTGATATGGACGCCATTCTGGTTCAGCTAGAGGACGGCGAGTATCAGTGCATCCTCAGTGGGCGGAAGATCACGGTTAAAGACGGCTGGGTTGCGCCGCTCAAGCTCAATGCCGCAGAAGCGCTCGTCTTCAGCCGCGTCGGCGCGCGCGTCGAGGGGAAGGCCGTCATCCACCTCACGGCCAACGGCATCCATACCCAGCCAGGCGAATACGTCGCAGTCGTGGGCGATTGCCCGGAGCTGGGCGAGTGGAATGTTGGCAACGCGCACCGCCTTGAGTACATCAACGCGAACACCTGCTTCGGAGAGATCGCGTTCAATGAAAGCGCGGGCAAGCCGATTGCGTACAAATATGTCATCGTCCGCGAAGGGCCAGACCAGGCGCCGTATCGCGAGAACCGCCATGTCCGCCGCCGTCCGGTTCCCGAAAGCGGCACGCTTAACTGGCAGGACGCGTGGGAGCAATAATCGTTCCAAAAATATTTTTACGACTGGAGCGGCCTCGGTCTCCGATTCTTCAGTGTTATGAAAACCAAATCTCTTAAAGATGTCCTCATCCACGAACTCCAAGATCTCTACAGCGCCGAAACGCAGCTGACCAAGGCCCTTCCCAAGATGGCCAAGGCGGCCACCAACGAGCGCCTCACTGCTGCTTTTGAGAAGCATCTCGAACAGACCGAAGAACATCGCCTTCGGCTCGAGCGTGCGCTCGAAGAGCTCGGCAGCACAACGCGCGGCAAGAAGTGCAAGGCCATGGAAGGCCTGATTGCCGAAGGCGCCGAGACGATCGAAGAAAACACCGCCGGCGAAGCGCTTGATGTGATGCTCATCATCGCCGCACAGAAGGTGGAGCATTACGAAATCTCCGGCTACGGCTCGGTCATCACCTTGGCCCAGTTGCTCAATAAAAATGAAGTGGCCGAAACGCTCCGCTCCACGATCAACGAAGAAAAAGAAACGGACGAGCTGCTCACCAAGCTGGCCGAAGGCGAAGTGAACAAAGAAGCTGCCACCGTCGGCGCGGCGTCCTAGTAAAGAGCTCCTTTCTCAATTAAAAAGACATCGGCTCTCAGGTCAACGCCTGGGAGCCGATGTTTTGTGCTTTTTTTCCTTCCAGCTGCAGAAGCACGTCATCCCGAGCTTGTCGAGGGATCGGCCACAAAGAATGGCGGCCAACATGCTTATGCATGCATGCCTTAGGCTATTTTCTCTATCCGTAAGAGCCTTTATTTATTGCAACCGATCCCTCGACAAGCTCGGGATGACATGGATTCTTTTGTTACTTACAAAGCGCTGTCATCCTGAGCGTCAGCGAAGGATCGGGAAAAGGGGGCCCTTCAAGATGAGAGCGCCCTAGCACACCTGCTCCCGCAGTCCGCGGACGGAACGCGCCAGCTTGCGCAGCCCCAGTTCGATCCGCGTCTTGACGGTGCTCGTCGGCGTGCTCGTCGCCGCGGCGATTTCCCGGTGCGTCATGCTCCGGAAGAACGCCAGGGAGATCGCGTTGCGCTGCTCCTCAGGCAAGATCCGCAGTAGCCTATTTAAAAAGCGGTTTAGATCTTTTTGCTGCGCCTTGTGCTCGCCCGGTCCGGCGGGCGCCTCCCACTCGACGGCTGTCGTCTGGAATTTTTCCGTCACGCGCTGATAGGCGAGCTTCTGCCGCAGCCGGTCAATCGCGCGGCGTCGTGCGAGCGTCGAGATCCATCCTAGAAAAGCGCCTTTCTCGGAAGAATAGCTCTCGGCTTTCTGCCACGCTTCCATCAACACCTCCTGCAACACGTCGTCGACGTCGGCCTGATTCTTCAGCACGCGAAAGATCACACCTCGCAGCGGCGCCTGGCAATAAGCGCAGATCTTTTCCAGGATTCCTTCCTCACGCGCTTTAAGTCCGGCGACGAGCACCTTTTCCAGCTCCACGTCTCGCTTGACGGCTGTGGTGGGTGCGGGCTTAGGCGAAATCTTTTTGAGGCAGACATTGCGATTGAAGGCGATCATGTGAGTTCCTTTCGTGAACGTTGAAGTGACGCCATCACTATCTCTCTTTTGCGGCCCGTTGCCTATCGGGCGCGGCCCTGCTCGTCAGGTCAGGTTTTTTCAGCCATCCACGAGTTGACGATTGCAGGAACTTCCTTCCACACGCTCAGGGCAATCTGCACTCGGGCGCGCGCTCCCGGAATGCCTCCAACCCCTAGGCAGCACCCTGAGAGCAGCCTCAGGGTAGCATTGCGCCCGAGGAAGCTTTTCAAAAAAAATTAAATTATGAGGCACCGGGTTTGTATTCAGCACGCTCTTGCTGTGCTTCACATTCGATTTGTTTCTGTATGAAAAACACTCCCTACACTTCGAACTCCACTAAAAATCAAAGAGACTCCAACCCCGATCCGCTCACGGGCGAACCCGGTTCACATCCCCTCGGCACAGGTGCCGGCGCTGCTAGCGGCAGCATGGCCGGAGCCATGATAGGCGTGGCGGCGGGCGGTCCTGTCGGCGGTGTCGTCGGCGCGGCAGTGGGCGGCGTCGTGGGCGGCTTGGCAGGCAAGGCAGCCGGCGAAGCGGTCAACCCCACCGATGAAGAGGCCTTTTGGAAGAATGAGTATCCCAATCGTCCTTATTATAATGACACGGTGGCATATGACGACATCTCGCCAGCCTATCGTGCCGGCTATCTCGGTTATGACCGGGTCGGGACAAATGGACAAACCTTCGACCAAGTCGAATCCGATCTGCGCCGCGATTATGAAACGCGCCGCACCAACTCCCGCGTCTCCTGGCAGCAAGCTCGTCCCGCCGCACAAGACGCGTGGGACCGCGTCCGGCAGAACCGACCTGAGCGCCGCTCGCGTCCCGGTGCGTAAATAACAGAACACGAGCTCGCATTTGCGAAGCTACTGGCCGGAGGGAAGGGCTCGCCCGCTCCCTCCGGCTTTTCGTGGAAGAAGCTGCTGCCGCGCTCCGCTCTGCTTACTCCTCCCGACAGACGAGTTGGCGCAGACGCCAAGGGGCTTCCATCGGCAAGGGCCGCAATTACGCTCAATATCAGCGATGCTCGCTCGGACCTGGACGCGGTCGCGCAATTCGCCCCATTCAAAAGCGAGTGCAAAAACGCGCCAACATTTCGCAAGTCGGCGCTAGTGCTCCGAGTGGAAGCTGGCGCATACTCCTCGGTCCCGGTTGGGACTTTTTTTATGTGGCAACTTTTCATCAAGGGCGGGCCGATCATGTGGCCTATGCTCATCCTCTCGATCCTCACGGTCGGGGCGGTGATCGAGCGCATCTTCTTCCTGCTCAGTGAGGCCAAGCGGCGCGACCCCGCCTCCGTCCAGCGCGTCTTCGGTCTGCTCGAGCAAGGCCGGCTCGATGAAGCCGCCGCGCACGCCGCGCACTCGGCAGATCCCGTCGCGCAGGTCATCGCGCAAGGATTGCAACACCGGGATACGTCGCTGACCGATGCGCTCGTGGAAGGTGCCAGCGCCACGCTCGATCGGTACAACCGCGGCCTGGTGATGCTCGATACCGCCGTCACGCTCGGCCCGTTGCTCGGTTTGCTCGGCACCGTCACCGGCATGATCCGCGCCTTCGGCATCGTCGGCTCCGGAGAAATCGCCGCGCAGCAGCAGGCCATCACCGGCGGCATCGCCGAGGCGCTCATCGCCGTCACCTTCGGCCTGGGCGTCGCCATCATCGCCATCATTCCGCTCAACTACCTTAATGCTCGGATGGAGCGCGTCCGCCGCAAGGTCGAATCCTCCATCACGCAGGTAGAGCTGCTCGTCGCCAAAATTCGCCGGTAGAAGTCATGGCCACGGTTCCGTCTCCCCGGCTCAAGCAGCGGCCGCGTATCGAGATCATTCCGCTCATCGATATCATGTTCTTCCTGCTCGCCACTTTCATGATCGTCTCGATCTCAATGGTCCACAACCAGGGGATCACGCTCAACCTTCCCGGCGCTTCGACGGCCGAGCCGTCCGATCCAGATGCCGCATCAGTCACGCTCTCGGTCCGTCCCGACGGCAGCGTCTACTATAATGCCGAGCCCATGACCGTTCCGCAGCTCGCTGCCGAATTGCGCCGCCTCAAAGCCAGCGCGCCGCAAACGCGCGTCATCCTGCAAGGCGACCGCAACTGTCCCTTCGGCCGCGTCATCGAAGTCTTTGATCAAATACGCCAAATCGGCTTAAATAAACTCATCATCCAAACGCAAAAGCCCGCCGCGTCATGACCTCCGCGACTGCCACATATTCTCACTCTTTGAGCGGCTGGAAAAGCCACGCCGCCTCGGCGGTGCTCCACGCCGCGCTCTTTGTCATCGGCGCCATCGCGATCACGCAGCCTGCGCAATTCGGTGTCTCGCAAGGAGAAGGCGGCGCCGCCGGCGCATCCTCCATCCAGGCAGAAATCCGCTGGACGCCCGAGCCGCGCATTCAAACGCAGGCCCCTGTGCAAGTTGCGCCTGCCCCGCCGCCCGTTCCTACCGCCGAGCCGCTTGTCCTGCAGAAGCCCGCGCTCACGGAGCCTGCTCCAGCTCCCATTCCCGCGGTTGCACCCGCCGCCGCCGCTCCTGTCGCGCACGCAGTCGCCAAGTCGCGTCCGGCAGCGCGCGCCCACTCTTCCACTGCGTCCGCGGGCAGCGCCTCAGGCACGGGCAGCGGCAACGGAGCGCGCGTCTCGGCCAAGCCCAACTACCGCCGCAACCCACCGCCGGCGTATCCCGCCGCCGCCCGCCAGCGCGGGGAGCAGGGGCTTGTCGTCCTCATGGTCCGTGTGAATGCCTGCGGCCGCGTCGATTCGCTCCGGCTTAGCAACAGCTCGGGCCACGCGCTACTCGATTCCGCCGCGCTCGCCGCCGTCCGCCGCTGGCAATTTTATCCCGCCACTGCCGCGGGCGTTCCCGTCGCCTCGTCTGTTGTGGTTCCCGTCCGCTTCCGGCTCGAACAGTCCTAGCGTTTGGTTCTGTTTCTCACAGATCGCCGTCATCCTGAGCTTGCCCGAGGGATCGGTTTCAAAGAACCCAGGCTCACAACACTTTATCCTTCCCGCTCCAATACACCGTCATCCCGAGCGAAGGCGCAGCCGGAGTCGAGGGATCTGGCTTCTGCCAGTTTGCATGAGCGAAGCAGACCGCAGCAGCTAGGTTGATACCGCGCTCACCCAGATCCCTTAAGCTACGCTCGCTCATGCTCGCTTCGTTCGGGATGACGAATATTTTTCTGCTACTTGCAGAGCACTGTCATCCTCGAGCGAAGACGAAGGATCGGGTTCGGTTCTGCGAAGCGTCGGGCAGATTCATCTTTGGGCTCTGCCGGATCTTTTGCTCTTTCATCCCGATCCTTCGCCAAACGCTCGAGGATGACGAAAAATCTCAAAAGAACCAAAAAAACACTCTTTTAGTGCAAATTTAATGTTCATGCAGTGCATGTAGTGCACCTAGTGTTAT
>CAYYVW010000007.1:0-106355 GCA_964473925.1 uncultured Verrucomicrobiaceae bacterium
CCAGCTCATAGAACCCAGATCCCTCGACTGCGTTTCACTCCGCTCGGGATGACGGGGGTGTGGAACCGCAGTGAGGGATGAGGGTGCGTTGGGGCGGGGTGACAAAGTGCGCAAGCCAACATTCCTTGCGGCCAGGCCCTTCGACAAGCTCAGGGAACCGAGGCGGTGGGACGGCAAGGATAAAGTATTGTGGACCCTCGTTCTTTGGAACCGATCCTTCGCTCCGCTCAGGATGACGGTGTTGTGAAACGAAGCGGGGCGGAATGTCGCGCGCAACGTCAGAGCACCCCACGCCGCAGGCCACGCATAGCGGCGCGGTCGTGGCGGCGAGCCACGGATCCCGCGCGCAGCTGCTGGTAGGAGCGGATCAGCCGGTCGAGCCAAGTGTCTGGCGCGAGCGGCGGTGCGTTTTTTTGGAAAGGGAGAGCAAGAGACGGTGGACGTAGCGTATTGAAAACCGAGTGCGAGGCGGCGCAGCGCTCGGCATAGGCTTCGAGATATTTTTCTTCCACGCGCGCAGCGGCGATCACGTGCTCCACGCGCAGCGCGCGGAAGAGCCCGACGCCCAGGCCGAGGTCGAACGCGCAGTAAATGAGATCCAGATCTTCACACATCCCGAAGCCGTCCGGGCCGGGGCCCAGGCGGAGGCGCGCGGGAGTTTGCACACACGCCGCGGCATATGCTTCTCCGACGCTGCGACGAAAGCAGAGACCCGCGCCGACGGGCAGCGCGCCGTCCTGCGGCCAGTTGGACCAGCGGTCTTGGTCAAATTCTCGAACGGCGAGGTACTTGCGGTAGAGCGCGAGACGCGGCGGCAGCGGCGCCTCCCACTGCCCGATGAGCTGCCCGCCCCACGCGCCGAGCTCAGGGCGGCGGTTCGCGATTTCGAGCGCTTGCTGCAGATAATCGGAGGCCAGAATGTTGTCGTCGTCGACCATGACCAAGAGCGGTGCGCGGGCGTGCGCAATCGCCGCGAGCATAGCGGTGGACTTTCCGCCCGTGTCGACGCGGCGCAGCTGCGCATTGCGGTGACGGCCCAGCTCGATGCGACCATCGAGCGCCGGCGTGGAAGCGTTATCGAGAATGAGCAGTTCCCACGCTTCGGCCGGCAAGGTTTGCGCGCGCAATGCATCTAGGACGCGCCGGAGCCGCGCGAGATCGGGGTCGCGGGTGCAGATGAAAACGGTGACGAGGGGGGCGCTCATGATGCCGTGCCTTGCTTGAGCTGGGTGAGCGCATCTCGGACGCCGTCCGCTTCTGCCTGCGCCATGAGACGATCGAACGCGCTCATGCGACGACGCGCGAGCCAAAGCCGCAGCTGCTCACTGCGAGACGGCAGCGTGGGAAGGGTTGCGCCGCGCGCCGCCCGGAGGAGCACCCACGAGGCCGCGTGCTCGCGCGCGATGCGCAGCAGATATTCTTCTCGCAGGCGTTCTGGCTTGATCCAGTGCTCGACGCGCAGCTTTTTGAAAATGCCGTTGCCGTATCCGAGGTCGATCGCCGTGAGCGCGATATCAATATCGTCGCAGCCCAGCGTGCGGTCGCCCGCCGGCCCCATCGCTTCGCGCACCGGGTCGCCCGCGATGAGCTGCCGGTAACGCTGTGCGACTTCTTTGCGCACGCACATGCCCGCACCCCAGGGATGGTGCGCGCTGAACGGGACGTTCGACCAGAGGTCGCGTGCGAGCGGACGGATCGCCAAGTGATAGAGATGCGGCTGCAGATACGCGGGCGGCGGCGCTTCAAAACGGCCGAGCACCTCGCCGCTCCAGACGCCGAGCTGCTGCCATTCTTTCGCGATGTGCACGCAGGCCTGGAGATAATCGGGCGCGAGCACGTTGTCGTCGTCCACGATGACAAGCAGCTCGCCGCGCATCGCTTCGATTGCACGCAGGAGCGCGAGCGTTTTGCCCACGCGCGGTTCGCGCAAAATTTTGCTGTGCGGGTGCCAGGTGAGATCAGTCTGCCCCCCGAGCTCCGGCGCGGACGCGTTGTCGATCAGCAGCAGCTCCCACTGTTCGAGCGGCAAATCTTGCGCGCGGAGCGCATCGAGCGCGGCGTGGAGATAATCCATCCGCGGATTGTGCGTGCAGATTGCGACGGAGATTTTCATGCAGAATAGTTACGGCTTTCGCGCGACGACGAGCAGGCCGATGTAGATCCGGTGTCCGACCGCGGGGCCGGGAACGATGCGGCAGTTTTTGAGCATTGCGTCGCTGAGGCGATGGAGCAGCGGCTGAAGCATGCGATAGAGTACGCGTGCGGTGGAATACGCGATGCGCAGCAGCACACCGCGGGGGCGGCGGTCCCACATCATCCAGTAATCGAGCAGCGAATGGAGCGACCGCAGCGACGTGGTGAGCTTGGCGCCCGAGACGAGTTGGAAGCCGGCGGCCGTGACGAGACGCTCGAGCCCCATGAGCGTCCAGCGGTGAAAGTCATCCGGGCAGCCGTGCTCGTCGAACGTGCCGTGCGTGGTGAGAATGAGCCGGCCGCCGGGTTTGAGCAGGCGGTGCGCTTCGGCGAGATAGGTCGCAGGATCGGGGACGTGCTCGAGTACTTGCGTGGAGAGGATGAGGTCGAACACGCCGTCCGGGACCGGAACGCGGCCGTCCGCTCCGATCGTGTAGTCGGCGCCGACTTGCTGCGCATCGATGTCCGCGCGCGCGTACTGCGCGTTCGGGAAGAGGCCGCGGTAGGGAGAGCCACCGCAGCCGAAGTCGAGAATAGCGAGGGGCTCGGTCGTCGCGACGGATTCGAGCGCGAGCTCCAAATCAGAAAGGCAGAGGTAGAGCGTCTCGCCCGGCCTTGGCTGCTGCCGAGCTTGGAGGTAGGCGGTGTTGGCGATGGAATCCATAAGTGTGTTTATATAGAACGACGGTTTAGTTGGGCTGTTTTACTAAATCGTTTCTTCCCGCCATTTAAATTCTTCGATATAGGCGCATTCGCCGTCGCGCCAAGTCCAGGCGCGGGGGTGGCCGTGCATGACAACTTCGAACGGGCAGAGTCCTTCGAGCGTCTGGAAGTGGCAGCCGCCCTCGGGCTCGGCGATGTGCGTCGCGATCGTGTAATGACCTTGAAAGAGGCGCAGCGCTGGGATTTCACACACGAGCCGCCGCGTGCCGCCGCGCGCGAGGGCCGCGCAGTCGTAATTCCAGCAGTGAATAATGGCCTGGCCGAAGCGGTCGAAAATCTGAATGGAAAACGCGATGAGCGGAACCGGCTTTGCGCTGTGCAGATCGACTGTGATGCGCAGCGGATCTCCCTGCCGGTGAATATCGCCGGGTTGGGAGGTTTGCACTTCGGCGCGGACGACTTGCGGAGATTCACTTGAAGGCGTGGCAGTGAAGATGCCGGCGGGCGCGGCGCCTTCGGCCAGATACTGCGCGATGACATCCGTCGGTTTTCCGTGCGCAGCGAGCTTTCCTTGTTGCAGCAGATAGCAGCGGTCGGTGAGCGTGGAGACAACCTGCAGGTTGTGGCTGATGAAAAGGACGGTGCGGCCGGCGTGCGCGACGTCGTGCAGTTTGGCCAGGCAGCGCTTTTGGAACTTGGCATCTCCGACGGCGAGGACTTCGTCGAGGATAAGGATCTCCGGATCGAGATGCGCGGCGACGGCAAACGCGAGCCGGACGTACATGCCGCTGGAGTAGTGCTTGACCGGCATGTCGAGGAATTGCTCGATCTCGGCGAAAGCGACGATTTCGTGGAACCGGGCGCGGATCTCAGCGCGGCGCATACCCAGGATTGCGCCGTTTAAGAAAATGTTTTCGCGGCCCGAGAGCTCGGGGTGGAAGCCGGTGCCCACTTCGAGCAGCGACGCGACGCGCCCGCGGAGGGCGACGCGGCCGGTCGTGGGCTCGGTGATGCGCGAGAGGATTTTAAAGAGCGTCGACTTGCCTGCGCCGTTTTTGCCGATGATGCCGATGACCTCTCCCTGCTGGATCTCCAGCGAGACGCCCTGCAGCGCCCAAAAGTCGGAGTGGTGATGAGAAGCACCCGCGGAGCCGCCGAGCGCGCTCCAGATTTTTTTGCCCGCCTGCGCGAGGTCTTCGCGGAGCGAGCCAGGGCCGCCGCCCGCACGGCGCGCCAGGCGGTAGCGCTTGCCGACATCCTTGAGTGTGATGACGGGCTGGCTCATGCGCCCCACGCCTTTCGGTTGCCTTCGTAAATTTCGGTGAGGATTTCTTGCGTGCCGCGCGTCGGCTGCCAGCCGGAATAGTGCGACTGGAATTTCTGCAGGCCGGAGATCCACCAGCGGTGATCGCCGCGCCGCGCTTCGTCCCGGTAATTCCATTTCAATTTTTTGCCCGAGATTTTTTCGCACAGCGCGATCGCTTCGAGCATCGAGCAGTTGGAGACACGTCCGCCGCCCATGTTGTACACCTCGCCCGGGCGCGGCGCGCGCCAGAACGCCTCGAAAGCCCGCGCGAGATCGGCGGTGTGGAGGTTGTCGCGCACCTGCTTGCCGTTATAGCCCAGGACGGTGTACTCGGTCCCGGTGACGGCGCATTTCATCAGGTACCCGAGGAAGCCGTGGAGGGCCGCGCCCGCCTGCGCGGGACCGGTGAGACAGCCGCCGCGGAAAATGCCGGTGCGCATGCCGAAGTACCGGCCGTATTCCTGCACCATCAAATCGGCCGCGGCCTTCGAAACGCCAAAGAGGCTGTGGAGCGTTTGGTCGAGCGACATTTCCTCATCGACGCCGCCAAAGTAAGGATGGTCCGCCGGGAGCTCGAGCCGCGTTTCGTTTTCAACAAGCGGCAGCGCGTTGGGCCGGTCGCCGTACACTTTGTTGGTCGAGGTGAAGATGAACACTGCGTCTGGGCAGTGCGCCCGCGCCGCTTCGAGCAGATGCAGTGTACCGGTGGCGTTGACGGAGAAGTCGGTCATCGGATCTCCCGCCGCCCAGTCGTGCGAAGGCTGCGCCGCCGCGTGGACAATGAGCGTGACGTTGGCACCGAACTCCGCGAGGACGCCTTGGACGCTATCTCGGTCGCGAATGTCGAGCGCGCGGTGGCGGTAGCGGGGCCCGAGTTCTTGCTCCAGCCGCCGGACGCTTGCTGCGGTGGAAGCCGCCGAACCAAAAAAATGCGCGCGCAGATCGTTGTCTACACCGACGATGTCCAAACCCAGCGCCGCGAAATGCCGCGCGGCTTCGACGCCAACAACTCCGCCCGAGCCGGTGATGATCGCTACTGCCATGCGATGGCATCTTGAACCAAACCGCCCGCGCAGGCGACTGGAATTTGGCGCGAGCCTGCTCTGGCCAACCGCCTGCATCGTCGGTAGGATGCGAACGTGGCGGCACCTGAGAAACGGCTCTTCCTTTTAGACACGATGGCGCTGCTCTACCGCGCGCACTTCGCGTTCATCAGCCGGCCGATCCGCACGCGCGACGGCCGCAATACATCGGCGTTGTTTGGTTTTGCCAACGCCGTCGCCGAGCTCCTCCAGAAACAAAAACCGACGCACCTAGCGTGGACGATGGACACGCGCGCCCCGACCGCGCGGCATGAGCTTTTCCCGGAGTACAAAGCGCACCGGGACGAAATGCCCGAGGAGCTCGGTGAACAGATTGAAGTTTTGCCTCGGCTAGCCGCGGCGCTACGCATGCCCGTTATCAGCCGCGATGGATACGAGGCTGACGACATTATCGGCACGCTGAGCCGCCGCGCCGAGCGGGACGGCTTTACGACGCACATCGTGAGTGCGGATAAAGACTTGGCGCAACTCGTCGATGCGCGGACGTTTCTCTACCGTCCCGCGAAGCCGGGCGACGTGGCGCAGATTTTGGGCGTGGCCGAGGTGTGCGATCAGTGGGGCATCGAACGGCCGGAGCAGGTGATCGATATTCTCGCGCTGCAGGGTGATGCGTCTGACAATATTCCCGGCGTGCCGGGGATCGGCGGCAAAACGGCGCAGAAGCTCATCGAGCAATTCGGCAGCGTGGAAAATTTGCTCGCGCGCACGAGCGAACTCAAAGGCAAGCAGCGCGAGTCGCTCGAGAAAAATCGGGAGCTGGCGCTGCTTTGCAAGAAGCTCACGACGATCGATTGCGATGTGCCCGTCGACGTGGCGTGGGACGCGCTGCTCGTTCATCCGCCGGATGCGGACGCGCTGGCCGCGTTCTGCCGTGAGTTTGAATTTCATTCACTGGCCAAGCGATTGCTCGGGGACGCCGCCGGAGCGTCGCCCGAGAAAGAAGCCGCAGCCCCCTCGCCTGCTCGTCGCGCCAAGAAAAAAGCGGACGGGCCAGATTTGTTCGCGGAAGAGGCGACGACCGAATCCGCTTCTGAAATTCCGATCGAACCCGCGCCTTCCTCCGTGCCGGAACACAAAACGATCGCGGACGTTGCGCATGAGTATCGCATCGTAAAAACCGCAGCGCAGCGAAAAGCGTTGCTGGAAGAGTTGAAAACAGCTGAGGCGTTTTGCTTCGACTGCGAGACGGACGGATTGGATGCAACAACCGCGCGACTGCTTGGCGTCGCGTTCTCCATGCGCGCCCACACCGGAGCGTATCTTGTGATTCCCGAAGGCCGGGACGCGGCGCGGAAGGCGCTGGAAGAATTTTCCGCCGCATGGAACAGCGACGCGCTCAAGATCGGGCATAATTTGAAATTTGATTTACGCATTTTGGAAGCGCACGGCGTCACTCCCGCCGGGCCTTTCTTCGATACGCTGGTGGCGGACTGCCTGATCGAGCCCGACCGCCGGCACGGGATGGACGCGCTGGCCGAATCGCTGCTGGGCTACTCGCCTATTCCGATCACGCGCTTGATCGGTGAAAAAAAGAAGGAGCAGAAAAGCTTGGCCGAAATTCCGCTCGAGCAAGTCGCCGAGTACGCGGCGGAAGACGCCGACGTGACATGGCAGCTGCGCGAGCAACTCTCTCCCGCGCTGGAGACCCGTGGCCAGCATCAGGTTTTCTACGATATTGAAATGCCGCTGTTGCCGGCGCTCGTCGCGATGGAAGCGGAGGGCGTTGCGATCGACACCAAAGCGCTCGCCGAGTTCAGCGTCTTTCTGGAAAAGGAAATGCGCGGCCTGGAAGAAAAAATCCACGCGCTTGCCGGCGCGCCGTTCAATTTAAATTCGCCCAAGCAACTCGGCGAGGTCCTCTTTGAAAAGCTCGGCCTGCAAGGGGTGGAGGGGACGAAGCTCAAACGGACGAAGACCGGACAGTACGCGACCGACGAGCAGACGCTCTCCGCGCTTTCGGCGCAGCATGAGATTGTGCGGCTGCTCTTGGATTTTCGCGCGCTGACCAAGCTCAAGAGCACCTACGTGGATGCGCTGCCGCTGTGCGTGAGCCCGGCGACCGGGCGCGTCCACACGACGTTCAACCAGGCGCTGACGGCGACGGGCCGCCTCGCGTCGCAGGATCCGAATTTGCAGAACATCCCCATTCGCACCGAGCACGGCCGGGAGATCCGCAAGGCGTTTGTGCCGCGCGGAGAGGAATTTTTGCTGCTTTCGGCTGACTACTCGCAGATTGAGCTGCGGATCGTCGCGGCGATGAGTCAGGACAAATCAATGCTGCTGGCGTTCGAGCAAGGCGTCGATATTCACACCGCGACCGCCGCCGGGATTTACAGCGTCGCCGCGCCGGACGTGACGCACCAAATGCGGCGAACGGCGAAGATGGTGAACTTTGGAATTTTGTACGGCATCTCCGCGTTCGGGCTGGCGCAGCGGCTCGGGATTCCGCGCGGCGAGGCGGCGGGGATTATCGACGCGTACTTCCGCAGCTTCCCCGGAATCCGCGGATACCTAGACACGACGCTGGAGTTCGCGCGCACCCGCGGCTATGTGCAGACGCTCACCGGACGGCGGCGGTACTTGCCCGACATCCGCTCAGCGAACGCGGCGGTCCGCGCCGCGGCGGAGCGGACGGCGATCAACATGCCCGCGCAGGGAACGGCGGCGGACCTCATCAAGATTGCGATGGCGCGCTTGCATCGGGAGATCGCCGAGAAAAAATTGCGCAGCCGAATGATTCTGCAGGTGCACGACGAACTGCTCTTCGACCTGCACCGGGACGAGGAGGCCGTCCTGCGCCCGCTCGTCGAGCACGCGATGAAAACCGCACTGCCGCGGGACGTGCTGCCGATCGACCTAGTCGTGGAACTGGGGACCGGGAAGAACTGGCTGGAGGCGCATTAATTATTTTCGATACGGCCCATCGGGCGGGAGGTGCTGGGCGAGGAAGGCTTCCATCTTGCGGTAGAAATCGAGCCGGTTCTCGGGGTTCGCGAAGCCGTGGCCTTCGTCCATCTTGACGAGGTACTCGACCGGGTGGCCGTTCTTTTTGAGCGCCTCGACGATCTGTTCGGACTCGGCGTGGTTGACGCGCGGATCGTTGTACCCCTGCGCGATAAGCAGCGGCACGCGGATCTTATCTGCCGCAAAGACGGGCGAGCGGCTGCGCAGGAATTCTTTATCCTTCTCCGGGTTGCCGACGCGCCGGTGCATCACCTCGCGAAACGTTTCCCAGTACGGCGGGATTGTTTGCATGAACGTGAGCAAGTTGGAAACGCCGACGTAGTCGATGCCGCAGGCGAAGACATCCGGCCGAAACGCGAGCGCCGCCAGCGTGGCGTAGCCGCCGTAGCTGCCGCCGTAAATTCCTAGGCGGGCGCGGTCGGCGATGCCTTGCTTGACGGCCCACTCGACCGCGTCGATTAAATCATCGAGCATCTTGCCGCCCCATTCACGGTTGCCGGCTTCCACAAAATTTTTGCCGTAGCCCGTCGAGCCGCGAAAGTTGACCTGTAGGACCGCGTAGCCGCGGTTGGCGAGAAACTGGCACTCGGGGTCGTACCCCCAGCTGTCGCGCGCCCACGGGCCGCCGTGCACGTTGAGCACCAGCGGCAGGTTTTTACCCGGCACGCCATTGGGAAGCGTGAGGTAGCCGTGCAGCCGGATGCCATCGCGCGCGGGGAAGCTGACCGGCTGCATGCCGGTGAGTTGCTCAGGCACCAGCCAGGGGCGCGGACGGTAGAGGAACTTCGCCTCGCCGGTCGCGCGGTCGTACAGATAGGTCGCGCCCGGATCGGTCGGGCTGTTGTAGGCGACGATGAATTTGGTCTCGTCCCGATCCGTGCTGCGAATCATCACGTCGCCGTCGTGGATTTTTTCCAGGAGCGCGAGATCTTTTTTGAGCTGCGGATCGAACACCTGATACTCCACCCGGTCCTTGTCGAACGCCGCCGCGAGCACCTCGTTGGTTTTGTCGCTGATGAGGAGCGTATCGAGATCGTATTCGGGATCGCGGGTGACGAGAGTTTCCGTTCCAGGGGGAAACACGACCCTGTCGAGACGGATACCCCGTCGCAGGCACTGTTTGGTTTCAATCGTGGAGAGCTGCACAAAGCCCGTCGTATTGGCATTGCGCGCGCTGCCCATGAGTAGGAAGTTGCCGTCGGGCGTGAAGCCGTAGACGGTGGCGTTTTCCTCGTCGTTATAAACTGCGAGCGTGCGGAACGGCCCGGAGCCGGAATCACGCACGCGGATTTCAGTCCGGCCGCCCGCGATTTGCGCCGCGCACGCGCGGACGACGCCGTGCGTATCAGTTGTCCAGCTATCCACATCGCCGGGGTTTTGCTCGACGAGCTCGAGCGCCGCGGTGGAAATCTTCAAACGGTGGACATCGAAATATTTTTTGTCGCGCTGGTTGAGGCTGATGAGCAGCTCGTCGGGCCGGTCGCGCGGAATATCCACCACACCCGTGCGCGTCCCCTCAAACGGCGTGAGGCACGTCGCTGGCGGCACGCCGCCCTTGGGCGCGGTCGCGCTGGGATCAACGCGGTAGAGGCGGTAGTTCTCGTTCCCGCCCGTGTCCTGCGAGTAGAGGACGTACTTGCCGTTGCGCGACCAGAAGAAGCTGGGAATACCGCGCTTGGTTTCTTCGGTGATGACGCGAGCCTTTTCGACGCCGTCGGCGATGGTGCAGACCCAGATGTTCATCCGGCCTTTATGCGGCGCGAGGAAGGCGAGCCGCGTTCCATCCGGGGAAAGCTGTGCACTGGAAATTTTAGGGTTGTCGAAGAAGTGCTCGACCGGGATGCGGGGCGGAACACCGGCGGCGTGGGTGAGGTCGGCGTGTCCAAGTGTCATAAATAAAATCGAGGCCAGGAGTGCGCAGCGGAGCATCCGGCCGCGCGTGCCCGGAGCATGATGATCAGGGGGCATGAGAGGTGATTGATAGCGCTTCGCGCGTTCGGCGGCAACTCAAACTGGTTTGGGGGTAGTGTAACAAATAATATTTTTAGATGAACGAACCGCTCGCCTCAGCAGAAGCCATTGGCAAGCGCGTGTGGTTTTGCTATGGCAGGCAGTGTAGATCCGTCCGTCCGCGCTTTTGAAAACTCCCCTGCCCACCGTCCCACCCGTGATTTGCGTCGGCATTGCCGGCGGAACGTGCTCGGGCAAGTCGCACTTGGCCGAGCAGCTGCAAATTCGACTGGGCGAACAAGCCACCACCGTGGCGCAGGACTGGTATTATAATGACAACGCCGCGCTGACGATGGACCAGCGGCGGTGCATCAATTACGACCACCCGGACGCGATCGAGTGGCCGCTGCTGCTCGAGCACTTGCGGATGCTCAAAAAAGGACATTCGGTCGAGGCGCCGCAGTACGACTTTCCGAACCACACGCGCGCGGCGCACACGCACCTGGTAATGGCGGCGCCGGTGCTCATCTTAGAGGGAATCTTGATTTTGCAGCAGCCGGAGATTCGGACGCTGCTGGATTTTGGAATTTTTATTGAAGTGGACCGGGAGGTGCGCCTGCAACGCCGGATTGACCGAGACCTTGTGGAGCGCGGACGGGAGCTGGAGCAAATCCTCCATTCCTATGACACGTTTGCGCAACCGATGTACCAGAAATTTGTCGAACCCGCGGTGCACCATGCCGATATTATCTGGCGCCAGCTCCAGGAACCCGAGGCCCTGGCCGCGATCCTGGCGAAAATCCGCGGGCTGTTGGAAGCGGCGCAGCCGGCAGCGTCTCCTGTTTAAGGGGCGGCAGCTTGAAAATGAAGGCCGCGCTCCCCACGTACCGGATGACGGTCGCATATCACGGCGGCGCATTCGCCGGATGGCAGCGGCAGCCCGGCAAGGCGACAGTGCAGCAGGCACTGGAAGAAGCGGCCGCGCGCATCTGGAAAACGCCCGTGGTGATGCAGGCGTCGGGCCGGACCGACACTGGCGTCCACGCATGCGGGCAAGTCGTCTCGTTCCAAGCGCGCGCGACGCATGCGCCCCCGATACTCGCGCGAGCGCTTAACGCCAATCTGCCGTCGTCGATTCGAGTGACGGCGCTCAAATGTGTGACGGAAGATTTTCATGCGCGGTTCTCGGCAACAGGGAAAATTTATGAGTACCGCATTTGGAATGCGCCGCTGGCAGATCCTTTTCAGGAAGGACTCATCTGGCATGTGCTCCGGCCGCTGGAGGTGACGGCGATGCGCCGCGCGGCGCGCGTCTTTATCGGCAAGCATGACTTTGCCGCTTTCACCAGCAACCCGGGCTATGCACGGCGGACGACGGTGCGGACGATGCGACGCGTCAGCCTTCGCCGAGTGGGGAGTGAAATCATTCTGCGCTTTGAAGCGGACGGCTTTTTGTACCGGATGGTGCGCAACTTGGTGGGCGGCTTGGTGCAGGTGGGACTGGGGAAGCTTTCCGCCGCAGAGCTGGGTAAGATCCTCAAAAGCGGCAAACGCGCGAGCGTGCCGCCGACGGCCCCGGCGCACGGATTGTATTTGATGCGAGTGTTCTACGCTGCGTCTCCACGAAGCAAGCGCGCCGCATCACCCGCTCCTTCCGATGAGTAGCCAAGTCCAACTCGTGCTCGTGGAGCCTGAGATCGCCCCAAATGTGGGCGCGATCGGGCGACTGTGCGCAGCGATGGGAGCGCAGCTGCACCTGGTCGGTCCGCTTGGCTTTCGCCTGGATGAAAAGAGCCTACGCCGCGCCGGGATGGACTACTGGGATCACCTGGACTGGAAGGCATGGCCGAGTTGGGAAGCGTTTCTTGCCGAGCACGACGACCTCGCAACGCGCGGCTGGTTTTTTACGACGAAGACCGCGGCCTCTTATCTAGACGCGCACTACGCCCCAGGAGATTTTCTCATCTTCGGCCGCGAGACCAAGGGCTTGCCTGAATCGCTTCTGGCGGCGCACCCGGAGCGATGCGTCACGATTCCGATGCGGGGGCCGGGCGCGCGCAGTTTGAACCTGGCTACTGCGACCGCGATGGCACTAGGCGAAGCGCTGCGGCAAGTGAAGGCCTAGTTACCCGTCGCGCTGCCCAAAACGCCGGAACTTTCCCAACGCTGCGGGCGGTTCCATGGGATGGTCGAGACGCGCTCGCCATCGGCCGTGGTGGTCGGAGTTGCCGACGGGGGCGGGTGCGAAGTATCGGTCGCGCACGAGCAAAGCAGGAGCGCGGCGGCGACGTAGGCAGGAAGATGTTTCAACATGACGCGAAACCTTAGCATTAATTGAGCGCCTCGTCACCTATTTGGATCGGCTGACGCGTCTCTTCCGGGAGGATATCCGCAATGGCCGTGTCAGCGTCGACTGAGATAATGCGAACGCGCCCCACGCGCGTTTGGCCGCGGTAGATCCACAAAAGCCCGTTTTCAACCAAGCCCTGCTGCTGGCCGATATCGAGCACGGCGAAATTCCACTTCCGGTCGACTTGCACGACCCTGCCGCGGACGCCCTCAGGCGTCTGCCCGGTGCGGCGATGGGCGAGCAGACCCTCAAGCCGCGTTACCTCCGTGCGGGCTTCCTGCAACTGGCCGGTGAGCTCTTGTTCGCGCGCTGCCAGCCGCCGCATCTGCTCGGACGCTGTCTGCCATTGGGCCGCGATCAACGACGGATCTTTGCCGTCGAAGAGGATGGCGATCTCGCGCAGCCGGGCTTCGGCGGCAGACGCGCGGATGCGGGCCTGTTGCAGCTGGCTCTCTAGATCCGCCGTCTTGGCTTCGGCGCCGATGAGCGCCGATTGGAGCATTCCGCGCTCGGATTTTTCCGCGGCGAGTTGCTCCTGCGAGATGCTCAAGTTCGATTCGAGCCGCCGCGTTTCATCGCGCGCTTGTGCGAGCGAGGTGCGGGCCTCTTGCCCCGATTGCTGCGCAGCCTTCCACCCGACGACCGCCTGGCTGTACTGCCAAAAAAACCAACCGGCGAGGAGTGCCAAGCCGATGCAGACAAGCGTCCATCCGCCCGAACCGCTGCGTCGGACTGGCGCTGCCGCATAGGTAAGCGGAGCCGGAGGCGGCGGTGGGACGAGCGGCGAATTCATACGCTGGGCCACCGAGAGCGGGCATGCACGCGATCCAGATGCGATTGCAATGCCACGCGGTGGGCCTTGAGCTCGGACTCTAACCAGCTCGGCGTCTGGACAAAAGCCCCGAATGCTTCGACCGTCGCCCGTTCGGCTTGATCGGCGGTGACAACGGTAATTTCGGTCGCTTTGCCGCTGGTCGCAACCAGCCGTTCAATTACCCCGTCAGCCGATAAATCTACGGTTGAATATGAGATGACGATCGGCGCGGAGATATCTCGCGGAGACTTGATCGTGGCGCCATGACGCGCGGGAAGGCGCTCCCCCGCCTGCCGGCCATCGAAGACGAGTGTGACGCGCCAATGGCTGGAATCTTGCAGCGCTTGCAGATCGTTCGCCAGTTGCTCGCGAGCAAGCGACGGCTGCGTATCGTGAACTCGCCGCCGATCGGGCTGATCAAAAAGGACGTTGTGCCCGTCGACCACCAAGTAGCGCAGGTTCATGAACCCGAACCCCGGCGCAGTTAGCGCTTGGCTGCTGCCGTCTTAGCCGTTGCTTTCTTGCGCTTGATGTAGCTGGCGCGGCGGCGGCGTTTTTCGACTTTATTATGTTGCTTACCCATACCGGCGGGATGTTGTCGCGCCGTTGGGGGCGGAGTCAAGCTCCACCGCGCACATGTCCTGCTTTAAAATAGCTTGCAACCCGGCCCGGGCGACTTTTGATGGGGGCGCGATGGATTTTTGCCCGCTCGGTTTATGCTGGAACACGATCGTCCAAATGCGGCATGACCCCGTGGTCGTGGCGGGCATTTTCGCTCTGGGAGCGTGCGTTGGTTCGTTCCTCAATGTGTGCATCTACCGGATCCCGCTGGACCGCTCGATCATCACCCCCGGCTCGCAATGCGCTGCGTGCGGGGCGCCGATCCCGGCGCAGCATAATATTCCGATTGCGAGCTGGTTCCTCTTGCGCGGGCGCGCGGCGTGTTGCGGAACGCGAATTGACGCACGGTACTGGATGGTGGAGCTGCTCACCGGGCTGCTCTTCGTCGCGCTCTGGTGGAAATACCCACCGGCGCTGTTTGCTGCGTATGCGCTTTTCACCGCCGGGCTGATTGCCGCGAGCGGGATTGACTTGGACCACTTTATTATCCCAGATCGCTTCACTCTGGGCGGCTGCGTGGCAGGGCTCGTCTGCAGCGCGCTAGTCCCCGCGTTGCACGAGCAAACCACCGCTTGGACGGGACTGACCGAAGGCCTGCGCGGCGCGGCCGTCGGCGCGGGAGCGCTCGGCGCGATCGCGTGGGTCGGGCGAAAACTGTTTGGACAGGAAGCGATGGGGATGGGCGACGTAAAGTTGATGGCCGCGTTCGGAAGCTTTTTGGGAGCGTGGTCGACGGCGTTTATTTTGCCGGTCTCATCTCTCATTGGATCAGTCGTGGGGCTGACGCTGATGGCAACGGGCCGCAGCGCCTGGAAGTCCCGCATTCCGTATGGCCCGTTTTTGGCCGCGGCGGCGATCTTGTGGATGCTGCGTGGGCGGGAATGGACGGATGCGTACCTAGCGCACGTCCGGAGTTTGTTTATTTAAAACTCCAGGCTCATGTCCACCGCGCGGACGCTGTGCGTCAGCTCGCCGACGGAGATGTAATCGACTCCCGTCTCAGCGACGGCGCGCACCCGCTCGAGCGTCATCCCACCCGAAGTCTCAATGGGAATCTTGCCACCGATGATTTGCACCGCTTCGCGGATTGTGTCAGCCATCATATTGTCGAGCAGGATGCGGTCGATCGGGAGCGTTGCTAGAAAGCGAACTTGATCGAGGCTATCGGCCTCCACTTCAACGAGCGCGCCGGGCTGCAGCACGCGGGCACGGCGAATCGCGTCCGCCATTTTTTCCGTGGAGCCCAGTAGCGCCCAGTGATTGTCTTTGAACAGGAACGCGTCGTACAAGCCGCTGCGATGATTTTCTCCGCCGCCGCAGCGCACGGCGTATTTTTGCAGCGCACGCAGTCCCGGCGCGGTTTTGCGCGTGTCGAGAATCTTGGCGCGGGTTCCGGCAACCGCATCGACAAATTCGCGCGTGCGCGTGGCGATTGCGGAAAGCTGTTGCAAGAAGTTGAGCGCGACTCGCTCCGCTCCCAGGATCGACGCTGCGCGGCCTTGCAATTCGAGCAGTTTTTCTCCCGCTGCTACTCGTGCGCCGTCTGAAACAACAGAACGAATTTTTAACCCCGAGTCCTGCATGCGGAAAACCGCCTCGGCGATCGGCAGTCCGGCGACAACACAAGGTTGCCGCGTGACGATCGTCCCGAAAGTGGAAGCGTCTCTCGCGTCGCACGCCAGCGTCGTGATGTCCGCCGGCCCGACATCTTCCCCCAGCGCGCGCGCGACCGCTTCGTGGATGACCGCGGGATCGAGCATGGAATTGGCAGCGCTCATTCCGTTCGGAGCCAGAAGACGGCAACGCGTTCCCCGCGCACCCGGGCGGCGGGGATGGAAAGATCGCCCTCGGCGATTTGCTCCACGCGGGCGGCCTTGGCTTCTCCCTGCACAACAAACACGACTTCGCGCGCGCGCGCCAGAAGCGGATACGTAATCGTCCAACGCATTCCCTTCACAGCAGGCACGGAATTGGCGACACACAGATGCGCCTTCTCTTCCAGCGCCGCCGTTTCTGGGAAAAGCGACGCTGTGTGGCCGTCCGCACCCAGGCCCAGCAGGACGAGATCGAGCGCGGGAGTGGCGCCCGCTACTTTTTTGAGCAGCGTTTCGTACGCCGCGGCGGCGCGCACGGGATCGGCAATCGCTTCGGCTGCCATGTGCGGATCTCCGTGCCACGAATGAAGCCGGAACGGCTGCGGCGCGGCGCCGCTGGCGGCAAAACTTTGGCGGATCATCCGCTCGTTGCTGTGCGCTTCGTCGGGCGGCACGCAGCGCTCGTCGCCGATCCACCAGTGGATTTTTTCCCACGGAAGCTGGAGCGACGCGAGCCCGCTGTAGAGTGGCCGCGGTGTTTCTCCGCCTGCGAGCGCGATATGCGCGCCACCGCGCGCCGCAACCGCGCCTTCAACCGCTTGCCACACGCGTTCAGCGAGCGCCGCCAGCCATTCGTCCGGTGTATCGAAGCTATAGACGACGGGGCCGTCTGCCGAAAGTTGAATTGCGTTACTACTCATAAGAAAAAAAATAAGAAATGTCTACGCTTCCGATTCAACCCAATATTGATTGTCGCGCTGTAACAAAGCATCTGACTCAACCGGGCCCATCGACCCCGCCGGGTATGTCGGGATTTTCTCCACCCGCTGCGTCGCCCACGCGGCCCGGAGCGCGTCGACCAGCCGCCACGCCTGCTCGACCTCGTCCGCGCGCGTGAAGAGCGTTGATTCGCCCAGGAACGCGTCGATGAGCAGCCGCTCGTAAGCCTCGGGCAGGTAATGCGCGAAGCCGCCGCTGCGATAAAGAAAACTCATCTCCGCTTGCTGGACTTGCGCCTTGCCCGGCATCTTCGCGTTGAAGCCCAGCGTGATTCCCTCGTCTGGCTGAATGCGGATGCGAAGCGAGTTGCGTTTGAGCCGGTCGCCGATCGCCGCAGCGAAAAGAACGCTGGGCGGACGACGGAACGCGATGTTGATTTCGGTGAATGCGCCCGCGAGCGCCTTGCCCGTGCGCAGATAAAAGGGGACGCCCGACCAGCGCCAGTTGTCGATCTCGAGCCGGAGCGCGACGTATGTCTCGGTTGTGGAGCGCGCATCCACGCGTGACTCGGCGCGGTAGTCGGGCAACGCGCGGCCTTCCACCGAACCGGCCGTGTATTGCGCGCGGACTGAATTGCGGAGCAAATCTTCGGGCGATGGCGTCGGGATGGAGCGCAGCACCTTTACTTTTTCATCCCGGATCGATTCGGCATCGAGCGAGGCCGGCGGCTCCATCGCCAGGAGCGCAAGGAGTTGCAGCAAGTGATTTTGCAGCATGTCGCGCGCCGCGCCGGCCACGTCGTAGTAGCCACCCCGCCCTTCGACGCCGACTTTTTCGGCCACGGTGATCTGCACGTTATCAATGTAATTGCGATTCCAGAGCGGCTCGTAAATCGAATTGGCGAAGCGCAAGTAGAGCAAATTCTGCACCGTCTCTTTGCCGAGGTAATGGTCAATGCGGAAAAGTTCTTCCTCCTCAAAGGCTGACTGGAGCGCCGCGTTGAGCTCCCGCGCACTCGCGCCGTCCTCGCCAAACGGCTTTTCGACGATCAGTCGACGAATGGAGTCGGGGCCCCGTTTGTGCGAGAGCCCTACCGTCGCCAAATGACGCGCGACCGAAGCAAACTGCGTCGGCGCGGTCGCGAGATAAAAAAGCAGCCGGTCATCGAATGCTTTGGCGCCGGGGAGCGTAGGTAGAAACGCGGCGAGCTTGCGGTAGCTTTCCACATCCTCCACGTCGCCCTGGAAGTAATGGATCCCCTGCTCGAGCGTGCGCCACGCCGCCTCGTCAATCGGCTGAGTGTGAGAAAACTTGCCGAGCGCCTCGCGCAGCTCCGCGCGGAACTCTTCCGTCGTCTTCGGCCGACGAGCAAATCCAATGATGACCGACCCTTCCGGCCAACAGCCTTGTTTAACCAAGTGATAAAACGCCGGGACGATTTTGCGGTGCGTGAGATCACCCGTCGCGCCGAAGATAACCGTTGCCGTGGCGCTGAGCGGACGGCCTGTCTCTGTCACGAGCGGACAGGAAGCGCCGGAGGTAAACATACGAGCGGAATGCTACTCACCCGCGGCCTCCCGCGCGAGATTTTTGATGGATCCAAATCAAGCAGCTTAGGGCGGTTGTATCCCGCTGTCCCGGCATGCCTTAAGAAAAGCCAACCAATCTTCAGGCCGGCAATCTGCAGCTGTAACTCCATCAGGCGCCCCTGTAGTGCGAATAGAAGCAGCCCTAGGAGTTGGCGGCGCAGCATTTTGAACGATGCGTTCTAACTCTATTTCAACCATGCGTTCCCGCGTTTCATCAATCGTTCGAGGGCGAACGTCAATAAGATGATCTTGAATTTGTCGGGCATGCCCCTTGGTCCCAGTGCCGTCTCCTCGATAAAACTCAACAACGGCCGGCTGGTCGTGGGGATCAATCGGGTTAAAATTGGCGCCCAGTAATTCACAGTGAAACTCGCGCAGGCGATTAAAATTAAATTCGGGGTCTGGGTTTCGGTGCTCGCCGTCGGTATGCCATTGGCCGTGGTAAACCAAGCCGCCGGCAATCTTTTGTCTTCCATCCAAAAAGGGCAGCGTGACTCGCACTAAAGACGGCGCATACCATCGAGGAACATGCACTTGCACCCCCAGGCTGGGTATTCCTGCTTGAAGAACCTGACCCATTTCAGCCCAGCCACCTTCCGGGAAACGAGCTTCCGGACTGTCGAGATTGCCCCCTCTATTTCTGCTGGTGATTTCGAGCCACTGATCAGGAATTCGGCGGTCTGTCATGCGCGAGCGTAGTTCCCGCTCCAATTCTAAACCATTACGGTTTGGATTCGGCGCCCACACGCGATCAATGCGGAAAACTTTTGCAATCGACACCTCATGAGATCGCGCTTTCCCGCCATCCATTCCCATGTTGCGTGCTAATGTTCCGGCAAACACTTCTTCCAGCGGTAAGAGGCTTCGATCGGGATCCAACAAGCCTAACTCTTCGCTTAACCGTAGCGCTACGGCTTGCTGGTGCTCGGGTAATTCGAAAATGGAAATTTCCGGCATGTAGACGCTTTGCCGCAAGCCACGTCAAACGTCAATTGACCGAGTAAGCTGTCCTACGCATTATACGAACCAGAGGTCGCCGCGGCGCCGCTGCCGATCCAGTCGGTGTGGGAGAATTCGCCGCGGGGGCGGTCGGTTCGCTCGTAGGTGTGTGCGCCGAAGTAATCCCGCTGAGCTTGGATAAGATTGGCGGGCAGATTCGCCGTCCGGTAGCCGTCGTAGAACGCGAGCGCCGTGGAGAACGCCGGCGTCGGGATCCCCAGGAGCGCGGCTTGGGAGACAACGGCGCGCCAATTCTCCTGGCAGCGCGCGATCTCGTCCCGGAAGAATTTATCGACGAGCAAGCAGTCGAGTGAAGCATTACGCTCGAACGCTTCTTTGATTTTGCCCAGGAACCGGCTGCGAATGATGCAACCGCCGCGCCACATGAGCGCGATCGCGCCGTAATTGAGGCTCCAGCCATGCGCGCGCGCTGCTTCACGCAGCAGCAAAAATCCTTGCGCGTACGAGACAATCTTGGAGGCGTAGAGTGCTTGCCGAACCGCTTCGGTAAATTTTTTGTTTGGCGTTTCGAGCTTTGCTTGCGGGCCCGCGAGCTGCGTTGCTGCGCGCACCCGCTCATCCTTCATCGCCGAAAGCGACCGCGCGAACACCGCTTCGCCGATGAGCGTGACGGGCATCCCCAGCTCCATCGCCGAGTTGACCGTCCAGCGGCCCGTCCCTTTTTGTCCCGCCGCATCGAGGATTTTATCCACCAGCGGCGCACCGCCTTCGTCCTGCTGGCGGAAAATCGCCGCGGTGATTTCGATGAGATACGAATCGAGCTCGGTTTTGTTCCAAGCAGTAAAGACCTCGGCCAGCGCATCCGCCGCGAGCCCCGCGCCGTCGCGCAAAAGCTGATACGCCTCGGCAATCAGCTGCATGTCGCCGTACTCGATCCCATTGTGGACCATCTTGACGTAATGCCCCGCGCCGTCGGGACCGACCCAGTCGCAGCACGGCGCACCGTCGGCCTTGGCGCTGACGCCCTGAAAAATCTCCTTCACATGCGGCCACGCGGCTGCGCTGCCGCCGGGCATGATGGACGGCCCGTGCCGCGCGCCCTCTTCCCCGCCCGAGACGCCGGTGCCGACGAAGAGCAGACCACGCGCTTCCAATTCTTTCGCGCGGCGGATCGTATCCTCAAAATACGAGTTGCCACCGTCGATCAAAATGTCGCCCGCTTCCAAGTGCGGCAGGAGCTGCGCGATCGTCTCGTCCACCGCCGCGCCGGCCTTGACCAGCAGCATCACGCGCCGCGGACGCTTGAGCTGTGCGACAAATTCCGCGAGCGTCCGCCCGCCGACGATCGATTTTCCCAGCGCTGACCCGGCCAAAAATTCCTCCGTGCGCGCCGTGGTGCGATTGTACACCGCGACCGTGAAGCCGTGGTCGGCCATGTTCAGCACGAGGTTCTGGCCCATCACAGCCAGGCCGATCATGCCGATATCGGCGGTGGAAATGGGTGAAGTGGTCATCGCGAAGAGTCATCGAGCGTACGGCAAAAGCAAACAAGCGGGCAAGCCGGTTGTGCGCACATTCGCGAATCGCGGCGCGCTCGATTAGGTTGCGGTCAACGCCGCATCCAGCCGCCGATTGAGTTCAACCGAAGTCTGCTGCACGTAATAACGAACCAAGCCAATATTGGTTTTGCTGGTGTCAAAAACGACGATGAGCAGCGTCTCTTGCGCGAGCGCGCTCAGGAGAATATTGGCAGCGCTCCCTTCGTGATAGAGCGCAACAAAATCGGTTTGCCCAAGGCGGCGAGCCAGCTCGTGCGTCGCGGCAAACGCGCCCGCCGCCAGCGCGCAGAGCGTCGTGGCCTCCATCCGGTCCGGCCGGCCGCTCTCAGCAAAAAGATTTCCGCCCGTATCAACGATCGCGGCCCAATCCGCCTCGCTCTGCTTGCGGAGCGCGGCCAGATCTGCCTCCAGCCCGTGCAGGTCGGCCACGGTCAGAACGCCCAGGCCGCTCATCCGATCGCCCCCGGAGCAGCCGGCGCTACGGGCCCGCCGCCTACTACTGCGGGTTCGTTGCCGCGATTTTTGGAATACTTCGCCAAAAGCAGGCGCGCCATGCCGTTGAGCGTTTCGAGAACGCCTTGGCCAGTCGAGGCAACCGCTTCAAACGAGAGCGACTGCACCGCGCGGTTATTGAATGTGTACTCCAGATAATGCAGCGGAGCGGCAGCGGGAAGGTCGCGCTTATTGTACTGCAGCACGTAGGGGATTTGCGCGAGGCTGGTGTGATGCTGGACGAGGTTCTCTTGCAGATTCTCAAAGCTGGTAACGTTATCGGCCATGCGAGCCCAGTCGGAATCCACCACAAACACGACGCCGTCGACGCCCTTGAGGACGAGCTGGCGTGTTGTGTTGTAAAGCGCCTGCCCTGGCACAGTGTAGAGCTGGAAGCGCGTGGTAAAGCCCGGGAGCGTTTGCGTGTTGAGCGAGAGGAAGTCGAAGAACAACGTGCGATCGGCATCTGTCGCGAGCGAGACCAGATCTCCTTTTTGCGCCTGTTGGATGTGTTTGTGCAGGGCGACCAAGTTGGTCGTCTTGCCGCACATCGCGCCGCCGTAATAGACGATCTTGAGCTGAATCTCGCGATTGGCGTAATTGATGAAGGCCATGGGAAAAGCCGGTGAGCTATGGGTTAGACAACTTGCCGCAACTCCATTGCCCCGAGGATTTGCGTGAGGAGTTCTCCGTACCGCTCGGGCAGATGGGGCTGACGCGAGATGATGACGAGCATGAGGTCCGGTGTGCGCAGCCAATGACAGCCTTGCCCGTGCACTTCGAGGCTGATGCCGTCGGTCTCGGGAAGGCCGATGGCCTGAAGCGACTGGTTGGTGAGCGTGAAGAGCTTGGGGGCAAATGCGAGCAGCGCCTCTGCATCAAACGGCGGCGGAACGGAGCCGAGCATCTTCCACCCGGCGGTTTGGCCCAGCAGACAGCCCATAATATCGGGCCACAGGGCAATGCGCTCAATCACCGTGCGCAGGGAAATTTCTTGGCCTGCGGAAAGGCCGAGAATGGCGGGCAGGCCTTCGCCCGATCGAACTCCCGCGCTTGGCGCTGCTTGCGGGGCGGGAGCGCCGGGCGCTGACTCACCGGTCAATTGCTGATAATGCGCAGGCGTAATGCCGGGCACTTGCAGAATTTGTTCCAAGCTTTCAAATCCGCCGCGTGCGTCCCGCGCTTCAACCACCGTGCGCGCCAAAGGGAGCGGCCAATTCGCGAACGCTGCCAATGCTTCTGCAGAGCAGCTGTTCAAGCGTAACTCTTCCGACGAAATGGCGAGCGGCGCAGGCGCTGCCTCCATTTTGGGAGGCGGCGTGCTGGCCATCGATGAGCGGGGGAAATTAGGCAGCGGCGCTGATGCAGGAGGAAACGCCCCCAGCATGGACCCAGAGTCTGCGCTTGCCGAAAAATCGGGGAATACCGGCGGGCTCATCCGAGCCAGGGCGGCTTCTGGGATTTCGGGAACAAAATTTGCAGGACGCTCCGTTGGCGCAGAAAGCTCTACAATGGAAGCCGATGTTGTAGCAGCAGGTTGTTCTGCTTCTGTTGCGGCGCCTGCTAATGCCGCTTCAGCTTGCGCTAGCAAGGCATGCAAGTCTTGTGCTGCCACGGCAGGAGCTGGCGCAGGGGCGACTTCTTGTAGAGTAGGCAGTGTAGGGAGCGGCGCGCTCGGAAGGATCGATGCGGCAGCAGAAAGATGCGCGGGCCGAGGAGCGGGCGCCGGTGGCACGAGCCCGCCTGCCGACAGCTGGCCGCTCTGCCCGGCTGCCGGAGGCGTGCTCATGGGTGGTTCGCTTACGGTGGGGCGAGAAGCCAATGCTGGTAAGCGGCGCGTGGTGCGACGACTGGCCGCCCCAGAGCGAGGAGCCATCAGCGAGCTAATCTTGGCAAGCTCGGGAACTTTTGCCTCAGGGCCTGCCGAGGGTGGCGGCGCTGCCTCTGACATGAAGGACTTAAATTGCGCTAATCCTGATGCCGGTTCTGCAGGAGCCTCGGCCTTAGCAGGAGGCGTAACAGGCGCTGGCGGCATTCCTTGTGCAAGTTGCTCCTTATTAAAAGGATCGGGCATACGAAGGGTGATGTTATCTACCGGCTTTTGGTCGGGGCGCCGCGAAAGCAGATGTTGCGGAATGCGCATCACGACATCCATGAGGGGAAGCTGAACCGGAGTGGAAAGCGCCGGACTGTTGGCACCCAAGGGTTTGAGATAATTGGTGGGAATGTAAGGCAGTAGCTCTTGCAGGGAAATTTCAACACGACCGGTTGGGAGCTGTGGGAGGATAACCGCCAGTGGAAGCGGGCACTCTTGATTGACCCCTGTCGCTTCTTGGACGAGTGTTTCTATGGGAGCGGACAGCAACTCTTGCGGCAGCATGCGCAGCAGCATTCCGACGGGAAGTGCCACATTGCCTTCATTCGCTGGGGCGGGAGCACTGGCCGCTCCTGCAGCAGACATGTCCGCAAGACCTGCGCCTGGACGGGAGGGCAGTACGATGCGCTGCGTGGATTTACGTGCAACCGAGAGACCCTGCTTAACCGGCTGGAGACTACCGGTGGTCGGGCGAGCTATAGGAGCTGGAAGTTCTGAAATTTGAAGAGGAGCTTGCGATCGAGCTGCCAGGATGCCGGGGGTGGTCGCCGCTGCGCCTGGCATGTTCCAAGAAGTGCCGGCTGGAGGAGTCGCGGGACTAGGCGGAACAATCGCCGCCGTACCAGACGGACCTTCTACCGCGGGAGCGGGAGGTTCAACAGCGCCTTCTTTTTTACGAAAAAATCCTAAAAATCCACCGCTCATATCCTCTATCGACCTTTTCTACTCTTGTTTTCGAGTAGTAATGGTGCACTATTTACTCTTACTGGCAACAGGTTTTTTGGCCGCGTTCGCCGGCCGAACGGCGATGCAACCCGTTCATTTTCAATGGAGTTCTACAATGTCTGATGGTGCCGAAGGAGGTCTAAAATCTACAGCCGGATCTGCGGAAGGCATGATGCCATTGGCTGAAGTCCTTCAAGTTATTTGTTTGGGAAGAAAGACGGGACGCGTCACGTTTACCTCTTTGGGACGGTCCGGAACTATTTATATCCAGTATGGACAGCTCTTGCATGCCGCGCTCGGTACAACTGAAGGAACGGAAGCTATTTTCCAAATGCTCCAATGGCCGGGCGGATCCTTTACGCTGGAAGAGTCCGTCCTTCCGAACCGCCGGACGATCGATGTCAACTGGGACACTTTGCTTTTAGAAGGCGTTCAGCGGATGGATGAAGGAAGCGCGGCAAGCCCAACCCAATCCACGCATTCCACCAGCGCCGTAGCCACTTCCAAACTGCAAGGAACCCAACCTCGGCTCGTTATTTTAACCGGCCCTTCCAAAGGAACGGTGTATGAAGTGTCTGCTGAATTCACCCATATTGGTCGAACACCGGAAAATGAAATCGCGCTTTCGGACGTGACCATCTCCGGGCGACATTGCGTCTTGGTCAAGCAGGGGCCTGATATTCTCATCCGAGATTTGCATTCGGCCAATGGGACGCTCGTCAACGGCCACCCGGTTACTGAAATTGTGCTGCAACTGGGAGATCGCGTGCAGGTAGGCGCTGTGGAACTTCAGTTTGAATCGGGCATCCGACGGCCAAAACTCAGCGCACAGCAAGCGGGGCAATCTGCCGACGTTCAAACGATGGGCTCCCCACTTGCTATCCGACCCGCCACCAAAAAAATTAAAACGTCTCATCTGGATGCTGTGGAGCGCTCCCCCGGCGGCGTAGCGACTTTGATGGGCAGCAATAAAGCCATCGTTTATCGGCAGCCCGCCCCCTCGACAGCCCAGCAAGCCCGCGCGATCCGGCCGACGATGCTCATCGCTTTGATTGTATTTATGCTTTTAGCGGGTGTTGCGGCGTGGCTGTTAATTGTGCGCTAATCTGAAAAAAGGATCTTATTGAACGCGACACCTACTTCTTCCTCTCGGAACTCTTCCAACTCCCCTTGCCTGCCTGCAGATTTAGTTGCGCAATGGTGCGGCGCCGTAAAAGCCGCCAAGGAAATTTGGATCCTCTCGCACGTTCGTCCAGACGGCGACGCCTATGGCAGCACTTTGGGACTGGGCTTGGCGCTAGAAGCAGCAGGCAGTCATGTACGCATGATGAACGAAGACGGAATGTCCGGTCGGTACGCTTTTTTGCCGGGCTCCGACCGCATCGAACGCGTCCCCGCTGAGCCGCCTGCGAAAGATGTCTTGATCGTCGCCGTCGACACCGCGGAACAAAGTCGCCTGGGCCCCACCTTTGCCGGATGGAATCGCCTGCCCGACTGGAACATCGATCACCACATCAGTAATACGCGGTACGGAAAGCAGAACTTGATTGATGCGGGTGCCCCTGCTGCGGCGCAGGTTCTTTTTGAACTGCTTCAAGCGGCGAAGCTGGCGTGCCCCGCGGACGCAGCAAGCAATTTCTTCGTCGGCCTTTCAACCGATACGGGCTCCTTCCGTCATCGGCAAACGAGCGCACATTCGTTTGAGATTGCGGCCGCCCTCGTGCGCGCGGGCGCGGACCCAACACAGCTAGCGCTCGACTCTTACCAGAATCATGCGCTCTCCCGGCTCTGGCTGCTGCGTGAAGTGCTCATTCACTTGCATGTGACGCCGGATGAGCGCGTCGCCGTTGTGCAATTGACGCCCGAACTTTACGCGAAAAGCGGCGCCAACCCTGATCAGCTCGAAGGCATTTTGGAGTATGTCCAAATGGCGGGCAGCATTGAGGTGGCCGTTCTTATTGAAGCACAAAAAGACGGGACATGCCGGGCCAGCCTGCGTTCTCGCGGCCGCGTCGATGTGCAACAAGTCGCCCAGCGCTTTGGCGGGGGCGGGCACCGCCTTGCTTCAGGACTTCGCACGAATGAGTCCGCGCAAGCGGTGGAGCAAGGCCTATTGGCGGAAATCGAAAAGCAGCTCGCGGAAACGGTAAAAACGGGCGTGCCGGTTCGCTCTTAAATACGACACTTCTTATGCGCATGCTCGGTTCTCAGTCGGCGGAAATTGACGGCCTCCTATTGGTCAATAAGCCGCCCGCGTGCACTTCGCATGACGTAGTCGACGTGGTGCGCCGACGCTTTGGCCTGCGCAAGGTAGGTCATTGCGGAACGCTCGATCCGCTCGCAACGGGGCTTTTGATGGTGGTGCTGGGCCGCGCGACCAAACTGCAAGATCTGCTCATGGCGGAAGACAAAGTTTACGAAGGCGTGATGAAGTTGGGAGCGACGACCGACTCCCAAGATGCGGATGGAAAAGTGTTGGAAGAAAAACCGGTGCCCGCTTTCGAGCGCGCGGATCTGGAGCGTGCGATGGCGAAGTATCAGGGAGAGTTTTACCAAACGCCGCCGATGGTCTCGGCGCTCAAAAAAGACGGTGTGCCCCTCTACAAACTCGCCCGCGCTGGCAAAACGATTGAGCGCGAACCCCGCCGCGTGCGCATTGACCGGTACGAGGTTTTAGATTGGAACAGTCCTCTCCTGCGCTTTCGAATTTATTGCACAAAAGGGTTTTATGTTCGCACCTACTGCCATGACATCGGCCAGGACCTGGGTTGCGGCGCTCATTTGATCGAGCTGATACGACTCAAGAGCGGAAACTTCAGCCTAGAAAAGGCTATCGGATGGGAGGCGTTGCAGGCCCTTTCTTCCGCCACGGAGCTGCGCCCGTACGTGCTAACGCTGCCGGAGATTTCCCGCCTGCGAAAACAATAGGCTCCGTTGTTCAAGCTCGCTTTCTTTCTCTTAACCTCCAAAAATCTTACGCCTCACCCAAGGCCGCCCGAGTTATGACTCCAACAGCGCTGGAAGAACTCAAGCCGCTGCCCGCCGTTCGCGCGCTGGGAATTGGGATGTTTGACGGCGTGCACGTCGGCCACCAGGCAATCGTACAATCGGTGCTGGAGCAGGCCGGCAGCCCAGAGGCAGCGGCGCTCCTGACTTTTGAGCCGCATCCCCTGATGGTGATTGATCCGGCGCGCGCGCCGGAGCGGCTCACAACGCCCGAGGAAAAGGCGGAACTTTTGGAGGCGGCGGGAATCGGGCAGATCATCGTTCTGCGCTTTGATGCTCACGTGCGTGTGCTGACGCCCGAAGAATTTTTTGCCACCTTGTTGCGAATCTTCCCGGCATTGCGTTCCATCACTGTCGGGGAGCGGTGGGCATTTGGCCGAGGACGGGCTGGCACAACCGAGACACTCAAAGCGCTCACCGCACAGCACGGCTTGGTGGTGGAGATTGTCCGGTCCGTGGCGCGTGAAGGCGAGATCGTCAGCTCGAGCCGGATCCGGCGGGCAGTTCGAGAAGGAGATTTTGCACTCGCGCAAAAACTGCTGGGCCGGTCGTACGGAGTGGAAGCGACCGTCGTGCCGGGACATCATCGGGGCCGGGAGCTGGGTTTTCCGACGGCGAACTTAGAACACACCGAACAGCTCCTGCCACCCGCAGGAGTCTACGCCACGCATGCGCATGTTGGCGGACAAACGTGGCCGGCAATGGCCAACCTGGGCCGTCGGCCGACGTTTGAGACGGAAGGCGCGCTGACGCTTGAAGCCCATCTCATTGGCTATGAGGGAGAATCGCTAACTGGCAAAGTCTTGCTGCTTGATAATTGGCATTGGCTGCGCGCGGAGACAAAATTTGCCGATGCGGATGCACTGCACCTTCAGTTGGAGCGAGACCGGGCGCGCGCGCTGAAGGTTCTTGCTGCATCGCCGCCCCCAAACAATGCAGGAAAAACTTGACGCGGCGCCCTCCTTGCGGCGGCATTAGCGCCCCGCGGTTCGGTGTTGAAGCGGACCTGCCCGTCTAAAGCGGTTCTGAAATCTCCCTATGCCTACTTTTTCTTCCGATACAGCGCCCGATGAGCCGACGGTGGGGTGGGATTTGCGCCAGGCGCGCGAGGCCCGCGGCTGGACGGTAGAATATTTCGCTAAACGAATCCGACTCCGCCCGGATCAAATCCGGGACCTGGAAGCGGATGACTATCGCCGCTTTGGCGGCTGGGTTTATGTCCGCAGCAGCGTCCGGCTCTGCAGTCGTCAGCTCGATTTGGATGCCGACGCGTTACTCGATCGCCTGGAAGCACAACGCGGCGGCGGGGCAGACACGGGCGTCAGTACTTTCGAACAAGAGTATGAAGAGGTGCCTGTGGTTGGCTATCGCCCGGAGCGCGCACCGCTCACTGCCCGTCTGATTGCGCGAAGATGGGGTATGACGGCGGTTGTTAGCATCGGAGCGTTGATGGCGCTGATGTTGGTAGTGCTCGCCGTTCGGGTTGGGCGCTCCGGCGTCTGGAAACGAGCGGATGCCACTCCCGAAGCCGCAGCGGCCGCTGCATCCCAAAACTCGACAAATGTTCCGGTCGCGCGCGCCGTCTCGGAAGAGGCCGCTGCAAAAGCGGCACGCCAGCAGCAGGAAGAAGAAGCCCGCCAAGCGCGCGTGCAGGCCGAGCAAGAACAAACGGCCCCCGTTGCCGAGCCAGTCTCTGCGGAAAACGAAGGGCTTCACCTGCTACGACTGGAAGCGCTGGATGAAGCTTCGGTCCGAATTTTAGGCGAAGACCTCAAGAGCGTTCTCTTCGAAGGCAAAATGCAAAAAGGAGAATGGAAAGAATTTAAATCAACCGCATTTCAGATTCGCTTACAGAACCCGGGTGCGGTGCAGATCTTCTTCGATGGTTCGCGGATTGCCTCGCCTGCCGACGGAACCGACTCCATCGAGATGTTGCTGCCGTAGTTTTTCGGAAGCGAAAACGGACTTAAGAAGACGCGCCCGCTGGCTGGGAAGCGAGATCTGCCGACGCGAAGGCTTCGCACTCAGCCCAAGTTCCTAATGAGGCGCACGGAACACCAGGGCTGATCCGTTTGACAAGGCCCGCCAGGACTCCGCTAGGGCCAAGCTCGAGGAAGCGTTCGATCCCCGCAGCCACCATCGCTTCAATGCATGCCTGCCACTGAACCGTGCCACATACCTGCGCGGCCAATTTTTCACGAATGGCAGCAGGATCGCTCGCCAGCTTGCCATCGACATTAGCCCAGACGGGTTGTTGAGGAGAAACAAGTTGCGCTGCGTTCAAATGTGGAACCAAGCCCGCTTTGGCGGACTCCATCAGCCGGGAGTGGTACGCCCCCGCCACGTTGAGCGGCACGGCGCGCTTGATGCCGTGCGCTTTAGCGGACTCGATCACTTTGGCTGCATTCTCCTTGATTCCCGCGACCACGACCTGGCCGGGTGAATTGACATTGGCGACATCCCAGTCCGCTTCTGCTGCGACTGTTTGCGCTGTCGCGACATCCGCACCCAAAAGTGAAATCATCGCGCCACTGCTTTTTTCGCATGCTTCCTGCATGAGACGTCCGCGCTCCGCGACCAAGCGCAAGCCCGTGGCAAAGTCGAACGTGCCGGCTGCCGCGTGCGCCGTGTATTCCCCGAGGGAAAGACCGGCGCATCCTTGCCACGCAAGTTCTGGACGCGCCGCCCTTACGACTGCCAGAAGCGCGAGGCCGTGGACGTACAGCGCCGGTTGACAGACGGAAGTATCGGTCAGTTTTTCTGCCGGCCCTTCAAAACCGTATTGGGAAAGCGGCCAGCCCAGAATTGCATCCGCCTGATCATAGAGCGCGCGCGCAGCGGCGCTCTTCTCGTACAAGTCTTTACCCATACCAACGGCTTGCGCGCCTTGGCCAGAGAACAGGAGGCCGATTTTAGAATTCATCGCCGTTTACTCTGCTTAAGAACGACGCACCTGCGCAAGCGGATTCAAACACGTAGAAGCTCCTTCTGTTTCGATGCTGGTCAGGACCTGTGTTTGCGCGTAACGTGCCGCCCACTTTTGTTTAAACGGGATTTTTATGATTTTTACTAACTTAACGCGCGGGAATGAAATCGGCGCTAACTGCTACCATCTCGATTTCGGCAAAGACGGCAGCATCCTGCTGGATGCCGGCATGCATCCGAAATTTGAAGGCAAACAAGCGCTGCCGCAGTTGGGATTTTTAGCCGATCATCCCGCTGACGCCCTGATCCTCTCACATCCACACCACGATCATATCGGCGCGCTGCCCCTTGCCATGCGTGCGATGGGAGAGAGCCGGCCCGTGTTTATGAGCGAGGCCACATGGCATTTGGGACAACCGCTTTTGCATAATTCGGTTCAAGTCATGACCAAGCAACGGACTGAAAAACGCATTCAAGAGTATCCGCTGTACACGCACCGAGAGCTGGATGCGCTCGTTGATCGTTGGTTTATGTGCCGCTTTGAAAAGCCGTGGAGTTTGGATGAGCGCATGGATCCGAAACGAGCACCGCTCTCCTTTACCCTGCATGAAGCCGGCCACCTGCTGGGCGCGGCCGGCGTAATGATCCGCCACCGCGGGCGCGGCATTTTTTACACGGGCGATGTCTCCTTTCAGGATCAAACCCTGGTGCGGGGGGCGAAATTTCCGACAACCGGAATTGATACATTGATCATCGAAACGACCCGTGGCGCGCACGCGGCGGGACCTGCGGCTAATCGCAGTTACGAGGTAGCCCGGCTTTTTGAAGCAATTCGCCAAACGTTCGATCGAGGCGGGGCCGTGATGCTGCCGATCTTTGCGCTGGGCAAAACGCAGGAGATTTTGGCCCTCCTCCATCTCGCGCAAAAACAGCGCGCACTTCCGCAAACGCCGATGGCAATCGGTGGACTGGGCCGGGCGTTTTGTGAAATCTATGACAAGCTCGCAACGCGCACTAACCGCCAGCACCCCAACCTTCAGCTGCTCGAGCATATCCGGCCCAATGTGATGGACGGGCGCACCGTTCAACGAGCCCGGCCCAAAAAAGGC
Source organism: uncultured Verrucomicrobiaceae bacterium (assembly GCA_964473925.1). Taxonomy (GTDB): domain Bacteria; phylum Verrucomicrobiota; class Verrucomicrobiia; order Methylacidiphilales; family CAYYVW01; genus CAYYVW01. Next base: position 30,960 of record CAYYVW010000007.1, read on the forward strand.
CATCTGTATTTGGTCTCCTCGGGCATGATGACTGAGAAGACGCTCTCGAACGTTTTTGCGCCTGCGTTCTTGGCGGATGAGCGCCATAGCATCTTTTTTGTCGGGTACAGCGATCCCGAGTCACCGGCGGGCCGTTTGAAGGCGGCGGGTCGTGGCGGCCGCGTCCGGCTACAAGACCGGGAAGATGCCGAGGAATATCCGATTCGCTGCGACATTGAGTCGTTCGATTTTACTTCGCACGCGCAACGGGAAGATTTGCTAGCCTATATTCTACGTGTGGATCCGCGCGTCTGTATTTTGGTCCACGGAGACACGGCGGCCATTGCGTGGTTTCAAGAATCCCTCGCCCAAGCACGACCGAAGATGCAAGTGATCGTTCCTCCGCCCGGACAGAGCTTGACGCTTTAAGCGGATTTACGCGCGGCATTTACCGCTGCTCAAACCGTGGGCCACTAAGCCGGTAAAGGGCGAAACGTTTGATCTCGTAGCCTCTGTACGAATTAGTCCACGTGTCGAGGTGTTCCACCTTCTCGAATTCCGCAAAAACTGAATCAGGCGGCGGTTCATCCGGCTGATCGGTTACAAAAAATGCTGCGCCATTGGGCGCGACCCGATACTTGGGCCAAAACGCGAACTGGTTTTTAACCGCGCGCGCTGGCGGAACGTACGTTATTGGACGATCCGGCAGATAAAACGCGAGCACGCTGGCCCATTGATACCGATTCGCGAGCACCGGCGCCGTTGGATCTGCAGCCCGGTGGCGTTCCACCCACTCTGCCAGTGGTCGCCCCGTGCGAACGCGCGTGAAAGGATCTAGCTTGGGAGGCAAATGCAGCCAGGACGTTTCGTGGAGAACGATGGTCTGTGCGAGCGTGAGCAATAATCCCGCAACCACCACGCGACGCCACGCAACGCCGCGCTGGGCCACGCTTTTCCAAAAACGGACCATCAACAGAAGCCCGCCCACGTACGCGGTCGCAGTCCAATTCGCCTCCCCCTGGTCGTTGAGCGCGAGCACGGAATAAAAAAGGAACGTCGGCAAGAAAAGTGCGAGCGCATAGAGAGACGCTTCATTGAACAGGGGGATTTTTATGACGGAAGCGGATCGTCGGCGCGCGTGCAGATACTCCCGACCCGCAACAATTACTGCTATCAACACTCCAACAAAAATCGCCGGTCCATACGCCACCGCTTGCATGCCGACAAATTCCAGAAAGGCGCCCGGACGCAATTGCCACGCACGATCGAGCGCCCCGCGCTCTTGCAGATGCGTAGCGGTAACCCATCCATGATGCGCGTTCCACCAAAGAATCGGCAGAGTGCAAAGCGCGAAGAATGTGACAATGAGTCCAAAGCGGCGGCTTTTCCAGAAAGCGTGCTCGGGGGCAGTACGCGGCAAAAGAAGCCAGAAAAGCAGGAAGCTGGCTAGTTGCAGAACGTTGACGAACTTGGCCAGGAAGCCGAGCCCAACGGCCAGACCGACTAAGATCCAATCGCGCGCCCGGAACGCTTTTGTGCCGCGCTCGCGCTCATGCGCCTGCCAAAAAAGCCAGGCGGCAGTCGTCCAAAAAAAGACGCTCAACGGGTCGATCGTCATGATGAGCGATCCGATCGCCATCAGCGGAACAATCGCCGCCAAACCCACGCACCAGAGCGCCGTCCGCTCATCAAATAAGCGGCGCGCCAATAAAAAGAGCTGCCACACCGTTCCAGCCGCTAAAATCGCCGAGAGCCAGCGCACGCCAAAAACCGTATCGCCCGCGACCCAGCGGCCAAAAGCAATCGTCCACGCAACGCCCGGGCCTTTGCTGTAGTAGGCCGCATCCAAATGCTTGGACCACAAACGGTAGTAAGCTTCGTCGGGTAAAAGATCTAGGTGCGTACAATAGGCGAATCGAAATGCTGTCAGCACGAGCAGAAACAGCGCCGCCCAGAGCGCCGGATGCGTACGCAGGCTTGTCGTAAGTTGACTGGCCCAGGAAGTCATCGATTTCATGTAACTGCTTTGTTTTTCTTGAAAAGATGCGGAGCGCTTGCATGCGCGCGCGGCGCGCAAAGTTTACCCCAGCGGCTCCACAACCGTTCCGTCCCAATAACGACAAATCCGGCGATAGCCGCGCCTAACATCCAACCAATGAGAACATCGGCCGGATAGTGCACGCCGCAGTAAACCCGCGACCAACCGACGAGGAAAGAAAGAACGAAAAGCAACCACGCCCGCCGCCCCCATGCCGCCCAAGCAACACACGCGATGGCCATCGTATTAGCCGCATGAGAAGAAGGAAGCGACCGGCGGGGCTCCCGCGCAGCGGCGGCGATCGTCTGCAGCGTTGTTTCTTTCATGCCACTCGGCGTGCGATGCCAGATGCCAGAGAGTTGTTGATACGGACGCGGGCGGGCCGTCTCATATTTAATCCATCGGCAAGCACCGCGATCGATCAAGAGAACCGAAACTGCTATTGCAATCACTGCGGCTTTGGCTCCGGCCTTGCCCCAAATTAAAAGCGCAGCAGCAAAAATCCCCAATGCCAGCCGCACGGGGCCAAAATCTGCGATGCGCGGCAGAAGCCAATCGAGCCACGGATGAGCCAAGGCGACGTTGATCCAATAAAAAACATGCGTATCAATCGCTCGTGCCAAATCGATTAAGCCACTCATTCAGCGCTTGTTATGAAACGACAAGCGCGCTTGCGCAAGCTATGAAAAGGAATGTGAGAACCGAAGCTGCCGGAATTGCTTGCGCCGCCGCAGTTCAAAGGATAGAAACGTCCCTTTAGCGATTCTGGCGTCTGTCCTCCGTGTCGGACCTTCCAGCTTTGCGGGCCCTTAGCTCAGCGGATTAGAGCGCCTGACTACGGATCAGGAGGCCAAAGGTTCGAATCCTTTAGGGCCCAAAATCTCCTGCACCTCTTTCCACAGTTGTGGAAATTCAACAAAACCGAACGAATCGCTCAAGTGCCCACCACCGGGAATGATGCGCAAGGGACTTTTGAGATGCGCAGCAAGTTCCTGCGCATACTGGAGCGGAACATAAAGATCATCATCGCCAGCGTACACCGCAACTTGGCCGGCATTACGACGAATCGTGGACCAGTTGAACGGGTGCTCAGCGAAGGGATCAAGGAGCGCATCCCACGAAGCGGCGGCCGGATTGCGCGCAAGAACTTCCGGCCGATTCCGGAGGTTGAGGCTGCGTGCAAAGCCGGCAACGAAGAAGGACGCACACACCGAATGAGGGGCTGTTTCCAGTAAATGAAGCGCAAACGTCGCTCCCGCGCTATGGCCGACTAAAATATCTTCCCGACGAAGAATACCAATAGTTTGCTCAAACACGCTCCGCCATCGCGCAGGAGTTTGCCCTTCCGGAGTTGGAAGCCGCGGGACGAGCGTCTCGATCCCAACTGCTTCGGCTTGAGCCTTGAGCCACGGGAACCAATTTTCTTCTGGGTGGCCTTCTGTGCCATGCAGAATGACGATACGAGAACCGGCTTTCATGAAGAAGAGCTGGGTTTAGGAATTGCGACAGTTGTCTTGGAAGGCCTCTGAGCAAACGCCCCGAACGTCCGCTCGAGGGGAGCTGGAACGTTTGTCGAAAATTCTCCCACGAGCTCAGCGCCGAATTCCACAATAGCTGTGGGAACCACTAATACTTCCGCGCGAATCCGGCCGCCCGCGTACACATGCAATTGCTTGCGTACTTCGAGCCGTCGCATTTCGAGCTGCCCATAAATTTCCACTACCTCTGCAACGATTTCAGAAGCACGCGCCTGGGATTGCGCTGCGACTTGAAGACGACTCGTTTCAGCGGCGCCGCGCAGAATTCCTTGGCGCTCAAATGTCAGCTCTTCCAACGCGGCAACGGGAGCTTCAACTAGGCCTGCAATCGTCACGCGGCTCGCTTCGACCAAAAAACCGTGGTGATGACAGCCCGGCAAAAAGTGAAGCGCGCCGTGGGTTTGCAGCGCCTCAGTGCTAGTGCCAGAAATTTTATGGTCCCGCAAATCAATGTAGGCACTGCAATGCGGGCATTGACTTGAAAGCGCAGACGGAGCGATCCGATTATCACGGCGACAATGGAAACACCGCGCGACCCGAGTTTGCTTTGGCAGGCGAACAACCGCGCGCTTGGGCTTCTCACCAATGAGAAAATAATGAGCACAAGCACGGCAATACGTAGAGATTGCGCCCTCTGCTTCGCGCTGCTTGTGCTGACAATGCGGACACGTGACTTCGATCATGATGACGAACGCCAACTCGGCCAGAGCGGCGCACCTTTTTTAGATTTGCTGCTAGCACCGTCATTGGAACCGATAGCGAGAGGCCCGCGCATTTGCGCTCCTTCTTCGAAAATAAGCGCACGCGCCTGAACGGGGCCCTCGATCGTTGCGCCCGCTCGCACTGCCAATTCGCCATCTACCTGCAACTGACCAAGAAAGCTGCCGGTGATTTCAACATTTCCGGCAATAGCCAAATCGCCGGTCCAACGAGCGGCTGCCGTAATACGAGCAGCGGAGCGGGAAGAATCTTTCATCGTTCGTATCCTATTCTTTAGTTTGCGCCGGTTAGGACTGAAACGCAAGCGGAGGTAGTTTCCATTAAAGAAACTCCGCCATGGCTCTTGCCCACAAGAAAGGCTCCTTCTAGGGTGCCCCTTCTCTCTCTTTGCTCATGCTCACTCCAGAACCGCTCGATGCGCCTGTAGAAACGCCGCCGCCGGATTTGGCCAATCACCCCTATGCGATTCTAAAGCGGCCCGTTTTAGCCCGCGTTTTGTGCGCACAACTGCTCTCCACAATGGCCATGCAGGCACTGATGGTGGCGATTGGGTGGGAGCTTTATGAACGGACGCATTCCGCGCTCGCACTGGGCTTGGTTGGGTTGACACAAATTCTGCCGCTGATCGCGCTACTTCTGCCGGCTGGGCATTTGGCCGATCACGCCAATCGCATAAAGCTGATTCAACGCGGACGCGGAGTTGCTGCAATCGCAGGAGTTATTTTAATGGGAATTTCTTGGTGGCATGCCTCTGTGACTTGGATGTATGTGACGCTTTTAATCATTGGAGCAGCGCGCGCGTTCGTGTGGCCCGCGGCGACCTCGCTGGTGCCGCTTTTGGTCCCACGCTCTCAGCTCATGCATGCGATCACGTGGAATAGTAGCGTATTTCATTTCGCATCGATTATCGGCCCCATGATCGGTGGCTGGGCGCTGGCCGCCACGCATCGCGCAGCTTTTGTTTATGCGGGGTATGCCATCTTAATGTTTGCCTCTTTCATTTTGCTCTCTGGCATTCACGTTGAACAAAAGCGAGCACGGTCATCTAAATTTTCTTGGGGCCGACTCGCACTGGGGTGGCGCTACGTCTGGCGACGAGAAACTCTCCTTTCGATGATGACACTGGATTTATTTGCGGCACTCTTTGGAGGTGCTTCGGCGCTTTTGCCCATTTACGCAAAGGACATTCTCCATTGTGGCCCGCAAGGATTAGGACTGCTTCAATCGGCAATTCCCATAGGATCGGTCACCTGCGCATTAATACTCGCACATCGCGCACCTATACGCCGCCTCGGCCGAACACTTCTGACGGCAGTTGCAGTGTTTGGTGCTGCCATTATTTTATTTGGAATTTCAAAATGGTTTTGGTTTTCCATGGCAATGCTGCTTGTTTGCGGCGCAGCAGATAATTTAAGCGTCGTCATTCGGCAATCGGTCATCCAAGGACAAACCCCCGACCGGATGCGTGGACGAGTCGCTTCAGTACAAGCGCTCTTCGTCGGCACATCCAACGAGCTCGGTGCTTTTGAATCTGGCTTAGTGGCAAGCTGGTTGGGAGCGGTGGCCTCGGTGACTCTGGGAGGATTTATAACGCTGGGGGTTGTATGGGCCGCCGCCCGGCATTGGCCGCTACTGAAAAGTTTTACGCTTGAAAACAAGCGCTAAACCTCGAGTCATTTTTTTGTTTTTGTTGGACGCTCTGGACACAAGGGGGTTTTGACGTATTGTCGCCAGACAGCTGGTTTCCTCATGCTTTCCCCAGACGATTTTGAATACGCGGCCGAGAACACCCGCATCGTCGTTCCACCACAACGACGATTGGCTACTTTTAATGCGTCAATGCTGCATTATTATTTGGTGACTCAGGATATGGATCAGGCCCGTCTTACTCGCGTTCGCGAGGGAGAAATTCACGCTGAACGGCCGCAGGTGGTCACTCCGTTGAATTTTTCTAAACTGATGCTGGATGGCTTCGGTTCTGAAGCGGAGGATTACGCGCGTGCGCTGGAAGGGGAAGAGTACAAGTTTTTGCAGTATGGCTTTCGGATGCGCAAACAAGATCTCTCGTGTTACGACGTTCATGAGCCGATGGAAACTGTGCTCGAACGCGTCGCGCACGAAGTTCGTGAATTGGACAACCCCTTTGCTTCGGTTATGTCGGGCATCGAGGCAGGCTGGGAGGTGAGCCTCCTCAAGCTCATGGTGGCGATGGTGCATCGTTCGGCCGACGGCAATCGTCGGGATTTGCACAAACGCGGACTTTTGTAAAAATATCTCACTTTATGGCGACAGAAAAAATTCGACGCGCAGTATTGCGCGCCATTGACACTACTGGCGGCCTTGCTGCCGACGCACGCGTCTTGGATATCGGCCCCGGCGACGGCGCGCTGATCCGAAGACTGCGAGAGCATTACGGCGTCCAAACGGCGGCGTGCGATTACACCAAAGAGTTGATGCGAATTCCTGATCAGCAAGTTGATATTGCGGATTTAAATCATGAACCGCTTCCCTATCCAGATGCCTCTTTCGATCTAATCACCTGCACCGAAGTTGCCGAGCACTTGGAAAATCACTTTGAGCTGTTGCGTGAAGTGCGACGGATCCTCAAACCGGGTGGACGGGCCATTTTCTCCACTCCCAATATTCTTAACATACGATCACGCCTCGGTTATCTGGTCTGCGGATTTGCACATCTTTTTGGTCCCATGCCTGTCGAGGGTGGCCTGCGCGAGTCACTTTCAGGCCATATCAACCCGTTGGGCGCATTTTACTTTGGACACGCAGCTTATGTTGCCGGACTGGAAGACGTCCGCATCTCAATCGACAAATGGCAGCGCGGCAGCATTCCATCGCTTGCTTTTTTGTGGCTCCCTATTTGGATTTCTGCCGCTTGGTGGAAATGGCGCCAGCGTTGCGGCCGCAGAAAAGCAATCAATGCCGGAAATGAAAAACTCGTCAACGCAGTCAATTCACTCGATGTACTGCTTGGCCGAACGGTTATTCTCTCGGCACGTCGCCCAGATTAAATCGGATTGCCGCCACTGCCATGCTGGGGCATCGTTTGACAACGACGGTTTTAACGGAGCGTAGCTCAGCCTGGTAGAGCACTTGGTTTGGGACCAAGACGTCGCAGGTTCAAATCCTGTCGCTCCGAAAATCATGTGGATTTTTTGTTATGTCTTCTTCGGTTCATTTTGCAATCGCACCTGAAACATTGGAACGATTTCCCGAATGTGCAGCAGGCGGTTTTATTGTGGAAAATCTGCAGACGGTAGTCTCTGCCCTCACTTCTGATCGAATCAATGCACTGTGGCAAGAAGCGCGAAGCGGCCTTGAGCAGGAATTTCCAACCGCTGAAGCCATTCCACAACATCCTGCCATTGCCCCCTGGCGTCAGGCGTATGCAGCCTGCGGGCTCAAGCCTTCGAGCACTCGCAGCTCACATGAACAAGTGATCCGGCGCCTCCTTGGCGGAAAACCGATTCAAACACCGCTACCCGTCGTGGACGCTTACTGCGCGCTTTCTGCAAAATATTTAGCCCCTTTAGGAGCGACGGATCTCGATCGCATTAGAGACGGACAAATTATGCTGCGGCCCGGGCAACCGGAAACAGATCGCTTTGAACCTCTGGGCGCTGGCGCCGATCAAATGCCCGTCACCGATCGTGTGATCGTATATGCATGCAATAACGAAGTCCTGTGTTGGAGCTTCAATCATCGCGACTCCGCTCGCACTTGTTTAACCCCAGAAACAACCCGCGCCCTTTTTATGAGCGAAGCCGTGAGCATTGATCGTCACGATGCGCTGCGAACAGTACTCGGCGCCCTGGCGGAATTGTTGCGCGAATGCGGAGCATCCGTGGGCTCCGTCGACGTCGCAACGGCACAAAACGGCGGTGTGATTGAATTTTCCAATCCACAATCGACGAAAGGCTAACCGCTATAGAATATATGCACGCGGCCGCTCTTCGTTATTTACGAAAATCTGATCCGACATTGGCCAAACTGATCACCCGTGTCGGCCCATGCGAATTAAAGGCCCGGAAAGATTTGCCGATCGATTTATATCTAGTGCGCGCGGTTGTCTACCAACAACTGCATGGGAAAGCAGCTGCGGCAATCTTGGGCCGGGTGATGAAAATGCTCGCCGTACCGCATGCGGAGGCAGCGAAAAAAATCTTAGGTATAAAACCCGCGCATTTACGTGCTTGCGGCCTTTCCGCGTCAAAGCTCGCAGCTATTCGCGGCCTGGCGGAAGCATCCGTTGGCGGCAAACTTCCCAACGCGCGGCGCATGTCCCGGATGACGGATGAAGCGATTATCGAAGAGCTCATCGAGCTGCGCGGTATTGGACGGTGGACGGCACAAATGCTGCTGGTCTTCCGTCTCGGCCGGCCGGATGTGCTCGCGGAAGGCGACTACGGCCTACGCAAAGGCTTCATGCTGGCTTACAAAAAAAAGCAGCTGCCAACGCCTAAAGAACTGCTTACGTATGGAAAACGCTGGAGCCCTTATCGCTCCGTCGCGTCGTGGTATTTATGGCGCGCTGTCGAATTACTCAACTGACGTCGACCGATTGCCGCGCAAGGTACGCACCATCGACAGGGCATAATCCTGCAACCGTCCGCAAAGCACATCCGCCATAGCCCACAGACTAGTCGCAATGAGTATCAGAAAATTGCCTCCTAGCGCAGCCGTCACGACTCCAGAAAGCTTCATCACGACATTGGAAACTCCCACGAGAGGCTGAATGAGATCAGCCGCGCGCTTCAGGCGCTTAGATATTTTATCCTGCTGAAAGCATTGGGAAATTTTTTCCAACGGCCAGCGCAGCACGCCGACGGTCCAAGAAACTGCCATCAGCACCAACACAATGCGCAAGCTGGTGTTGTCGCCCAGCGTTGTTGCTGCCGCCAGCACATAATCACCGCCTGCAAATCCCAGGGCCCCGAGGGAATAACCTGCCGTGGTATGGCCCTTGCGCATAAACATCACTTCGGCAAAAAAGAAAAGCAGCGCCGCCACGACGCTGTGCACATCTCCGGCAAGAATAGGGATCAAGCTGCCAATGAAGCTGAGGATGCCGCCGATATTTTCGGATTTAAGTTTCATTATTAGTTTATCTTCGATTGTTTTTAGGATCAAACGCATCGCGTAAACCATCACCGACAAGGTTGTAAGCGGTGATCGTGACGAAAATCGCCATTCCGGGAAATGCCGCCTGCCACCAAGCAAAATCGATTGCTTTGCGTGCTTCGGCTAGCAGCCCACCCCACGTCGGCACCGGTGGCGGAACCCCGAGACCCAGAAAACTCAGGGACGATTCGATTAGAATTGCCGATGCAACCCCGAACGTCGCGCTGACGACGATGGGTCCCAGCGTATTGGGTAACAAATGACGGAGGATGATGCGTGCGTCTCCCGCACCTGTGACTCGAGCCGCGAGAATAAAAGGCTCAGCCGTCAATCGCAGCGCTTCTCCACGAACCAGGCGCGCAACTCCGGTCCATCCGGTCAGTCCAATAATTGCCATCAGAATAAATAGACTGGGCTGCATCAGTGCAATAACGGTAAGAATGAGAAAAAACGTTGGGAAGCATTCCATGACTTCCACCACGCGCGAAAGCATCCAATCGACCCGACCCCCCCAATATCCGGCCACTGCTCCTATCAACGTGCCGAGGGTAACGCTAATTGCTGCCGCAACAAAACCAACGGAGAGCGAAACACGGCCTGCGTGCAAAAGCCGGCTAGCCAAATCTCGTCCCAAACCATCCGTTCCCATCCAATGTAGCTGAGAAGGAGGAAGATACGATTCCGCTGCTTGTTGATACGGCCCAAAAGGAATAGGCGGTAAAATTTTAAGCTGAGAAGGCGCCGCCTCATAATCGATTGTATCTAAAAAATCGGATTGAGCAGCGCATCGAATTTCAACTCCTAGGATTACAAAAATTATTACGATAACTCCGATGCGAAATTTTGGAACAAATCGATACCGCCAAATCAAAAATGCCAATGGAACGTAAATTAAAAAACGCCACTCAATAGAGGTAAGCGAGCGGAGTGCCGGCGCAAAAAGTACGCCGGATGCATCGATCCAAAGCAGTGGTTTATCATTAGCCAAAAGAGGCGCCGCAGCCGACAACAGGAAAAGCGCTATAATTACGCGCCAACCCCAGCGAACCCAAAGATTTTGGTCGAAAATACGTTCTACGCGATAGGACGATGACAAAGAGTTCATGCAAAAAAATAAAAACTACCGGTAACGAATCCGAGGATCTGCCACTGTGTATAAAATATCTGCCAAAAGAAATCCAATGAGCGTGAGCAAGCTCGTCAGTGTAAAAATACCAAGAATAACCGGGTAATCCCGCGCCAGAATTGAATCGAACGCCAACGCTCCCATGCCGGGAATCGCGAAAATGCTTTCAATAATCACGCTTCCGCCCAAAAGCGCCGGCAGTTGAAACGCCAAGAGCGTCAGCAGCGGGATCAGCGCGTTACGCAATCCATGCCCGATCACTACGGAAAATTCCCGAAGTCCTTTGGCGCGCGCTGTGCGGATGTAATCTTGCGAGAGCGTCTCGAGCATTGCACTGCGCATGTAGCGCGAAAGACCAGCCAAGCTTGCATACGTCAGACAAAAAATGGGCAGCACTAAATGCCACCCACGATCGATCGCCTGGCGCCACCAGGGCCAAGCATCGGCTCCCGCACTTTGCAGGCCGTAGATGGGGAACCAGTTTAAAAAATCTCCGCCGCCAAAAAAAAGAATGAGCAGGAGCGCCACCCAAAAACTTGGTAAAGAATAGAGCATAAAAAGCGCCAACCCCGCCCCACGATCAAACGCGCCATCACGTCGGGCCGCCGAAAAAACACCAACTGGCACCGCGATTAAGTAGGCAATCAAAATGGAAGTAACGGACAATTGCAGTGAAACAGGAAGCCGTTCCATTATTTTTTTAAGCACCGGCCTGGAATCGACATAGGAGACTCCAAAATCAAATGTTGTCAGTCGCCCAAGCCACTGAACATATCGATCCCATACGGGTCGATCGAGCTGATAACGCTGACGTAGCGCAGTGAGCGCTTCGGCGGATTGCGCATGCTGCGTTTCATCCAACCCTCGACCTCGCAAGGAAATGGGATCGCCGGGCGCGAGCTGTACCACCAGAAAAGTAATCAGACTAATTCCCAGCAGTGTCGGAATCATCCAAAAGAGCCGCCGGACTAGATAAGTTGTCATGAAAAAACTGGAATTAAAACCGCGATCTAATCTCCACGCTCTCAAGGATACTTTCTCCACCCAGCCGGAACAAACCATTCGCTTACGTCATAGCTGGGTCGCACGGGATAAAGCTGGATGTTCTGCCATCGCGCGTTCACGGCCAACAAAGCTTTTGGCACCGTGAGAAAAATAACCGGCGCATCTGCAGCAATGATCGCATGCAACTGTCGATAGAGCGCATAACGACGAACAGAATTAAATTCTCCACGCGCGGCTTCCATCAATCGGTCTGCTTCTGGATTGGCATATCCAATTGAATTTGAGCTGTCCGTTAATTTGGCCTGCGAACCGTGCCAGATTTGGTACGGATCCATATCTAGCGACAACGCCCAACTGAGCGCGACAGCATCAAACTCCCATCGTTTCATGCGCTTGAGAAAAACGGCCCATTCGAGTTTTGCGATGCGTAGTCGAATGCCCGACCGGGCAAGCTCTTCTTGAAAAATAAGACCGATTTGTTCTGCCCGATCACTCCCTGCGGGGATCAGATAATCAAACGCGAAAGGATGGCCATCTCGATCGCGGACACCATCGCCATTGGTGTCACGCCAACCCGCTTGATCCAAAAGCGCTCGAGCTGCAACAGGATCGAAGGGAATCGCAGCGACATCCTTATTATAACAAGGATCCTGAGGTAAAAAAGGGCCGGTTGTCTTTTGCGCCAAGCCCAAATACACCCGCTCAATGATGCGATCCCGATCCATCAGCATTGCCAACGCCTTGCGGACTCGAACGTCCAAGAAAATCGGACGCCGCAAATTCCAGCCAACATAATTGTAGCCAGGAAAATCATACGTGAATTTCTGAATGCGCGATTCAACTCCAGGAGCATCCAGCTGACGCTTCCACTGCAGTGGACTGACTCGATCATAGCAGTCAATATCCCCCCGCTTGAGTAACTGCAACGTGACATTGCTCTCAGGCAAAATTTTAAAAACAATGCGCGTAGGCCAAGCATGCTGCCCGTGAGCAAAACCCCAATAATTAGCATTACGCTCCAGCACAATTTCTCGTCCTGTCTGCCAATGAAGGAAGCGATAGGCGCCAGTTCCAATCGGCGCACGCCCGGCGGGATGCGCGTTGAAATCTTCTCCTTTGCCAAAAATATGCTGCGGGATAATCGCAAAGCCGAGCGTTTCGAGCGTTTTAAAATACGGACGGCGTGTGATGAAGCGAACGGTATGAGCGTCCACAATTTCACAACCGCTGATTTCATCAAAGTAGGTTCGCAGCGAAGCCGCATCCACTTTTGGATCTTTAATGCGATCAAACGTAAATTTGACGTCCTGCACGGTTAGCGGCTGGCCGTCATGCCACAAAACGCCCGCGCGCAGTCGGAACGTATAGACTCGCTTATCGGGGGAAATGGTGAAGGACTCGGCCAACTGAGGCTTAAACTGCAGCGTTTCTTTATCGCGAGTGATAAGGCCTTCGTAAATTCCCTCATTGATCATGCTTTCATAAGCATCCGATGCTGTCACGGGATTGAGCGTTTGAGGCTCGGCTTCTAGATTTCGCGTCAGCCAGTCCCCTACAACGGGTGTAGTACGCTCTGCTTGAGAAATAGGAGGCAAACTCGAAGAATTCGTGGTCGCTGATTTTTTGGAGCATCCTCCTATCATGCAAAATATGACAAGATGGACCGTCAGGCGCAGAAACCGCGGAAGCCTTTGATCAAAATTCCACCTCATAAATCCTACTTCCGCTTTTTATGATGAGCTACAGCAGCAGCTATAAATTCAACAAAAATTGGAGCAAACACTGGATGGCGCTCCGGGTGGTACTGGGTTCCAAAACAATATCCGGGGAGATGTTTGCTCTCGCGCTTACCGCGGACTTGTTCGATAACAGCGTCCGGCGCGCACCATGACTCCACTTCCAATCCCGGAGCCAAGCTATCCAGAATCTGATGATGCGCGCTATTGACGCTATCAAATAAAAGCTTGGGCCCTTTTGCGTGTCGAAGCAGCTGAAGGTTATTAAATTTACATTCGGGATCTTGGTGCCCGGCGACATCTAAATGAAGCGTTCCACCCAACGCAACATTGAGCACTTGCAGTCCACGACAAATTGCCAGCACAGGCAATCCCATCGCCAATGCGATAGGAAGCGTCGCAAATTCCCAACGATCGCGCGAGAGATTGGGCGATTCTATTTTTGCATAATCTTCAAGCGACAATGGCTGCTGCAAGAACGATGCATCGATATCTTCGCCGCCGGTTAAAAGAAGCCCATCTGCCCGCGCAATCCACTCGGGCGCCATTTTTGGATCTTCGAGAACATTGATCACGCGCAGCGGCAGCCCTGCCGCAGCCGCTATCACCTCGGGCTTGCGCCACATAGATTCAAAGTTTGCGGCATCTTTTGCCCGCAACCAGGTAAGCAACGTGAGCGGAGCCTCCATCACGCATCAGCCTCCACAGTTACGCGGCTGGCTTCTGACTGTCGCAGATAATCTATCAGTGATTCCAACCCTTCGAAAAGCAAGTGCGGCCGGGCGGACTCCAGCTTGGCTCGCGTATCGTAACCGGTTAAGACTCCACAAGTGGTCACCCCACCGGCATGACCTGCTTCGATATCATGAATCGTATCGCCGACAAAAAGTGTGTCTTGCGGATTGAGTTTATGCGCTTCGAGCATTCGGTGAATGGATTCTCGCTTATCCATTTGCCGCACCCACGCCGACGCAAAATACTCAGCCAGCCCTAGCCGCGACCCCTGGACACGCCAATGCTCAGAATGGATGGCGCTGAGCAGATGCATCTCAATCCCACGTTCGCGACAAAAATCGAGCAGCTCACGGGCAAATGGTAAGGGTTGGATGCTTTCCTGAAGCATTTGGAAAGCCTCGTTGTAGTAGTTTTCAAGCTCTTCGATGGAAATTTCAGGTAAGTGCTCCCGATAAAAATCATGATAGGGGAAGTAGAATTTTTCCCGAAATTCATCGAACGAGAACGCGGGCCGTCCGTACCGAACAAAAAGGATGTTCGCCGCCTCCACGCAAGGGCCCAAATCATCCACCAGCGTGCCAGACCAATCGAAGATGATCTGCTTGAAGGGCGCCATATTCTGGAATAGAGTAAGGGCCCCCGTCCACCCCTTACAAGGAGATTGCCATGCCCGCTACCCGTCGTGAATTCCTGCAAACAACTGCGCTTGCCGCTGTTGGTGTCGCTCTTGCCGGAGCGGCTGCTCAAAGCCTTGCCACTCCCGTGTCCAACCAGCCTGCTTCAACGGCTAAGGGAGCAGGTCTATTTGTTTTACCTTCGCTGCCCTATGCGGCGGATGCGTTGGAGCCCTACTTTGATGCAAAAACAATGCAACTTCATCATGATCAACATCATGGATCGTATGTCACCAAGCTCAATGAAGCCATTGCACAACATCCAGCGCTTGCCCAGTACCCTATTGAGAAACTGCTGAAAAATCTCAGTGAACTCCCAGAAACGGTTGCTCCTGCAGTTCGTAATTTTGGCGGGGGACATTACAACCATAGTCTCTGGTGGCCCATGCTGGCACTCGCAGACCGCGGAGGAGCTGAGCCGCAGGAAGATCTACGTCGGGCGCTGTTCAAAAAATTTGAATCACTTGAGGGCTTTAAGAAAGCGTTCACAGATGCGGCGGCTAAACACTTCGGAAGCGGCTGGGCCTGGCTGGTTGTGACGCAAGATAAGAAGTTAGCCCTGCAAACCACCCTTAATCAGGACAGCCCTCTTTCGCAGGGATCCACCCCAATTTTAGGCGTGGATGTATGGGAGCATGCCTATTATTTGAAATACCAAAACCGCCGCACTGAGTATCTTCAAGCCTTCTGGAACGTTGTTAACTGGAAGCATATCCAACAGCGCTACCAGGAAGCCGTAGACGCGTCTTAAAGGCTTCCTCCGACGTCTCTTCAGAGGCTTGTAGTAAATTCCTCGACACCCGAATGCGCCCAGCTAAATCTCCCGCTGTGACTTCTCTCTCGGCTGTTGAAAATGCGGCGCCGCCGAAGCCACGAGATGAATGCGGCGTGTTCGCCGTCTATGGCCATCCTAAAGCGGCTGAGCTCACCTACTACGGTCTTTACGCTTTGCAGCACCGCGGTCAGGAAAGCGCGGGAATTGTTACGGCGGACGATGCAGGAACCGAATTCCACGTTCATAAGGGCATGGGGCTTGTCCCCCAGGTCTTTAACGAATCCACACTCCAATCGCTCACCGGAACCCGGGCGATTGGCCACGTCCGTTACTCGACCACTGGTTCTAGCGTTTTAAAAAATGCGCAACCCATTGTTGTCGATTGCGCGCGCGGCCAGATTGCAGTCGCTCACAACGGCAATCTGGTAAACGCAGACGTCCTGCGAGAAGAATTGGAAGCACGCGGCTCCATTTTTCAAACAACAGTCGATAGCGAAGTCATTTTGCATCTCATGGCGCAGCCGTTAAATGCAAACCGAGAGAATAGCTTGGTGCATGCGATTGGCCGCATTCAAGGAGCATTCTCCTTAGTTATTCTCAGCGAGCAGGAAGTGATCGGAGTTCGAGATCCTTACGGTTTTCGCCCCCTTTCCCTGGGAAAATTGGGAAGCGCCTGGATTCTCGCAAGCGAAACCTGCGCCTTCGATTTGATTGGCGCGGAGTTTGTTCGGGATTTGGAACCAGGAGAACTGGTCATTCTCGATCAAACCGGCGTTCGGTCACTCCAACCGTTCAGTCCTCCCGCCTGCCAAGCACTTTGCATTTTTGAGTATGTTTATTTTGCGCGACCCGATAGCCAAATCGAAGGCATCAATGTTAGCCGCTCTCGCATCCGAATGGGGGCCGAGCTCGCCCGTGAACATCCGATAGAAGCCGATTTGGTAATTCCCATCCCCGATTCAGGCAACTATGCCGCTATGGGATACAGCGAAGCCGCCGGCATTCCCTACTCTCAAGCGTTTGTGCGCAATCACTACGTGGGCCGGACCTTTCTGCAGCCCTCGCAGGTTGTGCGCGACCTCAACGTGCGAATTAAGCTCAATTTGATTCCCGAACTCGTTACAGGCAAACGGGTGGTTATCGTCGATGACTCTATCGTGCGTGGGACCACTTCTCGCAACCGCGTCAAAACACTGCGGCAAGCCGGCGCTCAAGAAGTGCACATTCGCATTAGTTGCCCTCCTCACCGCTTCGCCTGTTTTTACGGAATTGATTTTCCGGATCCTGCCGATTTGATCGCCAATCAAATGTCTTTGAAGAAAATTGCCGAATACTTGGGCGCCGACAGTATCGGTTATCTTTCGATTGAAGGCTTGTCTCGGGCTGTCGGCAGGCCCGATAATAAATCCTGCACGGCGTGCTTCACGGGTAATTATCCCGTACCATTTGATCCGGATGTCAGTAAGCTGATCCTCGAAAAACGCCGAGACCGAGCGTGCCAATCGTTGGTACGCGAGGAAGAAGAATTGCCACTGTTTTAACCTTTAACTCTACCTGGACGTATCATGTTGCGCCTCAATCCGGATGCCCGCCCCAAGCCTAAAAAAAATTCTAACCCTAAAAAAGCATATGCTTTAGCGGGTGTGGATGTCGACCTGGGCAACCAGGTAAAGCGTCAGATTGGCAAGCTGGTTCAAAAAACACGCCGCCCCGAAGTGCTGGGACAAATCGGCGGGTTTGGCGGATTATTCCGCGCACGCTTTCCTGGTTATAAGGACCCCGTATTGGTTTCCAGCGTCGATGGCGTTGGCAGTAAACTCAAAATCGCAGCGATGACAGGCCGTCATAATACGGTCGGGCGAGATCTGGTAAACCACTGTGTAAACGATATTGCTGCTCTGGGTGCAGATCCGCTCTTCTTTTTGGATTACTTGGGCTTAGCGAAACTCAACCCCCAAGTCTTTGAGCAAATTCTCTCCGGGCTTTCCGCCGCATGCGCGGAGTGTGGCTGCGCGTTGATCGGAGGCGAAACCGCCCAAATGCCGGATGTTTATCACGGCGAAGATTACGATCTAGTCGGCACGATCATCGGCGTGGTGGAGCGGCGAAATATTCTCGATGGCAGCGACATTCGAGCTGGAGACATCGTTATCGGACTGCCATCTAACGGACTGCACACCAACGGTTATACACTCGCGAGAAAGCTTTTATTCGAAGAGCATGAATTTGCGCTTCATCAAAAACCTCCAGGTTTTAATGAGTCTCTGAGTCAGGCTTTGATGGCGGTCCACACTAATTACCTGCCCATTCTACAGCAGCTGCGAAAGAAAGTTTCGCTCAAGGGAATTGCCCATATTACAGGAGGAGGATTGATTGATAATTTGCCTCGGATTCTGCCAAAAGGGACAGCGGTCACGCTGGAGATCGACGCATGGCCGAGGCCACCGCTCTTTCAGCTCTTGGCCTCTTTAAGCCAATTATCAGATACAGAACTTTATCAGACGTTCAACATGGGCATCGGCATGGCAGTCGTCGTCCGCCCACAAGATGCAAAAGAAGTGTTGGCTCGAACACCAAGCTGGCAAATTGGTAAAATCGTTAAGGGTAACGGCCGCGTTCATTTCGTGCGCCAGTCTAAGCCCTCCGTCAAAAAATCAAAAAAGGCGGCTAAGTCCATTCGGGTTATTTTATCTGCCAATAAGCGCGTAAAGGCCAAGAGTAAATTGAAGAGGCGCTCTTCGTGACGCTAGCGTGTTCTATCTCCGGGCCTATGGACGCTGCCTCCTACCCTAAGAAAAATGCTGCCATGCAAAAAATGGCGCTTCTTTCTGTCTCGGATAAAACCGGATTGGTCGATTTTGCAAAAGCGCTCGCAGCCGCCGGCTATTCTCTTTTGTCAACGGGGGGAACGGCGCAGCTACTGAAGGAAGCGCATATTGAAGTCGTTGAAGTGGCGGAGTGGACAGGCGCGCCTGAATTGCTCGATGGCCGACTCAAGACGCTTCACCCCAAGGTCCATGGCAGCATCCTCTGGAAACGTGATGATGCCAAACATGCCGAACAAGTGACTGAACAGGATTTTGGCTCAATTGATTTGACGGTCATCAACTTATATCCGTTTGAAAAAACTATCGCATCACCGGGTTGCACGCGCGAACAGGCGATTGAAATGATTGATATTGGCGGGCCCGCCATGATCCGTAGCGCGGCCAAAAATCATGCGCATGTGACCGTTGTCGTTGACTCTGGAGATTATGGTCGTGTTGCAGACGCATTAAATAAAAATGGAGAAGTCCCCGCAGCCCTTAGACGAGAACTTGCGACCAAGGCTTTTGAAATCACCAGTCGCTACGATGCTGCTATTGCCAATTATTTGAACAAAAATACTAATGTGCCAACGCCGACTGTTCCCTCGTCAGATTCATTGCCAGAACACTTAACATTAAATTTGCACCGCATACAACCCCTCCGCTATGGAGAAAATCCTCATCAACAAGCTGCGCGCTATCAAATCCTCTCACCTGACAACCGGGAACCATTTGTCCAGCTCCATGGCAAGGAGCTCTCTTATAATAACTGGCTGGATATTGCAGCCGCCGCTGGATTAATTCAAGAATTTACCGATCAACCTCCCACAGTAGGCATTTTTAAACATACCAATCCCTGCGGCGTAGGAACGAGCGCGACGCTGCTAGAAGCTTGGGAACGCGCTTTTGCAACAGATCAACAGGCTCCCTTTGGCGGGATCATTGCGGTCAATTATCCGTTAGATTTGGCAACTGCTACAGCAATCGGTGAAATCTTCTCTGAAGTCATTATCGCGCCAGAATTTCATCCGGACGCTTTGGATCGATTGCGTCTTAAAAAGAATCTTCGTTTGGTACAAAATAAGTCAGCGGCGTCCAGGACAGTGCAAAATGAGTTTCAAGCCAGATCGATAGGATTTGATCAAATTCTCGTCCAAAATTCAGATCCCCTCATCACCTCTAACGCTCGAATAGATTGGAAAGTAGTCACAAAACGAGCACCGACCGAACAGGAATGGCATGATCTCATGTTCGCATGGCGTATTGCCAAGCACGTCAAATCCAATGCTATTGTTTACGCACGGGATAGCCGCACGCTGGGGATTGGTGCTGGGCAAATGTCGCGGATCGACGCCTCTCGATTGGCTGTCTGGAAAGCACAAAATGCAGCGCTTTCACTTAAAAAAAGCGTTGTGGCGTCAGACGCATTTTTCCCATTTTCCGATGGCCTATTAGCAGCGGCAGAAGCGGGTGCGATCGCTGTAATACAGCCCGGAGGCAGCGTTCGAGATTCAGAAGTCATTGAAGCCGCGGACGCAAAAGGAATGGCAATGGTTTTCACTGGTCGACGCCATTTTCGACACTAAGTTGACGGCATGGGTCGTTACACACAGGCATTTGATCAGCCGCTGCCGAAAGCCCCTCTCAATCGTCTTGCGTGGCCGGCTGTTGTGTGGCTAGCGCATTATTGGCGCGCTCATAAAAAAACCGTTCTCACCGGCGGGCTGGCGCTCATTATTTCAACCGGGTTCGGATTGGCCTTCCCCGCCCTGGCAGGGCTTTTGATTGATGCGGGGACCCAAACTGGAAGACCCGACCTGATTATTTCAATCGTTATCAAATTATTTTTAGCGCTCGCGCTGCAAGCGAGTTTTTCTTTTTTACAAACCCTCCAATTCAATCGCGCCGGAGAACGCGCCGTTGCCTCGCTCAGGTCGGATATTTTCGATCGCTTGGTGCGACTGCCCATGTCTTTTTTTGCCAAGCGCCGCGTGGGAGAGCTTGCCAACCGCCTTGCCGCCGATTTGGCGCAAATTCAAGATACTTTAATTATTACAGTACCGCACATCTCCCGTCAGCTACTGCTGCTGCTTGGATCTCTGGCACTGTTGATGACCACTTCCCTCTACTTGACCGCGCTCATGTTAGCCTGTGTGCCCTTAGCTGTGATCGCAGCCAAGTTGTTTGGAACAAAAATTAGAGCCCAATCGCGAGAAGCCCAAGATTCTTTAGCTCAGACAGCAACGGTCGTGGAAGAAGTTTTGCAAAGCATTCCAACCGTTAAAGCCTTTGGTAATGAAAGGTATGAAAGCAGGCGATATAAGACGGAGCTGGATCGATTTGTCCAAATTGTAATCCGAGGAGCCCGGTATCGAGCGGGCTTTATTTCTTTTTTAATTTTCGTCTTATTCGGCGCGATCGTCGTGGTCCTGGGGTACGGAGCAAATTTAATGCAGCATGGCGCAATGTCAGTAGGCCAACTGACTCAATTTCTGCTTTATACAATGTTTGTTGCAGGAGCTTTGGCCTCTTTAGGAGAAGGATACGCCCAACTTCAACGTACTATTGGCGCAACTCAACGCATTCAAGAACTAGCAAACGAAACGCCCGAATCAATTGCCGCTGCAGCTACTCCCAATCCAAAACCTTTGGAACCTGAAGTGATTTTTGAAAATGTTTCTTTTGCTTATCCCAATCGCCCCACAGCCTCGGTACTACAAAACATTTCGCTTCACATAAAAGCAGGAGAAACGTTGGCGCTCGTAGGCCCAAGCGGTGCCGGCAAGAGCACGCTGATGAATCTGCTTCTGCGCTTTTATGATCCTACCTCAGGTAAAATTTTCCTAGGCAATACCCCGCTAGAGGGACTCCCTTTAGAAACAGTACGAGCACAATTTGCTATTGTTCCGCAAGAGCCGATGCTCTTTGGAGGCACTATCACCGAAAATATCGCGTACGGCCGACCAGAGGCCAGTCCCAATCAAATCGAGCAAGCAGCAAAGTCAGCGAATGTCGACGAATTTGCCCTCAAACTTCCAGAACAATATAATACGCTTTTAGGAGAACGCGGACTCCAACTTTCTGGAGGTCAGAGACAGCGCATTGCGCTGGCGCGGGCACTTCTAAAAAATGCTCCTATTCTTATCCTGGATGAAGCAACCAGCGCGCTGGACGCAGAAAACGAACGCCTGATTCAAGAAGCCATTGGACGGATTCGCCAAGAAAGAACCGTTATTGTGATCGCTCATCGCCTTTCTACCATCCGGTCGGCTGATCGCATCGCCGTATTACAACACGGCAAGATCGTCGACATCGGCTCGCACGCCGAGCTCATGAATAAATCAGATGGCATTTACGCTAAACTCGTAAGCTTACAGCTCGAAGTTTAACCTAGGGGCCAGCCGGAAGAATAATATCCGCCAGCTTCCAAGAAAAAAGAGAGCGTCTTTTAAAAACAAATTGCACCGGATCCCGTGCATTGGTTGTCGCCGTTGCTATAAATGTTTCTAAATTTTGCCACCGTAAACCGATATCGTGACGGGGCTGCTTTTCGAGTCGCGCTCCTTGCAATCCGAATCCACGCAAAGCTGTGCGACTGGACGAAAGCGCTTCCAATCCTTCGTTCGTTACTAGTAGCGCCGCTACTTGATCGGGCGTCCGTGTGGCTGATAGCCCGCCGATTAGTTGTGTCAGCGGGCGTCGCGGATCAGATACACGCAAAAGTGCAGCGCGCGTCTGAAGCTGTCGCGCCAAGCTTTTTTGTAATGCCGTCTTTTCAAGACAAGATTCGATCCGTGTTTGATCACTTTCTTCAACTGCCATTTGAAGACTAAGACCCGTTAAATAAGGCGAAGCGACAAACCAGCCTCCTAATCCAAGCGCCGCAATTCCGATCAAAAATCGTAGCATTTGACGAAATTAGAGATCCGTTTGGGTGCCTGTCAATGCCGCCGCTAATTGCGCCCCCAGTTTTTCACGAACCGCTTCATCTAAATCTGCAGGGACGCACAACGGCGAACTCATCACCAAACGCAAATGTGTAAATGGCTGCGGCACGGCAAACTGATCCCAACTCGACATGCGCCAAGCGCGCGTATACTCGAACCTCATTGGAATGATGGGAGCTTGAGTGTAGCGGGCCAATTCTAGCACCCCCCATTGCAATGCGTGCCGCGGACCTCGAGGCCCATCAGGCGTAATCGCAAGGCTGTACTTTTGATTGCGCACCGCTCGAACCGCTTCCCGCAGAACTGACATGGGATGCTTAAAACTTGAGCCCCGCACGCTCTCTATTCCAAAACGTTCTGCAGTATCCGCAATTAATTGTCCGTCACGGCTAGGGCTAATCATTGCCTTAGCGCGTCGAGGAGCAAGGTAGCGTTGATAAACATAAGGCATGGTTCCCAGGTGCTCGTGCCAAAACGCAAAAATAACAGGCGTTTCCAAATTAAACGATAAAACACCCGCATCATCTTGCAACTCGATGCGCAATGTTCGTCCCAGTACTTTAAAAATAAGCGCAATGGCCGCTATCTGACGCCGATATAGCCATTGCCGAAGCAGAGACTTGGAAACGGCTGACATTGTATTGAAATTAAAACAGCCACTCGCACCATTTCAAGTAGGGCTTACATCTTCGGCTTGAGTAAAGGAAACAGAATGACATCTCGGATCGATTCTGCGCCAGTCAACGTCATAACAAATCGATCGATACCAAAGCCAATGCCCCCCGCCGGCGGCATCCCATACTCCAGCGCCGTGAGAAAATCTTCGTCCAACATTTGAACTTCATCTCCAATTTGTTCCACGAGACGATTTCGTTGGACAATCGGATCATTCAGTTCGCTATAGCCCGTCCCCACTTCCTGGCCCGCGATAATCAAATCAAACACATCGATTACATCCGGATCCTCCGCATTTTGCTTTGCCAATGGAATTAAATGCTTGGGTACATGCGTTACAAAAACGGGATTCATAATCTTGGACTCCACCATTTTTTCGAAAACTTGATGTGTGACTTCATGATCCGCCATCGCTGGACTCAAGTGCACCGCCCAAGCCTCGGCTTTCGCACGACGCGCTTCAGGAGTAAGATCAAACCAATCCGCACCTGCCACTTCTCGAACCAGATCTTTGTATCGCTGCCTGGGCCAAGGAGGCGTTAAGTCCAAAGCGGGGCGGCCAGGACTCGCTTCTGTGGCTGGTATCGCTGGAATTTTTAAGGAGCCCAAAACATTTTGAGCCACGGCACAGCTCATCGACTCCATCAAATGCGCCATGCTTTCGAAATTTTCATACGCCCAATAAATTTCGAGCATTGTGAATTCCGGATTATGACGCCTGGAAAGTCCTTCATTACGAAAATTGCGATTGAGCTCGAAGATTTTCTCAAAACCGCCCACAAGGAGTCGTTTGAGAAAAAGCTCCGGCGCAATGCGCAAGTAAAGTGGGATGTCCAACGCATTGTGATGTGTAACAAACGGCTTGGCCGCTGCGCCTCCGGCGATCGTTTGCATCATCGGGGTCTCCACTTCGAGAAAATCCTTTTGTTCAAGGAAGCGTCGCATCTCCCAAACAATTCGACTACGTTGCATCATGATATTGCGCGCGTCATCATTGACGATCATGTCCAGATAACGCTGCCGGTAACGCGCCTCCACATCCGCCAGTCCATACCATTGCGTCGGAATCGGCCGGAGGGCCTTTGAAAGAATGCACTGATGAGTCACTCGAATTGTCTTCTCTCCCGTTTTGGTCATGAAAAGCGTTCCTTCAACACCGATAAAATCACCCAGATCCAACAGTTTCCAGTCATCAAAATTTTCTCCCAATGCTTCTTTTTGAGCATAAATCTGCAACTTGCCGGTGCTATCGAGAATGTGAGCAAATACCGCTTTGCCCATGGGCCGCAGCGAAATCAGCCGGCCAGCGGCGCGAACGCTTTTCTCTTCTTGATAATCTGCAACGATCCGCGCGTTAGACTGCGTGTCCGCGAATTGTTGCCCAAAGGGATCGATGCCACGCGTGCGCCACGCCTGCAGCTTCTCACGCCGTAGCCGTAATAGTTCTGAGTCTTCTTCCATGATGGCTTCCTGAGCCAGCAGAATAAAATCCCGCCAGCGCGAAGCAATCCTATATATAACTCAAGCAACCGCTCTTGAGTATTGTATTCGCCGATGCTACGGTGCTCACCATGCAGATTTTTATCGATACGGGCAGCACTGACGAAGTTCGCGATGCCGCTGCAATGGGACTGATTGATGGCGTTACCACGAACCCATCACTTGCAGCAAAAAGCGGAAAGCCTTTTCGTCAATTAATTGAAGAAATTACAAAAATTATTGACGGCCCGGTCAGCGCTGAGGTTATTTCGACAACCGCGGACCAAATGATCGAAGAAGGCCGGCATGTTGCGCGCTGGCACAAGAATGTGGTGGTAAAGATTCCTTTGATCGCAGAAGGCTTGAAGGCGGTACGCGTATTAACTGGCGAGGGCATTCGAACCAACGTCACGCTTTGTTTTTCTTCCAGCCAAGCACTCTTGGCGGCAAAAGCTGGGGCGACTTATATCAGTCCTTTTGTAGGACGGCTGGATGATATCAGCGCAGACGGCATGCAGTTGATCCGTGATATTCGTCTCATCTACGATAATTATCAAATTAAGACAAAAATTCTCACCGCTTCCATTCGCCATCCCTTGCATTTTGTGGAAGCAGCAAAAATTGGCAGCGATGTCGTCACCGTTCCTTGGCCGGTCCTAAAAGGCTTAATTGAGCATCCGCTCACGCAGACTGGCTTAGAAAAATTCCTGGCAGACTGGAAAAAATCTGGAGCATCCATTACCGCTTAAACCGCTTCGCTACTAGTATCGAATAACAATACTATTGCCAACACTGACACGAGTTTGTTTGGCCGCTGAGCCGCTTGCCGTCATTAACTGCAAGTAGCCAAATTCATTGAAAATCGCACAGAGGCGATCCGAAGGGCTTCCTCCTATATTTTTAATCAACGGTCCTACATGCGTTTGTCCGTTAATCGTAAGGCGAAGCAGTTGATCCTGATGTAATGCCCCCACCAATCCTGAAGTCAAGTTGGTCACCACGTAGCCTTGGGGGCTAATCCAAATCACCTCAGCAGTAACTGTGTTTCCCGCTACCACAGGCGGCTTCATGGAAAGGACAGCTAATTCATTTTTTCTGACGCTCGAACCCATCGTTTCAGGTCTTGTGCCAGAAGCCAATCGGGCTGCAACGGGAGCTAAAATATCACGCACAATATCCGAACCACCGGACTGCCCATTACGATAAAAATCAGGCTTGTTTAACCGCCATGCGCGCGCAAATCCTTCGTGCTGGGCGATCAACGCAATCACCCCGTTGTCGGGTGCCAGATAAAATTTACCGGCAGTCGTGCTCAAGAGGATAGGAGCCACGCCTTCTGCATGCTCCAGTGAAAGTCCGACTACAAAAATAGACCCTGCCGGGTATGGGGAGGCAGCGTGCAAAGCCAAATAAGCAGAAGAAGCCGCGGGCAACACTTCTGGCAAGCGCAGCACTTCAACAGCACGCGTTCCCGGTGACGTATGGTACTGAGCGCCCTCTGCTTGTGCCAATGTGGATTCATGCATGCCTGCAACCAACCAGCCCACCAGTGGTGTTTCATTGGAAGCACGGCGCATGCATCCGATTTCCATGACGGCCAGAGCGGTACAAATGCAAAAAATCGCCCAAAATCGAGTCATCTTGTCCCTTGTCATTAAATCGACCAATTCATAATGTCGAGTCCATAGCGCGTGAACCACAATAGAACGACTGAGATAAAATGCCAATTTTACAATGCTAACCCATTTACAAGCTGCTGCAATTTTCGAAGAAGTAGCCGACCTGCTGGAGCTGAATGGAGAAAATTCATTCAAAATCCGCGCTTATAAAAATGCCGCGGAAATCCTGCAGTCCCTCTCTCAGCCATTCTCAATATGGGCTAGCACGCTTAAATCGAACCCCGTAGAAGGCATCGGACCGGGGTTAACAGAAAAAATTCAAGAGCTCGCCCAGACCGGAGCCCTGTCTTTACATCAAGAACTTCGTGCCGGTCTCCCCGTTGGATTAACAGAACTTATTGGCATTCCGGGCCTCGGCTTAAAAAAAATTCGAGTCCTTTATCAAACCCTCGAGATCAGCAGCGTGCGAGCTCTGGAAGACGCATGCCAAACAAATCAACTTGCCCAAGTCCCTGGATTTGGTCAAAAAACTCAAGCCAATCTTTTGATCGCTCTTGCACAAAAACGTCAATACCAGGGATGGCACCGCTATTTAGAAGCTCATTCCACGGCGCTAAAATTGTCAGCTTATTTAAGACAATCTTCAGAAGTTCTAGAGGTTCAAATGGCTGGCGCACTGCGTCGTAGCTGCGAAATTGTACCTAATATTGAGTTGGTCGCCTCAACGAAAAATCCGAATGAAGTTTTTGCTTTTTTCGAAACATTTCCAGAAATCGAAAAAATCATCGCTCAAGATGCCACTAGCTTCACCGTCCAGCTCCATGGCGGCTTAGCTTGCAGTTTACACCTAGCTTTGCCGGAACAATTTATTCGAACACTTCACAGATTCACCGGTAGTTCAGAACATGTAAAAACTTTTGAAAAGCGGTTACAGTTAACGGAATTGGAAGTGCAAAACTACACCGATGAAGAAGCGCTCTATCAAGCCGTGGGCGTTTCGTTCATTCCACCGGAATTAAGAGAGAATCAAGGCGAGTGGGAAGCAGCACAAACCCATACACTTCCTGATTTGATCGAATACACAGATTTGAAAGGCACCTTTCACTGCCACACGACCGAGAGCGACGGCAAGAACACACTTCAAGAAATGGTCGACGCAGCCCGCGCCTCTGGGTTGACGTATTTGGGCATTGCCGATCACTCTCGATCGCAGTTTCAAGCTCACGGACTCACGGAAGAACGGCTACTAGCTCAAATCGATCAAATTCGAAAACTCAATCAACGGCTTGAAGGCTTTCATGTTTTTGCCGGCTGTGAGGTAGATATTTTGAAGGATGGTACGCTGGATTTTAGCGACGATATTCTTCGACATCTCGACTATGCCGTCGCATCCGTACACAGCGCTTTCAATTTAGAAGAAGCCGCCATGACCCGACGTATCTGTCGTGCCATGGAAAACCCATACATTCGAATTCTCGGTCACGCAACCGGTCGATTGCTTTTGCAACGAGAGGGATACGCAGTAAATCTTGAGAAAATTATCGACTGCGCCGTAGAAACCGGGACCTGGATTGAGCTCAATGCCAACCCTCGCCGTCTCGATATGGACTGGCGCTGGTGGCATCGCGCACGCGACAAGGGCGTGAAATGTGCTATCAACCCCGATGCGCACCACACTTCGGGCTTTGAGCATTTAAAACTCGGCGTTCAAATTGCCCGCAAAGGCTGGCTCAGTCCAGAAGACGTGATCAATACGTGCTCGTTCTCTGAAATCGAAAAACTATTATCTCAAAATAAAATATCACGCTCCTCTAATCAAAAATAGTAGCCATTCCTGCCGCCTATTCGTATCGTGTACAAGTTATGAAAAATTCGCCTGCTGCTCCGGTTTCATCCTTTCTACGACACCACTATCGCCACTTCAATTCGGCCGCTCTCATCGATGCTGCAGACGGATATAAAAAACATCTCGAAAACAATGGTAAAATGTTTGTGACGCTGGCAGGCGCCATGAGCACCGCCGAACTGGGTCTGTCTCTAGCTGAAATGATTCGTGCCGATAACGTTCACGGCATTTGCTGCACCGGCGCCAATTTAGAGGAAGATGTCTTTAATCTCGTCGCGCACGATCATTACGTTCGCGTCCCTCATTATCGCGATCTCACACCCGCTGATGAGCAGGCGCTGTTAGATCGACACCTCAATCGCGTCACCGATACGTGCATTCCAGAAGGCGAGGCCATGCGCCGGATTGAGACTGCCGTGCTTGAAGAATGGGTCGCTGCCGATAAAGCTGGCGCACGTTTTTTCCCGCATGAGTTCATGTATAAGATTTTGCGTTCTGGAAAATTGAAGCCTTCTTACCAAATTGATCCGAAAGATTCATGGCTCATGGCCGCAATGGAAAAGAATTTGCCCATGTTTGTCCCAGGCTGGGAAGACGCCACGCTGGGAAATATGTACACCGGACACGTCATCTCCGGTGAAATTAAAAATGTCCATACCGTGCGCACTGGTATCGAATACATGATGTCGCTCGCCGATTGGTATACCGAATTAACCAAGAAACACTCGCTGGGCTTTTTCCAAATTGGCGGCGGAATCGCGGGTGATTTTCCTATCTGCGTAGTACCGATGCTTCACCAAGATCTGCAGCGTGAAGAAGTGCCCTTGTGGGGTTATTTCTGCCAAATCAGCGATTCCACGACCAGCTACGGCTCCTATTCCGGCGCTGTACCGAACGAAAAAATCACCTGGGGCAAGCTCGGCACGGACACACCGAAATATATCATCGAATCGGATGCGACGATTGTTGCGCCGCTGGTTTTTGCCTTAGTCATGGAATGGTAGCGCATGCTCTCTGAAAGCGCGGCTTATTACGATTTAAATGAACTTTCCCGTCTCTTCAAATATCGGGATTAACTACGAGCACGCGCTCAATCCGCAACAGCTCGAAGCCGTACTCGCGGCACCCAGCCCGCTATTGGTAATTGCGGGCGCGGGCAGCGGCAAGACACGCACGCTCACATATCGAGTAGCCCGACTCATCGAACAAGGCGCCCTGCCGGAGGAAATTTTACTCGTCACTTTCACTAATAAGGCAGCGCGCGAAATGCTTGCTCGCGTGCAAACTCTCATCCAAGTCGATGCAGGCCAACTGTGGGGAGGAACTTTCCATCATATTGGGCACAAGCTGCTGCGTCGTCACGCGGATGCTGTGGGCTTATTTTCTAATTTCACGATCTTGGACCGGGAAGAAGCGGCGCATCTTGCAACTGAAACGCTTCGCGCTCTCGGCGTGAATTCGAAAGATAAAACCGCTCCCAAGGGCGATCTTTTAGTCGAAATTTTTGGCCTAGCAGCAGGCCGGCAATTACCCGTCAGTGAAACAGTTCAAAAATATTTTCCGCATTTGATCGAAATAATCGATCTGATTGAACGTGCTGGTCGTGGGTACGCCAATCGCAAAAAAGTGAACGGACAAGTCGATTTTGATGATTTGCTGCTACTCTCGTGGCGTCTATTACATGAAAATGAAGGGCTCCGCTTGCGATACCAGCGTCAATTTCGTCATGTTCTAGTCGACGAATATCAAGACACCAATTCCCTGCAGGCCGCGCTCGTAGATCTTTTAGCCGCCGAGCATCGCAGCCTGACGGCCGTAGGCGATGATGCGCAATGCATCTATTCTTGGCGTGGCGCGGATTTTCGCAATATTCGCACGTTTCCCGAGCGATACACGGATGCAAAAATTATCCGGATTGAAACCAATTATCGAAGCACGCCAGAAATTCTTGCGCTCGCGAACCATGTCATTGAAGGCAATATCAGTCAGTTTCAAAAAAATCTCCATTCCGCCCGCCCTTCGGGGAGAAACCCCAAACCCGCTTTAGTGATTCTTCCAGATGGGAACACGCAAGCCGCCTTTATTGCCAAACGAATTCTTGAATTACAAAATGAAGAAGCGATTGCACCGGAAGAAATTGCGGTGCTCTATCGGTCGCATTTTCATGCCATGGAGCTGCAAATCGAACTGGCCCGGCACAATGTTCCTTTCGATATCACAAGCGGAGTTCGTTTTTTTGAGCAAGCACACATTCGAGACATCGCGGCGTTCCTTCGCTTGACCGCCAATCCTCAGGATGAAATGGCGTTTCGTCGCATCGCGCTGCTCTTACCCGGCGTGGGAGAGCGAACCGCAGAAAAGTGGTGGCGTATCTTTTCTGATATGAATAGTTCCAATACAGCAATTAAAGCTCCAGCAAACGCCTCCGAAAGCTGGAAACAATGCACTCAACTACTCGAACAGCTCAAAGCGCCACGCCTCGAGAATAAGCCCGCGGAGCAAATCGAATGCATTTTGAAAATGTGGTATGATGACTATCTCAAAACCACATTTCCAAATTATGAATCGCGTAAAGAAGACCTTGGGCAGCTCGCTGTCTTTGCTGAAACGTTTGATTCCACTCAAGAGTTTCTAGCGCAAATTGCTCTTCTCACGAATACAGATACTAATGAGCAAAACAAAACCACTAGCGCCCGCATTCGTCTTTCGACAATTCATCAAGCGAAAGGCTTGGAATGGAAGGTAGTTTTTATCGTCATGCTCTGTGAAGGCCTATTCCCTTCGAGTCGGTCTATCGAGAATCCAGAAAGCCTCGAAGAAGAACGGCGCCTTTTTTATGTGGCCATCACGCGCGCCCGCGATGAGCTCTATCTTTCCTACCCAGCCGTAAGAACTACAGGTGATCGCGGTTCGTGGTGGCAAGAGCCCTCTCGATTCGTTCTGGGCCTTCCCAAAACACTTGTGAATCCATTCAAAATCGCTCGCTTAGGCGCGTAGATATTATCACGTGAATACTGCATCGCTATTGGTAGGAGCCTTGGTCGGCCCTACCGCCGCTGGGAAAAGTCGCCTCGCAATGGCGTGGGCAGAAAAAACAGGGGGCGCGTTACTTTCTGTCGATGCCATGCAAGTTTACCGCGGCGCTGATGTGGGCACGGGAAAACCAACGCAAGACGAACAAAATCGCATTCACCACGGTGGCATTGATCTTATTGAAATCGGCCAGTCTTTTTCCGTCACGGACTATCTCCAGCATGCAGGAAAATTTCTGCGCGAATGCAAATCACGCCAGCAACCGGTTCTCGCGGTAGGGGGCACCGGCCTTTATTACCGCGCATTGACTCAGGGATTGAGCGCTGCTCCTCGAGGCTCCTTAGCATTACGACAAGAATTGGAAGCCTTGTCCGTCGAAGCACTTCAACAACGCATTCTTGCTCAAGATCCAGAAGGTCTCGCTGGCATAGACACAAAAAATCCACGTCGCCTGATGAGAGCGATTGAATGCTTCGAAACGTCCGGACAACCGCTACGCTGGTGGCACGCTCAGCCACGCTCTCTTGCTTTAGCGCCCAATCTGCCCACCGGTCGAGTCTCACGATCAAAATCGGAACTCGATGCGCTTATTAATAAACGCGTCAAAAGCATGTGGGATAATGGATGGGCAGCAGAAATACGCCAGTTACTTGAAAAGCATCCCATAAACCAACCTGATATTTTACCCGCCATCGGCTACTACCAAATTGCTCAATGGATTATCCGCGGCGCTCCTTCGATTGAGGAAAAATCACTGCTAGAAGAAATTGCCACCGCTACCCGTCAATACGCCAAGCGCCAGCTCACTTGGTTTCGACGTGAGCCTCATCTTCAATCCATTTTTTTAGATGCGAAATCCGATCTTCATTTAAAACTTCCAGATTGGTTGGCCTCCCTTTCATCCGTCCCGACAGCTTAAATTTTATTCTCGTGCAATCCTCTACCTCTCACTCAACCACTGCGCTTGAAAGCGCCTTGTTGGTTGGCATTGACCGGGGAGAGTCGAAGGCCTGGACGCCTGCCGATTCGCTCGAAGAGTTAGCAGAATTGGCAAAAAGCGCTGGCGCCCAAACAACAAAAACGATTCTACAAAAACTGCGCTCCCCCACTCCGGCTTTATATATTGGACGCGGCAAGGCTCAAGCACTGGCCCAACAATGCATAACAGAAAAAATCCAACTGGTTATTTTTGACGATGAATTGACCCCCGCGCAAAATCGCAACTTATCGGGCATTTTTCAATGCAAGGTGCTGGATCGGACGCAGCTCATTTTGGATATTTTTGCGCAACGGGCGAAATCTCGAGAAGGCAAACTACAGATTGAACTCGCACAGCTTCAATATCTCCTTCCTCGACTGACGGGAATGTGGACTCACCTTTCCAGACAAGCAGGCGGCATTGGACTGCGCGGTCCCGGAGAAACGCAATTGGAAGTAGACCGTCGCCGGGTCCAGGAGCGCATCAGTCGATTGATCAAAGAGCTGGCAAGCGTTCGACAGCAACGATCCATTGCGCGTGAAGGCCGACGCCATCATCATTGGCCTGTTGCCTCACTTGTCGGTTATACGAACGCCGGTAAATCGACTTTGCTCAATCGACTCACGCACGCCGAGGTCTACGCGGCCGATCGTCTTTTCGCAACGCTCGATCCTACCACGCGTCAGTTAATGTTACCCAATAAGCAGAAAATGCTGCTATCCGATACCGTTGGTTTTTTACAAAGACTCCCTCACCATCTGATTGAAGCTTTTAAAGCCACGCTCGAAGAAGTACAGGAGGCAGATCTACTGCTGCATGTCGTGGACGCAAGCCACCCACAAATGGAAAATCAAATTGCCGCTGTTGACTCTGTCCTGGAAGAGTTAGGATGCGCTGGCAAGCAAACCATTTTTGTCTTTAATAAAGCAGATCAGGTTAAAAAAATGGCTTTCCTCGCTCAATGCGTGGAACGGCATTCTCCCGGAGCTGCTATTTCAGCGCTCACTGGCGTCGGGATGGAGGATCTTCTATCTGAGATCGAGCATCAGCTCCGTGCCTGGCGATTGCACATGCAACTGCGGTTGCCCAATGATCAGACAGCTCTTGTCGCAGAGATTCACCGCATTGGCCGCGTTCTAGAAATGCGATACCGCGGCAACTGGATCCATCTCACCGCACATGTGCCCCCGCAGTTGCAAGGCCGGTTAAAGTCCTATATTGTTTCGTCCGATGACGCAGACGATTCGAGAAATGGCGCAAGACGAACGGCCACGAGAACGACTCCTGCAACACGGCGCAGCAGCACTCAAAACCAGTGAGCTGCTCGCCATTCTCCTGCGCACGGGAACAGCGGGCGAATCCGTTTTAAAAGTTGCAGAAACTCTACTCGCGCGCTTCGGAGATTTGGAAGCCTTGAGCCGCGCTTCTGTTCAAGAACTGGCTCAAACCAAAGGTATCGGACAAGCCAAAGGCATCGAGTTAAAAGCTGCGTTTACGTTGGGCGCCCGTCTCGCGCGCACCTTGGCAGAAAAACAGGCGATAACGTCCGCGCAAGATGTTTATGCGCTCTTGGGCGACGAGATGCGGATGCTTGAATATGAAAGCCTGCGCATCATCTGCTTAAACACCAAAGGGCGTATTCTGGGCATTGAAGAAGTTTCACGCGGAATTCTCGACGCAACGCTCTTTCATGCACGAGAAGTCTTCCGGCACGCCATTGCACGGCAAGCCTACGGGATCATTGCTGTGCACAACCATCCTTCAGGCAATCCCACTCCTTCCACTGGAGATCATGAAATCACTAAAAATTTACGTGACGCCGGCAAGTTGCTTGAAATCGAATTGTTCGACCATGTCATTTTAGGAGCTCCGCAATCCAACAATCAGCTTCCCTATTACAGCTTTCGCGAAACGGGGTATTTATGACGCCATTACACCATCCCACCGCTCAAATCGATCCTACCGCCCAACTGGGCCGCGGCGTCCGTGTCGGTCCAGGAGCCGTTATCGAAGCCAATTGCGTGATCGGAGATGATTGTGAGATTCGCGCTAATGCAATTCTTACAGGCAGCTGTATTTTAGGCTCTGCCAATCAGATCGGTTACAGCGCTGTTATTGGAGCCGAACCACAAGACCTTTCTTACAAAAAAACACCCTCCCGCGTTGTTATGGGCAACCGCAACGTGATTCGAGAGCACGTGACCATTCATCGTGGAACGACGGAAGGATCTGAGACGATCGTTGGCGATGATAATTTTCTCATGGCGGGCGCGCATGTCGCTCATAACTGTCAAATCGGCAACCAGGTAATTATGGCAAACAATGTGTTGCTGGCTGGCTACGTTCAGGTCGGCAATTGCGTATTTCTGAGCGGCGGCGCGGCGATGCATCAACATGTTCGCATCGGACAAATGGCCATGGTCCGCGGATTAACGCGCGTAAGCCAAGATGTCCCACCCTACACGATGGTCATTGAGGACAATCAGATTTCAGGAATTAATCGCGTCGGACTCAAGCGCGCCGGTCTTTCGACGCAATCTATCTTAGAAATCCGTCGGGCTTATCGTCTTTTATTTCGCTCAGGATTTAATACCACACAAGGTATTGCGGAACTCGAAAAACAAAAAATAACGCCAGAAATAAACACGCTGATCGAATTTGTCCGCACCAGCAAACGCGGCATCTGTAAAGAGAAAATGACGCGCGCTGTTAGTTTAGACGCGGATTCCACGCACGAAAATTAACGAGGCTTTTTAAAACCTTGTTGATCCGCCATTTTTGCAAAAAGTCCACCACGCGCTAAAAGCTCTTGGAACGTTCCCTGCTCCACCACTTGTCCGGCTTCTAACACCAAAATCAAATCCATCGGCGCCAGCGTGGCCAAGCGATGTGCAATCGCTAAGACCGTTCGCTCTCGCGCCAATAAATCCAATGCCGCCTGCACCTCTGCCTCTGCATTGGAATCTAAGGCTGCGGTTGCTTCATCCAACACCAAAATAGGCGCATTACGAATAAACGCCCGAGCAATCGCGAGTCGCTGACGCTGCCCTCCTGAAAGCCGAACACCGCGCTCTCCTAAAACAGTCTGATAACCTTCTGGCATTTCTTGAATAAATTCATGCGCGAAGGCTTGCCGGGCCGCTTGCTCAATTTCTTCGAAAGTGGCTTGAGGTCGCCCCAGCGCAATGTTTTCAGCCGCGGTCGTGTTAAAAAGAACGATTTCCTGGCTTACCAATGCAACTTGGCGCCTTAAATCGGCAAGTTGTAAATCTCGTAAATCCACTCCATCAAGTTTTACCACTCCCGAAGTTGGATCGTAAAACCGAAGCAATAAATTAACGACGGTGCTTTTTCCAGAACCACTCGGACCCGCCAGACCAATGCGGCTGCCGCGCCGGAGCTCCAGAGAAAAATTTTCCAACGCGGGAATTCCGCCTGCTTCGTATTGAAACGATACCCGATCAAACACAACGGAAGAGGCGAAATTGGGAGCCGGCTTGGCATTAGAACGATTTTGAATAGAGGGCTGCATGTCAAAAAGCTCGGACAAACGCGCAACAGGCAACCGGGCTTGTGTAAAATACACATGCACGCTCATCAATTTTTTCAACGGCGCGTAAAAAAGAGTTAATCCCACGATAAATCCCATCAGGTTCGCAACCGAACGCTGCGTCACAAAAAGGAAAATAATAACCACGCCCATTCCAAGCGCCCCTAACGTTTCGATTGCGGGATTGAGCGTGTCGCGCGTCTGTATGATTTTGAGTCCGGCCCGGCCCGCTTCCCGATTGCGCTGGGAAAATTCGTCCTGGCGTCGGCCAATTAACCCAAACGCTTGCAAGACGCGAATTCCACTCAAAGACTCGATAAGCAAGTTATCCTGTGCGATGGATGCGTTCAGATTTGCGTGGGTTGCTTGCCGAACTTTCCGACGAATAATCCGAGTGGGAAGGGCTACGAGCGGTAAAAAAACTAAAGCTAAAAGCGTCAGCTGCCAATCCAACCACCAGAGCGTTGCGAAAACACTCAAAAGAGTAATCGGTTCTTTAATCAGATCCGACAGCCCGATTCGCAAGCAATTGAGTAATGCCGTTGTGTCTTGATTTACTCGATTGAGCAGATCCCCAGTCGTAGAGCGATTAAAGAAATCCAGCGATTGCGCGCTGAGCTTACTAAAAACATCCTGCTTTAAATCAGTAATGATCCGCTGGCTCGTCCAAGCCATACAATAGCTACTGCCATAGCCCGCCAATCCACGCAAAAGCGCCAAAATTGGCAGAAGCGAAAACCCACCAATAATTTGCTGCCATTCCAAAGGGCGTCCGACATGCGGCAGCCACGCATCGAGCGATCCCGTTACCCACAACTTAATCGAGGCGATCCACGCCGGCATCGCACCTGCCATCGTCACGGAAGCGGTGGATGCAGCCTCGAATTGATAGGGGATGAATCGAGAAAATAAAAATGTGCTCGCGCCCACAAAAACGCCATTGAGCATTCCAAACAAAACACCCAGCAAGACACCGCATAAAAATCGGTGGCCGTACCGGCGCAGATAAGGCCACGCAAAACCCAAAACGACACGAAGATCCCGCATGAATTACCCGCTTGAATTATTCAGCTCACAAGCAATCCAACAAAAATGAGCTCTACGTCAGCTCTTCTTCCGTCAATGCATTGATCACTTTAAACTCTTCAAAGTGAAAATTAGCGTTTGGACGAAAACTCAAGCGGCCCTGAAATCGTCGTTCCAAGTCAACTAACAGCTCCTCATCCTCTCCCTTCAAGCGCTCCAGCACATGCGGACTCAGAATGATGCGCAGCTCGTGTACGCCCGGATGAAGGCGCATGACGCGCGTAATCGCGCGTTGAATTTCCACGCTCATCGTCTCAGCTGATTTGATCAATCCGCGCCCCTTGCACGTCGGGCACTCCATGTAAACCGCCCGGCTGATGCTCTCCTGCACCCGCTGACGCGTCATTTCCACCAAGCCCAAGGGGGAAATCGGTAGAATGTGCGTTTTAGCTTTGTCGCGATAGCAGCATGCCTTGAGTTTGCTGTGCACCGCCTGCTGATCACGGCGCTGTCGCATATCGATGAAGTCAATAATGACCAGACCGCCGATATTGCGCAGGCGCAACTGCCGCGCCACCTCTTCCGCCGCTTCTAAGTTGGTCTGCACAATCATGCGATCCTGATCCCGACCCCCTTTATTGCGCCCCGTATTAACGTCAACCGCTACAAGCGCCTCGGTTTCATCGATAACTAAATAGCCGCCACAAGGCAGCCAAACCTGGCGTCGAAAAGCCGCATCGATTTGTTTAACGACGTTGAATCGCTCAAAAATGGGCACCGCTTCAACATACGTTTTAATTTTACGTACGGAGCGTGTTGAGATTTCTCCCACAATTGCCCGAATCCGATTCGCCGCATCTGGATCATCGATTACAATTTGTTTCACATCATCGGTCAAAAAATCCCGGACGGTCCGCTCAATCAAATCAGGCTCTTCCTGCAAAAGCGCCGGCGCGGGCTTGGATTTAAGGCTCGCTTCAATCTTGCGCCACCGCTCTAACAGAACATGCAAGTCACGCACAAAAAACCGCGCCTTCTGCCCTTCCCCCACCGTTCGAATAATCACCCCGGTGCCGTCCGGGAAATCTAAACTGGATAAAATCTTGCGCAGTCGCTGCCGTTCTTTCGGGTCTTCAATCTTACGAGAAATCCCGCACTCATCCGTGTACGGAGTAAAAACCAAGTATCGGCCGGCCAAGCTAATGTTCGTTGTCACGCGCGGACCCTTGGTCCCAATCAGGCCCTTGGTAACCTGCAAAATAATATCCGACCCCGGCGGGTACATCCGCGGGATGTCCGCCACCGTCAACCGCCGCCGACCGCGCCCTCGGGAATTGTTTCGCTGAATCGATTCAACCGAGGCGTTATCCAGCGCTGCAGGCAAAGCATCTGAATAATGCAGGAAGGCGTTTTTATCCAAGCCGATGTCGATAAACATCGCGCTGAGGCCTGGCTCATGGTTCTTGACCCGCCCCTTGTAGATATTACCCGAGATCTGGCGGTCATTCTCGCGCTCGATCGAGAATTCTTCGAGTCGCCCACCCTCCAAAAGCGCTACGCGGCGCTCGAGTCGCTCACAGCTGATGATAATTTCTGTTTCGTCTTCCTTGCGCTTAAGGCCCAAGAAACCACGGATTGTATCTAAAATCATAAGAAAGCTCCTCCAGGGGAATAAATTGACCCCCAGTAAATGAGTAAACGGTTGAAGATTGAAGTTTCATAAATGAAAATTGGCTCAGAGCCGTCGATGAACCCAGACGCTCTGCACCAATCCCATAGCTGCCATGCAGACTACAAAGAAGGTGCCTCCATAGCTAATAAACGGCAAGGGGATTCCGGTGATGGGAACTACCTGCATGGTCATCCCAATGTTTACGAAAATATGCGTAAAAAAGAGCGCAGCCACCCCCGCACAAACTAAGACCCCGACATCTTGGCGCGCGTAAAAGGCAGCCCGCAAACAAGAAAGGAGCGTTACCCCAAGCAATACAATCACCAATGTGCCCCCAACAAACCCATGTTCCTCACCGATCACGGAGAAAATAAAGTCGTTGTATGCAATGTTACGCGGCAAAAACCCCAGCACATTCTGCGTTCCCTGCCGCCATCCCTTGCCGTTCCATCCGCCCGAGCCAATCGCAATAAGGGATTGGTTGATCGTCCAGCCCGCATTCTGCGGATCCAAATTCGGATTAAAGAATGTCTTGATGCGGTTGACCTGATAAGGCTTCAGGCCAGCGTGCCAGTTGTTCTGATAAATCCCGTAATAGGCCACAAAGAATACCGCGACGCCTGCAATCACCGGCACCGCTAAGTACCGTTTGCGAACCCCTGCGATAAACATCATCACAAACGCAATCGGAAAAAAGACAGCCGCCGATCCCAAGTCCGGCTGAGGTAAAATAAGCCCGATGGGCACCAAACAAAATATGCAAACGCGGACGAATGTACCAAAGCTCTTGATTTTCTTATCCCTACGCGCCAACCAGTCTGCCAAAAGCAAAATAAAGGCCAGCTTGCAAAGCTCACCCGGTTGAATTCCGACTCCTGCAAAACGCAGCCAACTGCGCGCACCATTGGCCAGCGTCCCCACACCGGGGATGAGAACCAGCACCAAAAGCAATCCGATAACCCCCGCTCCAATTTGCGCCCATGAAGGAGCCCCGGAAAACCATTTTTGATAATCCACCAGAGCCAAGGTGAAAAAAATCGCCAGCCCAATAGGGATCCAGTAAAGCTGCTGCCAGTAAATATCCCTAAATTCGTCAGAAGCAAACGTCGCCGCATCAATCGCAATGACGCTGGCAACGCACAGCGCCAGGAGCGCCGTTACCAGCCACCCGTCCAGGCGCCTAAATTTTTGCCAGAGTTCGATGAGCACGTATTTTTTCTTTCCAAAAATTAAATTTAGAACCGTCGCTTTGGCATGATCGCCGAAGGTTCATCTTCTTGTACAATGTCTGGCTCAGCACCAGGGACAGCATCCGCTGTAACGCCACCATCAGCACCAGGCCGACCGGCGGCATCAGGCACTCCAAGCGCCCCTGCAGCTTCTGCTGCCGCGATCTCGTCCACGCCGCGGAAATGGCCCACCGCCGGAGCCAGATAGCGCAGCTCAATCGGCTCGCCTTTTTCCACTGCAAAAATTCCTTTCACAATCGTACTGGCGATAGGCCCCGCCGTGACACCGCCCGCCACGCCGCCCTCTACGAGAACGCAAAAAGCGTAACGCGGATTTTCATAAGGCGCAAATCCATAGAACCAAGCACGCGTATCCTTGACGATTCGCCCTCCAATTCGAGTACTAAATTGTGCGGAGCCCGTTTTACCCGCTACCACCACGTCGGGTTGCGCAACGCGACGGCCCGTGCCCGATTCGACCACTGCACGCAAG
Organism: uncultured Verrucomicrobiaceae bacterium; assembly: GCA_964473925.1. GTDB lineage: Bacteria > Verrucomicrobiota > Verrucomicrobiia > Methylacidiphilales > CAYYVW01 > CAYYVW01. Next base: position 70,777 of record CAYYVW010000007.1, read on the forward strand.
GCGGCTTGCACTGCTTTTAAATCCGCCGGATTCACATCTAAGTTCCCTCGAACTCGCTTCTCTGGAACATTAATGAATGCCCGACCATCCGCATCCGTCACTTCCTGCGTCAGCCGCGGAAAATAAACAGTCCCACCATTGGCGACAGCTGCCATGAGCATCGTCATCTGCAACGGCGTCACCGTTAAAAAACCCTGCCCGATAGAAAGATTGGCCGTATGCGCGGTCGTCCAACGCTCGCGCTTGCGATGTTGGGCCATCCATTCAGGGCCCGGCAAAATTCCGGACGCCTCAGGGCCAATTTCAATACCCGTGCGCTCACCCAGTCCTGCAATTTCGCAGAGAGCATCAATCGCCTGCGCTCCCGCTTTGATTCCTGCTTGATAGAAAAAAACGTTGGAAGATTTTTCCAACGCCGTATGCAATGAGATTGAGCCGAACCCAGATGTGTTGTGGTCTTTAAAGTATCGATTACCAATCGCGATTGCCGGCGGACAATTAAGGTACGTGCGCGGCGTGATTGCTTTTGCCTTCAGTGCAGCCAGCGCGACCGGAACTTTAAAAGTCGATCCCGGCGCATAGGCTTGCAGTGCGCGGTTTAGCAGCGGCTTGGAAGCATCCTGATTGAGCGCTCTCCATTCGCTGGGAGGAATCTGCGGCACAAATCGATTGGGATCGAAGCTGGGCACCGCGACCAACGCCAGAATATCTCCGCTATTACAGTCCACGACCACCGCGGCTCCGCGCCCCACTCCTCGCATCGCCTGCTCGGCGACATATTGGATTTTTGCATCAAGCGTTAAATGAATCGTTTTACCCAGCGTTGGCGCTTCATACCCTTCTTCGCGATCAATGTACCCGCGATTATCAACGCGCAATATTTTGCCGCCGGGCTTGCCTTGCAGATGCGCATCGCGCACGCCTTCAATTCCGACGCGACCAATCGTATCGTACTCGTATCCTTCCTCGCTGATCGCTTCCCGCGCCTCATCCGGCCGGCCGATGTAGCCCAGTACGTGCGCTGCCAGCGCACCATAGGGATAATGCCGAACCGGCCGCGCCACGATTTCCACACCGGGAATACCTAAATTGCGCTCAGAGAACTGCGCCAGCGTTGCAAAATTGACATCCGCCTGCATTGCGTAGGGAATGTTGCGTCGAATCCGGAAGTGCTCCTGTAGATCCTTTGGATCAGGCAGCTGCTTCAATCCCAAGCTTTCCACAATCGGCTTGAGGCTTTCATGAACTATGCGGCCGATATCTACTGTCGTTTCCCACACCTGACGACGCTTGTTGTACACCCGCAAGCGCGGCACCCGGCCCTTGTGATTGCGTGCGTAGGTCCGTTGTAATTGATCCAAGTATAAATCGATATCGTAGCTGGCACGATTTTCCGCCAGTGCAACGCCTGCGCGATCCACGACGAGGCCCCGCGCTGGAGAAAGTCGCACCGCTACCGTCGTCTGCGTGCGGAGGCGCTTCACATATTCCTGCCCGCGCGCCACCTGCAGTTCGTACAACCGATAAATCAAGACTCCCAATGCGACCGCCCACAGTCCGCCCAGGATAATCAGCCGCCAATGGGCGATACGCCGTTCATCGACTAACATACGGAGCCGCCATAATCCGCGGAGCAAAGCCCAATCGCCGCGGCAGTTGATTTAAAACCCAAAAAGCAGGAGGCGCCAGAGCAGCCGCAGCAAAAGAAGCGCTGTACACCACGACCCACACATCCAGCGGCCAGCGCCACTGTTCCAACTGCCAATTATAAAAGACATAATCCAAAACCAGCCACAAGCACGTTCCCACGAATGCCAAGAGCGCCTGATACCAAAGCTGCCGGATCCAATGAAAATGCCGCTGCGTCATGGCCAGCGCCGCCAATGCGCTGAGGCTCACTGCTGATGCGCCGGAAGCGCCTGGTGTCAAAAAATCCATCCCGAAACCCAACACAACCGTGACTAAAAAAATTCCATCTCCCGCCGTCCATAAAGCGCCATAGAGCACCACGATGGGCACTAGAAATACGCTGAAGCTCACTCCGCCTACATGCAACAACGGCAGCGTCATCTGCAGCGCAATCGCCAAAAAACCGACCACTAAAAGATAAATCATCATCATAATTTCTGTGCAAGCGTTCTTACTGCACTCCTACGACGATAAAAAGTTCATCCAAATGTTTGAGATCCACCGCCGGATCAAGCACCGCTTCGCGTGAAAGTCCAAAGCTCGTTCCCGCACCGGGACCCGGAACCTCCACGATGCTGCCGATTGCCAGCCCTGCCGGAAAAACTCCGCCCAAACCGCTTGTAAACACACGCTCTCCCACTTCCAGTACTGCATTTTTAGTGACAAATTTCATGCGCGCGCGCGGCACCTGCTGCCAGCCGCCTTCGCCAACCACAATCCCTTGCTCGCGCGAACTCTCAATAATCGACGCAATTTTACAATTAGCATCAACGAGCAGCAGCACCTCGGTGGTGTGAGCGCCCACCGTTGTCGTCTTACCTACGATTCCACGCGGGCTGACGATCGGCAAATCGGGACGCAAATCCGAATTATCCTGCCAGCCCCGATCGATGGTGATCGTGCTCCACCACGCCGCCGGATCCCGCGCCACCATTTTGCAGGGCAAGAGCCGCAGCGAAGACTGCTGCTTAAAGCCCAGCATTTCCCGGAGTCGTGCGTTCTCCGATTCTAACCGCCGCAGCACCTGATTTTCGGCGCCAAGCCGGCTGTTTTCTTCCGTCAACCGGTGCGCCTCTTTTTGCGCCTGTTCGAGCGTTTGAATATTTTCATCCACCTCCGTAAAGAACGTCCGCGTTTTATCCGCGACTCTCACCACCGGCTTGAACAGGTCGAGCATCCCGCGTCGAAACGTCTCCCGCGACGCTGGCGCCAATGAAAGCCCCACCACCACCAAGACGATCAGCGCGATGGCAAAAATCAAGCGACGTTGACGGATCATGGAAGAGAAAGCCTCAAGGGATGCCCCATCCTAACACAAAAAGGTCCGCTTGCGCCAGCGGCGGATCAAGCCACTCAAAAGCTCTGCCGGTTCTTTCTAAGAACTCCGCTCGGCCTCGGCAACGCGGCGCAGGTAGTTGAACTCCTGCAGAACCTTGCCGGTTCCTTCGGCAACCGCCGAAAGCGGGTCTTCCGCCACGTGAACGGGCAGCCCCGTCTCTTCAGAAAGCAACTTATCGATGCCCCGCAGGAGCGCTCCACCGCCCGCCAGGACGATTCCACGTTCCACCAAATCAGCTGAAAGCTCCGGCGGGCAGCGCTCGAGCGTAATGCGCACCGATTCTACAATCTCGCTGATCGGCTCGCTCATCGCCTCACGCACTTCTTGCGAAGTCACCGTCAGCGTCTTGGGCAAGCCCGCGACCAAATCCCGCCCCTTCACTTCCATCGTGGTTTCTTTTTCCATCGGATAGGCAGAACCGATCTTAATCTTAATCTCTTCCGCCGTCCGCTCGCCTATCATGAGGTTATACGCGCGGCGCATGTAATTGGTGATGCTCTCATCGAGCTCATCGCCCGCCACACGCACACTCCGCGAGAAAACAATCCCTGCCAGGGAGATAATCGCCACCTCCGTTGTTCCGCCCCCGATATCGACAATCATGTTGCCCGCTGCTTCTTGCACGGGCAGGCCAACGCCGATCGCCGCCGCCATAGGCTCCTCGATCAAATGCACTTCGCGTGCGCCCGCGTGCAACGCAGAATCTTTCACTGCGCGCTTTTCCACCTCGGTGATTCCCGTGGGCACGGCGATCACCACCCGCGGCCGGCCCCAGCGGCGCTTGCCCTGGGCCTTTTCAATAAACGTCTTAAGCATCGCCTCGGTCACCTCGAAATCAGCGATGACGCCATCTTTCATTGGGCGAACTGCGACGATCGTCCCAGGCGTCCGGCCGAGCATCCGCTTGGCCTCGTCGCCCACGGCGAGCACCTTGCGCGTCGCTTGATGCACCGCCACAACAGAAGGCTCGCGCAGCACAATCCCACGATCGGCGACGTAAACGATCGTATTGGCCGTTCCCAAATCGATTCCGATATCCTTGGTAAAAAACTTAGAAAAATAATCCGTGAGGCTCATAGCGCGGTAAAAAATAATCCGCCCGCGGCTTTCAAACTGATAAGCAGCAAAGGCAGAGCCAAGCAGCGTGCCTTCCCCCCGCCCCTAACGTCAAGCTTGGAAGAAGGTCTCTCTCCGCGCGTTGGGCTTTATAGCATAAAAAAGCCAGGGGGCCAGCGAACCAGCCCCCCGGCAGCGATCTGGCTTTGCGCTTTGGACCTCGAAACTTTGGCGGCCCAAATAGCAAAGCGCCCGCAGGCTTACGACGCGCTTTGCGCGACATCCAGCTTGCTGTTCACGGTCGAGAACACCTGCGTCACTTTCGTGCCGAGCTGTTGCAATACGAAGATTGCGACGACCGAGATGAAGGCCAAGATCAACGCGTACTCAACCAGCGTCTGACCGGACTTCGAGCGTTGCGCGTTACGCGCATGTTTCATCTGTTTGCTCATCATAACTTTTTCACCTCCTTCCTTGAAAAATCATCTAAATCTTTTGCGGCCTTCTCCTTGTTTCTCTTTTCCATCCCATCCTATTTTAAAAATTGGTTTTCCTAGAAACCGGGGAGCTTGCGTTTTTGGCGCCCGCCCCCCGGCTTGCTTCGTCAAGGAGGCTCCTCCTCAGAGGAGTTCCTTCACGAAGCTAGGAAGCGCTTTGCGCCGCGTCCAGCTTGCTGTTCACGGTCGAGAACACCTGCGTCACTTTCGTGCCGAGCTGTTGCAATACGAAGATTGCGACGACCGAGATGAAGGCCAAGATCAACGCGTACTCAACCAGCGTCTGACCGGACTTCGAGCGTTGCGCGTTACGCGCATGTTTCATCTGTTTGCTCATCATAACTTTTTCACCTCCTTCCTTGAAAAATCTTTCGATAAATTTGTCGTATGGGTTTCTAATTGGATTACCCGTCCGAAGGAGCAGGCGCCGCGCCCATCGGCGTCGGAGACGGCGCGGGCAGGGGCCCTTGGGCTTTGCTTTCCGGACGTGAAAAAAATTGCAGCCGACGCGTCATGCGCGAAGACCGTGAAATAGAGACCGATCCCGCCCCCGGCGGAACCACACGATAGCCCGAGGGTTGCTGCCCAGAATCAGAAGTTCCAAAAGAGGACATTTGGTTGGCCTTGGTTAGTTCTGATTGAAGATCGTAACATGCAAATTAAAACTTTGCTTCTCTTCCAAAAATCCCACTCCCATAAATTCCGACCCGCCACATACCGTTGTGCGGTTAAATAAACCGTAGGCTCACTTTAAATGAGTGCAAAGCCAATTTTTACGTAAAAGCATGAAGATTTGTTTATGATTGTAGAACTACTGCTGCTGTATCCACCTTACCTGCGGAGAGATGCGTCGCGCTTGCAGCGCGGCCTAAAGAACGTCTAACGTCAGCCGCAATGGCACAGCGGCAAGGTCTTGGAATGCGTAGCGGCCGGATGTGCGCATTGAGTGGACGTGCGGCTGAAGCATTCACCCGTAGAGACTGGACCGCCTTTCTAATCGTCGCCCTTATCAGTTTTGCGACCTATCTTTATACCCTTGCGCCCAGTGTAACCCTCGAAGATGCGGGTGAGCTCATCACCGGCGCAGTCCAATTCGGTGTCCCACACCCCCCCGGTTATCCGCTCTGGTCCCTTTTCAGCTTTTTCTTCAGCCATTGGATCTTGCCATTAGGAAATTGGGCATGGCGCATCAACGTCGTTTCGGCGGTCTTTGGCGCATTGGCCAGCGGACTAGTCGCTTTACTCGCAAGTCATTCAACCCGATGGCTTTTGGATTCTTGGATTAAGCAGCGCGAGAATTCAATTTCAGAAAGTGAAAGCAGCCCAGATTATAAGCAATTCTTTGATTATCAATGGATTACACAAACTAGCTTTTTTGCTGCCATTGCCAGCGGCCTGATCATCGCCTGGAGTGATGTCATGTGGAGCCAATCCGTGATTGCGGAGGTCTACACGCTAAATGCCTTCTTCCTAATGTCCACGTTGACAACGTTTTATAGATGGGTTCGCTCTCCGGGCCAGACACGATGGCTCCTAGCCAGCGTCCTCGTCTTCAGCCTGGGACTGACTAATCACCATACCCTGATTATCTTGCTACCGGCCTTTGTCCTAGCCGTTGGTTGGATCCGACCGAGGCTCTTCCCCAGCTTCCTAGTCGGACTGACCCTTTTCGGACTTTCAGCCCTGACCGTCCTGACATGGTACTCTCAGTTTGATGATCCGACCAATCCAGCTCTAGAGCAAACTACACAACGCGTTGCAGCTGCAGCTCTTATATTCATCTTAGGACTCGGAATTTGGCACTGTCGCCGCTTCTCGTTTCGAAGCGCTCTCCTGGGGGGAATTCTCGCTGCCATCGTGTGGATTGCCGGAAATTTCCTCCTAGGCGGTAATCTGGAAATCCAGACGCTGGTTGGCTGGTCTTTGTTGGGCCTTGGGATCTTGGCTCTGGGCGCGCTCTGCACCTCTCGCCTACGACTGCAATTCATCGGCCGCCTTTTCTTACTGGGATGGATCGGGCTCCTTCCGTACGCGTACATGCCATTCGCATCGAGCACCAACCCCCCGATGAACTGGGGCTTCGCTTCGAGTCGCGGTGGATTTTACAACGCCTTCAATCGCGGCCAGTACGACAACAACCTCGCCGCGACCCTCGTCAAAACAGTCGGCCGAGTGGCAGGCGCGGATCAAGGTCTGTTACCCAAAGCGGTTTCCAATACCCAGTATGGAAATTGGACGAGCGCCGTTTCTGCGATTTTTTCTTACTGGCACAGTCTGGAAGAAAATTTTTCGCTCTTGGTAATCTTGGCGATTCTTCCCGCGCTTTACCTCGGCTGGCGAGTGCGTCGCGAAGTCCGCAGCTGGCTAGTCTTCCTGCTGCTCGCGTTCCTTTCCGTAGCCTTCTTGCTGAGCTTGCTTTATCCACCTTTAGATCTGGACCGGCAACTGCTCTGGATCGGCAAGACGTTTAACCTGCAATCACACTGCCTTTTTGCGCTCGGTTTGTCGTATGGATTGGGGGCAGGGCTTTGTCTTTTGCTCGTCTATCTCAAGGAGGGGAAAGATGACGCATCCCTCAAATTATCAAATTTCGAAGTACTCTCTCGACTAGGAGTTTGTCTGTTCCTGGCCATTAGCTTCATTCCGCTCTGCATCAACCTGAACCAATGCAGCCAACGGGGGCACTGGTTTGGATGGCGGTATGGCTATGAGCTGCTCCACAGCCGAGAGCCCGGCGCGGTCATTTTCGGCGGGACGGATGCCGGCCGGTTTATTCCCACCTACATGATTTTCTGCGAGTCGCAGCAACCCGCGCGATGGAAGCGCGACGCCAATTTTGACCGGCGGGATCTTTACATCATCACTCAAAACGCGCTCGCGAGCACCCATTACCTCAATTACATCCGTTTTCATTACGACGCCCGCTGGCGGCCGACAGAATGGAACGCGTTCGAGCGCTGGCTGGGCCGTGATCACCAGTACCCGACGCAGTCCCTCTCACTTCCTGATACCGATGACTGGACGCGCGCCCTGCAACAACTCACCGCCCAACAAAGCAGCCGGACTCAGAATGGGCAGTCCGCCTGGAGCGGGATTGAAGAAATCTTCGCTTTCAACGGCCTGCTGGCGCGGCATATTTTTGAATCCAATAAGCTCAAACACGCTTTCTACGTTGAAGAAAGCATGGCGATTCCGTGGATGTACGATTATGCCGTTCCGGCGGGCGCGCTGCTCAAGCTCACGCCTCAATTTCATCCGCCGCTCACACCGGAAATTTTTGCTAGTGACCGCGCTTATTGGACGCCGCTGATTGACGAGCTAGTTGCCGACCCGCGCTTCTCTTTGGATCCGCCGGCTCAAGGGGCTTTTGCGAAACTCCGCCTCGCGATCGGCAATCTTTACCGCAATCGCGGTTTTTTGAAGGAAGCCGAGCACGCCTATCGAGACGCCCTACGCCTCGACGCCGCCCATCCCGAGGCGACGCTTCAACTTTCGGAGCTGCTGCAAAATCAAAAGCGATTTGAGGAAGCGGTCGTCGTCGTCCAAAACGCGTTGGCGCTCGACCCCAACAACCGGCATTTCCAGAATGGGCTGACAGTCCTGTTTTCAATAAAGGGACAAGCGGAACGGCTCGATTCCCTGGAAGCGGCGCTTAAGGAAAAGCCCGCGCAGGTTGATTTGCATGACCAGCGCCTTTCAATTCTCTGGAGCCTCCGTAAAGACGCCGCGTACGAACAAGCACTGAGCGAGGCTCTGGAACGCCTTGCTCCAGAAAATATTCCGGCGGAAATTTTGCGCAACTGGATCGACCACTTATTTTTGATGGGGCGGCGATCGGGCGCGCTTCGCATTTTATCGCGCTATCACGCGCGCGCACCCGGCAACTTGGACGTGATGTATAACCTCGGAATGCTGCAAGTGCAGGAGGGGGCTTTTTCTCGGGCCTTGCCTCTCTTGAGTCAATTTGCGCGATCCGCGCCCGAAGCCTTCGCGGATGCACTGCGACGCGATGCGCGCTGGAAAAGCTTCGGCGCAAACCCTGAATTTAGGCGGCAGTTCGCAGGGTTGCTGGCTGCGACACCACGATCGGCCGGCGGAAAAAATGAAGCGGGTGCCCGCACCAATACCACCCCCTCGTCTCAGCCTGCCGCCATCTCGTTGCCGCCGATAGTTCCGCTGCCTTAAAACGTATTGAGCATCCCAGCCTCCACGGGATGTACCGCCGGAGCTTGCTCTGGCGCGAAGGCGGATGGTAGTCTGACACCCATTCCTCGATAGCGCCATGAATTCAAGCCATTCGCATGAATCAATCGCTCAGGTTATCCCTGCGGTTGGCCCTATTGGCACATACCGCAAACGGACGATCTTCCTTCTGTTTGTCCTTCTGTTGATTCGTTTTTGGCTTAGCCAGACTTTTGAACTGACGGGGCAGGAAGCTTATTACTGGATGATGAGTCGTCCTGACGGGCTCGATTGGGGGTATCTGGACGTTGGCGCGGTGGTTCCGTGGTTGATTCGACTGGGCACTTGGATGTTTCAGAACACTGAGATGGGGGTGCGCTGGATTGCCACAAACGCTTTCATTGGCGTGGGCTTTATTCTCTTTTACGTCGTGCGCGCCTGGTTTGGGTCGCGGGCGGGTTTTTGGACGACGGTGGCGTTTTGCGTGATGCCGCTGCACGCGTGGCACATGCTGCTCATGACGCCGGCGACACTCAGCACCGCCTGGATGGCGCTGGCGTTGCTCACCTACCGAGAGGCAGTGCAGGGCGGGCGCGTCGGCTGGTGGATCGCGGCGGGACTCGTGTCGGCCGTCGCGGTCCTAACCTCGTGGATCAACTTTCTGTGGCCCCTGGGATTGGCGGCCTATTTGTTCTTTGAACCGTCGCAACAACATTGGCTCAAGCGGGTCTCGTTCTGGATTTTCGCGGCAATTTCTCTCGCGGCGTGGATCCCGATCGCGCTCTGGATGCAGCGGCCAGACGTGCAAGATGTGCGCCTATTGCACGATGTGGCGCTGGCGCAGGTTCATCACCCGTTTTCGCTTTTCCAGGGCGTTCATTTTCTCTGGGATCAGATTTGGCTCTGCAGCCCGCTCTTCTTTATCTTGCTCGCGTTTGCGGTCCTGCACGTGCTTCGCTCCCGCGCCAAAGCTGAGGCACACCGAATGCTCTTGTGGTTAGCAGTGCCAGCCTGGGTGCTTCAATGGGCGGCGAGCCTCTTTGGCCTGCATCAACCGGCAGCACTGGCTCCGCTTTACCTGCCGCTTTTGGTCTTAGCGGTCCATGTTGCCGTTGAATTCTTTGATCGCCACCGCCGTACCGCCTGGCTGGGCTTGGTATTACTCGCGCTGACGCTGACCCAAACTATTGCGGGGCTCATGCCCGGCGTATTTGTCCATCCCGCGTTCAACCCCGGGCTTTACCAATCCTGGTCCTGGCGCGCCGTGGCGGAAGAAGGACACCGCCTCAAGCGCGAGAAAGGCGCCACCTTCTTCCTCGCAACGGCGCCCGAAACCGCCGGCGCTCTCTCTTTCTACCTGCCGCAACAGCCGCCGGTGTACTTGGTGCATGATAAACAGCGTGAACTCTCCCAGTTTGATTTCTGGCCCGACTACCGCGACTTCTCCAATGACGAAGCGATTTTGATTCTACCCACACCAGAGCCTGTCCCCGCGGCGATGCATGAATTCGGCGCGGTTGAGCCCATCGTGGACGTCTTCCTGCCAGATCCAACGCGGGAACAGTGGGCCTTCTACTTTGGGCAGAACTACGGTGGCGCAGCCGATCCAGCACCGGAGGGAGCTGCAGCTGATGATTCAGATGCCGGCGCGACCGAAAAACTCCCGCATTCCAAGCACGGGAAACGCAAGCACGCTGACTAGGCAAACTTACCGAAGGGCGCGCTATTTCTGTCGCATGTTAATATCGAAGAGCGACGAGACGGACGTGCCGTCGTGAATCCGCTTGATCGCTTCACCGAGCATCTCGGCCACAGAGAGCACTGTCAGCTTGAGGCCGGGCACTGGCTCGAGCGGACAGGAGTTGGTCGTGATGAGCTCATCGAGCGCAGAATCCTTAAGCCGCTCGATCGCGATATCGGTCAGGATCGTGTGGCTCACGCCTGCGAAGACGCGCCGCGCGCCTTCTTCCTTCACCTTCGCCGCAGCGGCGCAAAGCGTGCCAGCTGTCTCGGTCAAGTCGTCGACGAGCAGGACGTCCTTGCCCGCCACTTCGCCCACGACAAACTGCGCTTCGATATCCGTCGCACTCACGCGCTTTTTAGTGACGATCGCAAGGCCCGCGTTGAGCATCTGCGAGTAGGCCAGCGCCATCTTCATCCCGCCCACGTCGGGCGAAACGACTACCAGGTTATCGAGCTTTTTCTCCGCCAGATACCGGTAGATAACCGGCGCGGCGTAGAGGTGATCAACCGGAATATCAAAGAACCCCTGAATCTGCTGCGCGTGCAAGTCCATCGTCAGCACGCGATCAACGCCCGCAGCGACGAGTAGGTTGGCCACGAGCTTGGCCGTGATCGGAACGCGCGGCTGGTCCTTGCGATCCTGCCGGGCGTAGCCGTAGAACGGAATGACCGCCGTCGTGCGTGTCGCGCTGGCCCGCCGCGCTGCGTCGATCAGGATCAGCAGCTCCATCAAATTCTGGTTCGTCGGCGGGCACGTCGGCTGAACGATGAACACGTCCCGGCCGCGGACGTTCTCCTGGATTTGCACGCGCGTCTCGCCATCCGGGAACGTCGCCACGTCCGCTTCGCCCAGCGGCACGCCGACGTACTTGGCGATATCCTCCGCCAGCTTGCGATGCGCCGTTCCGGTAAAAATCTTCGGCTCCATGCCGGGGAGACTTTGGCAGCCTCAAGGACGAAGGCAAGGAGGAAGAACTCGCAAAGCTTTCTACCGCCTCCGGAGGCATTCGCCCCCAGCCACCGGAACGCACGCATCAGCCTGAACGTCACCGAGCAAGGCTTCGACGCCTTCCGCAAAATGGGCAAACGCACCGGCGTCGGCCATCAGCAACTCATGCGCGGAATGAGGGAAGAAACTGAAGGCGGCGTAAGCTCGCCAATGGTTTGGATTTGCTTGGGCAAATTAAATTGGTACACCTTTGTTGTGAAGCACCGCACATTTTGGACGGCTCTTATTCTAACCAACCTTGTTTGTGCATGTAGTTCTGTTCCTATAACAATGGTCAAGTTACCAGACGGAAGCACCGGGTATTCAGTCGTCGCAAATAAATTTATTTATGAAGCCGGACAAAATATTTCTCCGGAAGAATTAATTAAAAAAAGAGTGCGTGATTATGGTCGATTGAAAGACCGGGAAATAGAAATCATTGAATATCATTATATCAATGATGGCATGATCGAAGCTCTAGTGAAGGCAAAATAACATGCCCCAACCCCTTTTCGCCAACGCGTCGCTCTTTACGCCGCCGGAGCCGGAGTCGCTCGAGACACTCGATATCAACCCGACGACGCTCGAGGGGATTATCCTGCGCCTGCTTCACATGAATACGACGATGGTCGCGCACGAGATCGCCGACACGGTCTGCCTCCCATTCTTTAACGTCGTCGAGCCGATCCTCAACAGCTTGCGCGAAATGCGCTACGTGGAGATCACTAAGGGGGAACTCGCCGCGGTCTCCTACCACTACACGATCAGCGACGCCGGCCGCGCCCGGGCGCTGCAGTACTTTGAGATGACCAGTTACGTGGGCCCAGCGCCGGTCTCGATTAATGCTTACAATAAGTCCGTACAGGAACAATCCTTGGCCAACATCACCGTCAACGCGCAGCGACTGCGGGAGGCGTTCGAGGGCCTCGTCTTCCACGAATCGATCCTGGACCAGATCGGCCCCGCGGTAAATTCAGGCCGGTCGATCTTCCTGTACGGCCCACCCGGGAATGGGAAAACGTCGATCTGTGAGCGGATCGTTCAGTCGTTCGGCGGCGCGATTTTTATCCCGACCTGCGTGGAGGTCTCAGGGCAAATCATCCGAATTTTCGACGAGTACAACCACAAGCCAATCGCGCCCGGCGGCGACATGCGGCTGGAGAGCAAGTACGACCGCCGCTTCCGGCTGATCGAGCGGCCCATCATCGTCGTGGGCGGCGAGCTGACGATGGAAAGCCTGGACCTCATCTGGAATCAGGAGTCAAAGTTCTACGAGGCGCCGTTCCAGATGAAGGCCAACGGCGGCGCGTTCATGGTCGACGACTTTGGCCGGCAACGCGTCGAGCCCAAGGTGCTGCTCAACCGGTGGATCGTGCCGCTGGAAAAGCGGATCGACTTTTTGACGCTCCACACCGGCACCAAGATTGAAATCCCGTTCGACGAGCTCATCGTTTTTTCCACGAACCTCAATCCGCGCGACTTGGTGGATGAGGCGTTCCTGCGGCGCATCCGGTATAAAATTCCGATCAACGACCCAACGCCGGAGCAGTTCCGCGAAATCTGGAAGCTCGTCAGCCGCGGTAAAAAAGTCCCGTACGCGGACGAGGTGGTCGACTACTTCATCCAGAAACATATCGAGCCCCAGGGCCGGCCGCTGCGCGGGTGCTTGCCGCGGGACATCCTCGATCACGTCGTCGATGCGTGCCGGTTCGAGCAGAAGGAGATTACCCTCACACCCGCGCGGATCGACGAAGCCGCCCGCGCGTATTTTGTCAAATTCGACGACGCCGGGTATAAGCTGGTCGCTTAGGCGGGCGGCGGCTTAAGATTAACATTGTCGCGCTTTTGTGCGGCTGGCATACAGGCTCTCCACGCCGTGAAAAAATTGAATCTCTGCCGCTGCTTTTGTCTGAGCTTGGGACTGGTCTTGAGCCTTTGGGCACTGCCTGTCCGCGTCGCTGCGGCCGATTCCATCCCCCGCGAAACGATCATTATTTCCGGCGGTCCGGCGCTGCGGTATTTTGAGCGCGGCAAGCGCAACTCGCACGATAAGTCGTGGCGCAACTTTATTGTCGCCGCAGAGCTCCAAATTAAAAAACTGCAGCCGACCACCCAGGCTGGAGATCGCATCACATGGATGGTTTTCCGCCCCGGCTACCAGACCCGCGCTCAAGAAGAACAGGACAAGGTGCTCGAGGAAATCAAAGCGAAGGCTGCCGCGCTGAAAGTCGACCTTCTCTGGTTTGATACGACCGATCAACTCGTCAACTACTTGAATAGCGGCCAGGATCGCCGCCGAATGCCGATCGGACGCTTCGATTATTTCGGCCACTCCAACCGCGCGTGTTTTCTTTTTGATTACAGCAATCATGTAGATGGCCTCTCGACCATGTACCTGCACGAGAACCAGCTCGCGCGCATCCGGCAAAACGCTTTTGCCAAGGACGCCACTGCGCAAAGCTGGGGCTGTCATTCGGGAGAATCCTACAGCGCGGCGTGGCGCAAGCGTTTCGGCACGCCAATGCTCGGCGCAATTGGGAAGACCGATTACTCCAACGGCGCGTTGCCGACCCTGTCGAGATCCGTCGGAAGGTGGACGCAGTGAAGCGCTTATTCGCCGTTCTTCTGATTGTTGCGATTTCAGGCGCGGGAGCTTTCGCGCAGCAAACCAATGCGGCTGCGCCCATTCCCATCCAACCATTGGCGACTCCTTCCACCAACGCGCCGGCTCCAGCCAAGAAAGAACATAGCGCGCCCACTCAGCCGTCAACCAATGCTCCAGCTGCAATTGCGGTAAAACCTTCGACGAACGCGGCCCCCGCTGTAGCCGCAAATCCTACGGCCTCCGCCCAGCCTTCCAAGCCGCGGCCCGAGCCGCGCGTGCCGGTAAAGCTCACACCGCCGCCGGAGTTTGCCGAGCCCGTCTACGTTGCGCATCGATACTACGAAGAAAAAGGGGCTGGCTGGGGCTGGATCAAAAAACTGAAAGAATCCTGGTCGAGCGCCAAATGGGTTGCCCTACAAGAGACCCCCGGCAAAGCGGTGGCGCCGTGGCGCCGCAGCGGCGATCGGCAATCCGATCACAATTACGAATACCGCTTCTATGGGGTTTTCGCATCCTACTTGGCTTACGATCCGCACCGGGATGAAACGATGCCGGTTTTTATCCTAAAGGGATACGAACCGATCGGGGAGGCGCCCGCGCTCGGTCGCAAGCCCGGGCCGCCAATGCGCTTTACCCGCTCCAAGAAAAGCGGCGCTTCTTCGCGCAGCGACCGACCGGTGCTCGGCAGCGGGGATGAGGATTGGTTCTAACGCTTTTGCTCCTGCTATGCGTCCCTTTGATCTTCTCGGTGCCATTCTCGCCGGCTGCGTGCTGGGCAGTTGTTTTTTGCCTTGGGCAAAATTCACACCCAGTTCGTCTCGTTCACCACAAGCCGCGGTTGCATTAGCAAAGCGGATTGCCGCGGAGGAAGATCGTTCCTGGAACAGCGCGTGGCTAGGGATGTCGGCTTCCGAATTGGATGCGACGTGGCACAACCCCTGGGACGGAATGAGCGCGTGGGCGCTGGCCGAAACAGATCCCTCACACACTCATTTCAAACGCATTGAACAAAGTCAGGTCGTCGGCCAAACGCGGACTGCCGATCGTCTACGACTTATCTACCTAGCACCCGGCGCTGCCATCTTCGCGCTGCTTTTCTTAGCGGGATGTCACGCGCGGCGCTGGCCTCTGCTTTTGCCGCTCTTTGCCTGCGGGGGAATATACGCTCTCATTAGATGGCGACTGCAAACGTCCGAGCTCGATCGCTGGACCGCCGGCCTGGAAGCGGGGATCGGTTTGTGGCTGGCGCTCTATGCGCTGCTAGCCTTGTCGATTGTTCTTTTGTTGCGCATGCTGCTTCCGGCGCGCTGGGGTGTTTAGAGGCGCTGCCTTTCCTGAACATGAGCGCTCCCTCTTTTCGCAATGTCCTACGTGAGCGCAATTTTTCCCTGCTCTGGAGCGGGCAAGTCATCTCGTCCATCGGGGACCGCCTCTACCAACTCGCACTGGTAAAAATCGCCCTCGACTTAGGCCACCGGACTGCCGTCGGCATGGAAGGAGCCCGGCTCACCTTCTTCGGGCTTTTACCAGGCCTGCTCCTTGCGCCCTGGCTCGGTTGGGTGGTGGACCGATACTCCCGCCGCCAGGTGATGATTTTCTCCGACCTTGTCCGCGCGGCATTGGCGCTCTCATTTATTCTATGCGTTGGCACACAACGACCCGAATGGGCCGTCTATCTGCTCGTGCTAGCGATGGGCGCAGCCAGCTCGCTCTTTATCCCAGCGCGTCAGGCGATTTTACCCCAGCTGGTACGCCCGCAAGATCTTGTCACCGCTAACGCACTTATCTCGTTGGTTGGAATTATTGCCCATCTTTTCGGTGCGCTCGGGGGCGGGCTGCTCATCGCGGTCTTCGGAACCACCAGCAGCTTTGTGCTCAACAGTGCTGGCTTCATCGTGTCCGCCTGCCTGATCGCTTCTATCTTACCAACGTCCGGAAGACTTGTACCAGAAACGGAACCCTCGATGCCCCGGCAAACAGGCTTGGGAGCATGGCTGGAGGGTTGGCGTACTCTGCAGGCGCGACCGATGCTCTTTTCGCTCACGCTTGCCAGCGGCATCTTTGCTTTCACCAGCGGCCTTTTCTTAGTGACGCTCATCGAGCAGGTCGCGCACTACGCAGACCTTTCTTTTGCAAGCGCCACCGCAACCACACTGACAACATGGCTAACGCCGTTTGCTCCAAAACCGCCGGTTATCAATATCCCGTTCTTAGCGATTGGGATGACGCTCGCCGCACTGGGCGTCGGGCTAGGGCTCGGCGTCTTGTTCTGCGGCAAGTCACGCATCTGGCCGCGGTGGAAGCCGCTCCCCATCGCCGCGCTCGTCGCCGTGGGCATTGGTATTTTTCTCTTCGGCGGATTTTCGTCCCTCTACGGAATTGTGATCGGTTCCGTCGCGCTTGGGATGCTCGGCTCGGTGATGGCGATTCCGATCGAGGCGCGGTTGCAAGAGGAAACGCCGGCGCCGGTTCTGGGCCGCGTCTTCGCGCTGCGTAATTTTATCACAACCGCCAGCTTCTTGGCCGCCATGGCGATTAATTTAGATGGACGACTGCTCACAGCACTCGGCCCCGGTCAGATGCAGCGAGCGCTCGGCATCCTCGCCGTCGTGCTGGCCGCTCTCCTGTGGTTGCCGCGTCGCCGCGGATGGTCGGGCTTTTGGCGAAAAGATTGAGAACCTATTTGGCAAAAACCACGGTGCGCGCGGCGAGCGGTTGTGGCGGCAGACACGGAGTAAGGGAGGGAGTGTATCCGCAGCGATACTCGACCGACCGAGCGACACCGTCTGCCGCCGCAGGCGCCGCCGCCCAAAGGGTTGCCGCTCTTTTGCCTTCCGGCTTCTTTGCTCGCGTGGTCGAAGATCGCTTCGGATATTCTCCCGCGCTCGCGCCTCGCCAGAGGGCAAAACCTCGGGCAACGCGTACAGTGGTTTTTGCCAAACAG
Organism: uncultured Verrucomicrobiaceae bacterium; assembly: GCA_964473925.1. Lineage (GTDB taxonomy): Bacteria > Verrucomicrobiota > Verrucomicrobiia > Methylacidiphilales > CAYYVW01 > CAYYVW01. The sequence goes on from CAYYVW010000007.1 coordinate 87,820, forward strand.
GTTCTAAGACGTTGTGCAGATGCTTAAAATCACGTAACATTTTCCCTCGCGTGAGCCAAAAAAAATCCAACGATAGCGAAGCGTTGGATCATCTCCATGTCGTGATTCTCGCCGGCGGCAGCGGCGAGCGTTTCTGGCCGCTTTCCCGCGACGTCACGCCCAAGCATCTGCTGCGCTTCTTTGATGCAGAGCCGCTCATCGCCAAAACTGTCCGGCGGCTGGAAGGACTCGTTCCTTTCGAGCGCATTTGGATTTTAGTGCAGGAAGCACAGCTGGAAGCCACTGCGCAAGCTCTGCCGCAATTGCCGCGCTGTCAATTTATCGCGGAGCCTGCCCGCCGCGATACGGGGCCCGCCGCCGCGCTCGCCGCCGCGCTTGTGCGCGCCCGCGATCCCCATGGCATTGTCGCGTTGCTACCGGCCGATCACCTCATCGTAAATGCCGCTGCATTACGCACGCAGCTGGCCCAAGCTGCAAAGGCCGCCGCCGCTCAAGCCGCTTTTGTCACTTTTGGCATTCTTCCCACTCATCCGGCCGATGGATTTGGATACTTGAAAATTGCCGGGCCGGCAGCGGCTTCAGATTTTTTTCAAGTGGAACGATTCGTGGAAAAGCCAGACATCAAAACTGCTACAACGTATCTTAAAGAAGGCGGATACTCTTGGAATTCGGGTATGTTTGTCTGGAAGACGGAGACGTTTCTCTCCGAAGCTAAGCGCCTGCAGCCGGAGCTGGCTGCGTTTGTTGAAAAATATCCGGCAGCGCCGACTGCGGCTGAAGCGTATGTCCGCGAGCGCTTCTCCGCGCTGCCTAAAATTTCGTTTGATTACGCGATTTTGGAAAAAGCAGCAAACGTGCTCATGCTGCCCGCCGCGTTCGATTGGGACGACGTCGGCAGCTGGACCGCGGTCGCACGGCACGCGGCATGCGACGCAAACGGCAATGCAATCCTCTCATCGAAAAACAACACGGTCGCGCTGCACGAAGCGCAAGACAATGTCGTCGTGAACGAATGTCCGGACAAGCCGATCGCTCTTTGCGGCGTAAACAACCTCGTAGTCGTTCAGACCGCCGACGCACTGCTGATCTGCCACAAAGAAGCAGCGCAGAAAATTAAAGCGCTGCTGGGCAGCCTGCCGGAAGAACTGCGATAAGACGCGTTCTATTCCAGCGGCGGCCGCCTCTTGTGCCAATCTGTTGACTGCTCGTACGCATGCGCGGCACGCAAGATGGTCGCCTCTCCGAAATGCGGCCCTAGCAACTGGAACCCGATCGGCAGATTCTCTTTCGTAAATCCGCAGGGGATTGAAATACCGCAGTTGCCCGCGAGATTAGCCGGCGCGGTAAAAATATCCTCCAAGTACATCTGCAGCGGATCTTCCACCTTATCACCCAGCTTGAACGCCGGCGCTGGAGAAGTCGGCGCGGCGATGACATCACACTTTTCAAACGCCTGCTCGAAGTCTTGCCGAATCAGCTGCCGGACTTTCTGCGCGCGATTATAAAAAGCGTCGTGATAGCCCGAGCTGAGCACATACGTTCCCAGAATAATCCGGCGCTTCACCTCCGAACCAAATCCTTCGCCGCGCGTACGGCCGTACATCTCCAGCAAGTCATCCGTATTCTGCGCGCGATGTCCATAGCGCACACCGTCGAAGCGCGCGAGGTTGGCGGAGGCTTCAGCCGGAACGATGATGTAGTAAGTCGCAATCGCGTGCTGGGTGTGTGGCAGCGACACTTCCACCGTTTTGGCGCCCAGGGACTCCAGCTGCGCGATCGCGGCACGGACCGCTTTCTCAACCTCAGGGTGAATGCCGTCGATGAAATATTCTTTCGCGACGCCAATGCGCAGCCCCTTCACACCTTGCGCGAGCGCCGCGCGGTAATCAGGAACGGGCACCTGCGCCGACGTGTTGTCAGCCGGGTCATGCCCCGCCATCGCTTGCAAGAGCAGCGCCGTATCTTCCACGGTTTTGGTCAGCGGCCCAATTTGATCCAAGCTCGAAACAAACGCCACTAGGCCGTAACGCGAAATGCGGCCGTATGTCGGCTTAAATCCCACGCAGCTGACCATCCCCGCCGGCTGACGAATCGAGCCGCCGGTGTCCGACCCCAGGCCCGCGATTGCCAAATGCCCGGCAACCGCCGCCGCCGAGCCACCGCTCGAACCGCCGGGCGTGCGCGCCTGATCCCACGGATTGCGCGTGAGACCCCAGCCGGAATTCTCCGTCGAAGCCCCCATTGCAAATTCGTCCATGTTCATCCGGCCTACGAAAAACGCTCCGGCCTCCCGAAGTCGTGCGATCGCCGTCGCATCGTACGGCGCAACGTATCCCTTCAAAATCTTCGAAGCGCACGTGCACGATTGCCCAAGCACCCCAATGACATCCTTCACCGCAATCGGAATGCCGCCCAGCGGTCCGCTTACATCGGCAGCCGCTGCGTCTGCGAGCGCCCGTTCGCGATCCAAGGCGAGGTACGCCCCCACCGAAGGGTCATGCGCATCAATCCGCTCGAAAAGCGACTGGACGATATCAACCGGAGAAATTTCTTTCGACTTTAGTTTTCCGCGAAGCGACGTGATCGTCTCAAAGGCAAGGCTCATAAAATAATAATCCTCTGTTCCAAACGGCGGCTCGATGCCCTATGCGTCCACCGATTTGGGCGCGAGAAAGAGCCCATTTTCAGTTCGCGGCGCATTAGCCAGCGCCTGCTCGGGCGTAAAGGAGGCCTGGGGTTCGTCCGCGCGCAATCTATTCACAAAATCCTCCGCCATCCCAGGAGATTTCACGCTGGAAACATCCACCTTTTGCAGCTGTGCGACGTAGCCGACAATGTGCTGGAGCTGCGGCTGAAATTTTTTCTGCTCCTCGGGCGTCAAGTGCAAGCGCGCGAGCCCGGCAACGTACGCCACGTCAATATCGGGGGCAGCGGAATCCGCGGAAGGCATGCCGCGTTGTTATCGGCGCAGACGCAGTCGCACAAGCCTTTTCGTCCAAGCCGCAGCGCGTATCTTTCCAAGCCAAAACGAAGTTTGCTTTTGGCACGGGCCGCGCACACAATTTTTCCGCTCTTCCACCGGACCCGCGTTTCTGCAATGCCCGCTCTTTCGAAAAACTCCGTTCCTACCGCCGGCGCCGCTTCCAGCGACCAACAGACCCCTTCGCTGGAACTGGCCCGGACATCCCGGCGGCAGTCTCGGCGCCATGCAAGCTCGCCGTCGCCTATCCCAGAACGCCGCGCGCCATCAAATACCTCTCCTGCGAAAACTCGGGGATCTGTTCATCGGGATCTTTTCCCGCCAATCTCGGCTCCATCCGCTCAACCGGCTGCGCTCCACGACGAAACGCCTCACTCTTTCTCCAGCAGTCGTCCGGCTTTTACCCACTCACCCTCTTACTCCTCTCATCACACAGCGGCATCCATGCCCGCAGTTCTCTTGCTCGATGCGCACAACCAGATTGTCTTTGCCAACGCCGCGCTCCGCGACCGCTTGCAAGACCCGCGCGTCATTTTGACGGGGCAACCGGTTGAGACGCTTTCCACGTGGCTCGACCCGGCACTCTTGGCTGCGCTCCAATGCCCGCCGGAAGGGCATGAGCATCAACAGACGCTCTCGCTCAAAAATTCCGAGTCGGTGGACGTCACCGTTTCGCAAGAAGATGGCACGATTGAAATTACCCTACTGCCCGCCGCGCCGCTCTCCGAGGCTTCTGCTTCTGCCAACGGCATTGATATTCTCGCCACGCACAATCCCAACGAACGAACGCTGGCAATTTGGCACGCACCCGCGACCACCTCGGAAGGCTCTCAAAATTCAAACGAAAGCTCTATTTCCGCCGCGTGGCAGCAAGCACGCGGAGCCGCGGTTTCGATGAGCCGGGATGAATGGGCGGGCCTGTGGAGTGAAACAGTTCCTTCGGGCAACCACGCATGGCATGCGCTGGAAGCTTCGGCGCACTGGCTGCAAGCCGCGGAAAATCTAGCCGAGCTTCGCGGAAGCCTCGGCTTGCACACCGATTTTGTGGAGTTTGAACGCGATGGACGCCCGCAACTCACCGGCACTCCTGCAACCTTGCCCGCATGGCTTGCCGCTGCAGCGCCAGATAAAAGCATTTGGGCGACCGAGTTTTGGCTACTTTCGCTCCTCAAAAAACGCCCCACGGATTGGGAAATGCTCGAACAAGTCGAAGCGCCGATGCCTTCTACAGATCTCCGGCCCGACGGAGTTGCGCCATTGCCTGACTGGCTTCGCGGCCGACGACTGCTCATCGGTCCGGGAGTTCGCTTCGGCCGGGACGCGCTGCTTGTTGTCGAGTACGCGCACTCGCTCACTGCTGAAGGAATCAATGGATTGCTGCCCATTCTTTCGGTTCGATTGATGCGACGACCGGAAGCGCCGCTGCCTCTCTCGCCCGTGCGAAATCGTCAACGCGGGGCAACGGATTCCACGACAAGCCCCACGCCGCCGCCCGTTCGCAGTTCCAAAACTCGGGAAAAGCCAACGCCCGAGCCTACGCTTCCAGCTCCTACGCCCGTTGCCGAATCTCCCGCGCCACCGCCAACTCCAGAGCCCGAGCCCGCTCCTTCTCTCGAAAGCTTCAAAAAACTCGAGCTGCTCTCCGATGCTCCGTGGGCCGAAACGTGGCGTGCGGTCGATCCGGCCGGAAATCTCCTCTGCCTTAAAATTTTCAAGCCCGGCTACGAACGACTGGCCGAAGGCCTGCGCGAGCGAGCCGCGCAATTGCAAAAGCCCCTTCATCCCCGCATTGCTTCGCTCATTCGTGTTGAAACAAAAGCCGCGCCGCGTTTCGCGCTCTACACCTATGCGCCCGGCCGGACGCTGCATTATTGGCAGCGTCAAACGCCCCTACCCATAGACGCGTCCGCGCCGCCGCTCGAGCGTCTCGCCCCAACGCTTTCCGCCACGACAGGACCAGCCCCCACTACCACGACTCATCCTTTGCCGTTGGAATGGACGCTCGACTGGGCGCTAGAGCTCGCCGAAGCGCTCGAGGCAGCGCACCGTAGCAGGCTTTTGCATCTCGATCTCAAGCCGTCCAACATCGTGATCGGTCCAGACGGCAAGCCAACCATCGTCGGTTTCGGGCTCGCGCTCACACCCAAACACGCCGCCGACCATCCCCCCGTTGCAACGGCGTTTGCCGAGACGGTCGCCTACATGGCGCCGGAACGCGCGCGCGCGCAAGGCGGCGTCAGCGCAACGGCCGATATCTACAGCTTGGCCGCTATTGTTTACGAGTTGCTGACCGGTAAAACCCCGTTTCATCCCTCGGGCGATTTCACCGCGGATGTAGAAGCGTTGCAGGCCCATCGCCCGACCAACCCCGGCCTGCTGCGACTCGATGTACCCGATACGCTCTCGGCAGCGCTGCTCAAAGCGCTCGATTCCAAGCCCGATCGCCGTTTTGCTTCGATGAACGCCTTCGCACAAACGCTTCGCCGAATTCGTGGCCGCAACCTCTCCACTAAAAAAACAAAAGCGCCCGGTACCAAAGGCCCCCGCTTCCCCGGCCTGCGCGCGTTGCTCACGCCTCGCCCTCAGTCGGTATTTGCACAAACAGGCAAACAGCGTCGCAACCCTCGTCGCGCGTTGCTGCTCGCCGGAGTGGTCATTGTCGCAGGCTTGGTCGCGCTCTCCTTGCACCAAAGGAAAGAGCAACGTGACGCGCTCATTCCCGTTCAACCACCCACACAAGAAAACATTCAGGTCTTTCTTCCAGAATCCGCTCCCACTGTGTCAGAGCCCGTCTCGGACATCTCTCAACCGGAAGATATTTTGCCAACCACGGCCCCCACCGAACCGGCAGATTCCTCAACAAGCCCCGATGCTGCCGCTCCCATTCCCGCAGCAACTCCTGTTTCTGAAGCAGAATCCGCCGCTGGAGCATCCGAAACTTCCGGGGACTCTCAAGACGTCGGCCAAGCCATCCTTCCGGCACTGCCTTAGTCTCTAGTCACCGCGGCTTTTCCCGCAGCGTGGCGAATTTTCTCCTGCAAACGTTGCTGCGCTTTTCGCGACAGCAATTCTCGCCGGGGATCTTCCCACGCGCGCTGCCAAGCATCCCGAGCCGCCGGCCACTCCCCCGCGCGTTCATGCGCGTCGGCAGCCAGCCGCACCGCATACGCCGGAGCACCACGGAGGGCTGCCGCACGCTCATACCCCGCCGCCGCCGCCGACCAATCGCCTCGTTGCTGTCCTTCTAAAAGCGCAAGAAGTTCCAGCAATGAAAAATGTGAAGAATGACGCGCCACGCCCTCGCGCAAGATCGCGCGGCCGCGCTCAATCCATGCCCGGACTTGCATCTTGCGAATCTCAGCTGAAGCCTCCCGTTGAACATCGTCCCGCACATCGAGCGCTGCGTTCCACGCTAAATGCCAACCCGCCAATTCAAAGAAAAGCGGCTCTTCAGGCCGCAGCGCCAGCGTCCGCTCCGCATGCCGCGCAAGCGCCGGCCAATTTCGCTCCTGCCATGCTGTCGTTACTTGGAGCCACGCTGCATCCGCCGCGATTGCGCGCAGACCAAACAGGGAAGCAACGCAAGCCCCGGAATCCCCCTGCGCCACTGCGATCCGCAATGCTTCCTGCGTTCTTCCGGCCGGCAGGGAATTTTCCCATGCGATTTTCGTAAAGAGAAGGAGCGCCACTCCCACGATCAGGAGCGCGCGGTCTCTCCATTTCTTGCAACTAACCGCGTTCACGGAATGAAAAAATAAAAGAAGCCGCCACGATTGCGAGCATCGCATAGAGAAGAGCGTATCCAACCTGCAGCGCGGCTGCGTGCGCATCTGCGGGCCAGTCAAATGCACCCAAATTCGGCAGAAGCGCCCCGCACATCCAGACAAGTCCTTGCTGCCAAGTCGCTGCGTCCGCGCTGCTCCACGCTTGCCGCGCGATCGGAAAAAGATGCGCCGCGCCATAGCCCAATGCGGTTGCCGTCAGCACAAAAACGAGCGAGGAAGAGATCGCCGCGAGCACTAAGACGCCCGCCGCGATCGTCACGCCCTTGGCCCACGCAACCGCAGCAGCGCGGCCCATGGATCCGCACAGGACGCAACCTCCTCCTTCGCTCAGGCAAAAAGCGTCTGCGCTTTGTTGCAAAGATGAAAACGGTGACGAGGAAACAGGGGCTATCGAAGAAGGCACGTCTCCAAATACCATCCACACCAAAAGCAAAATGAGCACCGCTTGCGCGAGCACAAGCGCAACGCCTGCGAGCTTCCCCATGAAAAATTCCCACGCACGCACGGGCCGTGCAAACATCAGCTCCAGCGTGCGGCGCTGCTTTTCTTCGGCAAGCAAAGGGGCCGTCAGCGCAATCGCCAGCACCGTTGCCGCCAGCGTCAGCCCTTCAAAGAAAAAGTCGCGCGCAAAAATTGCCTGCTCGACTTGTGAAAGCTGGCTCCAAAATCCCGCCGACGCCAGCCACAGAGCCGCCGCCAGCAGCAACACCCACGCCGCGGGCTGGCGAAAAAGCCCTGCCGCCGTCACGCGCGCGATCGACACAACTCTTCGTGCGGAAAGAAAAATTGCCTGCATCATGCTGTTCCTTTCTGTTCAAGAGCGGCGCGCACCGCTCCCGCAAGAGAAACGCCGCGTCCATCTTCATGTTTTCCTTCGCCGCACACCCGCCCACCGACCAGCGCGATCCACGCGTCGGCAACCGCGCCCAGCTCTTCAAATTGATGCGTCGAGAGCAAAATCGCGCAGCCGCGCGCTTTGAGTGTTCCGAGGCGCCGGCAGAAATCCGTCGCTGCAGCGGGATCCAATCCCCCGAGCGGCTCATCGAGCAGCAGCACTTTCGGCTGATGCACCAGCGCTTGCGCGAGACCGATGCGTTGCAGCATGCCGCGTGAAAACTTTGCCAGCTTGACTCCCGCCTGAGGCTCCAACCCCACCGTCTCCAAGGCCGTTTCAACCGCTCCGCGCACTGCCCGCGTTGGCACGCCCGAAAGCGTCGCCAGATGCGTCAGCATTTCGCGCGCCGTCAAAAAAGGAGAGAGCGCCGGCGCATCGGGCAAGTAACCAACGCACGACCGCGCTTCCATTGACCCGGCGGAATTCCCTAGCACAAACGCTGTGCCTGAGGTCGGTTGAACCAGCCCCGCAAAAATTTTCAGCGCCGTCGTCTTCCCCGATCCGTTGGGACCCGCCAAGACCACCACCTCGCCCGCACCAACCGAGAGTGTCAACCCTTCGAGCGCGACCCGGGCCCGCCCCCACCCGTCGCGGTACCGCTTGCCGACGCCCCGGGCCTCCAGCGCGCAAGAATCGGCGATCATGCCTGCATCCTGTCAGCCTTAGGTCCCAAAAAAAATCTCAAATTCCAGGTGGACTCCGCGCCCCTACTGCGGCATCTCCTCCAGGCTTATGTCAGAACGTAGAAACGCAACAGCACCAAGCCTGCGCGCTGCTGCTACCACTCAAGAAGAATTAGATGCGGGCGCTGATGGTTCGGATCCCAGTTTGGATGCCACGCCACGGCCTGGCGCTGTGGATTTGGAACCTGCAACCGCATCTTCTCCAGTAGCGCGACCTGCTCCTTCTCATGAACTGGCAACTCTTGGCGCTTTAGTAACGGCTCATCATGTTGGCCATCACAATCGTCGACGCGCGGGACGGGGCGACTTCGGCGGCGGACTTTAATCTACCCAATCCCAAACCCGCGGAAGGTGCCGGTAGCCGGCTGCCAGTCGGCTTCCACATCCTGAATGCCGGTGGCGAGCGGGCCTTGGCGGATCGCATCTAAAAACGCCTCCAGCTCCGCGCGCTCGCCCTCGACAACCAGCTCGACCCGGCCGTCGGGCAGGTTGCGCACGCTCCCGACCACGTCGTAGCCTTTCGCCAGCTGATGCGCCGTGTAGCGAAAGCCAACGCCCTGCACCCGGCCGGTAAAGTGCGCGCGCAGCTGAGTGGATGTCATCCGCTTCGGATCCTCTCCGCTAATCCCGGAAATTCTGGAACCCCAGTCCCACGCCAAAGTCCTGCCCACGCAGCGCGGCGATCACCGCCTGCAACTCGTCCCGGCTTTTGCCCGTCACACGCACTTGCCGGTCTTGGATTTGCGCCTGCAGCTTTTTGTTCGTCTCTTTGATCGCGGCGACGATCTTCTTGGCCTGCTCGGTCTCCATGCCCTGCTGGATCTTCACCTCCTGCCGCGCGCGGCCGACGGAAGAAATCTCCGCCGTCTCCGATTTGAAGTTCTTCAGGCTGACGCCGCGCTTGGCCAGCTTAGCCATCACGATCTCGTGCAGCGCCTTGAGCTTGAAGTCATTAACCGCCGTCAGCGTGATCGTCGTTTTCTCTATCGTGATCTCGGCGGCCGCATCGCGGAAATCAAACCGCGTGGTGATCTCTTTGCGCGCCTGGTCGAGCGCGTTGGTCACCTCGGCCATCGCGACCTCGCTCACCACATCGAAGGAAGGCATACTAAGAAAAATTGGCTGACCCGTTCGTCAGAAAATCCGCCCTACCGCCGGCGATTGCCGCCGCCACGATAACCGCCCGGCTTGGGCCGGTGCGCGCCCGGAGGCAGCGGAGGCCGGGAATCGAGCCGGTAGACGATCCGCGCCTGCGTCACGTCTTTGGGCGACATCTCCATCTTCACCCGGTCGCCCACGGTCATCCGGATAAACCGCTTGCGAATCTTGCCCGAAATATGCGCCAGCACGATATGCTTGGTCCCTTCGAGCTCGACCCGGAACATCGTGTTGGGCAGGACGCTGGTAATCGTCCCCTCTATTTCTATGACGTCGTCGGTGCTCATCAGCGGGCTTGTGGTAGAAGATCGAGAGCCGAAACTCAAGCTTAGAGTGGGAATTCTTTTGAAACAGCAGGTGGACGCGGACAGGTTGTTGCGGTATGAGGATGAATTATGAGCAAACCCCAAGCCTCTCCACCTTCTTCTGAACCTACAGCATCCTCAACGGAACCCAATCCAGCCACCGTTCGGCAGACGACTGGTGCAGGAGATGCTTTTGGCACAAGTCGAGGGGCTGTCGCAGGTGCTGGCGCAATAACTGCCGGCGAAATTGCCAAATGGCATAATCCCGCGCTGCAATAAAATTCACCGCTCCACGATCGGCACAAACTTCCGGCCGACGGGCTGGCCGGTGTATTCGCTCTCCGGTCGGAACAGGCGATTGTGGCCGAGCTGCTCGAGGATGTGCGCCGTCCAGCCGGCTGTCCGCGCGATCGCGAAGATCGGCGTGAAGAGATCCGTGGGCACGCCCAGGCTGTGGTAAACCGTCGCCGAATAAAAATCGACGTTCGCGTACAGGCCCTTCTCCTTGAGCATATAGGCTGAAACCTTCTCGCTGATCTCAATCCACTTGGGCTCGCCGAGCTCCTGCGTCATCCGAACCGCCATCGCCTTGAGGTGCGGCGCGCGCGGGTCGAGCGTTTTGTAGACGCGGTGGCCGATGCCCATAATCTTCTGCTTGCGCGCAAGCCGTTCCTGCACCCACGCCTCGGCGCGGTCGGGCTCCTGAATTTCCTCGAGCATGTGGATGACCGCCTCGTTCGCCCCGCCGTGCAGGGGTCCTTTGAGCGCGCCGATCGCCGAAACAACGCCCGAGTACATATCGGTCAGCGTCGAGACCGTTACGCGCGCGGCAAAAGTGGACGCGTTAAAGCCATGATCGGCGTGGAGCACATACGCCGTGTCGAGCGTCTTGGTCGCATCAATTCCGGGCTCTTTGTCCGTAAAGAGATAAAGGAAGTGCGCCGCCTCGTCCAAATCCCGCCGGATCGCCGGCAGCGGCATCCCGTGCCGCGCACGGTGGAAGTATGCCACAATCACGCCGATTTTCGCGGTGATTGAAACGGCGCGCGACTCGTTCACCTCTGCCGATGCCGGCGAGAGACTGCCGTCGGGCTCGATCGTGTGGTCGTCGTCGTACAAGCCCAGCATCGAGACCGCCGTCCGCAACACATCCATCGGCAGCGCGGTCTTGGGCGCCGCCTTGATAAAATCAATCACCGCCGGCGGCAGCTGCCGCGCATTCTTGAACTGCTCCTTGAGCAGCGTCAGCTCGTCCGCGTTCGGCAGGCGGTCGTTCCACAAGAGGTACGCCGCTTCCTCGAAGCAAATTTTTCCGGCCAGATCGTTGATGTCGTAGCCGCAGTAGACCAGCTGGCCCGCTTCCCCCCGCACGTCGCTGATGCGCGTCTCGGCGGCAACCACTCCTTCAAGTCCTTTAGCCGTAACCGTCATAATCATCTACAGTAATACTTTTTGCAACGCACGCAACTGGATGTTTGCTTTTGAGGCATGCGGCAAGGTATTTTTCTTCCAGATTCTCTGCCCTGTTGTTTATGAGCAGTCACTGGAAAAATCTTCAGCATCGGCTTGCTCGGATGTCCCCAGCAGAAAGAATTGCCAATATTGCGATAGTTGTCAGCCAAACATCACACCCGCAAAGCTTGCTTGCTGTTGAATCGCGGCTTTTACACGAACTGTCCGGATTAACAGATGCCGACCGTTCCATTCTTCCTGCAGCCGTTGACCAAGCCGCCCAAGCATGGGATCCAAAAAGCGCTTGTCTCGTTGCGATGCTTGCTCGCCTAAGCTTGCGCAAGTCGAGCAAGCGCATGCCCGATTCTGCTTTAGAGCGCGCCGCCTAATCCCCGCAGCTTTGTTTTCTGCACACACCCCCTGACATGCTAATCAAAAATGATACCGCAGACCGCTGATAAAAATATGGAAGCCGTCCTTGCCAATATCGGAATTGGAATACGCGCCGCCTAGCTCTGGGTCAACCAGCCACAGGTACTTGTACTCATTAAACCAGCTGAAGTTGCCGCCCAAGTACCAGTCAAAGCCGCACAGGCCCTGCAGGTGGAACGCCACATCGCTGCCGCCGCGAATCGGGTACCGGGTGCTTCCATTGGTGACAGCCGCTCCATTTTCCACCCAGAGCGCTGTCGCGCCCATCCCGCTACCGCCATAAAATTCAAATGCACCCACGCGCCCACGCAGCAGTCCGTTGATCGATCCGCTGAGCAAATGCTCGCGAGCTTGCAAAGTAACAGCCCTCGGGGTGGGTACCGGCGGCGGCCCGCCGGGGTCGTCAGGCGAGATAAACGCGTTGCCCCGAGCGCTCGGTTCGCACCCAATGTAAAGCAGCTCTGCCTCGACTGCGGGCGTCCATTCGATGGCGCCGCTCCACTCTTTAATGGGATCAAATCGCCGGCCGAGCTTAAGACCCACAACCGGGCAGTAGGAAAGGCGAGGGCTCTCCGTGGCAACAAAATCACCAGGGCTCGCTTCCGTCAGATCCAACAAACGACCCACATTGCCCCCGCTTCCGGCATCTGAGGCAACGCCCCCGAATGCCGCGATATACCACCGATCCTTGAGCGAGGGCGCCTTCCACTGCACATCAGGACGGGGATCAAGACCGCGCGGAGGCTCAACCGCCCGCGCCATGCTCGAGCCCCACAAGCTCAGCCCTACAATCACTACCGCGGCAGCAAGCCCGCTGCTTGTGCAACGCATGCCAAAGCTCTGCTTCCGGCCGAACAAACAACGCAACATCCTACGTTTACGGTACTCCTCACATCCCCTCACAACAAGAGGGGATTATTCCACTCTTATCAGCCTTTTTAAGAGCTCAGCCAACTCAGTTTTTCAAAGCTTGAATCAACGTCTCGCCCATCTGGGCAGGCGTTTTAGCTACCACAATACCAGCAGCTTCCAACGCGGCGATCTTCGCTGCCGCGGTTCCTTGTCCGCCCGAAATGATCGCGCCTGCGTGACCCATCCGGCGCCCAGGAGGAGCCGTTGCTCCTGCAATAAATGCCGCCACCGGCTTTTTAACGTGCGCTTTAATATAGTCAGCCGCTTCTTCCTCCGCCGTGCCGCCGATTTCGCCAATCAGGATGATCGCGTCGGTATCCGGATCTTCGTTGAAAAGCCGCACCGCATCCGTCTGCGTCGTTCCATGGATGGGGTCGCCGCCGATGCCGATGCAGGTGCTCTGCCCGTACCCACGGCTCGTCAGCTGCCAGACCGCTTCGTACGTCAGTGTTCCACTGCGCGAGACGATGCCAACGCGGCCAGGCTTGTGAATGTAGCCGGGCATAATCCCGATCTTGCACTCGCCCGGCGTGATGATGCCCGGGCAATTGGGCCCGATGAGCCGGCTGGAAGAATCCGCCATCGCCGCCTTCACACGCATCATATCGGCAACCGGAATTCCTTCGGTGATGCAGACGACCAGCTCAATCCCCGCGTTGACCGCTTCCAGAATCGAGTCAGCCGCCGCGGGAGCAGGGACAAAAATCATCGTCGCGTTGCAGCCCGTCTGCTTGCGCGCCTCGGCCACAGTGTCAAATACGGGGATTTTCTCTTCAAACTTCTGTCCGCCGCGACCCGGGGTGACGCCCGCCACCACACTCGTGCCGTACTCCATGCACTGCTTGGCGTGGAACCCGCCCGCGCTGCCGGTGATCCCCTGCACCAGAAGGCGCGTGTTTTTATCGACGAGAACAGCCATAAATTTTCCTCTGATAACTACGCCGCGGCCATCGCCGGCTTTTTGGCAGCGTGCTCTTTCGCTGCTTGAACAGCCTTCTGCGCCGCGTCGCCCAAATCCGTCGCAGAAATCACCGCGAGGCCTGATTCCTGCAGCAGCTTGCGACCCGCTTCCACGTTCGTTCCTTCCAGCCGCACGACGAGCGGAACAGAAAGGCCAATCGTCTTGGCTGCATTGAGAATTCCCTGCGCGATCACGTCGCAGCGCATAATACCGCCGAAAATGTTGACCAAAATCGCCTCCACCTTGGGGTCGGCTGCGAGAATTTTGAACGCTTCGGTCACTTGCTGCTCGCTCGCGCCGCCCCCGACGTCCAAGAAGTTGGCCGGCGAGCCGCCGTGGTGTCCGATAATATCCATCGTCGCCATCGCCAGCCCCGCGCCGTTGACCATGCAGGCGATGTTGCCATCCAAGCCGATGTAGTTGAGATGATGCACGCTCGCCGCCACCTCGCGCGGATCTTCTTCCGCCACATCGCGGTAGGCCATCACGTCGGCATGGCGATACAGCGCGTTGTCGTCAAAACCCAGCTTGGCATCGAGCGCCAGCACTTCGTTCTCGGGCGTCACGACCAGCGGGTTGATCTCCACCTGCATGCAGTCGCACGCGCTAAAAAGTTTAAAGAGCGCGGTGAAAATTTCCGCCGCCGGCTTGGCCAGCGGGCCCGTCAGGTCCAGCGCCCGGGCGATCTTGCGCGCCTGGTACGGCTGCAGCCCGAGGAGCGGATGCACCGGCTCGCGGATGATCGCGTCCGGGTTTGAATGCGCGACCTCTTCAATATCCACGCCGCCCTGCGTGCTGGCGATGATCACCGGCCGCTGCGTTGCGCGGTCGAGCACGATCGCGAAGTAAAGCTCGCGCGAGATGTTCTTCGATTGTGCTACGAGCACCGTGTTGACGACGCGGCCCTCCGGCCCCGTCTGCGCCGTCACCAGCGTTTGGCCGAGCATTTTGCCGGCGAGCTCGCGCGCCTCTTCCGGCGTTTTGCACAAATGCACGCCGCCTTTAAAGCCGTTGGTAAACTTCCCTTTGCCGCGACCGCCCGCGTGAATCTGCGCCTTCACGACTAAGTCCGACGTGTTCAGGCGCTTGGCCGCGTCGTACGCCTCCCCGATCGCGCGCGCGGCAAACCCCGGCGGCGTCGCGACGCCAAATTTTTGCATCAGCTCTTTGGCTTGATACTCGTGAATATTCATTGCGAACCCGTACTCATCCTTTCCACTCCAAAGGGAAAGGGGATAGACGTTGCCCGAATCCGCCCCGCGCCGTCAATGGGATTGATAAAATTCCTCGTGCCTAATCATCCCCCGGCGTCGTCGGCCGGCGGGTCGTGTTGACCGTCCCGACCATCGTGAATTCAAGACCTGCTGTGTCAAACGCCTCCTTCACCGCCAAGTGCAAGTCGGTCACCAGCTTCCGGTACTCGGTCGAAGTGTGATAGTCCGCCCAAAACACCACCTCCAGCTCAATCGTCGCCACACCGAAGCGCTGCACGCCCGTCTCCACCTCGCGCACGCGCGAGTCCGCCGTCACAATCTTGCGCAGCGTCGCTAGTGACGCATCCAGCTTGGCCCGCGGCGTGTGGTAGGAGGATGCCGCCGTCAGCGTCGTGCGCACCGCTTTGTGCCGATGCCCGTCTTTATCGGTATACTCTCGCGAGAAATTTCGGATTTGCCGCCCCGCAACTTCCTGGTTGGGGATCGTAATGACCTCACCGGTGAGCGCCGCCAGCCGGATGCTCCGCAGGCCCATGTGCGATACAAAGCCGTCGTACTGGTCAAACGCAATCCGGTCTCCGATGCGGAAGAGCCGGTCGAGCAAGATCTCCAGCGAGCCAATCGCGTTGGCGATCGTCTTCTGAGACGCCAGCGCGATCGCCGCGCCCAAAAATCCGGCGCCGGTCAAAAGCGGCAGAATGTTGATGCCCAGCTGCTGGAGCAGCATCATCCCGCCCACGCCCAGCAGCGCGCCCTTGCCGATCCATCCCAAAATCGACGCCCAGTATTCATCCAGCGCGCCGGGCTCGGCGGCCCACCGTCGGCGCAGCAAGTGCGTCACAATATCCACCAACCGAAAACCCAGCATCAAGAGAACGATGCCATTGATGGTCGGGTAAAAATCTTTATGCACGCGCGTCCAGAGCGTCCCGGGCATCGCCTTGAACTGATCAAACGCCCACAGCGCGAAGTAGAGAAAAACGAGCAGCGACAGCGGCCCGCGCAGCGCCTGCAAAATCCGCTCAGCCAGCTGCGGGTCCTGCCACCGCTCTCCCGCCCGCCGCAGGTACAGCCGCGCCAGCTGACGAAGCAGGAAGATCATCCCAATGCCGATCGCCAGCGCGCTCGCGCTCCCAATCCATTCCGCCGCAGGAACTTTTCCCGCCACCCACGTGAGCGCGGGCGCTGCCGGCGTGTCGTCCTTCACCTCCATCGCCTCTTCGTCCCCGGCGGAAAGTCCGGCCGAAGCCGCGGCAGCATTCGTTTGCGCCACAGGCGCTGCACCCTTCTGCGCTTGTGCAGAAGAAGACGGGGCCGCGTAGCACGGCCACGACGTTACGCTCAACAGCACTACTGCCAAAAAAAGCCGCCGCATAGAACGGTCAGCTTAGCGCGCCTTTCAAAAATCCGCAAAGCCTTCGTTCGGGCCCATGATCTCGCGGCTTTCTCCCCGCAAACAAAAAAGCCGTGAGCAAAACGCCCACGGCTTTTTGAAGTGATTGCTCTTTTTAAAGCTCGACTTACCGACCCCGGCTTCTTTGGGCAGGAACCGCAGCCACCCCATATGCCTGCTCCGGACCTCTCCCCACAAGTGCTAGCACAAAAATCGGAGCTCCTTGTTGCTGCACCTGACGACCCGTGACAGCTGCATGGTGCGCTTCGGGATTGCGTTGCGCGTTTCGCAGGTAAACCGCCTGTGCTTTATTCAGCGCTTCCATTGCTTTGGAGCCTTCCACAAGATTGCCCAGCTGTTCAAACATTGCTTGCTTGCTGGAAACGCCTTTGGCCACGGCATGCCGTGCGACCGTCAGCGCTAGAGCGCTTACACCGGCTTGATAAACTCTTTCGCCTGCAACTGCGCCTACCGCGCCCACAAGCCCGCCTGACAAGCCGGCTAAAAACCCGCCAACCGCTCCAGCCTTAGCTCCAAACTGCAGAGCTTTGAGGCACATCGTAGCTCTACCTTCATCCTTGGTAGCCCAACGAACAGCTGCTTCTTTCGTTCGTTGTAAGAAAGTTTTCCTCTTCATCGTACCTTCAACATACCGCACGCCCCATTTGGCGTCAGGTAACTTTCTTCTCTTTTTTGATTAATTTTTCTTAACCAAAAAGAGGCATGGCCTACCGCCGCCCCTGCCACCACCGCCACGCTGCGCCGACGACGCGTGCGCCCGCCCAGAGGCCGCCGAGCCCTAGCATCGAGCGCGGCCCTGTGTGACTTCTGCGACTAGAAAACTCGTGCTCGTTATTGGAGTCCGCCGCCTTTTTTTTCTGCCGCCGGTTCCAGAAAAAAGCTGCGATCGCCGCCGCCGGGGCCAGGACCGCGGGCACGCGCCGGACCCAGCGCAGAACGCTCACCCCTCGGTCCACCAAACCTACTGCGGGCGTAAGCCGTGCGCAGTCTTCCGCCAAAACTTGCCGTTGATAAGCGGCAGTGGCAATCAGCGCTTCTCGCCGCTGCGCCAAAGAGGGTTCCCGCTTGGAGTTCATACCAAAAGCCGGGCGGCGCTACTGCCCTCTGCCGAGCAAACTCTCCCAATCCTTGCGCAGCTCGGAAAGCGTCGTGCCAAAGAGCCGTGAACGATTCCTCCGACGACGGCGCAGCGCGAGCACACACAGGACCGCCCCGATCCAGTAAAGAGCCGTCAATCCGCCCAGAACGGGCAGACGCGCGGCCGTATCCCACACAGCCACAACAAAAAGCAGCGTGAGGAGCAAAATCGACATGCTCGCCAGAAAGACTGCCGCGACCGCCAGGACAATCTGCTCGATCACCCGGGCTTGCTCGGCCTGAATATCGAGCGCGACCATCTCGAGCCGCGTTTGGGCGGAAGCGACAAGCCCGCCGAGCAACCGTTTGGCCGAAGCGAGCAGCCCCCCGGAGGGGGCGCGCTCTTCACCCGATTCGTGCTCCATATCCGAGGAACGCTAATCTGTTGCAAGCCAAGTGCTTAGCGCCGATTGACGAAAAGCCCGACCACCAGCCCGATGCCGGCAGCGACGCCGACTGACTTCCAGGGGTTATCACGCACGTAGGTATCGGTGACTTTGGCAGCGCGCTTGGCGCCGTCCACGACAGCTTCTTCAGCTTCCACGAGCCGATCTTTAGCTTCAGCCAAGGTCTTCTCAAGCTTGGTACGGGCCTGCTGTGCTGCATCGGTCGCGTGCTGAGTGAACGTGTGCGCTGAGCTCTTCAACAGCTCTTCCACGTCTTGGACCAGGACCTTGAAGTCGCCGGCAAGTTTGCGGGGGGTAGCAGGTTGAACGGCGTGGGAATTTGGTGAACGGCTCATAATAATAAGTTAGCTCCGGGTTGAGGATTAACGGCGACGGCACTGAGGGGCATTTGATGCCCCGAGCAACCGCGAAAGGCCAGGGACCTCACAGTACGCCGAGTTGAAGCCCGCCGCAAGCGGGTTTCTCTTTTGTCGCTTGAAAGAAGCGCAGAAAAAATCCACCGAAGGGGGCAGGGCAGGTTCCTATCAATCGCATCTGGGAGCATTGGCGCGCTCAGAAAACTTAAGCCTAATTTTAATAGTGAGCTTCCTGGCCCGATACAAAGAACAACTAAAGGAACAGGGAAGAGTAAGAGGGATAGGACCCCAAGGTCTAATAATAATCCCGATTGATCCAAGTGCCGAGAGCCGCCGATTAGCAGAGTGAAAACGTCCGCTCTACCCACCGGAAATTAAACATTCATGCCCGGTATTAAACCAAACAACCTTCTATTCCCATAACACTAGGTGCACTACATGCACT
>CAYYVW010000008.1:0-105500 GCA_964473925.1 uncultured Verrucomicrobiaceae bacterium
CGCCGTCCATCTGCGCCGCGCCGGTGATCATGTTCTTCACGTAGTCGGCGTGGCCGGGGCAGTCGACGTGCGCGTAGTGGCGCGTATCGGTCGAGTACTCGACGTGCGAGGTCGAAATGGTCACCGTCTTGGAGTCGTCGCGAACGGTGCCGCCTTTGGTCACCTCCGCGTAAGAAATCGGATCGGCAAGCTTCTTATCGGCTTGCACCTTCACCAGGGCGGTCGTGAGCGTGGATTTGCCGTGGTCGACGTGGCCAATCGTGCCGACGTTGACGTGCGGTTTGGTGCGTTGAAAGGTATCTTTGGCCATGGTGTGTAAGAGTCGGTGTTAGATTTGATTTAAGGATGAATTGGATGAATTAATTTCGCGCTACGCGTGCCGGCCAGAGCCCATGACCGGGATTGAACCGGTGACCTCATCCTTACCAAGGATGTGCTCTACCAACTGAGCTACATGGGCATAAGCGGCGGCGGTGGGCCGCGCCTGGCCCGGATGCAGCCCGCGCGTGGCAATCCGCTGCAAGCGGCCTGCTTCCAGGTGCCCGAGCGGGCGGGGAGTTAACTGCCAAACGGGGGCGGAGTCAAGTGTTTTTGATCCTCCCAAATCAACGCCTACTTGCCGTAGCGGCGGAGACTAGGATCGGTAGCCTGTTTCACCCACCTCTCGACCCGTGCGCGCTTTAAAGCGTTGATTAACGCCTTCCAGGACTTCTCCGATAGTACGAGAACGCTCAAAAGCCGACTCTGTAATTTTAGCCTGGGACTGGGCATGAAGCGACTCATCAAAGCCAACCTCTCCCCTACCGATGGCCCCGTCCCAATCCGCTTTCGTCTTAAAATCACGCCCGGGTCCCTCGTAAACGGCCCCTGGCGGCACCCACACATCCGAACCAAACGTAATGCGCCCGCCTTTTGCGGCATCGGCGCAAACCAAGCGGCAATGTGAAAAATCCGCCGTATCGCCATTAGCGTTGGTGCCGTCACGCTGCACGCCGACCAGATCGGCATTTGTGACATTTACCCTGGTAAGCTCGCACCGATGCAGGCGAGTCATGTCGCCGCCGCGGGGCTCTATGTTGCAAGCTTCTATCCTACTTTGCGTAATGGTGACATTTCCTTCTCTTATCGTGGGATTGGGCCGCACGTTGGAAAGCAGCAACTGGGAATCCTTAACGCCCGTATCATTAGCTAAATGAGTGGCTACCACCGTCGAAGCTCCTTTCACCGAAACACCTCTTCCGAATTGAACTCCTTCGCCAATTACCATTTCCTTCCCTTCAGCCAAAAGCTGAGTGTGATCCCCAAACTGCGCGTTTGGCCCAACTGCCACACAGCCACCGCTGCCGCCGTCGAATTGAGTGCTGCGGCCGGCTTGGACTCCAGCTGAGAGCCAGGCGTTCGAAACACGGCTGCCCGCTCCAATGCTATCGGTCATCACTACTGAGCCGGGACTAATCTCCACCCCGGGATGCTCATGGTTAACTAAGGCATAGGCAGAGGCCGGGTCTCGTGGCCGAGCCTCTTGATCTTTTATATTATAAAAACTTCCATTGGGACGCATGAGAGCACCTTCTGCTTGATGGTGCGAGGCGTCCTTCCACAAAGGGCGGCCGTCCGTATAGAGCGGATGTGCCGGAGCTTCTGCCAACCGAGCACCCATGACCACGAGGTCGCGATGGACTCTAGCAGTTGCGGTCTCAAACTCTATTCTCACAATGTGAAAATACTGCTCGCCTCCACAATCGACAAGATGGAGCTGCGTTAATCTTTCTTCATCGAAGGGGTCGGCCTAATAAATCAACTGCGCTCGAGGGAACCGATCTGAGGATAGTAAATCAGGAATGACGTTGCGTTGAGCACGCGATTTTGGTACAGGTCGCAGCGGGAAGTAGATTTGTAACACGTCACACTGCAACTTCATTATGAACGCCGCCCTTCAACCGCCTGTGATTGTGGTGGAGGATAACGTCCCGGCCAAAGATCTGCTCTGCGAATGGCTGCAGCTGAGCCACCCGGTCGAGGCTTATACCGACGGCGAATCGGCGATCGAGGCGTGCAAGGGCTCACAGGATCGCGCCATCTTCCTGCTCGATTACAACCTGCCGGGCGTCAATGGGATTGAGCTGAAGACAAAACTCCAGCCGCTCTATCCCAATGCCAAGTTCGTCCTGGTAAGCGGCCTGTTCGATCAGCAGCTGACCCAGAAGGCGCAAGGGGCGGGCTTTGATCTCCTTCTGCCCAAGCCCTTTAGCATGGCCGCCCTTTCGGCCAAGATGCAGCAGCTCCTGGGCTCCGCTCCTCCGCCGACGCTGGCGGATGCCGCGAAGTAGCCGCCAGAGTGTTCTCTTTTTTCCGCCCTCTCAAAGCGAGTGCGCTTACTGCCTATGGCCAGTCGAAGCGCATTTGCGAAATCGGCTGTACGGGACGGCATTTGCCTTCGCAAGAAACGGGAGGCACCCCCCAAGCAGCGAGATCCGTTGCCGCGCTCTTTACCGTCACGACAGAAGGCCGATTGGATGCAACCGGCGCGGGCTTGGCTGGAAGCTCCTGCCCATATTTCGCTACTGCCAGAGCCGCACCCACGACCACCGCAAGCACGCCTCCGACAGCCAATAGCCTTGTGCGCATCATCCCATGAAAATGCGCTTGCTCATCCCTGCCAGCCGCAACGGACTGCCTCAGCAGCGTCAAACGCGGGTTGATTGAAGGCGGCTGGGACGCGCTTGGATCCGACAGTAAATGCGGAAGACGAGGATGTGGGCGACTTTGGTCTGCAGGTCTACTTGGAGAACGGTAACGAGAAGAGCGAGACATAAGTGGGTATCCCGCACCCTACGGGTTTAGTCAACCGACTTTACTAACTTTTAACGGACCGCCAGTCCAACATCACGGCGAGATACTTGCTGTGCCAGGCCGGACGATACTCCGGCAATGTTGTTCATCATCTCCACCACTGCCGAAGGACGATGTTGAGGGTCTTTATCTACTGGCTCGTCACTCAGCAATTGATGCGCAGCGCTACCGACTGCAAACAGCGCCATGAGGGCCCATCCTGCTGGCCCCAATCTTGGTCCACTGCCGGCGGCAGAACTGATTCGCTTGCTCATAGCCTTCCTTTAACGCACCCGCCTCCGCGCGTCAGCCTATTTCTTATTCCCCCTGCGCTTTGGTGAAGCCGGGCTTGCCGTCGAAGTTGTAGAGCAGCTCGGTCTTGATGAATTCGATGCCGGCTTTGGTGATGCGATCCAAGAGGCTGACGACCGCCGCGTGCGAGAGCGGCGCGGGTGTGCCCTCCTTCAAGTGGAAGCGGCAGCGGAGCATATCGGCCAGCCCCGTCTCGGCCTGCCGCTCGGGCCAAACGAGCATCCCGCGCGCCGAGATCATCCGCAGGTACAAGCCATCGGCCTCGATTGCCTGCAACTTGGGCGCGAGCTCGGCCGGGTCGCGTGTCCAGTGGCAGAACACATCGACGCCGACGAGCTCCCGCTTTTCGGTGGAAGGCGTGTACTCGATCGCCTCGCGCACGATCATCGGCTCGCCCGCCGCAGCTGCGTACGAGACAGCCTTGAGCTTCTCTGGCTTTTGTCCCAACCGCTTGACCACCGCATCGGCAAATTCTTTCGTGCCGACGAGCTCGCGGCTCACGCCCTGCTCAAACACATCGTAGGTATGCACACCGTCTTCAATCGTCCGCAACCATGCGTTATGGATTCGCTCGGCGATCTCCGCCTGGCCGATGTGCAGCAGCATGAGAATCGCCCCATGCAAGAGGCCCGACGGATTGGCGACGTTTTGCCCTGCGCGCCGCGGCGCGGAGCCGTGGATCGCCTCAAACATCGCATAATTGGCGCCGATGTTGGCCGAGCCAGCCAGGCCGACCGAACCGGCGATCTCCGCCGCGACGTCTGAGAGGATATCCCCATACAAATTGGGCAGTACAACAACATCAAACATTTCCGGCGCGGTGGCGATCTTGGCGGCGCCGATATCGACGATCCAGTGCTCCTTCTCGATCTGCGGGTACTCGGCTCCGATCTCGTCAAAAACCCGGTGGAAGAGCCCGTCGGTCATCTTTAGGATATTATCCTTCGTCATGCACGTGACCTTCTTACGGCCGTTGCGCTTGGCGTATTCGAAGGCGTAGCGGACAATCTTGGACGAACCGCGCCGTGTGATTAATTTCAATGCCTGATGCACCTCATGCGTCTGCCGGTGCTCAATCCCGCCATACACGTCTTCCTCATTCTCACGTACGATGACCAAATCCATGTTCGGATGCTTGGTATCAATGAACGGATGATACGAGGCGCACGGGCGGACGTTCGCATACAGCCCGAACGCCTTGCGCGTCGTCACGTTCAAGCTCTTGAAGCCCCCGCCCTGCGGCGTGGTGATCGGGGCCTTCAAGAACACCTTGGTCCGGCGCAGACTTTCCCACGACGCGGGCTCGATCCCCGCCGAGTTGCCCTTCAGGTAAACCTTCTCGCCGATTTCGATCGTCTCCATCTCGAGCCGCGCGCCGGCCTCCTTCAAAATGTGCAGCGTGGCGGCCATGATCTCGGGGCCAATGCCGTCTCCGTGCGCAACGGTGATGGGGACGGGTTTTGAAGAAGCGGCGGGACTCATATATATAATAGGCAATTTTTGTGGCCGGCCATCCAACCAGCCGCCCCCGCTCAGGGCAAATCAAAATGTTGTCCTCCTCTCTGAGCTCCACACGATTCGTCATCCCGAACGAAGCGCAAGCGCAGTCGAAGGATCTGGGTTCGTTTCACTCCCTTCGCTCAGGATGACGGGTTTCTGTAAGTCATACAAAAATCTCCACCCCTCCACCCTCTCACACCCGATTGGCAATTAACGACTTTTTGTTGTACTCTTTTATTCCCATGGCCACCACTCCCTCTCCTGCAACAGAAAATAAACCAACATTGGCCCTGGTCGGTGCGGGCCATGTCGGCACGCAATTGGTCACCACACTCTCGCAAGCCGGCTGGCCTATCGCCGCGATCTACGACTTGCACCAGACCGAGGCCGATCGCGCCGCCCTAAAGCTTGAAGCACGGCACACACAGACGCTCGCTGAAACGGCCCAAGCTGCGGAGGTCATCCTCACGGCCGTCACCGACGACCGCGCGATGGAGTTGATCTTCGCCGCCGAAGGCAACAGCCTGCTCTCCGCTGCCACAGGCAAGCTGTTTATCAACACATCGACGGTGCACCCGGATACTTCCACTGCGGTTTCTGCGGCCGTCACAGCAGCGGGGGGTCAAGCAGTGGAAGCCTGTCTCATTCACGATCGGGAAGGCGCGCTCGCGTTTCTCTGCAGCGGTCCGGAGCCGGCGTACAAGCGCGCACAGCCCATCCTCGCGGCGATCACCCCGCGCCTTCACTACGTCGGAGGAACCGGCGAAGCAGCAAAATTCAAACTGCTCATTTCCCTTTCCGTGAACGCCCAGACTGCCCTATTGGCAGAACTACTCTCCCTCGCGCATGCCGCCGGGGTAGAGTTGGAAACGGCACGCGGGATCTTTTCTCAGACCGAGGCCAACTCCCAAGTCCTGGCACTCGATGGCCTGGCCATTCAGAAGGGCGACTACACTTGCCGCTTATCAGTAGCCAACGCTGCCAAAGACTGTGGAATCGCCCTCACGCTTGCCAAGACGGCCGGCCTGCGCCTTCCGCTTGTGCAGGCGGCAGAATCTCAATTTAACCTACTGCTCCAGAAAGGGCTGGGAGAACTCGACAAGACCGCTGTCGCCGATCTCACCTTCCCCGGGCGGATGCGTCCGCCGCTGGCAAACGTGTAAGCACCTCTAAGCCGCCAACCCGATTGCCCGCATGCCTCTGCCGACTGCCGAGACGATCGCCCAGCGCCTTCAGAAAGTGCGCGAGCAAATCACGCTCACATGTCAACGCGCCGGCCGTCCCGCCGCGGATGCCGACTTGATTGAAATCGTCGCCGTGACCAAAACCTACCCAGCTGAAACGGTCCGCGCCATCTTGTCGGCGGGCCTCACCAATATCGGAGAGAACAAAGTGCAGGAGGCGGAATCCAAGCGGGAAGAAGCCTCCGGCGGCACGTGGCGCTTGATCGGTCACTTGCAATCAAACAAGGCCCGGCGCGCGGCGGCGCTCTTTGACGCAGTGGATTCGGTTGATTCAATCCCGCTTGCCCGCGCACTCGAAGCACACGCCAGCGACCTGGGTCGGCGGCTGACGGTACTGCTGCAAGTCAACACCAGCGGTGAGGCGTCCAAGTCGGGCATCGCTCCGGATGATCGCCTCACGCAACTCGCCGAAGCCGTCAATGAGCTCCCTTCTCTGCAACTGGAAGGCTTGATGACGATCGCGCCGTTTTATAAAGATGCCGAAAAGACCCGCCCCGCTTTCGCCCGCTTGCGCGAATGCCGGGATCGCCTCGCCACCCAGCTAGGCCTGGAGCTTCCCCTTCTTTCCATGGGGATGACGCACGATTTCACCGCTGCGGTGGCAGAAGGCGCAACGATGCTACGGCTCGGGACGGCGCTCGTCGGGCCGCGCCTCAAGCTTTCAGAGCGCTTGCCGCGCGCCGAATTCGAGTAGTAGTACAGTCTCCGTCATCCCGAGCGAAGTCGAGGGATCTGGGTTCTATGGGTTGCTTATTACATTCCAGGTAAAGATTTCTCGAATCGGGCCTGAAGGCCCTCCCTCGAAATGACGAAATTTTCAAACTGTACCCCCACCGCAAGTCGAGTAAATTATATTCAGGGAAGCATTCATGAAAACGACACGAGTCTGGCCACTAAGAGAACTCGTGCTCGCCGCAAGCGTGGCCGCACTCTGCCTGGCGGCGAGCCTGCCTGCCGGCCGCGCAGCCTTATCGGATACACTAGGCCTCCCCAAGCCGCCAAAAAAAGTGGTGGCACCCAAGGTCGTCGCTCCGGCCGCTCCCGGCGCCGTCATCAAAATTGACTGGAAGGAACGCGGCGAACGCCGTCCGCTAACCGTTTCGATCCAAGGCCCGTTGATAGCGCCCGAGCGCGTTCGGCTCGACTCTCCGGCGGATAAGTTCGCCTTGATTTACAAGCCGTTGGACGAAACATTCCTCGGGCTGGAGCTGCGTGACGCCCACTGGTGGCAATTTTCCTGGCGCGCCGTGCTCGAAGCGATCGAGCGCAACAAACGGGTGAAGATCAAGCTCTCGCCCACGTTTGAATCAACCGACCGCCCCAATGTTGAGCGCCAGGCCACCCGCAAGCCACCCTCCGCAGACGAGGAAGCCACCAACAAGCCCAAGCCCCCGCCGCGCTCGTGGCGGTGGCGCCCCGTCAACGACGGCGAAAAAGTCGCCACCGCCAGCGTCGCCGGCTTTGAGGTGCTGCTCTGGGAAGGCGAAGGCACCAGCGGCCGCATGCGCGCGTGGGTGATGGAAGGCGTCAACCCGGCGATCACCGCCGTCTGGAAGCAGCTGCGCGCAATGAACGAGCCGATGGCCGATGCCGCGGCGCGCCCCCTCGTCTCTTCCATCGCACTGGATGCCGGCGACACGCTGATAGCCGCTAAAGTCATCCCGATGGCGCTGGAATGGGGCTCCGCCAAGGGATTTATATGGAACGCCTCGAACCGGTTTGCCGTCGAATCCGTCGTGAGCGGAGCGCCGCCCCCGTCCGTCTTCCAAACGCCCAAGAACTTCACGCCCACGCGCGTGCAAGCCATCTGGGAAATTTTAGATCCCGAAGCCGCCAAGCGTGAAGCCGCCGCGCACGCTCCGCAGCCTGAAGCAGAAACCAATGCCGCGCCTCCTCTCGAAAAAAACGAAGAGCCCATCATCCCGGCGAATATTGAGTGAGCTATTGCCGCGCTTGGCTCCAGACTTTAGCAGTAAGGAGCGGGCCGGTTCCAGGCGCGCGTCATCCCGAGCTTGTCGAGGGATCTGGGTTCTGGATGTTTGCTTTCAGAAAGCGGGCAGTATGGACTGTCTTGGGGCTTTACCAACCCAGATCCCTCGACAAGCTCGGGATGACGATGTAGTAAATTTCTAAATTTATTTCTTATGCCCTCCGATTACCTCCCCATTCTGGCGCAGATCCTGCTCGCGATCGGCTTTGCTGTCGCCGCGCTCGCGACCGCCTGGGTCCTCGGCAAGCGCGGCCGCCGCACGCCGGACAAGGATAAGCCCTACGAATGCGGCAAGGACCCGGTCGGACCCGCGCAACCCCGCTTCTCGGTCAAGTTCTACCGCGTCGCGATGCTCTTTGTGCTGCTGGATATTGAGATCGTCTTCCTCTATCCGTGGGCCGCGGCGTACCGCCCCGCGCTCGAATCGGGCCAGGGCCTTGCGCTCTTTGTCGCAATGCTCGCGTTCATGCTGCCGGTCATCGTCGGATTGCTGTACGAAGCATCCAAGGGCGCACTCGATTGGACACGCCAGTCTTAGCCCGTGAGCAAACTCTTTCCCGTCATCGCCGCGGGTTGCGGAAGGCCGAGGAGCTGCAGCAGCGTCGGAGCGACGTCCGCCAGAATGCCATCACGCAATTTGCGCTCCGCGCGGTCCGCGCCCACGTAAAAGCATTCCACCAGATTCGTCGTGTGCGTCGTGCAGGGAGAGCCGTCGGGCTGAATCATCCGCTCGCAGTTGCCATGGTCGGCGGTGACGAGCGCCGCGCCGCCCAGCGCGACAATTTTTTCCACCACCTGCCGCACGCCCGCGTCGACCGCCTCCACTGCCGCAATCGCCGCCGGAAGAATACCTGTGTGCCCGACCATATCCGGGTTCGCGTAATTGAGAATGAGCAAGTCATATGGCTCTGCTTCCAGCCGCCGCAGCACCGCCGCGGTCAACTCGGGCGCACTCATCTGCGGCTGCAGGTCATACGTCGCCACCTTCGGCGAGGGAACCAGCTCGCGGTCTTCCTTGGGAAAGGGCGTTTCCACTCCACCGTTAAAGAAGTACGTCACGTGCGCGTACTTCTCGGTCTCGGCCATCCGCAGTTGCTTGAGGCCCGCCTTCGCGACGACCGCGCCTAATATATCATCCAACCGCTGCTGGCCAAAAAGCTCCTTCACGCCGAGCGCCGCGAAACGCGCATCGTATTCGGTGAGCGTAACGAGCTGAAGATCGCGCGGCCGTTCCCCGCGCGCAAAACCGTCGAAGGTGTTGTCATCTTCGATCAGCGCCCGGCACAGCTGCCGCGCACGATCCGCGCGAAAATTCCAGAAGAGCACGCCATCGCCCGACTTCACCAGCGGCCGCGGCGCCTCGATAAAAACCTGCGCGGGCAAAAATTCATCCGTCTTGCCAGCCGCGTAACAGCGCTCGAGCGCCGCCGCCGGATCGGCAGCAAGCTCCCCCTTCCCCGCAACAATCAGCTCGTACGCCTGTTGCGCGCGGTCCCACCGCCGGTCGCGGTCCATCGCGTAATACCGGCCGATCGCCGTTGCAATTGTTCCAATTCCAATTTCACGAATTTTCTCCTGCAAGCGGCGGATAGAAGCCAGGCCCGAGGTCGGCGCACTGTCGCGTCCGTCGGTGAACGCGTGGATGTAAACGCGCTCCGGACCGGCGCCGCGTTCGGCCGCCGCTTTGGCGACGTGCAAAATCTCATACAGATGATTTTCGTGCGAATGGACGCCGCCCTGCGAAAGCAACCCTAATAGCTGCAGCGCCGCGCCACGCGCCTGCAGCTGAGAGAGAAACTCCAGCAACGTTTTATTCCGCGCAAACTCCCCCGTCTCAATCGCCCGGTCGATCCGCGTCAGGTCCTGATATACGATTCGCCCGGCGCCCAAATTCAAGTGGCCCACTTCACTATTACCCATCTGCCCGGCGGGCAGACCCACATCCAATCCGCTCGCAGATAAGAAACAGCGCGGACATTCCGCCGCCATCCAATCCTGGAACGGCACGCGCGCCAAGAGCGGCGCGTTCCCTTCCGCCGCCGCGCCCACTTTTCCGGTCGCGCTCCAACCCCAACCGTCGCGGATGATCAACGCCACCGGTTTCTTGCGGCGAGGAGAAGATGCGTCCGCATTCATGCTGCTTCAAACGATGCCAGAACGCGCGGGCCCGAGACCAGCTTAGAAAGGAGTGATCTCCAGCAAACTCTTCCCAATTTAGAATTTTCCAAACACGACGATTCCGACTGTGAGATTGCGCGGAGGCGCTGGTTCCCTTATGCTCGCCCTCCCAAGCATTCGCACTTTTCTATGATTATCGGGGTCCCTAAGGAAATCAAAACACAGGAACATCGCGTGGGCATCGTTCCCGCCGGCGTGCACGGTCTGGTGCAACGCAAACACACCGTCCTGGTCCAGGCCGGCGCTGGTGTGGGCTCCGGCTTTCCGGACGAGCAGTACGTCAACGCGGGCGCAACGATCATTAATACCGCCGAAGAAATTTTTGAGCGCGCGCAAATGATCGTGAAGGTCAAAGAACCGCTCAAGCCGGAGTGGAAGCTCCTGCGGCCCGGCCAAATCCTTTTCACCTACCTCCATTACGCGGCCAGCAAAGAACTGACCGAAGCCGTCGCTAAAAGCGGCGCGACCAGTCTCGCGTATGAGATGGTGCAAATCGGCCGCCGTCTCCCGCTGCTCGAGCCGATGAGCGAAATCGCCGGCCGCATGTCGGTGCTCATGGGCGGCTACTTTTTAACCAAACACCACGGCGGGCGCGGCGTGCTGCTCGGCGGCATCCCGGGCGTCATTCCCGGGCGTGTCGTCATCATCGGCGGCGGCAGCGCGGGCTTTAACGCGGCGCGCGTCGCGGCGGGCTTGGGCGCGGAGGTGATCGTGCTGGAAGTCGATGCCGAGCGCATGCGCTACATCGATAACACGCTCCCGGGCGTCCGCACCTCCCTCTCGACCGAGCCCAATCTGCTCAAGCTCCTGCCCGATGCGCACGTGGTCATCGGCGCGGTCCTCGTTCCAGGCACCAAAGCGCCGCGGCTCATCACGCGCGCGACGATGCGCAAAATGCTCCCGGGGAGCGTCTTTGTCGACATCGCCATCGATCAGGGCGGCTGCGCCGAGACGTCGCGGCCTACCACGCACGAAGATCCGATTTACACCGAAGAGGGCGTCGTCCACTACTGCGTCGCCAACATGCCAGGCGCGTACGCCCGTACGGCCAGCCAGGGCCTCATGAACGCGACGTATCGCTACATCGAAGCCATTGCCGATAAAGGGCTCGAAGCCGCCGCCAAAAAAATGCCCGAGCTTGTTCCCGCCATCAGCACGATGGGCGGACGCCTCACCTGCCCCATCGTCGCCAAAGCCCACGACCTGCCCTGCGTCCCGGTCGATGAGATGATGGGGGGCATGCCGTCTGCCAGCCGGCAGAAAAAATCGAGCCGGTAAGTCGCCCGACTCGTAACGCTTACATTAATAATAGGCTAATGCACCAACTCCGCATCTGCGGATTTGGCCTGGGGCTCAACCCAGCGGTTATGTTCTTTGATAAGGTCAATGAGACGATCTACTGCTTCGACTTCGGGAATGTTGAACTTCACCGGCGATTTGCCGATGTACAGGTTCACCTTGCCCGGCGCGCCGCCGACGTAGCCAAAATCTGCGTCCGCCATTTCGCCAGGGCCGTTGACGATGCAGCCCATGATCGCGATGCGCACGCCCTTGAGATGCCCGGTCGCCGCTTTGATCTTCGCCGTCGTATCTTGCAGATTGAACAGCGTCCGCCCGCACGACGGACAGGCCACGTAATCGGTCTTGAAGATCCGGTTGCCGGAAGCCTGCAGGATGTTGAACGCCAGCCGCACGCTCGCCCCCGGGCCGGGCTCGCCCCGCACCAGCACCGCATCGCCGATCCCGTCGCACAGCAGCGTCCCGAGCTGTGTCGCCGCGTGCAGCATCGTCTCAAGCACGTCGGGCTTCGCGCCTGCCTCGGGCGCGTGAAACATATCTTTGAGCAAAATCGGATGCTGCGGCGCGATCTTCGCCGCGAGAAAGCGGAAGGCGACAATCGGCGAGAGCTTGATCCCGTCCTTGATCGTCACAAACTGCGGCGCACCCTTCGGGTCCGCGAGCTTCGCCAGCGTCGCCTCGTCGTTCGGATCGACCTCCAGCACACCTGCTTCTTCGTACACAAAATCGGGGAAGATATCGCCCAGCGCCGCCTTCTTGGGCTCGAGCGCCAAGTAGTTGTTCTTCGTCGTCGCGACCTTGGTCGATTCGTTGTCGCCGAGCACCACCCCCTGCACCGTCATGTGCTTGGAAGCGCGCTTGGTGTAGCTGAACGGATTGTAGGAAATCGGCGGCTGGGAGGGCGGCAGCGGCTCACTGTTGTGCCGCTCGATCAACTTGACCAGGGCCTTCGCCACCGGGATCTCATGCACGCTGTCCTCGGTGAGTGAAACGCGGATCGTCTCCCCGACGCCGTCGGAGAGCAGCGCGCCGATGCCGATCGCGCTTTTGATACGGCCGTCCTCCGCGTTGCCCGCCTCGGTCACGCCCAGGTGGATCGGGTAATTCCAATCGGACCCCAGCTCTTGCAGGCGATAGTTGAGATACCGGTACGCGTTGATCATCACCTTCGGGTTGGACGCCTTCATCGAGTAGACGATGTCGTGGTAGCCGTGCTTGCGCGCGATCGCGGTAAACTCCAGCGCACTCTCGACCATCCCCTGAGGGCTGTCGCCGTAGCGGTTCATAATCCGGTCCGAAAGCGACCCATGGTTGGTGCCGATGCGCATGGCGATGCCCCGCTCCTGGCAAAGTTTGACCAGCGGCGTGAACGCCTCCTCAATCCGCGCGAGCTCGGCCGCGTACTGCTCGTCGGTGTACTCGATGATCGCAAACTTCTTTTTGTCGGCGTAGTTGCCGGGGTTCACGCGCACCTTCTCGACCCACTTGGCCGCTTCCATCGCCGCTTCGGGCTTGAAGTGAATATCCGCCACCAGCGGCACGTCCGAGCCGGCCTTGCGCACTTCGTCCCGAATCTTCTCCAGGTTCGCCGCGTCCTTCACCGTCGGCGCGGTGATGCGGACGATCTGACAGCCGACGCCGGCCAAGTCGAGCGTCTGCTGCGCCGAGGCGGCCGTATCCATCGTGTCGGAGGTGATCATCGACTGGACGACCACGGGCTCTCCGCCGCCGATCGTCACGTTGCCCACCTTCACCGCGCGTGCCTTGCGCCGGTTGTAATGATACGGGTTGATGCAGTAACTCTGCTGGGGCGGCGCCGACGACGGCTCCGGCGCATAGTAATCGGTTCCGGGAATGACGGGTGTGCGTTTGGACATGTATCTATACAAGTACCGCAACCCGTCCGTTTGGTCAAAAAAAGATCCGCGCAATTTAGAGGGGTCCAGGTTGACGCCCAGCCGTCCGCGCGGTAATCCAAGGTCATGAGTGCAAACGACCGTACGATAGATCCAAGCCTTCTTGAGACGCTACGCCTTGCTCAACTCGATCCAAACGCTGACGAACAGCTCTTGCGTGCGCTTCTGGACTCACGGACATTAACCAGCGGACTCGCCCGGCTCCAGCCGGCGGCTGTAGAACGGGTCATCGAGCTCTAATAACATCCCGCTTCTCCGGGTGATCTTGGGCCCTGCGCCCTCATTCCGCTTGCCTGCCGTCCTGCTGACGGCTGTCGCGTCGCCTTTCATCCGACGCAATCAGTTGCAAATCAGTATCTTGTAGAAAATCGCTCGATTTATCTAAATAATATAGAAATATATGTTGACATTGGTACTATTTTAGTTAGATTAATGCTATAAATTACAGTATTTGAAAGGAGATTTTATGCCCTGGAACCCCTACGACCATCCCCGCTATCCGGAGAACGGAGAATTCGCACCGAAAGGGCAAGGCGAAGTCATCATCGGACGACAAGATCATTCTGTTGAAGAAAGAACACCGAGAGAAATCTTCCATGAGCTCGGTGTGACGGAATCTCCGGATTTTATGCAGATTCTTTATGCCCCGAAGTTTCCTTTGCCTTCGGAGCGGGAGAAGTTTGTGGCGTTGGGTCTTCGGCATGAAGCCTCAGTCCGTCGACTCTGGAGTGTGCGTCTTGCTGACGCTGCGGCTGTGGAGGAAGAAGCCAAAAGAACTGCCGCTCTTTATCCATCCGATAACTCACCTGCGGCTCCCGAAGTTCATTCCGGGCTCGAAGGACTTTTACATTTCTTGGACGGAAGCGGCACACCGCGGTCCGTGCCGTTTGAAAACATCGACACCTCCTCCGTCCGCCCATCACAGTTCAACGCCGTAAAAGAAGCGCTCTCAGGCCCGCCGCGGGATGCGGTCATTCCAATCGATGCCCGAATGCCGTTTGAAGCGCGCAAGGACTACCAGGATCTTTTAGGCACGCTGACACTGCGACTGAAAGGAACATTGCAACTCACTAAAACAGGCTCCTGGAATTTCAAAGGCACACTCAAATCGTATGATGATTTATATGATATGAACAAATCGACACACCGAGCAAAAGACAAAGAATTAGCGACTACTATGGGCAGAGTACTAGGCCAAGTTACGAATGGACGTGATTATCGAATTGAAGTCCGAGGCGGGAAATCGATCCAAGAAAGCGGCACTCTTAAGAATGCAATTTTGTTTGTCCAACCGCCGGCTGCAGCTTGGCAAAAACCGCTGCCCACAAGACCGTTAACAAATAGACCCATGCCAACGAATAAAACGCCATCCAGGGCAACTGCTCAATAGCGTGCTCACAGAAATTCACCGACGCGAAAATGACGCCAAGCCCAAAAAAAATTGAAGCGATTACTTTTGGAATCGGCCTGCCTGGGAACGGTTGCGCCAGCGACACGGGCCCCCGATACCGCCGGAGAATAAAATAAAGAACCATCAAAATGACCGGAGTTAGAACAATAACCGCAAGGGCATATAGCCCGATGAACAAACTGTAACTATCTGCTTCTGGAGGATAATAACCCCGCTTCCAAGTTTCATAAAAATAATACGCCATGAAAAACGGAATCGAAAACCACATCCCCAATGTCCAGACCCAAAGCGTCCGGGCCCGCTGCGGCGTGCGTAACAACTGAGAAAGAAGCTCAGGCATGCGCCTGTAGTCTGAAGCAACCGCCCAAAAATGGAAAAGCCTTTATGTCCAAAAACTCAAACCCCGTGGGGCCATCACTTCCCCCGCCCAAAAAGCTTGCCCAGGGAGGCGGCCGCAAAACCGCCGACGCCGATGATCAAAATTCCTGCCAGAATAAACGGCCACAAGAAAAGCGAGATGGCGCCCAGCCAGCTCCAGTGCCAGACCTGCACCGCGGCCAGGATCCCCAACAGCGTCCCGACGACCGGAATGTACGCGAGCAAGATCGCCAGCGGAATCGCCAGGATGATGTTCAAGCTCAGCCAAACCGCGACGCCGTCGAGGATAGCCCAAAATTGCAACACCCCGAGCGCTATATAAATCAAAAATCCCAAACACGAGAAAAAGCCAACGGCCCCACTTTTCATATGAAAACTAATCGTATGAACGCAGCACTATGGTCGGGAAAATTCGATCTGACTGGTCTTGGGCTCGCGGCGGCGGACGGCCAGCTCCTGCACATCGTAGAACGCGATGTAGAGCATCAGGCCCATGAGCGCGACGGCGCAAGTCGTCTGCACCCACTCGAGCAGCCGGACGTTGAGCGGCTTGCCGCCCCGGAGCCATTCGATCACAGCGAGCAAAATATGTCCGCCATCGAGCACCGGCAGCGGCAGCAGGTTGAGAATCGCCAGGTTGATGTTGATAACCACCGTGAACCAGAACACCAGCCGCCACCCCTGCGGACTTTCAAAGAGCAGGTAGTAGAGCCGCATGATCCCAACCGGGCCCTGCAAATGCTGCAGCTTCACGTCGGAGGAAGGCGACACGACCGCCGAGAGCGTATCGCCCATCGCGCGCAGCCCCGCGCCGAGCTGCTCGCCCACGCTCGGGTAAATGAGCACCGGCTCGCCAAAGTCCCACATGATTCCCAGCATCGGCGGCATTCCGGCCGGCTTGGTCGGAACTTGCGGCCGGACATTGAAATGAAACTCCTGCGCGCCGCGCCGCACCGTCAGCGCGACCGGCGCCTTCGGATTTGCCTCCACCGCCGTCGCCACCGCGTTCGGGGAATAGATGCGCATGCCGCCCACTTCCGTCACCAGATCCCCTTTGCGCATGCCCGCTTCCGCCGCCGGACTGTGCGGATAGAGCGAGCCCACTTTCACCTCAGGGAGCGCCGGCCCAATCAAAATCTGACGGACGCCCGCGCGCTGCCACCACTGGTACTTTTCAATCTCCGGCACGACATGAAATTCGAGTGGCTGCCCATCGCGCATGACATCGAGCCGAATTGTTGGGTTGTCGCTAGAAATCACCCGCCACGAAATGCTGTCGCCCACGCCCGAGAAGCGGTTGACGCTGCGGCCGTCCACTGCAACAACGCGGTCGCCCGGGCGCAGCCCCGCGCGCGCGGCCGGCCCCTCTGCATGCACGTACCCAATTTGCGTCGACGCCTCGGCCGGATTCACGGGGCGCCCGACCCAGTTCACCAAAACGGCGAATACGATTGCCAGACCGAAGCTCGCCACCGGACCGGCCAGCGCGACCAGGATGCGGTCCCACGGAGTGACGGGCGGAAGCTCTTTCTTCGCGTACTCGCTGTCGCCCTCGAGCATTTCCATCGGCGCCATCTGCGGCAGCGCGACGTAGCCACCCGCGGGGATGCAGCCGAGGCGATACTCAACGCCGCCGATTGTCCGCTTCCAAATCGCAGGCCCAAACCAGATTGCGAACCGCTCCACCACCATGCCGCGCCAGCGCGCCGCCCAGAAATGCCCGAGCTCGTGCACGACAATGAGCAGATTGAAAAGGATCACCACCTCTCCCAAAATCAGGAGGAAGTGCAGTATGCCCGAGATCGCCGCCATCATCGCAAACCTCCCGCAACATTTGCGGTTGCTTTAGCCGGAGACGATTTTGCCGTAACAGGCAATGCCGCGAGGGCGGCTGCCTCAGCTTGCGTGCGCGCCCACGCGTCGGCCGCGACGATCTGCTCGAGCGTTGGAGCCGCGACGGTCCGGTGCGCGCGCATCACCTCTTCCACCACGCGCCAAATTCCGGGGAAGGAAAGGCGCTCTTCCAAAAACGCCGCGACCGCAACTTCGTTCGCTGCGTTCATCACCGCCGGGAGCGTGCCGCCGGCCGTGCCCGCCTCTCGCGCCAAGCGCAACGCCGGGAAGCGCGCCGCATCGGGCGCTTCAAACGTGAGCGCGCCGACCTCCGCGAGCTCGAGCGGACGAAGGCGATTGGGCAGGCGCTCGGGATACGTGACGGCGTATTGGATCGGGAAGCACATGTCCGAGTGCGAAAGCTGCGCGAGCTGCGAGCCATCCACAAACTCCACGAGCGAATGGACAATGCTCTGAGGATGAATGACGACTTCAACTTTCTCCATCGGCACGCCGAAGAGCCAGTGCGCCTCGATCATCTCCAGGCCTTTGTTGAAGAGCGTCGCCGAGTCGATCGTGATTTTTTTGCCCATCTTCCAGGTGGGGTGCTCGAGCGCCTGCGCGGGAGTCACGGTTGCGAGTTCGGAAGCAGCCGTGCGTCGGAACGGTCCGCCCGATGCGGTGAGAATGAGCCGCCGTACTTCTTCGCGCCGCTCTCCGTTGAGGCATTGGAAGATCGCGTTGTGCTCGCTGTCGACCGGGAGGACGGGAACGCCTTTGCGCGCAGCGGCAGGCATGACGATCGAGCCGGCCATCACCAAAATTTCTTTGCTGGCCACCGCGAGCTCGCGCCCCGCTTCGATCGCAGCGAGTGCGGGAGCGAGGCCCGCCGTGCCGACGATCGCGACCAAGACCAGATCGGCTTCGGTTTGCGTGACGAGATCCACCAAGCCTTGCTCGCCTTCAAAGCAGCGCGTCGCTTGCGGCGCACGCGACTTCCAGTCGGGAGCGGCAGCGGCGTTAAAAAGCGCAAGGCCTTTGGGTTTGAATTCCTGCGCCTGCTCGAGCAACAGATCGGCGCGCGAGTGGGCGGCCAGGCCGACGATCTCCATCCGCTCCGGAATCTGCCGCGCAACCGTGAGTGCGCTCTGGCCGATCGAGCCAGTGGCCCCGAGCAGAATGACGCGTTTTTTACGGTTCATGAAAAGAGGATGCGAGGAGTAGATCGAACGCTCACGTCAAAAGCGACGGAGCGTAGAGATAATAAAAAAGCACGGGTGCGGCAAAAAGCAAACTGTCCACCAAATCCAGCGCGCCGCCGATGCCGGGGATGAACCCGCCGGAGTCCTTCACTTGGGCATCCCGTTTGAAGACCGATTCGGTCAAATCCCCGGCGACGCTCGCCAGCGGAAGCAGCAACCCAAGCGCAACCCGGTCGCAGATCGCCAGCGCGCCAAGGGATTCGGGAGCGAGCGCCGGAAGCGCCAGGCTCACGGCCAGCGACGCGAGGACGCCTGCGGCAAAGCCTTCCCATGTTTTTTTGGGGCTGATGCGCGGAAGCATTTTGTGGCGCCCCATCGACGCGCCGACCAAGTAGCCGGCCATGTCGGAGACTTTCGCCACTCCGACCAAATACAGCAGCAGCCACGCCGCCGGGTACGGCGAGCCCGGCCAGAAGATTGCGAGGTTAACATGGTTGAGCAGGAATGGGACGTACAGGAAGCCCAGCATCGTCATCCCCAAACTCTGCCCTGCCTCGGCGGAAGGAAAGCCGGTCACGACGACGCGGACCAGACATCCGAGGAGAAGGAGCACAACCAGCGCTGTCTGGCATTTCCAGTAGTTGCCCGCCTGATGCGAGGTGACCACCAAAAACCAGAGGCTCAAGCAATAAAGCGCGCCGCCGCCGAGCTGCCCCATCACGACATACGGACGAACGCCGCGGTGCAGTTGGACGAGGTAAAACTCTCGCTGCGCTAAAATTCCAAAAACCGAAATGAGCAGCCAGAGTGCGACGTTGCTGCCCGAGAAAACGCAGATGGCGAGCAGCGCCCAGAGCCACAAGTTGGAGAGGGTGCGGCGGCCCAGATCTTGCATCGTTGCCATCATAGGAAAAAGAGTGGAGCCGCAAAGCATGTCATCCCGAGCTTATCGAGGGACCTGGTTGCAGGGAACCAAGGCCGTTGAAATGTAAGTGCCGAGTTGAATGAAGGACAACTGTTTGAAGCAGCAATGATAAGAGATGCTGGCCAGTATTCTTCGGGGCCAGGTCCCTCGACAAGCTCGGGATGACAAAAGTGTGAAACTGAAATCATAAATGATCGATGCTTTTTCAATATTACAACCCGCCGAAACGCCGCTGGCGGCTGGCGTACTCGGCCAGCGCTTCCGCCAGGTGCTCCTCGCGGAAATCGGGCCAGAGGACCGAGGTGATATAGAGCTCGGTGTAGGAGAGCTGCCAGAGCAAAAAGTTGGAAAGGCGCATCTCGCCGCTGGTGCGGATGAGCAGGTCTGGATCCGGAATGCCGCGCGTGTACAAGTGCTCGGCGATCGTCCGCTCGTTGATTCCGGTCGGGGAAAGCCGGCCCGCTTTTACCTCCTGCGCGATTTTTTGCATCGCGTCAACGAGCTCTGCCCGGCCACCGTAGCTGAGCGCCAGCACGAGGACCAGGCCCGTGTTCTTGCGCGTCGCGTGCATCGCCGCTTCCAAATCACGCTGAACCGCGGCGGGCAGATCTTCCGTCCGGCCAATCGTCTGAAGCTGCACGTTGCGCTCGACGAGTTCGGCCGTCGTATCGCGCAAGAATTTGCCCAAGAGCCGCATGAGCGTCTGCACCTCAGCCTTGGGCCGCTTCCAATTTTCCACCGAGAACGCGTAAACCGTCAGATACTCCACGCCGCGCTTGGCGCAGCCGGCCACCGCCGCGCGGACCGCTTCAGCGCCCGCCCGATGCCCCGCGACGCGGAGCAGGCGCCGCTTGCGGGCCCAGCGTCCGTTGCCATCCATAATAATCGCCACGTGCCGGGGGACGCGCGCAGGGGACGCAGATTTTTTGTCGGCCATAGGCTGGGTCGTCGCGAGCATGCAAAAAAAATACGAACGCCGCTCCGGCGCCGGTCTAGCAGACTAGACGCCCCGGAGAGCGCTTGTCGAGGAGCTTGCCCGGTTCCCTGAGCGAAGCCGCAGGCGGAGATTTCACCCCCCGGCTTGACGGCGGCGGCATTTTGCTCAGAGCATATTAAAAAATCCCGTGGCCCGCGCGGCGAGGAATTGCGGCGGCAGGCAAGAAGCGAGCGCGGAAGAATCCCCACAGTGGGCTTTGACCAAGCGAGTGACGCCGCGTGCCACCGCAAGAACCGCCGCCCGCAGGGTTGCAGATCTTTTTGCCTTTGACTTCGTTGCTCAGTCGGCCGAGTATCACCGCGGATACGCTGCCTCCTTCGCTTCTTGCCAAAGGCAAAAATCGCTTGCAACGCGGGCTGCGGGATTTTTTAATATGCTCTGGCGTGATTTTCATTCCCGCCCCGCACTCCGCGGCGCTTTTTAACCCACTCTTTTTATGTCAGTACTCAACGTTCCGGAAGATCTTCGCTACGCCTCCACGCACGAATGGCTGCGGCTAGATGGCGATGTCGCCACGGTCGGCATCACCGATCACGCGCAGCAAGAACTCTCCGACGTTGTCTACCTCGACCTGCCCAAGGTCGGCGCCAAAGCGACGGCCAAGGGAACGCTCGCGGTTGTTGAGTCCGTCAAAGCCGCGTCCGATATTTACGCTCCCGTCGCCGGTGAAGTGATCGAGGTCAACTCTGCCGTCGTCGCGACCCCGGCACTGGTCAACACCGACCCCTACGGCCAAGGCTGGCTCTTCAAGCTGAAGGTCAATCCTTCGGACGCTGCCACCCTCCTGGATGCTGCCGCGTATCGCAAAGAGATTGGGGGGTAGGGTTTTCTTTTTTATTTTCAGGTGGACGTTTGTGTCTGACTGCGGAAGTAAGTTATAACGAATTATGCACCCCCTCGTTGTAAATTTGAAACTCGTTCGTGGCTTGGCCATAGTCGTCGAGGCCGAGCGTTTGGGAACACCGGTAAGGCCCGGGGTTTTGGCCGCCATACAACAATTACAATTATTACGGGACACCCGTGCGGCCGTCCCACCACGTGTGGGTACTAACGGTAGCGCGACTATGCGTGCAGGTCATGCCGTCGGTGAATAAATTTATCTTCGTATTATTAATTAACGTGACATTTTTTGCTCATTACGGAATTTGGTAAGGGAGTTGTTTATGGCAGACCCAGGTGCACTCGATGAGACAGAAGGCCTACGAAAAGGTCTGGGAAATGACGGTTGGGAAGGCCAGCGCACAGTCTCTGCCCCTGGTTCTGTAGCCGCCTTGCGAGTCAGCCTGGTCCACGATATTACTGACATCCCCGGAACTGAGGCTGAACCTGCGCCCGGCAATCCCGAAGCGCCGGATCGTCGCAGGGATATCGCTTTCGGCGAGTAATCGCTTATCTGCCACCCATTACTTTTAAGGTGACATTTTTGGCCCGTTGCGGGAATGGTTGAATTATGAGCGAGTTAGAAGCACCTGCCGTTACACCCACAGAAGGAAGTTCTCCTGTTGGCAGTACGCTCTCTGCGCAGCGGGAGCTCATGCTTTGGGCTTTCACAGGCGGATATAAACGAGTGCCTAACGATCGGCCAGAAGGAGAGGTGCGTGTATCAATTGTGCATACACGCAATCCTCTGGATAATTCCGGAAGGCTTTTAGCAACGCCGGAAAGAACATCGACGCTCGTATTTGAGCTATAAATCGTCCTTCTCCCCAAGGCCCGAATGCACCCCCTCGAGGTTGCAGAATTTATTTGGCGGGCTATCCTCACGGAATGATCGCCCCCCTGTCCCAAGCCCCACTCGTGCCCAGCGCGCGCGTCGTGCTCGGGATGAGCGGTGGGGTGGATTCGAGCGTGGCGGCGTATCTTTTGCGCGAGCAGGGCTATGACGTCGTGGGTGTGACGCTGAAGGTGTGGCCGCAGAGCTGCATCTCGCGCGCCGAGGATAAATGCTGCGGCCCGCAGGCCGTTGCCGACGCGCGTGGCGTAGCGCACCAGCTGGGTATTCCGCACTACGTGATCGACGAGGCGGACGACTTTCAGCGGGAAGTGATCGATTATTTTACAGATCAATACGCGCAAGGCCGAACTCCTAACCCGTGTGTGATGTGCAACCAGAAGCTTAAATTTGGCCAGATGCTCGGCCGTGCGCGCGCGCTCGGCGCCGCCGGGATCGCAACTGGCCACTACGCG
Source organism: uncultured Verrucomicrobiaceae bacterium (assembly GCA_964473925.1). GTDB lineage: Bacteria > Verrucomicrobiota > Verrucomicrobiia > Methylacidiphilales > CAYYVW01 > CAYYVW01. Next base: position 22,205 of record CAYYVW010000008.1, read on the forward strand.
CGGATCGAGCAAACGCCGGAGAGCGTTATCCTGCGGCGCGCCGTGGACGAGCGGAAGGATCAGTCCTACTTCCTCTTCTCGCTGCGGCAGGAGCAACTCGCCGCCTCGCTCGCGCCGCTGGGTGCACTGACCAAACCCGAGGTGCGCGCGATCGCGCAAAAGCTCGGTCTCAAAGTTTACGACAAAGAAGAGAGCCAGGAGATCTGCTTTGTTCCCGGCAATGATTACAAAGAATTTCTTCGCTCCAACGTCGGCTCGGACAAATTCCACGCCGGCGGAATTTTTGATACGCAAGGGCGGTTCCTCGGGCCGCACGAGGGGATCGAGCTTTACACCGTCGGCCAGCGCAAGGGCCTGGGCGGCGGACACGGACGGCCGCTGTACGTCGTGGATATTGATGCGCGGTCACAGCGCGTGATCGTCGGTGAGCAGGCGGATCTGTTGCGCGACGACTGCTTTGTCGACCAGACCAACTGGATCGGCGCCGCGCCCGCGGAGGGGACGGTGATTACGGTTAAGATTCGTTACAACTATCCGGCCGTTGGCGCGCGCCTCTACCCGCTGGAAAATTCCCGCGCCCGCATTGTATTCGATGCCCCGCAAGGCGGCGTTGCACCCGGGCAGGCGGCGGTGTGCTATGAGGGCGATCGCGTGCTCGGCGGTGGATGGATCGAGCGCGTGCCGGCAGCGCTTCCGACGTCGGTCACCGTGCAAGTCGCATGAGCGCCGCAGAAAATTTCCAGCCGCGACTGGTCCTGGTCACCACCGGCAGCGTCGAGCAAAGCCGGAAAATCGCCGATCTACTGCTGGAGCAGTGCCTCGCCGCGTGCGTGAATATTCTCCCCGGGGTTGAATCGCGCTACTGGTGGCAAGGCAAGCTCGCGTCCGCGGCCGAGTGCGTGCTGCTCATCAAAACCAGCGCGGACAAGTTTGATGCGCTTGCCGCCGCGGTCCGTGCAGCGCATTCCTACGAATGCCCGGAGATTGTGGCGATGGACCCCGCGCAGATTGATCCCCGCTATCGCGATTGGTGGGAGCAGAGCTTGGGTGGAGCATGATCGGGACTGTACCTATTACAAAAAAAGCGTCGTCATCCCGAACGAAGCGCAAGCGGAGTTGAGGGATCTGGGTTCTACCGGTTTGTATTCTGGAAACGGACGGCCTAGACAGATTTGGCACTCTATCAACCCAGATCCCTCGACAAGCTCGGGATGACGATGTTGCGTAATAAAATAAGAAGCACGTGAAGCCTGGCGTAACAAAGCGCCACCGGTTTTAAATTGCTCGACCGCTCAAAAAAATCCATCCTGCCTGCTGCATGGCCCGCAAAAAAATTCACCGCCCTTATTCTTCCGACGAAGCTGTCCGCAAGCGGCAGTGGCTGCCGCGCTGGCTCTGGTTCGGACGCTTTCATAAATGGGTGGTCTTGAGTCTGATCTTGGCAGCGCTGGGCGCTGTCGGCTGGCGCTACGCCTTGGGGCCCGCTTACCGCAAATGGCAAGCCGGTCGAATGATGACGCAAGCGCAGGCGGCATTTGCACGCGGGGAACCGACCGCTGCGGCGCTCGCGCTGCAAAAAGCGTTGCTCTATCGCCCGTACGATCCTGCTGTCTGGCGCCGGGTTGCGGCCGAGCTCGAGCGGATCGGTGCGGGTCAAGCGCTCGAAGCATGGCGCCGCGCGGTGACGCTCGATCCGCACAACCTCGCGGGCCGGCTTTCCTTGGCGCGTGTTGCGCTCGAGGCCGCCAATCTTCCACTGGCACGCGAGGCGCTGTTGGGCGTTTCAGCCGCGGATCAAACTTCGGTGGAATTTCACCGCGTTGCCGCAAACTGGGCGCGCAGCACCGGAGCGGCGGATGAAGCGCTTGCTCACCTCGATGCCATTTTGGCCAAAGATGCCCAGGACGCTCAGGCACAGTTCGACCGGGCTGAAATTCTTCTCTTAGCCGGCGATGCCACCGCGCGCGCGGCAGGCAAGGCAAAGCTCATTGAGCTTTTGCGGCGCGCAGACCACTCACCGCAGAAAAATACCGTGGCCCTTTTCGCCGGACGGGCTCTTTACATCGATACGATGCGGCGCAAGGCACCGGTAGAGGCGCTTGAGTATGCACGCCTGCTGGCGGCGGCTCCTTCAGCAACCTTCAGCGATCGCATGCTGGAGATGGATGCCGCGCTGGCAGCCGGCAATGAAGCGTTAGCGGTGGAGCGACTGGCGGCGCTTCAAAAAGAGGCGGCACCCGACGGCGCGTCGCTCTACGAACTAACACAATGGATGCTGCAGCGAGGCCGCGCGAATGACGCGCTCAAATGGCTGCGAAGCCTTTCCTTTAATTCGGAAACGCCGGCAAAAGACAGAGCCGTCGGCAAAAAAAAATTGCCTCAGGCCAACGCATGGCACGCGTTGCACGAAGCGGCGCAAGCTGACTGCCTGACGCTGCTGGGCCGCTGGGCAGAGCTGCGCACGTTGCTCGAACCTACTCGCTGGCCCGTGCAGGAGCCGCTCCGGCTCGTACTCCTTGCGCGTGCGTACCGTGAGCTGGATGACAAATCCCGCGCTGCCGGTGCGTGGCGGCAAGCGCTGGAAATTGCCGGATCACGTATCGGTGCGATGCAAAGCTTGACGCGGACGCTCCAAACATGGGGCTGGGAAAATGAACTGGAGGCCGTCCTTCTGCAAGCGGTTGAACGCTTTCCCGATCAGCTGCCCGTCTACGCTCAGCTCGAACTGCTTTATCTGCGCCAGCGGGATACTCAGGCGCTGCGCCGCATTTTGAACCGGCACGTTGACGCGGAACCGGGCAACTCGGGCGTCCACGCCAATCGTGCGATGATGGAGCTGCTCTCGGGCGCAGACCCGGCACCCATCGCACGCGCGCTGGAAGCGTTTGCCGCCAAAAATGGATTTGAGCCGCGCACGCTCACCGCGTATGCGTTTGCCAAATACCGACAGGGCTTTCCCTCCGACGCGGCGCTCCTTCTCGAACAGCTTCCAGACGCGCTTCGGCGCGAACCGGCGCGCGCGCTTTATTACGGTCTGGCGCTGCAAAAATCCGGACAAACGCGCACCGCACGCAACTACCTCCAGCTTGCGCAAAAAGCCGAGCTGCTTCCCGAAGAGCGGGAGCTTCTGGTCAAAGCGATGGAAGCGGCCAAGTCGGAATAGAGGCTGCTCCAAGAAAAAATCACACGCCTGTGCCCTGCAATCCCACCACTTCCTCCGCGTGTGGAGACGGGCGCTGGATTGGCTTTTCAAGCGTCCGCGGCATGTCCTGCGATTTTTCCATCGCCAGATGCTGTAAAATAATCCGCGCTGCCCGGTGACTGGGCGGGCGAGCGTCGCCCTGACCAAGCACTTGCACCGCTTCAACGTACGCCGTCTGCTGTGCCGCGCGCACCTGGGGATCATGCAGCAAATGCTCTACTGCTCCGGCCAGCGCCTTCGCGTTGCAGGCTTGCTGGCGGAACTCCGGCTGCGCGCGTCGCCCGAGAATCAAATTCACCAAACTCAAGTGTGTGGGACGCGTCAGCCACAGACTGAGCAACCATGTGAGCGCATGCAGCCGGTAGGTGACGATCGCGGGTAATCCCGCGATCGCGAGGTCAGCCGTCACTGTGCCCGAGGCGGCGAGCGCCACATCTGCTGCTGCCAATGCGAAACGCTTTTCATCCGAATGGGTGATGAGCGTAATGGGCAAGCCCGGCCGCGCTTTTAACTCGCGACGGACTTGCGCTGCCACCGGCTCAACCGTGGGCAGCACAAAACGAACGCCCGGTAAGCGGCGCTGCAGGAGCTCCGCAGCATCACAGAAAATGGGGAGCAGTCGCCGGATCTCACTCGCGCGGCTCCCCGGAAGCAGGCAGACGACCGGAGCCTCTTCACCGATCTGGTGCGCAGTGCGAAATCGCGCGCGCATCTGCGGTCGGGTCAGCGTTGGAAATTCAGTGCCCGCATTCTCCACCGAAGGATGCCCGACAAAGGTGCAGGCCAGCCCGTACCGGCGGAAAAAATCCGGCTCAAAAGGTAAAATCGAAAGCATGTGCACGTACGGCGAGCGCGTCACCGCCAGCTTGTGCGGGTGGCGGTAGATCCACATTTGGGGTGCGACGTATTGGATGATCGGAATTTTCAGCGGCGCCAATTTTCGCGCGGCGTGATACGAGAATGTCGGCACGTGAATAAAAACCACCACCGCCGGCCGAAGCCGCGCCACCTCGCCGATCATCCGCAGCCCGCTGCGGTACGCGCGGGGATAGCGGGCCAGCATTTCAAAAAAACCGACGAGCGAGAGATCTTCAAACGGGAAGAATGAATCCAAACCCTGCGCGGCCATTTGCTCGCCGCCCACTCCAGCGAACTGAACACGGCCTCCGGTTTCCCGCCGCAGCGCCTGCATCAGTCGTGCGCCCAGCGCATCTCCGGATGGTTCCCCAGCAACCAAAAAAATCAGCGGCGGCTCGTCCGGCTTGCGAGGCGAAGCACTCTGCGCGGCACGCAAGATGCTGCACGGATCCAGACCCAGTGCCGAGGCACATTCGACCCGCAGGTTGCTGAGCAGGTCGCCAAAAATTTTCGTGGTTTTCAAAAGAGAAAATTCTACGGAAGAGATGCGAAGCCGCGCGTTGGACAATCTGGATCTTATCGGCGGCGCGACGCCGGACGATCGCGCACGATCTTGACAGTCCAGAGAATAAAAAGCCAGAGCGCGAGCACTGTCGCTGCCGGAATTTTAAGCCGGCCCAACGGATCGCTGAGCATCAGCACGAGATAAAACGCCGCCAGCCAACTGCGCGCCGCATTCCGCGATTTTGGCTCGAGCCGCGCCTGGGCCCACCATCCGATGAGCAGCGGATACGCGAGGAGCATATCATATTGATAAAGTCGCGGCGCCAGCAGCAGCGAACCGGCCAGCGCGAGCCCCAGCATCTCGCCATCACCCGGCCACCGCAGCGCGCGCCGGTGCACGAGCGTTCCGAGCCACACGCTCGCGAGGGCAGCCCATGCCATCAGCTTCACCCAAACCCAGAACATCGGCAGCTGGATTCCGGCAAGTGTCCGCCAGAGATCCATGAAGGAATGCATCCACGCTGGGTATTCCGGGAGCAACCAAACGGCCTGCAGCGAATTCCACCACGCGCTCCACAAATGCAACTGCGGCGCGACCGCCGTCCCAATCCACGCCAGGAGCATCGTGCCGGCGGTAAAGCCGACAAGCGCGGGCTGCGTCCCAAAAAGCAACAGCCAAGCGTACAGCCCTAAAAAAAGCTGCGGCTTAAAAAGTGTTAGCGCGAGCGCCGCTCCGGCTGATTTGTACCAAGCGCGTTGCCAGAGTTCATAAAAAAACCACACGAGCGCCAAGCTGAGGACACCGTTCTGACCGAAGCTCGCGCATCGCCAAAACGGAACCGAGCCGACCAGCAGCCACATCGCCGTGCGCGCCTCCACCGGAGCGTCCGGCAAAAAGTGGCGCGCGATTCGCCGGCCCAGCCAAAGCGCTCCGCCCACATTCGCACAAAAAAAGAGCCACGCCGCCGTCCGGTAAGGTAACGCCGCCAGCGGCTGGCACGCCCACGCGACAAACGGCGGATAGGCGAACCAGTAGCCCGCTCCGTCCGTCCCTAGAACCGCGCGTGTCCGATCCCAAAAAGCCTCCTTATTATAGAGCAGGTCGGCCCGGCCTTCGGCGACGAGCTGCCCCGCGACGTAAAACTGCGCGAAGTCGGGGAACAGGCCCGTGGGCGCTGCGTCCGGTCCGCCCGCGATCGGACGGCTGCCCAGCATCAGTTGTTGATGAAGCAACACCGCGCAAAACATGAGCGCGCACGCCGCACCAAAAAAACGAACGCGCGGGCCAGTCAGAAGTCTCATCGCGATTTGTTGCATTATCACCAGCGCAGCGAAACTGCAATGCTTGCAGATTTCTCTAAAACTGTGACTTCTTGTGGTGCATTCAACGCCAAGCAGTTACAAAGAAAATAATTGAGTAAACTGAAAAAATCTTCATAACTTATTGCCGGGGTTGCGGTAATACCCCAGAGACATGGCGGGAGCTCCTCCTCCACCGGGTACTGCGGACGTTTTGCAGTCAGTTGAACTGCCGGGGATTGTGTCGTCTCTTGCTTCCTCCTCCGGATCGCCTGCTGGATTGACCAGCGGATCGGTTTCTGGATCGACCGTTGTCGGCGCTTTCGATCCTCGCACGGGTGAAACTCTCAATCTGCGCACCGGCCAAGTGACGCCCGACCCTGCTGCCGATTCAGCTCAAGTTGCCAGCTCCGAATTACGCGGAATGGCGGACATTAACACCCTGGCAAATGACAGCCCCCCACCAGAAAAATTTTCTGACCTTGTGCATCGATTAGCCGACGGCACCACCGTCGTCGCGAACGGTCAGGTGGACCGCTCCCGAGTGGTGCTGCCTGTGCGCGGTCCCGACGTGATGTATGTTTTTGCCAGCGGAATATTCAATCAACGAGGCGAGTACGTTTTATCCTTCAATCCAAAAGAAGAAGATAACGAAAGAGATGCCGCGGGAAGGCAATTTGTCGTAGCCCGTCCGCAGGTTTGGCGCGGCACCGACCCCAAGGCTTACCCCGATCCCGCCGAACATCATTACGCCGATCTTGCCCAGTTGATGAAAGGCAAACGCTGGGTCGTTGTGGTCGCGTGTAATGAGCGTGAACCTAGAGACCACGCCGCTGCGGCCGTACAAGAAGGAAAAGCAGACTCACTCCAAGGAATTTCACCCGGATTTTTTGCACATATGGCACCGGGAGGAGCGCTGCGTTTTCTGGCAACAGTTCCACCCGGCTACTTTACCAATTCTAGGACGTTAGGCGATCCAGTTTCCGCCGCATTGGGAGAGCTGCCCGTTCCGCAAAACGACTCGAATCTTCCACCTGAACTGGGTCAGCTAACTAATGCGCCAACACTGTGGGTCGTAGACCGTCTGGAAGATGGCAGTGTTCGGCTTTTGGATCGGGGAACCTTCACGTTGGCAATGGACCCAGGCCAGACAAAAACGAGAGGCACTGCGCTTGGGGAATTAAGTCAATTCCAACGGTGGCAAATTGGGATCAAGGAATGGCTCCATCGGAAGCTGGGAGCGCTCCGCAGTGGAGATCCTGTCACCGTCCGAGCCGCCTTGGCAACGGATGGAGGCTTGCTCATGGCGCGCAGTGAGTGGGATCAGACTCGTGAAGCCGCCGACTCCCCCATTTCGGATCGCGTGCCTGCCGCTCGCGGTCTTACTCCAGCAGTCGAAGATGCGATGGCCAAAGCTGCGCGTTTTGCCGCCTTCCTGAGTTGTTCAAACTGGGGAATTGATTTACCTGTCAGTGCGACGCCGCCTTTCTCCGAATTGGGCCCCGACAGTTATCGGATGCAAATCGGTGACGCTGGTCGGATGGTGAAAAAGCTTCCGCCCGGCATCATCCCTGTTGACCTAAACGATCCCGCGCCACTGCTCATGACGGTTCGAGGGACTACCGTGACGGGGCTGCCTGAACTCCCGCCTGATCGAGTGGCGGAAACGTACGACTGGCGAAAAGCCTGTCCTGCTTTAAGAGAACAAATGGCACTGAGCCAATAAGTGCGCAAAGCGCAGAAAGCCGCGCCCTCTATTTCACAACCCGCAGCGTCTGGTCGCGGCGCGGACCGATCGAGACGATCTCCAGCTTCGTGCCCGAGAGCGCCGCGAGCGTCTTCACATACGCGCGGGCGGCAGGTGGAAGATCCTTCATCGACTTGGCCCGGCTGGTATCCGATTTCCAGCCGCGGAAATTGCGATAGACCGGCTTGCAAGCGGCGAGCAAATCGGGGTCGCTGGGTGGCACGTCGTAGCGCTTCTTGCCGATGCGATACGCGATGCAGACCGGAATTTTGTCGAACGCATCGAGCCCGTCCAAGTTGGTGATCGCGAGCCGGTCGATTCCGTTGACGCGCTGCGCGTAGCGGGCGGCTACCGCATCAAACCAGCCGCAGCGACGGGGACGGCCCGTCGTCGCGCCGAACTCGCGGCCCAGCGCGTGGAGCGCATCGCTTAGGCCCGCGTTTTCGGTGGGCAGCGTCCCCTCGCCCACGCGCGTGGTGTACGCTTTGACGACGCCCAGCACGCGGTCGATCTTGTGCGGCGGAACGCCCGTCCCGGTGCACGCGCCACCGGCCGTTGTGTTGGAAGAAGTGACGAATGGATAAGTGCCAAAGTCGATATCCAAGAGCGTCCCCTGCGCGCCCTCGAACAAAATCTTCCGGCGTTTTTCCAGCTGCGCGTGGAGCCATGAGACGGTATCGGCGACGTACGGCCGGAGCGCCTTGCCCGCGCGCGTGTAGGCGGCGAGCACTTCCTTGTAAACCAAGGGCTTGGCGCCGAGGCTGCGCAGGATCGCGTTTTGCTCGCGTAAGCGCACCTCGAGCAGGCGAGCGAAGCGCTTCGGATTCATCAGATCCACGAGCCGCAAGCCCGTGCGCGCCGCTTTGTCGCCGTAGGCCGGACCGATGCCGCGCTTGGTCGTGCCGAGGCGGCCGCGGCGGTTGAGCTCCCGCTGTTCGTCGATGCGGCGGTGAAACGGCAAAACCAAATGCGCCGTCTGACTCACCCAAAGTCGGCCGCGCGTGCGCACGCCCTGGCGCTCGAGCCCGCGGATCTCCTCCACCAGCGCGACGGGGTCCACGACGACGCCGTTGCCGATCACGCACTGCTTGCCTTTGTGCAAAATTCCGGACGGAACCAGGTGCAGCACGTACTTGCGCCCGCCGTCGTAGATGGTGTGGCCGGCGTTGTTGCCGCCCTGGGAGCGGACGACCACGTCCACCTCGGGTACGAGGTAGTCGATGATCTTCCCCTTGCCTTCATCGCCCCATTGGGCGCCGACTAAAATGGTATTCATTGCCAAAGCGGCCCATTCTTCCCGTGCTGCGGCGGTTCGCAAGAACGAACTCTTAAGGAGTGATTATTTCTAGGTTGACGCCGCCTGTCTTCTGCGGCATTCCAGCGCGCATGAGCAATACAAGCAGACCAAGCGTTCTTTGTGATTCAATTCTAATTTCTAGAACTGATGTAAGTAAGCCTGGCTTTGACCTTGTTAAACCAGTGGCACGCGTCAGGCGGCCCATGACAAGAACGGGAGACGTATGGACCCGCCTCGAGCCAGTTAGCGAGACAGAGTCGGTTGCTAGAATTTCAACTGTGGAAGATCAGGGCCCCTCTGCGGCTACATTGACCACAGTGCGTAACTCAATAAGTGCCATGCTGGGTATTCCGTCCGACGATCTCGAAGCCAACTGGCGGGGCGTGGTCTGGCACACACCTCGAGAACAGCAACCCTCTATCGCAGGTTGACGCAACCTGTGCCCTGCGGCACCAATAAAAATATGGCATCAGAATTATCCGTTTCCAGTACTACTGAACATCCTCGGGAGCTGCGTGCAGCCGTATATGCACGTTGCCCGCACCCAGATGGAAGCGAAGGCGGTGTTCTGATTGGACAAAAATCTTATTCTGTTCGCGGCACTTTTCCTAACGCTCTTGAGGTTTTCCTGCCACGCGATAACACCTGGACCTGGGTAGGAGGACCGGATGCGCTTGCTGCAGCCAGTGAAGCGGCTATGGCATCTGTAGGTGTAAGTCGGAGATCACAACAAAAAACCCTCACAGACTACCTAAAGGATGACGCAATGGAGCTGCGGCTTCGCGGATTCTCTATGCTCGCTACTGCACGGGAAATTGCCATTGGCAGTGTCCGCCGACAACACGCAACAGAGCAACGCAATGGGATGGGTTGCAATTTATTCTTGCAGTAGCGTTTTCTTCTATTACCGCCCCACGCTATAGTACTCAAAGCCCGCGGCGCGCATCGCGGCGGGGTCGAGCAGATTGCGGCCGTCGAATAGCAGCGGTGAGCGCATCCCCTTTTTCATCCCGGCCCAGTCGAGGCCTTTGAACTGCTCCCACTCGGTCGCGACGACGACTGCATCGGCGCCCTCGGCAACGGCTTCTGCTTTCTCACAATAGACCGCATCGGGAAGCAGCTTCTTGGCTTTCTCCATTCCCTTCGGATCGAAAACGCGCAGCCGCGCCCCCTCGGCCTGCATCGCGCGGGCCAAGTCGATCGCCACGCTCGAGCGCACGTCGTCGGTGTTCCCCTTGAACGCGAGGCCCAGCACACCGATCGTTTTGCCTTTGAGCACCCACAGTTTTTCGCGGATTTTTTTCAGGAAACGCTCACGCTGTTCCCGGTTGATGCGCTCGACTTCTTTGAGCAGCGCAAAATCGTACCCGAGCTCGCCCGCGATCTGGATGAATGCCGACACGTCTTTCGGGAAGCACGAGCCGCCGTAGCCGAGCCCCGCGTTGAGAAACGCCCGGCCGATCCGCCGATCCGCGCCCATCCCCTGCGCAACCTGTTCCACGTCCGCGCCGGACGCCTCGCAGAGCGCCGCAACCGCGTTGATGTACGAAATCTTCAGCGCGAGAAAGCTGTTGGACGCGTGCTTGATGAGCTCGGCCGAATTCAGGTCCGTCTCCAAGATCGGCGCTTTGAACGGCGCGTAGATTTCGCGCATCGCTTTGAGCGCGCGCTCGGACGCGGCGCCCACGACGATGCGATCGGGCTTCATCAAATCTTCCACCGCCGAGCCTTCGCGCAGGAACTCGGGGTTGCTGACGACATCAAACTCAACCCCCGCGCGCGCGTACCGGCGAATCGTCTGCGCGACGCGTTCGCCCGTTTTGACCGGCACCGTGCTTTTATCGACGATGATGCGGTAACCGTCGAGCGCACCGGCGATCTCGCGCGCCACAACCTCGATGTACGTCATGTCGACACCACCATCGGCCAGCGGCGGCGTGGGGACGGCGATGAAAATCACCTCGCACGCAGCGACGGCTTCTTGAGTCGACTGTGTAAAAGAAAGGCGGCCGGCGGCAACGTTCTTGGCGACGAGCTCTTCCAAGCCAGGCTCGTAGATCGGGATTTTGCCGCTTTGGAGCGCCTCCACCTTGGCCGCATCGTTATCCACGCACACGACCGTGTGGCCGACCTCAGCCAGACAAGCGCCTGTGACAAGGCCCACATAACCAGAACCGACCATCGCGAGTTTCATAAAAGCCTATAATAAAGGGGCGTATCTCCTAGCCGATCGGACACCGCGCGGCTAGTTCAAATCCGTGCCGAGCGTAGTCGAGGGGAACGCCTTGAGTGTAAGCGCAATGTAGAAGATGTTTTCGGTGTCGCCGAGCGTTACCTTGCGGCGCTTGAAGGTCGCCGAGAACTGCCACGCCGTTAAATCGCGGTAGAGCGTGTACGACTGCTCTTCGAGCTGGCCGGTGTCCGCCTCAAACTGGAAGAACGAGCGGAACTGCCAGCTCTCGTTGAAACGCCACAAAAAGCCGAGCGTGTACAGGTCGCTATCCGGGAAAAGGACGCTATCGCGCAGCGATCGCTGGCCGAAGGAGAACTTGACGGCCCGGTTGACCTGCCAGCCCAGCTCGTTCTGGATTTCGGTGAAGCTATTGCCCGTGACATCCCACGCGGTGCGCGACGCAAACGAGAGCCACGGCAAGGGATCGATCAAAAGATCACTGTAAACGTTGCTGTACGTGTTATCGACCAGCTGGCTCTCGAGCAAGTTGAGATCTGCATAGAGCGCCCAATCAACCAAATCCGTGTTCACACCATCGCGCTTGGTCTGCAACTTGTTGCGCACGCCGTGCCGAACGACGAACTGCCGGTCGATCGAGTCGATTGAATTCCATTCCGGAAAATTGATCGGCTGCAGGCGCGTGGAAGGGAGCCGGTCGTCGAACCCGAGCAGGTCGTTGGGCCGCGTGCTGGGCGTGGGGACGTACTGGATATTCACAAACGGCTCGGCCACGTGCCGCAATCCGTCGACGCCCCAGGATTTGCTTTGCGCATTGAGCCACGTCTTGGAAAGTTTGAAGGAGGACTCGAGTCCTGCGAAAAAGAGCAGCCGCCCGCGCTCATCCTTGATGGAGTCGCCCATCCCGTCGACATCGCCAATCACCCGGTTATCGTCCGACCAGTACGTCGCCCGGAAGCCCGCGCGCGGCGTGATGTTGAGCCAGCCGAAGTACTGCTTGGGGTAGAGCAACTGGTGCAGTGTATCGTACCGGTAGCTGGTGTAATCCGGGAAGGGACTGCCGTCGGCAAATTCTTTGTCCAGCGTCGCTAGGCTCGACTCACCCTCGTATGCAATCGGCGAGCCCCAGAGTTTGATCCGCGGAACCTCAAACTTGATCTCGGGCAGCCGCTCGGTGTTCTCAAAGAAAGGATTGATCTGCGCGCGGCCCAGCACCGAGAAGAGGAACTGCGGATTGTAGTACGTCGCCTCGACCACGTTATCAGGCACGCGCTCCAGACGGAATTCGCGCTCAAAGAAATCGGCCGTCACAAACGGGTCGCTCCACTTATGCACGTCGGCCAAAATGCTCAGGTCGGGCGCAACAAACATATTCTGCCGATACTCGAACACATACCGCGAATCGTCCGTCACGCCGGGGTACATGTACTTCTCCAGCACCGGGCCGGGCGAGGAGTACAAATTATCCTGCGCGACGTATCCGCGGAAGAACGCCTCGCCATCCGCGTTCGGCCGCAGCTTCAAATCGACGCCGCCGGCAAAGCCGCGCTTCTCGCGGACATCCATGTGGACGGTGCCTTTGATCTTGTCACCCGAAAACCAGTTCACCTCGTTGAGCATGAACGTGCCAAAGCGACCGCTCGAACCCACTTGGAAGTCATACACCTGCCGGTCGTCCTTGAGCGACTGCGCGTAGTACGGCACCCAGAAGATCGGCACATTGCCGGCGTACACAACGGCGTTCTTCAGCACGACGCGGTCGTCCGGGTAAATCTCGACCGTCTTGGCTTTGATGCGCCAGGCGGGGTTCTGCCGGTTATCGGTTGTAAACGTCCCATTCTTGACGCGGTAATGATTCGCGCCCGGCGTCGTCACATCTTGCCCCGCGGTGAACGCCGGGTAGTCGCTCATCCGGAAGTCCGCCGACTGCACCGCCTTGGTGTCAAAGTTGTAGATCATCTTCTGGCCGCGGTAGAACCGGTCACCCGTAAAAATCCGCACGTTGCCTGTCGCCATTGCCACCCGACTGCGGGAATTGTAGACGACCCGATCGGCGTAGATGACATCTCCGCGATACCGGACGATGACGTTATCCTCGGCGGTCGCGATGCCGTTGTCGTACCGGTTGAGGCCATCGGCGGTGATTTCCATCGGCTGCTGATCGTTCGCACTGGCAGACGGCTTGGCCTGCGCAGGCAGCGCAGCCAGTCCCAGGCCCAAAATGGCCGCAAGCACAGTAAACCTCATTTTCACAAGCAGCCGGAGGGTGTAGCATGCAGTCCGCTGCGTGAAAAGCTAAAAAAGCGGCTCAATCTGAAGTACTTGTGCAGAATGCCACTTTGATAACTCGCTTGAATAAAGCGGATTACGGAGTTTCCTTGCCATGCCTTCGACGTGGAGCTCTTTTTTGCTCAGCCTGGGCTCCAGCCGCTCCACCCAAATCGACGTCTTTCCCAGCCAACTGAGCCTGTCTGAGAGCTGCAGCAGCGCGACCTTCCTGCGCCTTTCGATCCGCCGGATCAAAGACGGTTGCTTGTAGCCATTGAGTCGCTTGCGGAGGGACTTGTGCTTCCTCAGTCGCGTTTTTTTTGATCCAAAGGCGCAGCGCTTCCTGCGCCGGCTCTTTCATGCGGCCATACAAGCTTGCACACAAGTCCCGCATCTCAAATTCAAAACTAGCCAGTCGCGCTGCTATCCTTCCCTGCGCCTTTCTATCTTGCGGACGCACAGGGCCTGTGCGAGCCGTCTCCGTTACGGTTCCCACAATCGGTCGGCTACGGTAAGACTGCGGTGGATCCGCAGCATGCCCTGCAAGAGCCAATAAAAGTTGCCCCATTTCCAGTACACTTCCCTCAAAGAATTGCGCTCCATGCAAGTTATCAACGGCGGAAGCAAAATGACGGTTACGACCGCGCATGCCACTAAGAAGCCGGGACACTGCGGATAACTCGACCGTATGAACAGGCACTAAGCGGGTTGCAGGATCGTCCTCGGCCGCCTTTGCTAAATACCGTTGTGTCCCCTTGGCTTCCACCCCAGGAGCAGACACATACGACGAAGGGCCTCCGCCTACTCCTGATAGGTCCGGCTCAATCGCTCGCTCCTGCAACCGTGATGAAAGCGAACCCGTAGCTTGTGGAGATTTATCTGCTTTGCGTGTGCCACTCATTCTAAGAAGTAAGTATGGCAGCGCGCGTGGAACGTCTATTAAAAGTTGTTTCTAGGCGAAGCTTGGGTGCAGGCACGCAGTCGTGATAACCCGCTCAAATAAAGCGGATTACGGGATTTCCGGCTTACCTTGCTCCTGCTGCCGTCGTCGGTGGTTTGCTCTCCGCTTTATGACTTCTTCCACACGCGCTGATATTCGAGTCCGCCTTACCGCTCCTTCCGCAGCCCGTTCGGCTGCTTTACGGCGTTCCCAGCCGAAGACCTCTTTGGCTAGCCACAGCACCGCGCGCCCAATTTTATGCTGATTCTTTTGCGCAAACCAAACCTGCCCCACAAGCCACTGTTGCATATCCCGCTGCGCTTCTGGAGTCATTGCTTCATAAATGCGGCGGCCCAGCATCGTGGCTCGCTCCGGAAAGTCGTGAGACGCCCGCAGCTTAAGCGCCGATAATGGGCCGGGTTCATCACCCGTATGCATTACCAGTCGCTGCCTGTTTTTTGAGCCTTTAACTGCTCGAGCGATGGGAAGATGTCCCTTCTTTTTAGGCGGGTCGAGCGCCCGCTCTGCCAAAGAAATAAACACCTGAGCCGCCTCTTGAACCGTGCTAATAAAACCACTTGCCTCTTCTAAATGCTCCAGCTGGACCCAAGGACCCAAGCGGCTCATCGCACTTATGGGCCGAAGCGCTCTTGTTGTAGAAGGCAGCGGCCTATGCCGTATCATATCACCTGATCCACGATAGTGCCTTTCAGCCGTTACTCTTCCATGTCCATGTGACTTGATAAATGCCGGACGCTGAACCCGCTTTACCAGCGGGTCGTCGTTTTTTACTCCGGTACTCATCTTAAGAACCTTTACCGCACTCGGAGCAAGATGTCCGACAGAGGGGCGCCCACTTTTCCGCGCTTGAACCGCGCGAGCCGATCCGCCAAGGTGGGCGGTTATGGCTTTGGAGGAGATCCGGATTGTCGGCGCCCGCCAGCACAATCTCAAGAATTTGACGCTCGCGCTGCCCCGCAACCGGCTGGTCGTCATCACCGGCCCCAGCGGCGCGGGCAAGTCCTCCCTCGCGTTCGACACGCTCTATGCCGAGGGCCAGCGCCGGTATGTCGAGAGCCTCTCCGCCTACGCGCGACAATTTTTGGAGAAACTCGAGAAGCCGGACGTGGACTCCATCGACGGCCTTTCGCCCGCCATCGCGATCGAGCAGCGCACCGCGGCGGGCAATCCGCGCTCGACCATCGCGACCGTCACCGAAATTTACGACTACGCCCGGCTGCTCTTCGCGCTCGTCGGCCAGCCGCATCACCCGACGACCGGCAAGCCGCTCGTCCGCCTGACCGCACAGGAGATCGTCGACCGGATCCTCGCGCTGCCCGAGGGAACGCCTGTCCAACTCCTCGCGCCCGTCATCCAAGGCGAAGTCGGCGAGCTGCGCGACGTGCTTGAGAAGCTCCGGCGCGAAGGGTGGCTGCGCGCGCGCATCGACGGAGAGGCGGCGCTGCTGGAAGAAGTAACCAAGCTCGGCCGCGAGCAGGCGCACACGATTGAAATTGTCGTCGACCGAATCAAGCTCATCTCCGCGCTCCGGCCGCGCATCACCGACTCGGTTGAGCAGGCACTGCGCCGCGGCGAGGGCGTCGTCATCATCCTGGCTGCGCCCGAAGGCGGGCCCGCGCAGGAGTGGCGCCTGAGCAACCAGAACTTTGACCCCGAGACGGGCTACCGCTTCGGCGAGCTCTCGGCCCGTCACTTCTCTTTCAACAGCCCGGAAGGAGCGTGCCCGGCGTGCACTGGCCTGGGGACCGTCCTCGCGCTCGACCCGGAACTGGTTGTGCCCGATCCCGCGTGCCGGCTCGACGCGATGCCGGTCGAACCGTGGAAAGAAGCCGCGCCCGCACTGGCGGCGGTTTATCAGCAAAAACTCGCCGAGCTTGCCGCGGCGCATCAAGAGCCGATGGGCCGGCGCTGGCGCGACACCTCGCCCGCCTTTCAGCAAGCCGTCCTTCACGGACCCAAATCCAAGCGCGGCGTATATGCGTTGCAACTGAGCGCTCCGTCCGCAAACGGAACTCCAACCGCGAAAAAAGCGACGCGCAAAAATCCGGAAGGTGCCCTGCCGAGTCTTCAGATGCAGTACCAGACCAGCGAAAGCGCACGCACGCGCCAGACGATTGCCCGCTATGCCAGCCGCCAACCCTGCCCTGCATGCGGCGGCGCACGTCTGCGGCCCGAGATTCTTTCCGTCACGATTTCAACCGAGGCCGGTTCTAAAAATGGGATCGGCATTCATCAATTCGGTCAGCAGACAATTCGCGCCGCTCGTGCGTGGATTGCCGCGGTGCTCGCAAGCCTGCCCGCGACCCAAGCCAAAACGGCCGGAGATATCTGCCGCGAGATCGAACACCGGCTCGGCTTTCTGGAAGAAGTCGGCCTGGGCTACCTCGCGCTCAACCGGGAGAGCGGCACCCTCTCAGGCGGCGAGGCGCAGCGCATCCGACTCGCCTCGCAGATCGGCTCCCGCCTCACCGGCGTGCTCTATATATTAGACGAGCCGAGCATCGGCCTGCACCCGCAGGATACGCAGCGGCTCATCGCGTGCCTCAAGGCGCTGCGCGACCTGGGCAACTCGGTTGTCGTCGTCGAGCACGATGAGGAGACAATCCGTCAGGCCGACTATCTGCTCGATCTCGGTCCGCATGCCGGCCCCCGCGGCGGGCATTTGCTGGCCGCCGGGACCGTGGAAGAGGTCTGTGCGAATCCCAAGTCCATCACAGGCGCTTATCTATCAGGCACTCGTGCCATCGAACTTCCCAAACGGCGTCAGGAGCCGCGCTGGGGATGGCTCAGCGTCGTCGGTGCGCGCGAAAATAATCTGCAGAACGTCACCGCCAAATTCCCGCTGGGCTGCCTCACCTGCGTGACGGGCGTCTCCGGCTCCGGCAAAAGCACGCTGGTGCAAGATGTTCTGGCCCGAGCGATGGCGCGGCACTTCGGTCTGCTGGCCGAGCGTCCCGGTGTGCATGATCGGCTCGAGGGGCTGGAGCATTTGGACAAAATGATCGAGGTCGACCAAACGCCGATCGGCCGCACACCGCGCTCCAACCCGCTCACCTACCTGGGCGCGTTCAACCCGATCCGGGACCTTTTCGCCCAAACGCCGCTGGCGCGCGTGCGCGGGTACGACGCCGGGCGGTTCAGCTTCAACGTCTCGGGCGGGCGATGCGAACACTGCGAAGGCGCCGGCGTCATCACGATTGAGATGAACTTCCTGCCGCCCGTCTACGTTCCGTGCGAGGCGTGCGGCGGGCGGCGCTTCAACCGCGAGACGCTCGAGATCACCTATAAAGGCCGGAACATCGCCGACGTACTGGCCATGACGGTGGATGAGGGCCTCACGTTCTTCCGCAACGTCCCGGGCGTGCAAGATAAGCTCGAGGCGCTGGCGCAGGTCGGGCTTGGGTACCTGGGGCTGGGCCAAGCCGCGACGACGCTCTCGGGCGGGGAAGCGCAGCGCATCAAGCTGGCGGCCGAGCTCGCCAAAAAAAGCACTGGCCGCACGCTCTACCTGCTCGACGAGCCAACGACCGGTCTCCATTGGGCGGATATCGAGCACCTGCTGCACGTCCTGATCCGGCTGCGCGACGCGGGCAATACGCTCATCGTGATCGAGCACCAGCTCGACTTTATTGCCTGCGCTGATTACGTCCTGGACCTGGGCCCCGGCGGCGGGGACGCGGGCGGGAAACTCGTCGCCCAAGGAACGCCGGAGGAGGTCGCCGCCACCCCTGAGAGCGTGACGGGCCGACATCTGGCGCCGCTGCTCACTCGCGCAAAAATTCCTGCCGCGGCAAGTGGACGATAGGCCGCTTGTGCGGTAAGGCTTTGGAATGCACATGGGCCTTTCTGTCTTTCAAACAGCGCAACAAACCCTTCTTACATTTGCAGAGCAATGTGGCTTTCCATTGGACGATAAAACCAAAATTGGTGTCGCACTTGCTCAACCCGATGCACGAGGCATCCGTCCCATACTCTCCTCCATAAGCTTAGGCGTCCCCAAAAACAGAGCGACGGGACAAGAGACAAGGCTTGAAATTTCCTTTAGCAAACAATTCAATGCCGGCGGCAGAAACCCCTGTCAAGTAGAGCGCCTGACTGTTACCCATTCCCGGCCTGGTAAAGGATGCAACCTCGAAGCGCGCTTGGTTTTTGGGTTCAATACCGAAAGCCAAACAGGCTGGTTTTCAGGCGTAGATGCAATTCAGGTAAGCCCCACAGGCGAGCGCAACCCCCTTGTAGGCCGGCCAAAGGAACGATGTCTGGAAAGCTTCCATCTTCCCCACCCCGCCTTATCATTCACACTTGGCTCCAGATTCAACCCTCTCACAGGGCAAACAAACGACGCGACGTCCGGAGAGCCAGCACCTGAACGCATAGCGGGCGCTGCTACGGCGGCAGCTTCAACTGCTCCAAGCACCAGTGCCTCCGGCGTTGATCCGCAGCAAGCCATCCCCCAAGCTTGAACAAAGCGCGGCGGGCTGTCTTAAATAGCGGCACGATCCGTTTGCCACGGCCCGGGCCCGCCCGAGTGCGCGGAACAGGCGGATGCTTACGCGCGCGCCAAAATGTTGTCTGGTCGTTTGCCCGCGCGCGCGGTAACTCCCTTGTTATCAAACGAATGAACTCCACCCCGGATGCCGCGCGCCATGCCCGCCTTTGACGACAACGCATCCGAATCTGCCGGGCCCAAGCCGCCAGGCCTGATCATCGCCGGTCCGCAACCCGGCTGCGGCAAGACCGTCGTGATGGCGCTGCTGCTCGCGGCGTTGCGCGAAAAGAAAATTCCCATCCAGCCTTTCACCGTCGGTCCGTGGTTTATCGATCCCGCCTACCACACCGAAGCGGCTGGTGTCCCCTGCTGCTGCCTGGATATGTGGCTGATGGGTGCCGAAGGCGTGCGCGCCAAGCTCCGCGACCGCGGCGCAGGGCGACTTTCTTTTATTGAAGCGCAAGGCGGGCTCTTTGACGGCGCCGACCTGGGTGACGGAGCGCAGCGTCTGGCCGAACTCCGGCAGCTCGTTCCCTGGCCAGTCGTCCTCGTCGTTCCGGCCAACCGCGCCACCAAGTCGCTCATCAGCAGCATCAAGCTATTGCAGGAAGAGATGGGCTCGGACGTGCTCGGCGGAATCATCCTCAATCAAGTGACCAACGTCGCGCAGCAGGCCTACTTCACCGACGCACTCGCGGCGCTGGGCGTCCCAATTCTCGGACAAGTCCAAGCCATTGCGCCGCTGTATTGGCCGAGGCGCTACCTCGGCCTGACCCCCCGGGTGGAGCTGCCCGACCTGGATATGGCACGACTCGGCCCCCTCGGCCGACAAATGATCAACCTCAACGCTGTTACCGCCCTGGCCCAACCGGCATCTCCAGGTCCCAAGCCACTTACCTTGCCGCCGCCGAGCGCCCGCATCGGCGTCGCGCAGGATGAAGCGTTTCACTTCTACTACCCCTTCAACTTGGATTTTCTTGAGCAACACGGCGTGGAGCTCGTTCCCTTCTCACCCCTGCGCGACCGCCATCTGCCGCCCGATCTCCATGGCCTGCTTTTGGGCAGCGGCTTTCCAGAACTCTTCGCGACCAAGCTTGCGGCTAATTCTCTCCTGCGGCTTGAAGTCGCCCATGCGCTTCGTGGCGGACTTCCCTGCTACGCCGAGGGCGGCGGCATGATGTGGCTTGCCGAAGCGATCATTACTCTGGACGGCCAGACCCACCCGATGGTCGGGGTCATCCCGGGAGTGATTGAGATGACGAACCAAGACCAGAGCGTCGGCTACTGCGTCGCGCACGGCTACGGCGTTGATTCAGAGAAGACGTTCCGCGGGCATGAGTTCCACTACTCCCGCTGGCGAGAGGCGACGGCCTACGCCAATCTCTGGTCAGTTCGCAATCTGCGTACCGGCACTACCAAAATGGAAGGGTACCACGCTCCCAACCTCCACGCCTCGTACGTGAATCTTTACTTCCCGACAGCGCCCGAGGTGATCCTGCGCGCGCTTCACCTGGAATGTCCTGAGCCGGTGCGCGTCACCGCCGCTTACAAGCGCAAGACCGGCTCCCTTCCGCCGCCGCACCTCAAGCCGCCGACCGGGCCGCTGCCGCCCGCGCCTACCCATTCCACCCCTGCCGGCGTCGCGCCCGTCTCACCGCTTGCCCGGCCCGCCTCTTCCCCTAAGCCGGGCGCTCCCTCCTGGCCGCCGAGGAAGGCATCCTAATTGGTATATAAATCTTAATAATCCGGCTTGACAAACGCCCTCAGCTGCCTTAATAATAAGTCCAACGATAGACCCCCGCTGCTTAGGTAGCAACCCACGGGCGCCCATTTCCGGCACCCGCTTCGATTCGTACCAACCCACTCTTCGCCAACGGCTTACAACTTATATGATCCTCCATTCGACAGGAAAGCGGCGGGCGCATGGCGGAGGCCTCAATTTTGCTAATGCGCTCCAAATGAAGCGCTTCCACGATTCCGCCCCGATGTGGCGCCGCTGCCTTCGCAAGATCAGCGCCCGTGGAGTCGCCACTGTCCTTGTCCTTGGGCTGGCTGCCGCGTATTACGTTTTTGGCCTGGTCCAACAATCGGGCTTTATGGTCTCGATGCACGAGTTCTACCTCGCCGAGAAAAATAAGGAGCTGCAGGAGCGTGAGACCGAGATCGCCCGGATCGTCGCCATGCAGTACGCCTCGCCGCGTGATATTGTTGAGATCGGCAAGGCGATCAACACCGTTTTAAGCACCGCGCAAAACGCCAAGCAGCGCACCTTCCTCGAGCAGGCGCTCCCATTTGCGCTCCACATGCAGGTGCAAAAGCGCATTCCGGCCAGCGCGCTCGTGGCCCAAGCGATTTATGAGAGCGCGTATGGCGCGTCCGAACTTGCCAAGAAGTATCATAATTACTTCGGCATGAAGGCCGGCTCCGGCTGGGATGGCGACGTGGCCGAGGATCAGAAGACGCGCGACAGCGGCGTCTTGGTCCGGGCCGACTTCCGCGCGTATCCTTCGCTTGAAGAAGGCTTCCGCGGGTATTCTGAGAAAATGGCCAGCAGCCGCCG
This sequence comes from uncultured Verrucomicrobiaceae bacterium, assembly GCA_964473925.1. Classification (GTDB taxonomy): domain Bacteria; phylum Verrucomicrobiota; class Verrucomicrobiia; order Methylacidiphilales; family CAYYVW01; genus CAYYVW01. Next base: position 43,581 of record CAYYVW010000008.1, read on the forward strand.
GTACCGCCCCGCCTTCCAGTACAGCCGCGGCGATCTTTTCGTGGCCAAGCTTTTGGAATGCGGCTACTGCCCGGACAGTGACTACCTCGGCAACATCCGCATGATCATCGCGCGGCACAAGCTCAACTGCCTGGAGAACCTCCTGCAGGAAGCACGCCAAGCGCAGGCCATGCCGCTGCTTTCGCAGGCCGCTCCGATCCCGCCTTCCGCCGCGCTGCGATAAAAGCGATTCGCTTCCGGCAATGCTAGGGCCCCATTTTGAGGCCCCGAGGCTCTCTGCGAAACAAATCAGCGAGTCAAGCTCCTGTCTGAGCCAGCTCGACGCACTCTTCTGGATGGCGGAGCAGTTCCCGGACCTTCCGGCGCTCGTACCGATGCCGGCTGATTTTAGTCGGTCGCTCTTGTGCGCCCGGTAGCGGGCCGGTAATGCGAGTTGAAAACGGATTAACAGCAGTGGGTGTCTTAGTCATGGCAGGTACGATCCTTTCTGCAAGAGCGTTGAGGGTGGATGATATGGGCAGGAAAAAAAGCCAGGATGCGCGCGATCAACTCTTATACGCCAAAGGGCGAGCGCTCCGTTGCAACGGCTGTGCGCTCCCTCCGAAGGAAAGCCGGCCAGGCTCGCCTATCTTCATTAAAATAATCCTACTCTTGCGACCTGCAAATTAATTTTGCAACGGAGCTGTGCAGCCGAATGGAATACGCCTCAGTAAGGCTTTCGCATTCAAAATCTTAACAAAAATTCATCTGCCGAGAGCGTAAAAACACTCTCCCTGCATTGAAGCACTCCCCATCGGGCATTATATTGCATTGGACGCTTTAGCGCGCCCGCTTGTTTTAATTTTTACCGCTGCTTTATGGCAAAAATGTCTCCGGTCCAAACAGTAAACAGCTTTGCTGGGCTCAGTGCAAAGCTTGGCAGGGCTTATGATGCTTCGTTGGCGGCACAAAAAGAATCGGGCTCTCTTGTGAAGAGAGCAAATACGGTCCTGAGGTCCTTGGTTATTGCAGTTAGGAATCGCGTACGACGGGGAACACCTTCTCCAGCGTTGCCTGCTGCACCTCGAGATTCTTCCCTTGCCTCTTCTGCCTCAGAAGCTTTCACCAGCGTCATGGGTATCACTCCCCGAGGCGGCTTTGCGATTGCGGGCTGCGCAAAATCCGCTGCCACGGAGGCAGAAATGCCGTTCTTATTCCCAAACAACACGCTGGCACTCTATGGCCACGGAATAAATTTCTCGCTTCCAACACGGAATCCATTTTCGCCTTTGCGGGTATTTTCTTTTTCTACAAAGCTTGTTACACGCCACGGCGAAATTGAGTCCGCGATGTTCTTTTCTCTGAACCGTCCGAAAGAAAAACCGAACATGCGGTATCTTCCCAGCAAAGAATCTGCACAGCGTTTGCAAGAGGCGCTGGCTCAAGCCCGTCCGGAGCACGTATCTTGGTTGTTCTGCAACTACAATAACGGCAGACATGGCGGGGCCACCCCTAACCTCATCTGGCAGTTACTCGGTTCCGGCGATCAATCCAACGCTATCAAATCCGTGGCGATGACAAGACCGGGATGTGAGATAAGCACGGAGCAAATGGCTTTGCCATGGGCCCAAATGCCAGGCCATCCAAAATACGGGGCCGCTTTTTTTGTAAAAACGCCGGACGGGTGGCGGGACTTAGGGCGGGATGTATCCAATCGATTTTCCAGCGGTGATCCAATACTGGATCGCGCATGCGAAGAGCATGAAATGCGTCAGCGCGGCCGGGATTACTTTGCCACTTTCGGCGATGCCATGCTGGGAGAGGAGCTTCTCCCGGTGGAGCGCCTCCTGGAAAGCCGCCCCATGATGCGCGATACCATGCACGGATTATGGGAAGACTTAGGAGAGGGCCAACGCGGTGCGGGTTTTGCCGTCATGCGCCAAATGGCCGTGGAACGCGGTCCCAAGTTCGTTGCCAACCTTCTGGAAAGCCGAATGCGGCAAGATGTGTTGTTTATTGCCCGCTACGGAAAAGCGCTCCCATGGGTTGAGACGTATGAAAAAGGCGCAGAATTTCCGACGGGAGACCGGGCATGGCTCGCGCCGGCAACGTACCGGTGCAAAGACCCAGAAAGCCGTCAATGGCATGAATGTGGTAGTACCATTCCATTTAATATGCACCAGGCGGTCACGCACGGTTGTGAAAATAAACCCACAAAAGGCCAGAGAGCAGCACACGACGTTGTCCTCGACGCAGAGCTTAAAACTTATAACACGCGCACACTACCCGCACTCCAACTCCAAGGACGCTACGTGACAGCCCAAGAACTGCCAACACGAGCTTCAGAGGCGTTAACGCGAAGCGTAACCCCTAGCCAGGAACAAATCGACGCGCGTAATGCCCATGCACGTGAACACGGGGTGCTTTCTTCGCGAGGCCCCGAACACAGCATGCTCACGGCGCGGGTCCCGGCCGATGCGAAGTCGGAAGCGCCTCGGTGTATGAAGCTCAGCGGACGGTGATGCTTGAAGGCGTCCGCTCACGCTCCAGCAGCGCGCGTTTCCGCTCGATGCCCCAGCGGTAGCCGGAAAGCCCGCCATCCTGCCGCACGACGCGGTGGCAGGGGATGAGGACGGCGATTGGGTTGGAGGCGCAGCCGCGAGCCACCGCGCGCGCCGAACTGGGAACGCCAATCCGCTCGGCGATCTGGCTGTAGCTGGCCGTCGAGCCGACGGGGATTTTCTGCAGCGCGCTCCACACTTGCTGTTGGAAGAGCGTCCCGGTGGGAGCCAGCGGCAGCTCGAACGCTTCTGGGCTTTGCGGCGATTCCATCCGACGCGCAACTGCACTGGCCCAGCGCGTGCAGCCCGTGTCGTCGCCAGTCAATGCCGCGCCTTTGAACCTGTTTTGGAGGTCTGCAATCAACTCGTTCGCTTCATCGCCTAAGAAAACGGCCGCGATTCCCTTGGACGACCCCGCTACCAGGATCTTTCCCAGCGGTCCGTCGCCGATTGCGAAGTGAAGTGTTGTTTCAACATTGCCGCGGGCATTAAGCGCGACTGGGCTCGGCATCTTCATTGGCGCTGCATTCATATGGAAGGGCCTGAACAATATCCTGAATTAACGTATCAAGGATTACCTATCACAACACAAATTATTATCTATGTATCACCACGACATCCTTGCCATTGGGACCACGTCCAAGCCGATGTTCTTCTACTACCGAGCCCCTATCAAATAGGATAGTCCTGCTTCCTCGACCACCCGACCCAAGAGCTGCTCCTATTGCAGATACAAGAGCCTTCTCGAATGAGGAGACACCGACAAGTGACGTACGTACGGCAGGATTCTGACTTTTTGCCATAAAGTAATATTGGGATTGATCTGGATGTGCCGTTTGACGGGAAAAAAGTCAGGTTAATTCTTCATCAGAAGCCGAAAAAACCGTCTCACCCATGCTGCGGCTTGCCGGAGACTTCGGCGGCGTGCTGCGCGAATGACTTGCCGCGGCCGGTGGGGGCGATGACCGAGTCGATCACGCCTTCCTCAAATTCCTGCCACATGGGGGACATGCCGCGGAGCTTCTCAACAATTTTGGGGAACGTCTCGACAACGTAATCGATCTCTTCGGCGGTGTTATCTTTGCCCAGTGTGATGATGAGGTTGCCCTGCGCCAGCGCGTGGTCCAGGCCGATCGCCGCGAGCACGTGCGAGATCTTGAGGTCCTTGCTCACGCAGCTTGAGCCGCTGGCGACCGCGATGCCGCTCAAGTCACAGAGAAGCAACTGCCCCTCGCCCTCGATAAATTCGGTGCTGATGTTGATGTTGTAGCAGACTCGGGTAGGGCCGACGGGCGGGCCGTTGAGCGCGATGTATTTGACGTTCTTGGCAAGGCCGTCCCACAGCCGCTTTTGCAATGCCGCCACGTGGGTGATGCGCTTGGAAAGCTCGCGCAGCGCGACCTCAGCCGCAACGCCACCGCCGACGATTGCGGGGATATTTTGCACGCCCGCGCGGCGCCCGGTCTCTTGAATGCCGCCATGGATGTGGCTGGTAACGCGCGCCTTTTTGTTGCGATACAAAATGCCGCAGCCCTTGGGTCCGTAAAAGCGATCAGCCGAGAACGAGAGCATCTGCGCGCCGAGCGCCTGCACGTCCACCGGATACCAACCGACCGCGGCAGCAGCGTCGACATACAGCGGAATATTCTTCTCCTGCGTGATTTTGGAAATCGCCTGGACCGGCTGAATCGCGCCGATGTCGTGATTGACGAGCTGCACCGCGACTAAAATTGTCTCGGGCGTGATCGCCTGGCGCACGGCCTCGGGCGCAAGGATCCCGTATTTATCGACCGGAACCAGCGTGTAGGTGAACCCTTCGCTCTCGAGCGCCGTCACCGATTGCAGCACGCTGGGGTGCTCGGTCGAGGAAAGAACGATGTGCTTGCCCTTGCGCCGGTTGGCGTGGGCGAAGCCTTTCACTGCCAGGTTGGCGGACTCTGTCGCGTCGGAAGTGAAGAGAATCTCCTCGCCATTCTCGGCGTTGATGAGCGCCGCAAATTGGGCGCGCGCCTTTTCTACCGCTTCGCGGACCCGCAGCCCATGCCGGTGTAGGCTGACCGGATTGCCGTACGCATCCTTGAAATACGGGCCCATCGCCTCCCACGCTTCGGAAAGCAGGGGCGTCGCGGACTGGTGGTCGAGATAAACGGAGCGCATGAGGCGTTACGCCGCCGCTGCGGTCGAGCTGGCGTTATCTTTAGCCGCTTTCTTCTCGTAATCTTCGATCGCGGCTTTGAGCGCTTCTTCGGCCAGGACTGAGCAATGAATCTTGACCGGGGGCAGGCCGCCCAGGGCCTCGACAACTTCGTCGTTGGAGAAGTTGTTCTTCACGTCTTGGATGTTGCGGCCCTTGACCAGCTCGGTCGCCATGCTGGAGGAGGCGATGGCCGAGCCACAGCCGAACGTCTTGAAACGCGCGTCTTCGATCTTGCCGTTTTTATCGATCTTGAGCGAAATTTTCATGATGTCGCCGCACGCTGCCGCGCCGACCTCGCCGACGCCGTCCGCATCTTTCAGGTCGCCCATGTTGCGGGGGTTCATGAAATGCTCCATGACGGTCGGATTATAAAGGCTGTATTCGTTGTTGCTCATAGAAGGAAGGGGTCGTAGGGGGAGAAAGGTCAAGATAGGCCTGAAAGGAGTGGTTGTCAACCGGGGGTCCGAGCTTCCCTGCGGAGCAGATTTGGTCCATAGTTCGCCGGATCCTAGAGCGACGTTCCGTCCTCGATTCCCATGAACCGCGCCGCCGCTTCGCCTACTGCCGCTCCCGATCTGCGCGGACTCGATATTCTCCGGGGCCTGCTGGCGCTGTACGTCGTTGGCCACCACGTTCGGATGCTCTTCTGGACCGATTACGCCCTCTGGACTGCTCAGCCACATCCGTGGTGGGCGAATGCGCTGGTAATCCTGGGCAGCGTGTTCCGGTGGGGGAACGAGGCGGTGCTGCTCTTTTTTGTCTTGAGCGGATTTTTCATTCACTTGCGCGTGGCGCAGCAGCTTGCCGCGGGAGAGCCGATTAAGTTCAACTTGCGCGACTACTTTAACCGCCGAGCACACCGGCTCTTGCCGCCGTACTATTTTATCCTTGCCGCGACGCTGCTACTGGACGCGGTCGGCTCGTGGATCAACCCGGCATTCTACACTGGGGTAAGCGGTGATAAAATGGTCGACTCGATCTTCGAAGGAGCGCGGCCCTATTCCTGGCAGGCGCTCATTCCCGGTTTTTTGGCGCTGCCCGGCAGCCTAGGCCGGCAGTTCGCCTCGAACGGTCCGCTCTGGTCGCTAGCGTACGAGGCATGCTTCTACTTGCTCTACCCGGCGTGGCTTGCGCTACGACAAGTCGGCCGGTTGCCTGCGTATGGACTGGTCTGGGGAACGGCCGCCGCTTTTTGTTTTCTGGATATCTTCTGCTTCCCAGCATTAGTGTTGCTTTATTATCCGCTCTGGATTGCCGGCGCTTGGGCCGCTGAACGCGTTGCTCGAGGCCAGTCGCTTCTAACGGTGGGCATCACTATATGTGTGGCGGAATTTGTCGTGATGCGCCCCACCTTGCAGGAAATTTCTTATCACGTCGGCACTCTGCCCTTTATTTTTTTAGGGCCGTGGATAATTGGATTGCTTCTGGCCACCGCCAATCGACTGCTCAAATATAAATTCTGGAAATGGCTGGAGGCGGAGGGCGTCCGGTCGTACTCGATTTATATAGCGCACTTTCCGGCACAGATTTTTCTGGCAGCCGTCCTGCTCCCGTGGAATGGAGGGATCCGGCCGATGCACGGGTGGTACGTGATCCCCGCCGCCCTCTTTTCATACGGCTTTGCCCGGCTCTGCTTTGCGGTTTGCGAGAAACATTTCCTCCACCCCAGGTTGCAGTTGAAGCCCAACACCGCTGCTGCCAATATGGAGCACGCCGCGCCATGAAAATTCTACGCTCTCTTTCTCTCCCGTTTTACGCCGTTTCTTTTATTTTTCTCTGCTCGAGTCTTGCAATCGCTGCGACTCCGCCCCCACCCGTGCAAGGCGCGAACGTCGTCCAGCTATTAGCGGAAGCGGGACGACTCGCCGCCGCCGGAAAGTCGGCACGTGCGCTGCAATTGCTCGATGAAGCGCAGAAGCTCGCGCCCCGGGACTGGCAAGTTTTCAATCTGCGCGGAGCCATTCATGTGGAACGCAAAGAGTGGTCGCAAGCGATCGAGGCGTTCACGCGCGCGATCGACAGCGAGCCGACGCAACCTTCGCCCCGGTACAATCTGGGCGAAGTTTATTTTCAACAAGGCCAATACGGCCGGGCGCGCGAGCGCTTCGAGCCGCTCTTTGAAAAAGACGCGGGCAACGAGTTTCTGCAGTACAAAATCTTCCTCTGCTATTTGCTCGAGGGACGGACGCAAGATGCCCAGGTGCGCCTGGCGCAGTTTACGCTCGAAGGAAAAACGCCCGCCTACTACCTCGCCCACGCCGCATGGGAGATCAAGCTGGGCAATACCGACGCCGGTTGGGGATGGATTGAGTCCGCGCAAAAAATTTACCCTGAAAATCAGACCCAGTTTTTCTCCGAGTCCCTCGTCCGATCGGGACTTGTTGAAGGCACGATCATGAACGCGAACGATACCTCGGGCACCGCAGGCAACCCCGCCAGCGCGCCTCTCCCTGCAGCCGGACCTTAAAATAAAGACGCGCGCCATGAAACTCGGCCTTTTTGGCGGCACGTTCGACCCGGTCCACCGCGGGCATTTGGCCATCGCGCGGCGGATGCTCCGGCAGCTCAAACTCGATGCGGTCATCTGGATCCCCACCGCGCGCGCTTCCACTCACCGGACCGGGCAGCCGCATATCTTGGATGCGCAGCGCATCGCGCTGTTGCGGGCCGCGATCCGTGGAAACAAAAAATTCCGGCTCGATCTGGCGGACGTCAGAGCCAAACGACCGACCTACACGATCAACACCGTGCGCCGGTGGCGGCGCAAGCACCCACGCGCGCAGCTCTACTGGTTGCTAGGCACGGACCATTTGTCGACGCTCGCGCAGTGGAGGCAGTTCCCGCGCCTCTGCCACGAAGTCACCTTCGTCGTCGCGCCGCGATAAGGCACGTGCAAAGCGAGTTAAGCCGATACTTGCACCGCAACCGGCTCTCGACTCGCAGCCGCTGGCGGCAGCGGAAGCTCTGACAAAACGCTTTGGCGATACCCCAACATTGGCGATCCTTCAGGCGCTTCGGCAAGTTGCTGCAAACGTTCTTCTGCCGTTATCATCGGAGCGCCTGTGTTTGTTGGAACAGGTGTCACGCCAGGTTGCGCCACATAACGCACGCCAGTTGCAGCAGATTCTTCTTCCACGACTGCGATTGCCTTACGCACTAAATATGTTCTTTCATCGCCAGGTGCTTCGACAGTGCGAGGTGTTCCGACAGTATTAGGAAAATAGATAACACCCATCGCTGCAGCGACAGGCAGTCGATGTCCCGGACTGGGCTCGTGCCTTAAAGCTGCCTCCACGTCTCTTTGCAAATCCCCTGGCACGCGGCCTGCCGCCCAAAACTCACCCACAAGTTTACCTGTACCCGGCTCACAAAACAGGACGTTGGGCTGCGCGGCACCAGCGGGACGACTACCGCCCTCATTATTATGAACAAAAGCCTGCAGAGCTTCACCTTCTCTTGCAGCCGGATTGAAAGCTTGCAGCTGCTCTACGCCATCTGAGCCTACTGCTCTATTTAACAAGTCGTTAACTTGTCGGGGATCTTCTACGACAAAATATTCACTCAAAGGTCCTGTTTCTGCGGCTTGCATAATTTCGTTACTCCAAAGATTAAATAGGTGGATGATTTTGCCGGCGCGCTTGCCCCGGCTTGTGGAAGGCAATACCGCGCTGCCAGTAAAACGTCAGGGAGTTTTTTTGCCTCCTACCATGCAACCGGCTTGGGTTATAATCTGAGTCCTTGTACAAGTGACGCCGCAGTTGCCCCACTCCCAGGTAATGAATAATAATTACCGCCCAAATCTAGTGGTCCAAATGTAGCCGCTTCCTCCGCAACGCTTGCAAGTCGCACTTCGGAACCAACAGTCGGTTCCGGGGACAAAGATGCTGCTGAGGTTGACGCTTCGGGCTCTAATACTGACGATTTTACTGCCATAACAACGATACTCCTTTTAAGTTTTGCACAGTTTGGACTGCCGCCACTCCGGGGACAGCTTCCGTGCCCGAAGGAAGCTTGCTCCTGAAATTATGATCAGCGCAAGCCTTGGTTGATTGTTCGGCTGTTTTATTAGTCTAGCCCCACGCCTTCTCTATGCGCTGTCCAGTAATTAGGAGGGTCGAAAATCAAGCCCAATACACGATCAATATCTAAAGTCCGAATCAACGTTTTTTGTACATCTGGGCTCCTTTGTTCAGCATCCAATTGAGCCAAGCGCTGTTCCATCGTGGGAAGGGGTGTGCCGGCCTCTCCAAGAGGAGTCCCTTCGCCTGCCTCTTTAATTCGTTTTGCGTGAGCAGTTCCTTTTCCGAAAGGACACGCCAGCAAGGTGCGCATAGGCGTGCTGTCTTCTGCGTACCAATATAAGGCCGTTACCGCGGCAGCATCAGGCAATGAGCGGTTAGACGGTTCTCTCGTCCAACCGGCACCAAACTCTTTGCCGCGCCCTTGGCCCCAAAGCTCCAGCAGGACGCTCCCATCCCCCCGCACAATAAACGCATTCGGTTGTGCTGGATTTGGTTTTATCGTATCTCCTTTTTTGTTAAAACTGACTAGATGCACGCCCGAATCTTTTTTGAGATGTAAAAGGCCACTTGCCTCGGCCGCTTTCCTTCCCAAGGCTTTAATAGCCGTTTGCCCAACCATTTGAGGATCCGGATTCGGCGGCCAGTAAGCATCTGAAAGATTAGGCGTAGTTGACATTGGTATAAGTTCCTTATTCGAAATTGATTTTGTTCAGGCGAAAGAATTTTGCCTGCGCTGTCTTGCTGTATCGCGCCTCTTCTTAAACGTCAGCCGCTTTTTGAAAATCGCCAAGCTTGCAGTGGAGCCAGGAATGGACGCACACTTTCCCATGCCCCCACGCCCCGCCCCCGCCTCGCGCGCCCGCAGCAAGAAGCCTCCAGTGAACTCTCGTCCCAGCCGCGCTGCTACTTCCAACCCACTCGGCCCGAACGGAATCCACGCCCGGCGGCTGAGAGCGTTGGGGGTAAAGATCGTCTGGCTGAGCGGGGCACGCATCCCCATTTCTGCGACCGATATCCGCGCTTTATGCGCGGCCGGGCGCTCCGTTGCCGACCAAACGCTTCCCGCAGTGGAGCGACTCATCCGGGCCCGAGCGCTTTACCAGCCTGCTCCTTCAAAAAGCCGCAGCCAAAAACAGAATTGACGCCCCGCCGGGCCCTCGTGCAGAGTCGGCGCCCCTTGTCCCCGCCCTTTCTGGGCAGGCACCCCGGGCCGACCTGTCGGCCTTTCCAAGCACCCGAACCTTTTTACAGATTATGGCCAAGACCGTCTCTCTCAACGCGCAATCCCGCAACCAAATCGGCCGGACCGCTGTCCGCGCCCTCCGCAGCAAGGGCCGCATCCCCGGCGTCCTGTACGGCAAGGGCCAGTCTGAGGCGATCCTCCTGGACGGTAAAGAGCTCTCGGGCGCCCTTCATCACGCTGCGAGCCAGAACCTGCTGGTCCAGCTGAGCATCGAGCACGGCGGCAAGAAGGAAGAGCGCTTGGCCCTTTTACAAGACGTCCAGATGCATCCGATCAAAGACACGATTTTGCACGTTGACCTGCACGCGCTTAACCCAGACGAGAAGCTCCACACCGAAGTGCCGGTGGTTGAGCTCGGTGAGCCGGTCGGCATCAAAGCCGGCGGCGTGCTCGAGGTAACGCTGCGCAGCCTGCACGTCGAGTGTTTGCCCAAGGATCTGCCTGAAGTCATTGAAGTGGACGTCAGCGCGATGGAGATCGGCTCGATCATTCACGTCGGCGATATCAAACTTCCTGCAGGCGTCACTGCCCGCAACCCCAAGGATTTGGCCGTTTGCATGGTCGTTGAACCGAAGGTGGTTGAAGAAACGCCGGTTGCCTCCACCGAGGTTAAGCAGCCTGAAGTCCTGAAGGAAAAGAAGACGGACGACGCTGCTGCTGAAGCCAAGCCCGCAGGCAAGGATGCCAAACCGGCCGGCAAAGACGGTAAGAAGTAGCCTTCTGCTTTCGCGAGCAGGTGCGCAGCTCAATCGGCTGGCGCTTTATTCTGCCCGAGTTCCAACACATCGTCATCCCGAGCGGAGGCGCAGCCGAAGTCGAGGGATTTGGCTTAGTAAGGTACCAACACCACCCACGTCATCTACTTCTAGAATACAAACCAGTGGAACCCAGATCCTTCGACTGCGCGTCGCTATCGCGCCGCTTCGCTCAGGATGACGCTGTTCTGTAAGTAACAAAAAATCGCGCTTCCCACTTCACATCCGCACTTGCAGTAGGACCACTCCTACGCAGACGCAGGCTGCACCGATCCACTGCGCGGGCGTCATCCCTTGCTCAAAGAGCCAGTAGTTCGCCGCTTGCAATAGGCAGAATCCACCGCCGATCCCGATGGCGGCGGCCAGCACCGGCCGCGTCTCTTTCAGCGCCAGTGTCATCAAGACTGTCGCTAAAAATCCGGAGAGGTTCGCCGCGATAAACCACGTCCACGCCGACGCGCCTGTCGTGCGCGCCGCGTAGACAAGCCCCACATTGGCCAGCGTCATCGTGACCATGTAGGCGGCCAGCATCAGCGTTGCAGCGGAAGTGATCATGCCTAAGAAGATGCCTTATGAGTTGGGGCGGCGTAAAAATTTTTCCGATACCAAACCGGAAAAAATTTTGTCAGCAAGCCGGCTGCTGCAAACCCGACGATCGGCACGGCGCGCAATGCCCACGCGACTGCGTCCGACACGGGGCGCAGGCCCCAAGCCGCGCAGATCCAGGATACTGCGAACACCATGGTCCAGACTGCTGTTAGAATTTGATTCACCCCGCGAAAATGCATTCCAAAAGCGGGGTCATTCCATGAATCGGGGTTGACGCGTTCGCGCGCGTATTCCTCAGTAAACGCACGACCAAACGCAAGTGAGCCCAGCGACATCAGCGTGAAGAGCGCCGGTGCCAGGACAGGCCGCAAGCCTGCGGCCCACGCCGTGCAGGGCTTACAAGTACTCAAAGCGATTATGATGAAGAAAAATAGCTGCGTACGGTCGGTAAGCTTGAGCCGATAGCCGGCTCCACGCACCGCAACAAAAACTAATACTACTGCAGCGCCTGCCCCCCATTCCGGATATCCCATCCACGCCCCGATTGCGTAGAAGATCCACGGCGTGAGCGTGACTAAAATTGAAAAGCGGGGATTCATCGTAGGAGAACAGAAGGGTTTCGTCTCATGATCAGGGTGTCTGACATCAGCAGTTTGTCGCTTCAAAAGTTCGCGCGCGCTTTCCACCACCAGCGCCCGGCCCATCGGACCGGCCAAGGGAGCCAGCATGCGAGCCACGAGCCCGCCCGCACGACGCTCCATACGGGCAGCAGCATCCAGAGGCGCAGCGGAACGCGGCACCCAACGCGTCGCATCAGCGCCATCGCCCAGCAGGATTCGGCGAGCACCGTCATTGCCAACCCACACCACGCCATATTTTTCTCGGGCAAAAAGAGCAAGCAGAGCACCCATCCCAAAACCGGCACAATTGCCAGCTGCGCGGCGAACCCATCCGGGCGACACCAACGGATCGTCTTTTGCCAGCGCAGGTAATGCCCGAGCGATTCGGCTATATTTTCTGTGGACGCAAACGTTTCAACTGTCGTGCCGCTCACGCGTGCCGGCCCCAGCGCGTTCCCCAGCATAAAATCGTCGGCGAGCGCGCTGCCCATTTCATCCCACTTCACAATCCGCTCAAAATCGGTGCGCGCAAAAAGCATCCCCGCGCCGAGCCCAAAGCGGACCGCGCCCTGCCGCGCCATCCACCGCACGCCGGGATAGAGCTCAACATTGACGAACGCTGCATCGAAAAAATCTGCGCTCCGTGCCATGCGCCGGACAATGTACGGACTGGTAATCATTCGCGCGTTCCCGCGCGCCGCCCATTCCGCGCGCAATGTTTGCAGATACCCTGCCGGCGCAACCACGTCGGCGTCGCTCCACAGCCAGAGCTCGCCGCGAGCGCAGGCGGCCAATCTTCGCTGCCACGCGATTTTTGGATTTGCATCGCGCGCAACGTCCCCTGCTTCTTCCGCAACAACGCTCCACCTCGCCTCCGGAAAGCGCTGCCGCCATTGCATCAAGATGGGCTCCCACCGCGCTGCATCTTCCTGCGGAATTGCGATCAGCAATTCACTCGTAGAATCGAGCTGCACGAAGAACGACTCCAGCGCCGCTGCGAGCGCATCCCGGTGCGCCTCGGACCGCAACCCCGGCAGCGGTTTGAAAATTGTGAGTGAAAGCGCTGCATCCTCATGCGCCACTGTTTTTCGTGAAAGATTTGTCTTCGCTCCTTTCACCACGCAGAGCGACGCACACCACCAAAGCGCCGCTACCGCGGTCCACACCCACATAAATACTTCAACCCACATGCGGCTCCGTCACCGAAAGGGGCGAAGCGGCCCGCCCCGCCGTCGCGGTCTCTGGCTTCCACCCGCGGCAGAACCAGGCCGCCGAATCGCGAACGCACGCGTCGAGCGAAACCGCCGGCTCCCATGCAAGTTCAGCACGTGCTTTTTCAGAGGAGAAAAACTGGTTGCGCCCCGCCTGCACCGCCGTCTCAAGACAGAGGCTCGAGCCCGCCCCCGGTCGGCACGCGTTCCACGCCTCGCCCACCGCGCCCGCTGCGAGGATGACTGGCCATGGGAGCGTCCAGCGCGGCGCCGGCTTGCCCGTCTCACGCGCCAGCGCACGTAGAAAATCCGGCAACGCAACGTTATGATGGCCTAAGATGTATCGCTGGCCCACGCGCCCACGCGCGCCGCAAAGTAAAATCCCCGCTGCCAAATCTTCGACCGCGAGAAAATTGAGCCCCGTCCTCGCCGCAAACGGAAAGCGCCCGCGCAAAAAATCCAGCACGATGCGCCCCGTCGGCGTCGGCGTTTCATCGCCCGCACCCAAAGGGCACGTTGGGCTCGCGATTATCACCGGTAATCCCTTCGCAGCCCACGCAAGTGCTTCCCGCTCTGATTCCCACTTCGAATTTTTATAGCAGCACCCAAACCGCGGGCTTGCCGGAAAATTCTCTTCGGTCAGCGGCGTCTGCGGCCCGTCCAGCACTCCCGCCGAGCCGACGTGCACCACCCGCTCAACACGCGCTTTCCATGCCGCCTCGAGTAAGCGCCGCGTTCCATCTACATTCGCTTGAAAAAGTTCCCGCCGATGAATCATCCCAAACCGATAGAGTCCGCCGACATGATAGACGCGCTCCACTCCCCGCAACCCGCGGCGTAGCGCTTCCGCATCCAGCAAACTGCCGCGCTCGACCTCGACGCGCTCGCCGAAAAGCTCCCGTGCTTTTTCGGGCCGCCGCGTGAGCACCCGCACCGCCGCCCCCTCCTCCAGCAACCGGCGCACAACCGGGCGGCCGATAAAACCTGTCGCGCCCGTAACGAACGCTTGCGCGGTCTTCATGTTGCCGTCAGCTTAATGCTTTCCCTCTATAAATGAAGCTCGTAATTTGTCCGGCGCTTCTGGCCGCCGGCCTGATGATGTGCAGCACGGCAACCGCAGCGCCTGCGCCATTCCGCTTTTCGACCGACCGGTTCGCTTTCGCGAACGAAACAGTCTGGAACTATGCGCAGCGTTCCAGCGGAAAAGAAGACGCGCCCACCACTCCTGCTAACCGCAAAAAATATTCCCGCCGCTGCTTTGTCCTGGCCCGCGCCGCCGTTCAATTCTGGAAGTTCGCGCGCTTTGACACCGCGGCGCGTCCGCTCTCGGACGCACAACTCACCGAGCGCATCCGCCGCGTGACCGAGCGCGACGTCTGGCGTGAGCCGCTTCCTTTCCGCGAACGCGTCGTCTTTCCGGGCTACGCGAACCTCCTGGAGATGAGCCGCGCGCGCGGCGACGTCTTGCGCGCGAATGTCGGGCTGGGCTGGCCCACCTACTTCCGTCCCGGAAACTTCAGCATCATCGCCCCAGTCACGCGCGCCCATCAACAGCGCACCGCAGGCGAGCTGAGAAGCGCTCTCGCCGCCGGAATCCCGACAATTCTCTGGCTCGTCAATTTTCCTTCTCTCACGATTAATCACGCCGTCGTGGTGTACGATTTTCTCGGCCGTCGTGGCGGCCGTGAAATTTTTCGCGTGTACGATTCCAACGACGCGCGCCGGCCCAAAGAACTCGCGTACGATCCCGCATCTCGCACCTTTTTCTTCGAGCGCACCTTTTACTTCGCGGGCGGACGCGTCAACGTACGGCCCGTTTATCGCAGCAGCTTCCAATGAGTTCCTCTGCCGATTCTATTCGCGCGGTCATTACCGGAGTGGGCGCACTCACCCCACTCGGGAGTAATGCCACAGCTTCTTGGAAAAATCTGATCGCAGGAAAAGACGCGCGCGCACCGCTCACGCTTTTTGACGTGGAAGGCTGCCGCTGCAAATTCGCAGCGCAGGTGGAGCTCCCTCCGCTGACGGGCAAAGCGGCGACGCGTCTTGCACGTGCTTCCCGGCTCGCGCTCCCTGCCGCCGCCGAAGCGCTGCGACAAGCTGGCCTTCTGGAAAAAAACGGAACCGCAGCCCCATGCATAAAAAATATTCCCTTAAGCCTCAGCACCACCGGCGGCGGAATGGAACTGGGAGAGGCGTTCGTCCGTGGAGCGCATGAGCGCCTTCGCCTGCGCCAGCTCGCACGTGTCGCGCGTTATCAGCCTCAGCAACAGGCGCTCGATCTGCGTGAAGCATTCGGCCTGGAAGGCCCTACCACTATTATTGCCAACGCGTGTGCCAGTGGCGCAAACGCACTGGGCCATGCGCTTGATCTGATTACCGCGGGCGAAGCCGACTGCGTTCTGGCGGGAGGATTTGAAGCGCTCACCGAACTGATTTTCGTCGGGTTTGATTGTCTGCAGGCGCTCTCGCCAGAACTCTGCAAACCGTTCGATCTCCATCGCACTGGCTTGCTCTTAGGCGAAGGTGCGGCATTTTTCGTGATCGAATCGGAAGCGCATGCCCGCGACCGCGGTGCGCACATTCTCGCGCGTATCTCAGGCTATGGACACGCGACCGATCTTCATCACCTGACGCAACCAGCGCCCGGCGGCGCGGCGCTTATTGATGCAATGCGCGGAGCGGCCGCTCGCGCGGGTATTTCACCTGCCGACATCGCATACGTTAACGCGCACGGCACCGCTACTCCCGCCAATGATGGAACGGAAGCCACCGCATACGCCGAATTTTTTCAGGAAGCGCTCCCTCACGTGCGCATCAGCTCCACCAAGCCAGCGGTCGGTCACACGCTCGGCGCGGCGGGCGCGATT
The DNA here is from genome assembly GCA_964473925.1 of uncultured Verrucomicrobiaceae bacterium. GTDB lineage: Bacteria > Verrucomicrobiota > Verrucomicrobiia > Methylacidiphilales > CAYYVW01 > CAYYVW01. The sequence continues at coordinate 59,588 of CAYYVW010000008.1, forward strand.
GAAGCGTTGTTCGCTCTCAACACGCTGCGCACAGGCCAGCTTCCGCCGCAGCTTCATTGCACGCATCCCATTCCACAAGTTGCCGCATCGCTTGCGCGCGCAGGAGAACGGCTCGAGAACGCGCGTCATGTCCTCAGCGCGAATCTTGGATTTGGCGGATCGAACGCCGCGCTCATTTTTTCTCAGCCATGAACTCCGCCTCAAACCTCAGCCCGGCGCACGCTCCCTTCCCGCTCGCCGTCTGCGGGCAAGGCGCTGTTTCGCCGCTAGGAATCGGAGTCGCCGCGCTGCGCTCGCAAGCCGACGCCCCGACCCAATCAATTCCGCTGCTCTCGGATCCCGCGCGCGTACTTCCTGCGTATCAAGTTGATCTTACCGCCGATTCTTGGACGCGTTGGAAGGAAGAGCCGCGCCTCCGCCGCGCCAGCGCACTCTCGCTCTTTCTTGCCGAAGCGGCGACGCAAGCACTCGCCACCTGCCCGGCCGTGCGCACGCCAGGCGCTCGGCTCGGGCTCGTCGTGGCATTTGGAACCGGAAGCATTCTCCATAGCCGCCGCTTTTTTGAGGGCTTCGGGAAGCAGGGCCGGAAATTCGCCAGCCCAATCTTATTCCCAGAAACGGTGTATAACTCACCCGCCAGCCACCTCGCGGCAATCCTTGGCGTGCGTGGACCGTGCTACTCACTCGTCGGAGACGACGCGGGTTGGGTGACGGCACTTAAAGTAGCGCGGCTCTGGCTCAAAATTAAGACGGCTGATTTTGTCTTAGTTGCTGGCGCGGAAGAACTTGATGCGGCAGCTGTGGAAGCTTTCTACCATGCGGGATGGTATCGCCAGAAAAAATTTAGACCGTCGGAAGGCGCTGCTGCTGTGTTGCTTGCGAATGTGAATAACTTATCCACCGACTCTGCCACGCAGATCACCGACGCACACACTGGCTGGGCGTTCCGCACGAAAAAGCAGGCACGGAACGCTGCGTGTGAGCTTGCCCAAGCTCTTCCTGCCACTATTCCAGTCTATCAAAATCCATCTTGGAATTGGATGCAATCTATTGAACAAGAAGCGCTTAAAAGTATTTCAACCCACTCTGAAACCCTAGGCTACGCAGGAGAAGCCTTTGCTGCTTCGGCTGGCTGGAAGATGCTGCGAGCAGCAAATGCGTTCAACACAGCTTCTTCTCCACCAGCGCTTTCAGTGCCAATTTGGGGGCTCAATCATCAGCATGCCTGGCTGGGCTTGAACAAGCACACTATATAATACGCTTCAGCGAGGCTTGGGCGGACGTGATGCAAATTCTGTAAGCACAGCGCGATATTCTTCCCAAAGCCGAGCGAAGGATTGTTGCTCATCGAACCGCTCCCGGACCACGTGCGCTGCTTGGGCGCCGAGCGACGGCAAGTCTAACTCCGACGCTGCATCGATCGCCGCCGCAAGCGCCTGCGGCGTCACTTCGCGCGCCCATCCTTCCCGACCAGCGAAGCAAAGCTCCGTCAAGGACGACTCCGCGAATCCGAGCACCGGCACTCCGCACGCCTGCGCTTCGAGCAGTACGAGGCCAAAGGTTTCGTTGAGCCCGGGATGGATGAAAAGATCCGCCGCCCGGTAAAGATCGGCCAGCGCGCTGGGATCTTCAACACGGGGCAGCCAATGAAGGTGCCGCTGGGCCTTGCTCGCCGGCTCGACCAACTTGCGAAGCGGGCCATCGCCCACCACCAGCAAATGCCACGGCCGCACAGACGAATTTGGGAAACCCTGAGTCAGCAGCTCAAACGTACGCAAAAGCGTCGGTAGATTTTTTTCCAGGCTGAGACGTCCGACAAAAAGCAGAAGCAGCGCATCGGCGGGGATCCCGAGCTTTGCACGGACGCTAGGGTCAGGAGGATTTGGAGCGAAGATTTTGGTATCCACCCCAAACGGCGTAACCGCGACATTGCGCACACCCCACGCACGGAGCCGCTCTGCAACGACATCCGATGCCACCAGCGTGCGCGCGAATCGGCTGTAGAGCCCGACCACATATCGGCGCGCGATCCGCTCGACGAAGCGACCGCACCCCGCCCCCAGCCAGCGTTGAATGAGGTCGGCCAGCGTGCGCGGAACATCCGAGTGATAGAAACCAACGACGGGCACACCCCGAGCGCGCCCCACTTGGAGCGCGGTCCAGGCGAGCTGGTAAGGATCGGCGACTTCGATTAAATCCGGCTTTGCTTCTGCGAGTGCTGTTTGCACCGCATTCGTTTTCCAAAGCAGGCGATAACCCGCGACGTGCTCGACGACCGGCGAGGCGATGGTGCAGGTCCGCGCACGACTCTCTCCCGTCCATTCGGTCCGCTCGCCCGGGATGATGAGCGTGTGCGCAGCGGGAGTCTCCTCAAGCAGGTAACGGCGCTTCTGCGTGAGGTAGCGTTTCACCCCGCCCGAGCCGGGAGCATAAAATTGCGTGACGTCGCAGAGTTTCATTCAAAGCATGCGGAGACAGCGCTCCCGCCCGGTGATCTTGTCCCGCCGCACGCTGCGCCGCGAGGGGATTTTTGCAGGAATCTAAATCCGCTTGGCGGTGGGCGGTCGCCTGTTACAGTCCATTTCCGTGAGCGAACGTTACTGGGTATGGGGAGAAGACGATCAAGCGTACGGCCCCGCTTCCATTACGGAATTGCGGCGCTGGGCGGGTGAAAATCGCGTCGGCGCTGGAGCATGGGTCGCCCTCGCAACGGAACCTTCTCTCCGACAGGCACCACTCCAACCACCGCCCGCCACGCCCTGGCAACGCTGGGAAGATGTGTCTACGTTGGCAGCACTTACGCCTGAGTTGGAGCTTTCTTCGGAAGAAACAACAGCGGTAAACCCGCGCACGACGCCCGAAGACACGGCTGCGCTACCCATCATTGCGCCGCTCTGGCGACGCGCAGCCGCCTATGCGGTTGATATGATTCTTTTGGGAACGGCGCTGGAACTTGTTTTTTTAATTATGGAACAATTTATGCCGGGCTTTCGAAAGCAATATGTCGACGTGTGGCTGGCGCAGGCGCTGCGGGGGCAAGTCCCAGGAGCGGTGCTCATTGCACTCTGGGCAGTGCAGATTGTCTATTGGACCTACTTTCATGGACGCACCGGCCAAACGCCCGCCAAGCGTTGGCTGCGACTGCGCGTGGTACGCGGTAACGGCCAGTCGGTCGGATACGTAAACGCGTTTTTACGGGCGGTCGGAACAATTGCCGGCGGCATTCCGTGGGGCGTGGGCTACCTCGTCGCATTTTTCAATCCGCACCGCCGCGCATTGCATGATTGGCTGGCGGGGACGGTTGTGCTTTCCACTCCCACTGCGGGAAAATCGAAAATCGCCAGCAAGCGCGACGCGACAGATTTGTAACGCAACAGCGGTTAAGGTCTCGGGGATGCGGCCGCATCCTGACGCGCCGTGGCAAAGGCGATGTTCCAGAGGTCGGCCGCACGCGCCGCATCAAGCACGGTGACGACTGCGCGATAATTGGTCGATTCATCCGCGCGCAAGACCAGCGCTTGATCAGGATAACTCGCGGTGATGCCTTTGAGAATTTTTTCGAGCTCGGCAGGGCTGAGGGCGCGCTGATTGAGCCAGATGGAGCCATCCGCGCGCACGTTCACGACGATTTCGCCCGGGAGTTGCTTGGGATCTTGCGCGTTGCGCGCTGTGGGAATTTTCACCGACAAATCCGTCTCGTAGCGCGCGAGATTCCAGGTGAGCAGGAAGAACGCCAACAGGAAGAGAATGACATCGATCATCGGCGCGAGCTGCATGCTCAGCGGCTGCGAAACGACGTGGCGGCGCAAGTTCATGGTGCGGAAGAAGGAAGATCGCAGCGCAACCTTACGCGGGAGGCGGTGTGCCGATGCGGAGGCGGCCAGTGCGCGTGGCCGCTGGGGAGACGGCTCCGATACCGGCGCCGCCGCGTTGTTGCTGCAACTGATGGGAAACGATGACCGACTGAACCATTTGCGCGGTGGTGGATTCAAGCTGCGTGACCAAATCGAGCGCGCGGCCGCGGAAGTAAGCGTACGCGGCCATGCATGCCAGACCGATCGTGAGGCCCGCCGCGGTCGCGATGAGCGCCTGTGAAACACCACCGGCGAGCATGAGCGTGCGCATGGGGCTGGCCGTCTCTTGCGAAAGCGAACCGAAGGAGCGCAAGATGCCGACGACCGTGCCGAAAAGACCTAGCAGCGGCGCGAGGACACCGACGTCCATGACGTAGGTGGCGCGCTGGTTGAGCTGCGCGGCGATACGTCCTCCCTCTGCCTCGGCAACAGCGCGGATCGCAGCGGAGTCGGCGCTGGGATGGCGCGCGAGCCACGTGATCGTGGAAGAGAGAATGCGCGCAGCGGCTTCCGGGCGGCCGGCAAGCCATTGCATCAGCCCGTTCCAGTCTTCGTTTTCCAGGAATGTGTCCGCCTGCGCAGCGAGGGTGGGACCGCCGACCGTGCCACGACGCAACGTAAACAGGTTGTAGAAGATGAGCGTGACGCCCGCGATGGAAGCGGCTGCAAGCGGGATGACAATCCAATCCGCGGCGCGGAGCATCTCGAGCACCGAGAAAGAAGGCGGCGTTGCCGCATCCACCGCGGCGAGCATGGGAATAGAGAAGAGCAAAGAAAGCATAAGAGCGTGTTTTTACGCTACCGCGGCGTCCGCATCCGGTGCAAGCTTGGGAATCGCAGCCTAGGCCTCGATCTTGTACTGCTGAAGCTTGCGCAGGAGCGTGCGGCGGTGGATGCCGAGAATTTCAGCGGCACGATGACGACTGCCGTCGGCAGCCCGGAGCGCGGCGATGATGGCGCGCTTTTCCATTTCTTCCAGGTTGAGCGTCTCTCCCGGAGGGAGCGCAGGCGAACTTTGCGTGGAAAGCCTCGGCGTGGAAGAGGCAGAAGAAGGACGTAACACTCGTTCTGGAAGATCAGCCGCCGTAATTACGGTCCCTTGCGCGAGCGCAACGCCGTGCTCGATCGCACCCCGGAGCTCGCGGACATTGCCCGGCCAGTCGTACGCTAGGAGCGCGGCACGTGCATCTGGCGCAAGGCCTGTGAGATTCTTTTTGTTCTCAAGCGCGAGCTCTTCCACAAACGTGCGGATGAAAAGCGGCAGATCTTCTTTGCGTTCGCGCAGCGGAGGCAGGTGAAGGCGGACGACGTTGAGACGAAAGAAAAGATCCTCTCGAAATTTCCCAGCAGCAACAAGTGCTTCCAGATCGCGATTGGTGGCGGCAACGACGCGCACATCGACCAGGATATCCGCCTGGCCGCCGACGCGTTGGACGACGCGCTCTCCCAGCGCACGCAGGAGCTTGACCTGCGTGGCAGCGTCAATTTCTCCGATTTCATCGAGGAAAAGCGTGCCGCCGTCTGCTTGCTCGAACCGGCCGACGCGACGCTCGAGCGCACCCGTGAAGGCGCCTTTCTCGTGACCGAAAAGCTCGCTCTCGAGCAGCTGCGGCGCGAGCGCGGCGCAATGCACGGCAACAAACGGGGCGCTCCGCCGACTGCTGAGGCGATGCAGTGCATGCGCGACGAGCTCTTTGCCCGTGCCGCTCTCACCCGTGATGAGGACAGTGGCGCGCGTATCGGCCACTTGGCGGATTTTGGTGAAAATCGCTTGCATCACCGCTGTACTGCCGATGATTTTTTCGAGGCCGTACTTGGAGTCGAGCTGCTGGCGGAGGCTTTCGTTCTCCGCTTCGACCGTGCGCGAGCGCCATGCGCGCAGGAGCAAAAGCTCTGCCTCGTCCAGATTGAGCGGCTTGGTGAGGTAGTCGTACGCGCCTTGCCGCATCGCCTCGACCGCCGTTTCGACCGAGCTGTACGCCGTCATCAGCAGGCACACCGGCGGCTGCGGCAGCTGGCGCGCACGCGCGAGGAGCTCCAGACCGTTGTCTTTTCCCAGACGCAAATCGGTGAGCAGAACATCGATCGGCTGCGACTTGAGGATTTCGAGCGCTTCTTTCGCGTCGACCGCCAAATGAATGCGGAACTGCTTTTCGAGCGCACGCCGCAACCCCTCGCGCGTGTTCTTCTCGTCATCGGCAATGAGCAGCGTCGGCAACACAGCCGATGCGGATTTTTTCGCTGCGGTTTTTGCGGGCATACCGACCGAAAGGTTAGCGTTTCGTAGAAAAGAACTCGCGAATTGCAGCAGCGACTGTTTCCAGCTGCGCATCGGTCATCTCAGCGTAGAGCGGCAGCGCGAGGCATTCGCGCGCGGCTGCTTCGGCAACTGGGAACGCCCCTTCTTTATACCCGAGCCCAGCGTAGCATTTTTGCAAATGGAGCGGCAGCGGGTAGTGCTTGGCCGAACCGATCCCGCGCGCGAGTAGAAATTCCGCAAGCGCATCTCGCTGCGCATGCCGAATGACATAGAGATGGTAGACACTCTCCGCGCCTTCGGCTTCGTGCGGAAGCGCCAGCGGCGTATCGGCCAGAAGCTGGTGATACCGCTGCGCGCGCTCACGGCGGCGGCGGGTGCGCTCTACAAAATGCGCGAGCTTGACCCGCAGCACGGCGCCCTGGATTCCTTCGAGGCGATAATTGTACCCGACCTCGTCATGATAATACCGTTCGCGCGAACCATGGTTGCGCAGCCGCCGCGCGCGATCGGCAATTGCATCGTCGTGTGTGATGAGAGCACCGCCTTCACCGCAGGCTCCCAGATTTTTAGTTGGGTAAAAACTGAACGTGCTCACCAGGCCCCAATCGCAAATCGGCTTACCCTTCCACCGCGCGCCGTGGGCCTGCGCCGCATCGGGAATCAGCGCTGCGCCACATTTTTTCGCGAGCGCGCCCAGCGCATCCAGATCGCATGGCTGTCCGTAAAGATGCACGGGAAGAATCGCCTTGGTGCGCGGCGTGACGACGGCAGCGGCGGCTTTCGTGTTGAGGTTGAACGTGACCGGGTCAATATCCGCATAAACCGGTTTTGCGCCGACGTAAGAAATACACCAGCTGGTCGAGGCAAACGTGTAAGGCGTCGTGATCACTTCATCTCCGGGACCGACGTTGGCAAGGAGCATCGCCAAGTGCAGCGCCGAGGTCCCGTTGTTGCAGCCGATCCCATGCGGCGCGCCGCAGAGCGCAGCAAACTCTTTCTCGAACGCCTCAACGTGCGGACCCAGGACGAATGCCGAACCTGCCATCACTTCGCGCATCGCCGATTCGAGCGCGGGCGCAATGGCTGCGTTTTCGGCACCGACATCCATGTGAGGAATTTTGAGCGACATAAATTTTGAAGTGGAAGAAATGCGCAGCGATTAATTCGAGCGATCGGCCCTCCAAAGGCTCCGAGGCCACATCCCCGACTGGCGTAGCAACAGATAGGCGACGCTGACACAGATGCCGGTGTCGGCCAAGTTAAAAGCCGGCCAGTGCCAGGAGCCTGCATGAAAGTCGATAAAGTCGACGACAACTCCGAGCCGTAACCGGTCCACCCAGTTGCCTAGCGCGCCGCCGACGAGGAGGCCACCGATGACGTGCGTCTCATACCGCCGCCAGTTGAGCTGCTGTGCCGCCCAGAGACCGATCGCAAGCAGCACAAGGGCAGAGAGCAAAATCCACCGTCCGCCGGAGCTTCCTTGCAAGAGACCGAAAGCGACGCCGCTGTTTCCTACGAGCGTCCAATTTAAAAGACCGGGGATAACAGAAAGCGGCTCATTCCAACGGAGCTCATGAAGCGCGAGCGCTTTGGTTGCTTGATCGGCGGCGAAAAGGAGCAGAAGCACGCCTGTAAAAAGCCAGCGCGGAGCGGAGGGCTTCATGAAGCAGATTCGGGAATCACGCGTTGGGCGATGAGTTCGGACAGGAAAGCATGGAGGACGCGGTGCGCGCGCGGAGCCGCATCCACATGCGAAACGCGGGTCGGCCCATAATGATGCAAGAGCGGGTAGGTCTCTTGCTCGTAAACGCGAATGCGGTTTTCGATGACAGCCGGGTCGGCATCATCCGGACGGCCCTGCACACGTGCGCGCGCAGCCAGCCGGTCGGCCAGCAGCTGGCGGTTGCCAATATCCAGATGAAAAACGCGGACGATGTCCACCGTCGACTCCACCAAACGCGCTTGAGTGATGCTGCGCGGGATGCCATCGAGCACCAAACAATCGCGCGACGCATCGAGCCGGCCATTGGCTTCCTGCTGCCCGAGAAAGTCTTCCCAGATTTCGACGGTCAGACCGTCGGGCACCAGCTGACCTTGGCGAAGATACGTCGCAACGGATTGGCCTAGCACGCTCTCGGGATCAAGCGCGCGGAAGATATCCCCGCTGGAACAGTGAAAAAAGCCCGGGAGGGTGCCTATCGCCTTGCCTTGGGTTCCTTTGCCCGCGCCCGGCGTGCCAACGAGCAAAATACTCCGAAACTTTCTTTCCCTCACGCAACGCACTGTAAGAACTTCGAGCCCAGCGTGCAAGACTGGAGGAAAGACCAGCAGCGTTGGCAATCTCCTCTGATTATTAAAAAAGCTTTATCTCAAGCAGGTAGAATTTTTCCCGAGGGCGCGGTATTTTAACTCACACGAAGCACTTTGGCTGATTTGGCCTTCGGTGCGCGATATTTTTCTATGCCTCGTTTGAGATCCTTTACCGCTGCCGTTGCGTTGCTGGGCCAGCTCGCTGCCGGAGCCGCCAACGCGCAGACGTCGGCGCCCGCCGAGCCGGACAAATCCACAACCGCTCCCACCACCTCCGCTCTTCCTGCGCCGGTGCCCGGCGTGCGGCATCCGGTCGCTTTTGCTTTGCCCAATGAACCCGCTGGCATGCGGCAAGATGACATCACAAGTCTTTTCCATACGCTCGATGATGCGCCTAATGGGCAAGGCAGCTTCTATGTTGCTGGAATGCATGAAGATAAGAGTATATTCCTTCAAGCGGGTGACACGCCCGTGCTTCATGGCGATGTGGCCTACATTGATATGCATGGCGGCGTCACGAAGAACGGAAAATTTAGTTTTGGCGCTTACGTTGTTGATAAAAATGGGGATCTTCCGGATGGGCGAGTAATTGAAGCCATGCCTCCGCATGGATGGCCGAACGTCAGCTTAAATCCTAAGGATTACGAAAAAGGCAGTGCCGAGTGGCAGTGGATCATGCTGTCTCGAGCCATCACAGAAAAAAATCCACGCTTTTTGGTCGCCAGCAATTGCAATGCGGGGGACGCCGCAGGGGCGCTGCGCGGAACGGGGATTACTCCGGCCATGATAGCATCCCTCAATCAAAATTCCGATAGCCGTACAGAAGCGGTGGTTGCTTCTGTTCCAGGGCAGAAGTTGTGGACCACCGCTCTTTCAGATCCCTTAGGAAATGAGCTGCGGGCCAATAAGCAAGGCAACCCCCAACAAGGAGCACCGCATTTGTTTGTATTGCGCCGCGCGGGCGATTGGCAGTACGCGGGCCCGAGCGGGTCTTTGACTCCAGGGAAAAGCGATGTTTGGACGGATCAAGGCATTTTTGTTTCCGGCTCTACTTTTTCTTTAATCGCGCAAGCTGCTGGCGCGGGCAGCCTTGAGGCTCGCCAATGGCCCGAGCAGTTCACAGTCGAAAGAGTCGAGCAGGCACAGCTAGGAGATGCGCTCACACGGTTTCTGTACGCAGGCACTTTGCGCAGCTGCGACAAGGAGGCTATCCGGCGATTCTTGAGCGTGCGGCCGAACGTGGCGGTGCAACTGAATGCCTTTCAAGAAAGTAGTGAGGGCGAAGGACTTAAAGGAGCCAGTCTCCATTCCGCCTTTGCCGATCGCATTGAACGTGACGGTGTTCCAGGGGCATCTTATGAGCCGTTAGACTTGCGCGCCGGGGCAAATTTAAAAAAGTCCAAGGGTTTCATTTCTATGGGACAAGTTGGCCGAGCTCTCGCCCCGGACCCAAACCGGCATGCTCGCACGGATTTGGGTGCTTGCATGCCCAGCGAAGTGCTAATGGCATCTTTAGACAACCGCTTACCCCTAAGCCAGCCGGCTACCTGGGTGATTCGTCCGCCGGGACAAATCGAATGCGCGCCGACGCGGGGCAGTCTTGTTGAGAAGCCTGCAAGGTGGTGGAACAGAAAGAGCGCACGAGCGGTCGGGCCCGAGTTGCAGCCCAATTAAGCTGCGGACGCTTTCATCGGCCCTACTCCAATCCCTTGCCAAAGTCCGGCTCGTCGGCGCCGGGCTTTTTCTTGCGGAAGAGTGATTCCATCTTTTCGAGCAGTTCGGACATGTCCTCGACCTGCGCCCAGACGGATTCGCTCACGTACAAGGGCGCCCGGGTCTGTAATGCGATAGCGATGGAGTCGCTGGGCCGGGCATCGAGCTCGATGATTTTTTTGTGCACTTCATTCTCAGCGCGCAAAATGATCCGAGCGAAGTAAGTGTTCTCGTGCAGATCGTTGATCACAACGTGGTCGACGCGGATGTTAAACGCATCAAAGACCAGACCGAAGAGCTCGTGCGTGAGCGGTCGCTCGTGCTTGACGCTGCGCATGGCCAGCGCGATCGCGCGGCCGACGCTGCTCTCGACGTTGATGAGAAAAGATTTGTCTTCGTTGCCGATAAAAATCGCGACGGTCTCCTGCTCGGTTGGCAGGACCGCGAGTACTTTGACGGGGACTACATCGGTGTTCACAAGCGCGTCACGTTAACTCAGGGGAAGATCGAAAACAAGCGGCTCAGGACCGTTTTTTGTTTCGAAGGGCGAATACTGCTTGCACCCGGCGGCGTTGTTTGCAATAGCGATAGTTTAATGGCATCGGCACCGACATGGGACACGCAGCAGGCAGCGCAGACGTTTAATGTCGGCAACTGGGGCAGCGGCTACTTTGGCATCAATGAGCAGGGCCAGCTGACGGTTCGCCCGGTGCTCGACCAGGGGCCGGAGATTGCGCTGGTGGATGTTCTGGCGCAGGCCAAAGAGCGCGGCCTGCAGACGCCCGTCCTGCTGCGTTTCCAAGATTTGCTACGGCACCGGGTGCAAAGCTTGAACGAAGCGTTTGCCGGCGCTATTGCCGAAGCTAACTATCAGGGCATCTACCGGGGCGTTTTTCCGGTAAAGGTCAACCAGCTACGCGAAGTGATCGAGGAGATCGTGGACGCGGGGCAGACGTTCCATTACGGCCTCGAGGCAGGCAGCAAGCCCGAGCTTTTTGCGGCGCTCGCGATGCACCGCGATCCGGAGAGCCTGCTCATTTGCAACGGATACAAGGACGAACAGTACCTGCGCATGGCGCTGATGGGCAACAAACTCGGCAAGCGGGTGATCATCGTCATCGAAAAGCTGGAAGAGCTTTCTCTTGTGCTCAATCTTGCTGAAGTCATGCAGGTGCAGCCAATGGTGGGCATTCGGGTACGGTTGCGGTCGCAAGGAGAAGGCAAGTGGGCAACGTCGGGCGGCGAGGATGCCAAGTTCGGACTCACGACCGCCGAGGTTTTGGAAGCCACGGAAATTTTGGAACAGCGCAACGCAAAAGCCGCGCTCAAGCTTGTGCATTTTCACGTGGGTTCGCAGGTGCCCAACATTCTGACGATCAAGCGCGCGGTGCGCGAAGGAGCGCGATATTACGCGAAGTTGGCGCAGATGGGCTTTCCGCTCGAATATATGGACGTGGGCGGGGGCCTGGGGATCGACTACAACGGCAGCCGCTCGGCGGTGGACAGCAGCACCAACTACTCCCTGCCCGAGTACACCCGCGACGTCGTCTACACGATCGCCGAAGTTTGCGACGAGGAAAAGGTCGTGCATCCGACGATCGTCAGTGAGAGCGGCCGCGCCGTCGCGGCGCATCATTCCCTCCTAGTAGTCGAAGTGTTTGGCATGATCGAGAAGACGGAAATTCTCAAGATGCACACGTCGATCGAGCCTGCGCACAAACTCGCCAAAAACCTGCTCGAGCTCAAAGAAACGCTGACCAAGAAAAATCGGCGTGAGCATTTCCACGACGCAGTGCAGATCAAGGAAGAGGCGCAGACACGCTTTGAGCTCGGCCTACTCGACCTGCGCGCCAAGGGGCAGGTCGAAACGCTTTTTTGGGAAATCGTGGAAGAAGCCGTCGGGTATTACCGGGGCCTCAAGTCGGTGCCGGAAGAAATCCGCCGGCTCTCCGACAGCCTGACCGATCAGTTCCTCTGCAACTTCTCGCTTTTCCAATCGATGCTCGACTATTGGTCGATCGGCCAGCTCTTCCCGATCTGTCCGCTGCATCGATTGGATGAGGAGCCGCAGCATGAAGTATCGCTCGTCGATCTGACGTGCGATTCGGACGGCAAGGTCTGCAAATTCATCAGCGAAGGCGAAGGGCCCAAAGCGACGCTCCCGCTGCACACGGTCCGTCCGGGCGAGCCGTACTACATCGGCATTTTCCTCCTGGGCGCGTACCAGGATATCCTGGGGAACTTCCACAACCTTTTTGGCCGCGCGGGCGAGGCGCATATCTTTTTGGACGCGGACGAGCCGTGCGGCTTTTATATCGAAGAGACGGTCGCCGGCGACACCATCGCCGAGGTGCTGCAGGAGGTACAGTACGATAAGCCGCTCTTGGAGCGCCGGATGAAGGAGCAGGTCGATGCGGCGATCAAAGCTGACCTGGTGAAGCCAAGCGAGGGGATGCGCCTGCTCGATGAATATACCCAAGGCCTCCAGGCCTCGACGTATTTGAAGGTGTAGCGCGGCAAATTCCGCGCCTGCCTTAGGTAGACGCTTCAACCTTCCTGCGGTAGTGGAATACTACAGGGCAATACGCGCAATCGTTATGGCACACCACGTCATTCATCGAGCCGTTCGGGCGTTCGCGGCGCGGTATATGATCCTCACGCAGGAGGTGTTGGAAATGGCACGGATGATTGGACATGAAGATAATCCGCTGGAGACATCTTTTACAAAAATGCCTTCCCGTCCGCATATTGGCATCGTCAAGCATGCGGATGGACAAGTGGGCGGGCAGCAGGAAGCAGCGAGTGTTGTAGTTGAACATTCCAAACACGGCGAAGTGAAAGGAGCACGCCTTTACTATTTTTTAGACGGACGGCCAGCACGAGAAGAAGGCTTGGCAACGCATGTCGAAGTAGATGCTGAATGCTGCTGGACCCGTCAAAGTTGGCAGGGGGATTCTGCAGACGAACGCAAACGGGCGGGGAAATTTTGCTCCATTGTAAGAAAACGGATTGGTGATTCCCAAACGGAAAATTGGCAAGTGAGTGAGTTCGATTTTTATGAGGAATGCGATAGCGTGTACGCTCATGGATTTAGCCGTGCTGCGGAAGGAAGATGGAGGCACATTGATCCTCAGGGCACCAAGCAGTACATCGACCAAGCGCAATTGGAGCAGCTTGCAAATCAGCACAAATGGGATTTGAGCGGCGTGTTTGAAATTGAGCAAAGCGGTGCCGCTGTTGAAGCTCGCGGAACGATTTGCACGCCGATTCTGGAACAAGCGCCTGCAGCGCCACCCAAGCGCGCACGCCGCACAGCGCTTTGAGCATTTTGCTTCGGCGCAGCACATGTTAGATTCAGGGGCATGCCCCCTGACGCGCCTGATCTTTCCGCCCGCGTGCGCGAGCTCCCGCACCAGCCAGGGGTGTATATTTACCGGGACCAACTCGGGAAGGTGATTTACGTCGGCAAGGCGGCTGACTTGCGCAAGCGGGTCGGGCAGTACTTCCAAAAATCGCAGCGCGCGCGGCACGACCGCAAGACGCGCGCCCTGGTCGACGCGGTGTGGGACGTGGAGACGCACGTCGTCCGCTCCGAGGCCGAGGCAGTACTGCTCGAAGGCAAGCTCATCAAGCAGTACCGGCCCAAGTACAACGTCTCGTTCCGCGACGACAAGCGTTTCCTGCTGATCAAAATTAACCTGAATACGCCATGGCCGCGGTTTGAAACGACGCGGCTGCGCATTCCCGACGGCAGTCGGTACTTCGGCCCGTACATCAACGGCGCCGCTGCGCGCAAGGTGATCGATGTGCTGAGCCGCCGGTACGGGCTGCGAACGATGGCAGCGGCGCGCATCCCCCTGCCAGAAGATCACCCTGGCGCGGCGACGACTCCGGACCCAACCGAACAAGCCGACTACCACGTCCGTGTCGCACAGGCGTGCGCGTTTCTGGAAGGACAGTCAGTCCAGCTTCGCGAAAAAGTGCAGCACGAGATGGAGGAAGCCGCGGCGCAACTCAAGTTTGAGAAAGCCGCGCGGTACCGAGACCAGCTGGAACTGCTCGAAGAAATCTCGCGGCCGCAGAAACGGTTCCTACGCGCCTTCGACCCGGCGCCGCAAGCGGGCGAAGATCTGCGCGCATTGCAGCAGGCACTCGCCCTCCCCGCGCCGCCGCAGCGAATCGAGTGCTTTGATATTTCGAACATTTCCGACACACACCTCGTCGCCTCGATGGTCCGCTTCACCGGCGGCAAACCCGACCGCGCCGCGTACCGCCGTTACCGCATCCGCACCGTCACTGGGCAGGATGATTTTGCAAGCATGGCCGAGGTGGTCCAGCGGCGTTACAGCCGCGTCCTCGCAGAGAAGAGTCCACTGCCCGATCTCATCATCCTCGACGGTGGCAAGGGACAGCTCTCCGCTGCCTTGGGTGAACTGCTTGCGCTCGGCCTGGGCGGCGTCCCTACAATTGGCCTCGCCAAGCAGCATGAAGAAATTTATCGGCCCGGCGAATCGGAGTCCCTGCGCCTGCTGCGCGATCATGCTGGCTTGAAGTTATTGCAACGCTTGCGCGACGAGGCGCACCGGTTCGCCAACTCGTATCATCAATTGCTCCTGAAAAAGCGAATGCGCGAAAGCCTGCTGGACGACTGCCCCGGTTTGGGCGAGAAACGCAAGCAGTTGCTTCTGGCACGGTTTGGCTCGGTCGAACGCCTCACGCGGGCGTCCGCCCAAGAAATCGCACAAACACCCGGAGTCGGACCAGGGCTCGCGGAAGTCGTCGCCCAGTATCTACGCCGCGAAAAAACTCAAACCGAATAACGGCCGGCCGCTTCGGGAATTGCGCTCGGCCACAATCCTCGGGCAGCATCTCTCACGCAAAGCCACCAATGAACGATAGACCTCTCTCCACCCCTGAAAGCGATCCGGCCGTTGTCTGGTACGTTGCGGTGGAAGGCAAGCCGCACGGACCCATCGCGGCCGAAGCAGTACAGGAAGGCTTACGCAGCGGCCGTTTTTCACTCAACGACTTAGCATGGTACACCGACCTACCCGAATGGGCCGCACTCGCCTCGCTCAAACCAGTCCAACGCTGGCAAGCGCGCGGGCTTTTATCTTCCATCGCGCCGACGAGTTTTGCGCCTTCACTCGCGCCAGAACTGCCCATCACGCCTGTGGAACCGCTCCCGGATCCGGAAAAACTCATCGACGCGGGTTTTTGGCGTAGAACCGCAGCCTGGACGCTCGACACAATTCTCTTAACTATCGTTTTTCTCCCGCTGCATTTGGGGCTCAACGCCTTCCTCGGATTGCTGCTGCGCTGCCTATACGACGCGGCGATGGAAAGCTCTTCCTGGCAAGCAACCGTGGGCAAGCGGCTCTTGGGCCTGCGCGTCATCGATTTAGAAGGTCAGCGGATTAGGTTTGGCCGCGCGCTCCTGCGACATACCGGCAAAGGCCTTTCCGCTTTCACCCTCGGCATCGGCTTTGCGATGGCTGGCTGGACGCGCCGCAAGCAGGCGCTGCACGATTTTATTGTGAAGACGCGGGTGGTGGTGAAGGCGCCCCATCTTACGTAGAACGAGCCTCCCTCGAATCCACGTTTAGGATTATAAATCCTAGAGCCACCTTCCCCATTGAGTCGTAATAACTTCCGCGCCGTCAGCAGCAGGCGTGAGCTCGTAAACAGGGTGATCGGCCGTGACGAGAAAACTGGATCCCGCCGGGAAGTTTTGGCCTTCAAACGTCACGCTGCCATCGCCGATAAAATGATAATGAAAGCTCGCCCCTTCGGCGGACCACTGCCGGCCTTCGTCGGGGAAGATGAACGACCGCTCGACAGCGAATGCGCCGCAATCGAGGAGGCGCTCACCGTGGGGCTGCGTCCAACCCGGCGCGGCATCGTTCCAGTTAACGCACGCGCGGGCCTCTTCCAGATGCAGCGTCCGCGGCTTGCCGTCTGTGCCCATTCGGTCCCAGTCATAAATGCGGTAGGTGGTCTCGGCACTCTCCTGCACTTCCAGCACCAAGTTCCCGCCGCCGAGCGCGTGCACGCGGCCGGGCGGATTGTAAAACGCCTCACCCCGTTCCGCCGGAATGGAATGCAAGAGCAGCGGCATCGTCGACGCGCCGAAATGCTTTTCCATCTCCTCGCGCTTTACGCCGCGACGCCAGCCGGCATAAAACTTGGCGTTGGTGGCGCATTCCAAAAAATACCAGAGCTCTCGCTTGGATTCTCCGCCGCGCGCCGCCGCTTGCTGCGGACCGGGATGCACCTGCACGCTGAGGTTTTCGGATTCAGCGACGTCGAGCAGTTTGACCATCAGCGGAAAGCGCTCGACCGCCGGAGTACGCTTACCAAATACCGCAGCCCGTTTTTTCGCCCAGAGCTCGTGCAAATCGGCGCAGCCTTCCCATGCAGTCGTCAGACGGCTCGTGGCCTCCGCTCGATCGACCAGCTCCCAGCTTTCACCAACGGGCAGCAACTCCTGAGGCACAGAGCGGTGGAAAGATCGCGTCAGCCGATCCCCACCCCACGGACGGGCTTGGTAAATCGGCTCGAAGGTGAAGATGGCCATTTCGAAAAAAAGCTCTAGCGGGGGCGCGCGTCTCGATCAATGTTCGAATGCAGATGCGCTTTACGCTTGGCCCGGCGGCGGGCGACGGCTTGAATGCGTCCCGTGAAAGTTCTGGTCACTGGCGCCGCGGGGTTTGTCGGCATGCACGCGGCGGCGCGCTTGCTGCGAGACGGCGCGAGCATCGTCGGGACCGATAATCTCAACGCCTATTACAATCCACAGCTCAAAGCCGCGCGACTCGAACAGTTGCAAGGCTATCCCGCCTTTTCCTTCCACAAGCTCGACCTGGCCGACGGCGGCGGGATGCACGCGCTTTTCGAGCGAGAGAAATTCACTCATGTTTTGCACCTCGGCGCGCAGGCGGGCGTACGCTACAGCCTGACCGATCCGCAGGCGTACGTGCAATCCAACCTGGTCGGCTTCTCGCACATTCTGGAAGGCTGCCGTCAGCACAAACCCGCGCATCTGGTCTTTGCAAGCTCGAGCTCGGTCTATGGCTTGAACGCAACCGTCCCGTTTGACGAAGCGCACACGACCGATCATCCGGCCAGTCTCTACGCCGCCACCAAAAAAGCGAATGAGGTGATGGCGCACAGCTACAGCCACCTCTACGGCATCCCGTCGACGGGCCTGCGTTTTTTTACCGTCTATGGGCCCTGGGGGCGACCCGACATGGCATACTTCTCGTTCACGCGCGCAATTTTGAATGGAGAAAAAATCCCGCTTTTTAATCACGGCAAGATGCGCCGGGACTTCACCTACATCGATGACGTCGTCGAAGGGATCGTCCGTGTGCTGCAAAAGCTGCCGACGCCCGACGCCCACTGGCAAGCCAATCCGCCCGCGCCCGCGAGCAGTTCCGCGCCGTTTCGCCTGTATAATATAGGCAACAACCAGCCGGTGGAGCTACTGGACTTTGTCGCGACGCTCGAGCGAGTGCTGGGAAAGAAGGCTCAGATCGACCTCCAGCCTCTCCAGCCCGGGGACGTTCTCGCCACACACGCGTCGGTGGACCGGCTCAAAGCAGCCGTCGGGTACGCGCCCACGACACCGCTCGAAACAGGCCTCGCCCAGTTTGCCGAATGGTACTTGAAGCACAGAGTGCTATGCGAAGCGGCCCTTTAAACGGCCCCACTTCCCCTGGGCGCTATCGCTCATTTTATGCTATGGTAAAAATATGAAACGCTTCTTGATTTTCAGCAGCTTGGCCGCGGCATTACTCCTCCAGGCAGGAGTATTTTCCCGCGCGCAGGAGGAAACGACTGCTCCTTCCGCTCAAGATGCGGTCTTGCAGCAAACGGCGCAGGCGGAAGAACAATTCAACGCGCAGCTTGAAAGCATCGCCAAACAGAATCAGGCCATGAAGTCGTATGAGCAGCAGTTTGAAGAGGAGAAAAAAAATCGGCAGGAGCGCAAAGAAACCATTCAGCTCATGGAACAAATCCCCCTGCCCGACGGCACGACCCAAAAAGCCGGCCCGCAGACGGTTGCGCCCAAGCAACACGAAGCTGGATTGCAGCGACTGGAAGAACTCGCCATCAGCGGTAAACAGCCCATGGCAATGCACTATCTGATGCAATACCAATTGGGCTACGGCAACCAATCCAACCCCGTGCCTTCTAAAATTTTAGGCAACGTTCTGGTCGAACAGCCGGATAAATTTGTCGAGGAATTTCAAAAGCTGCCCGCCAATCAACGCATCGCGCTAATGCCCTATGTCAGTGCCGGCTGGCAGAAAGCGACTTACGGCAAAAATGTTTCCGATCCCAAGTACGCGCGGGTGAAGCAGCAGATCGATGCGCTCAAAGCCAGCTTGCCACGCACTGCGGCCAATCGTCCGAAGCCCGGCGAACTCAACCTGAGCCCCATCCTCATTCAGCCGCCAACGCCCGCGCAACAATAAATCCAAACGAGGCTCAGGCCGTTCGCACGAACATCTTACCGGGCAGCTGTCGGACGAGTTTGCGCATTTCG
Organism: uncultured Verrucomicrobiaceae bacterium; assembly: GCA_964473925.1. Classification (GTDB taxonomy): domain Bacteria; phylum Verrucomicrobiota; class Verrucomicrobiia; order Methylacidiphilales; family CAYYVW01; genus CAYYVW01. Next base: position 78,276 of record CAYYVW010000008.1, read on the forward strand.
AGCTGAAAGAGCGCCGCTGAGACGGCCGCGGCCGGCAGTCCGCTCGCACGGATCAGGTCGTCGATTGCCATCTCTTCGGCCCCGAGCGCTGCAAAAAGCGTCCGCTCAGCCTCGCTCAGATTTTCGGGCAGCGGACGCACTGCGGGCGTGCTCGCATCCGATCCCGCTGAAGTAAATTGCAACTCGCTCAAAATATCCTCCACGCCTTCGACCAGCTTGGCGCCTTCTTTAATAAGCTGATGGCATCCCTTCGCCTGCGGATTATCCACCCGACCCGGCAGCGCAAAAATTTGCCGCCCCTGCTCAAGCGCCTGCCGCGCTGTGATGAGGGCGCCGCTGCGGGCACCCGCTTCGATCACCAGCACGCCAAAGGAGAGCCCGCTGATAATCCGGTTGCGCATGGGAAAAGTCGTTTTGTCGGGCGCGACGTCGAGCGGGAGCTCGGAAAGGAGGCAACCGGTCTCGATAATTTTATCCGCCAGCGCATCGTTCTCGGGCGGATAGCAATGCGCCAAGCCGCAGCCGAGCACCGCCCACGTCACACCCTTGGCTGCCAGCGCGCCTTGATGCGCCGCGGTATCAATCCCGCGCGCAAGGCCCGACGCGATTGGCACTCCCGCGTACGCCGCTTGGTAGGAAAGCTTCTTGGCCATCTCCAAACCGTAGTTGGTCGTCTGCCGAGAGCCGACCACCGCCAGCGCGCGCGGCCACGTATCCGGGATCACGCCCTTGGCGTACAGCACCAGCGGCGGATCGTAGATCTCTCGCAGCGCGTCCGGGTAGCGCGGATCATCGTACGTTAAGATCGTCACGCCCAGCTGCGCCGCTCGCGTCCGCACCGCATCCGTATCGGCTTGGCGCAGAGACTTGTGAACTTGCCTCGCCAATTCACGCCCAATTCCTTTGATTGACGCGAGCTCGGGCTCGGCCGCGGCCAGAATTGCCTCCACATTTCCAAAATGATCCCGCAGCGCGCGCGTCCGCACCGGCCCAATCCCATAGGCCAAACTCAAAGCAAGATACGCATCGGCGGTGACCATACGCTTCTCAATCTGATTATCCCAAAAATCCCGTTAGCGGGCTCGTCGCTGAAGCAGTGCCGCGGACGGCAGGAAGACCGGCTTCAAACGCGGTGCGCCCCGCGTTGACGGCATCCCGGAAGGCTCGCGCCATCCGGATCGGGTCCCCCGCCGTCGCGATGGCGGTGTCGACCAGCACCGCGTCCGCACCCATCTCGAGTGCCGCGGCTGCATGCGAAGGCGCACCGAGGCCCGCATCGATGATCACCGGGATCGTCGTCTGCTCGATGATAATCTCCAGTTGCGGTCGCGTCTCCAAACCGCGGCCTGTCCCGATCGGCGCGCCCAACGGCATGACGGCAGCAACGCCAACATCTTCCAGCCGCTTGGCCAGCACCGGATCGGCATTGATGTACGGCAAGACGGTGAAGCCCTCCCTCACCAAAATCTCAGACGCCCGCAGCGTCTCAATCGGATCGGGCAGCAAGTGATGCGGATTGGGATGGATCTCCACCTTGATCCACTTGGGCAAGCCCGCCGCCGCCGCAAGCCGGGCCAGACGCACCGCTTCCTCGGCGTTAATGGCGCCGCTGGTGTTGGCCATAATCAAGTATTTGTCGCGGTCGATGTACTCGAGAATGTCCGCGTACGGATCTTTCTTACCGGAAAGGTCCGCGCGGCGGAGTGACACGGGAATGATCTGCGCGCCGCTGGCTTCCAGCGTCTGCGCCATTAAGGTGTGAGAAGAAAATTTGCCCGTCCCAATCATCAGTCGGGAGGTAAATTCACGACCCGCGATGCGCAGCGGCTCCGTCGCGGGCTCGGCGCTCTGCGAACGCTCAGAAGAAGTCTTTAAGGAATTCATACACAAATCTCGTGGAGATGGCCCTCCATCTTAACTTCTTCCACGCTCCACGCAAGCCGTGGCCTTTTTTTCTGAAAAATTGGAAAGATCCCCAAATGGTGTATACTACCGGGCGGGGCGTTACGGATTATTTTATGAAAAAGAAAAAACAACAACCTCCAGGTTCAGATCCTGGCGAGCAATCCAACCCGAATCTGATTGTGAAGCATCCCGTGCGTCCAGAAGGAGTTCGACCTCCTACAAGAGAACGCTCAGCTGTATTGTTTCCAGCTTCTCCGAAAAGAAAGGGCGGGCCTTCCAGAACGGGTGGCGCGTTTGGCAAAATTTAGTATGGGCTCTACCTCCTAGTAAATATGAACCGCATCAATCTTTTGCGTCTAAGACGCGAAACACTTTTCAACTATCCCTGCGAGCAAGCGGATGAGCGCGTGCCGTTTGATCCGCGAGCTTCCGGATGGACGCAGTCGTACCAGCGGATAATCGAAATTGTGCCGGCGTAAGCTTAGCTAGCGGTTCCCGCATTGAGCCGGCCGAAGAGCTGGTCAAACGCATCCAGCGCCGGCGGCGGCACGCGTGAGGCAAATGCCTCGGAGTGATCGAGCAGGTACTGCGCAACCGTAACCGGGGAGAATTCCCCGCCGACGTTCGGCGCGCGGCGCGTTAATTCCGCTTGAGCCCATGCGACCACCGGCATGCGTGAACCATCGCCTGAAGGTGTTTGAAGCGCACGCGGCGGCACCAGATCGTACGCGGCATTGACCAGCTGCACGTAAAACTCCGCGCCGAAAAGATCTTCCACCGTCGCGTGCGGGAACCCAGCGATCGAGTCGGTCGTGATGATTCGCTCGGGCGGCAGCGTCCCCGCTCCGTGAAGCTGATCGAGCCAGCGATGCTCGTGCGCGGGGATGCTTGTGAAGATCGTCAGCGATGCGCCGCGCGCCGCGAAAAGATGCGTGAAAGCCGCGAGCCGCGCCAAGTCTCCCGCCGGAACAACCGCCAGCCGCGGATCGAGCGCCGTCCGGCCCATGCGCGCGAGCACGTGCGCCATCCACGCCAAATACAACCGGTCGCGAGCAGATTCCACCAGCAGCACCTGCCGGCTCTCCAGCAACCCTTCCACGACCGCGTGCCCAAGCGCCGCCTGCAATGGATAGAGCGTCTCCGAGTCCGCGTCCTCGATATGCGACGCGGCGCGCGTGCCCGAGACGCCGCCTTCGGTCTGCGCATCGATGTCCTCAATCCACCGGAGCGAATGCCAGTGCGCCTCATCCACCAAGAACGGCGAGTGCGTCGTGTAGATGACCTGCACTTCGGGAATCACCTGCTCACGCAGGAAGCGCAGCAAATCGCGCTGTGCCCGCGCATGCAAGTGGTGGCCCGGCTCATCGAGCAGCAGCACCAGGTTGCTGCCCATCGCGCGGCGAATCTGTGAAAACCAGACAAGGAACGAGAAAAACCAGAGGAAGCCCGCGCTCCGGTCATCCAGCGGCGTGCTCACACCATGCCGGCGGTTTTCGATGCGGGTGTTGAAAACGCGGCCGGCGTTAAACGGCGCCGGATCTTTCGGCTTGGCCGCGTCGAGGCTGAACTTGATCTGTAAATCCGGATTCTGACTCCAATAGCGGAATACCTCTTCCGAAATACGGTTGGCGACGCCTTCCACATTCGCGACCAGCGTCTCCTCGTCATCGATCTGCGCGAGCTCTTCCAAGGAAGTCCCGGCCAGAGCCAGGAACGCCAAAAAGACCCGGTCGGAATCTTCCAACAGCTCCGGGTTCGCCTTGCGCTTGAGCAAATCGTTCACCGCGACACGGCCCGGCAGCAGATGATATTGGCAGAAATAAGCAAAGCGCGGCAGCAGGCCCTCGAGCGCTTCGAGCAAGAAATCCGCTTCCTGCCGTTCCGGCGCCAAGCCTGAGAAATGCTGCTGCAAAAGCGACGTCAGCTGCGGGTACTGCCCCCCGTTTTCCTGCGCAAACCGTTGCAGCGCGAGGAGCGAACCCAAGCCGCCCGTCGCATCCGAACCGGGGACGCCAGCGCGGCGCAACAATTCTTCCACCAGCGGCCGCGCATCATGCTGGAAGCGGTAGGTGCGGCGGTTCGAGTAACCGCGGAACACTTCCACCTCGTTGCTCGTGAGAATATTGACACCTAAAAAACGCTCCGCCACCGCGGCCAAGTCGCGCGGCTCCAGCATCCAGCGCGTTGCCGTGACGATCGCCGGCCGCTCGCCCGCTTTCATCCGCTTGCGGTACGCGCCCAGGTGCCGCCGCGGGTACTCCCGCAGCTCGTCAAAATCCGCGTGCGCGGGCAGCGCCGGGTTGAGCTTGGTGAGCGCCTGCAAAATCGCCGTCTTGCCCGACTCGTTCTTACCGACCAGACAAGTCAGCGCATCGATCGGGAATGCCTCCGAGTCTTCGATGCTTTTATAATGCGTGACGCGGGCGGTCTGGAGTTTCATGCGCGGAGAGATCGCAAATTAAAAATTAAGATTGGGATGAAGGCGCTGCCTTCGATTCAGAAAGCTCCAGCGGCTGCGCAGAGACGGGCGCCGCCGGATTGGGCGTGGATGCCGTCGCCACCGTTTCTTTCTCAGCAACCTCATTCACAGTCTTATGCCATTCGTGCTCAAGGTCATTCTTCGCCCGCTTGAACTCGTTCATGCTCTTGCCTAGCGACCGGGCCAGCTCAGGCAGCTTTTTAGGCCCGAAGAGCAGCAGGGCGACGAGTAGAATCCAGAACCATTCGGACCCGGAAGGGAGAAACGCGAGGAGAGGCATGCCGCCTGCTTGTATAGACCCCGCTAGGCCTCTCGGTCAAGGCAGGCCCCAAGAGTTTTGACTGGCCCGGCAGCATTGAAGGAGTAAGGTCGCGGGCGTGATCAAAACTTCGCACGCATTCGTTTTTTTTGCCGCCGGCCTTCTACTCCTTTCTGGCACGCCCGGCCGCGCCCAAACGTCAGACCCAGGTCAATTACAACTGCGGCAGGAAGAATCCTCGACGGGTTCAACCGCATCGGCTCCCGGCTTGGATGCTGCACCGGCTTCCGACATGCCCGGGTCTATTTCACTAGATGCCCCCTCTTCCGGCGCGCCTTCCATTGACGCCCAAGCGCCCGAAATTCCAGAAGTTCCTTCCGCTCCTGCGCCGCAAATTTCAACGGCCGAGCCCGCTAACCTGTGGTACCGTCAGGCTCCCGAAGGACCCTTTGCACTGCTGGCCGATGTGCGCGCCTCCGATCTCTCGGCCATTATTCTCCGTCCCGGAGAGGCCAAGCAGGACGGCGACCGCTGGCAGCTCACCGCCCTCCCTCCCGGACCAGATGCCGTCTGGCTGGAAGAATCCCATGACTGGATCGAGCCGCTTACTTCCGCCGACCCCGCAAAGCGCGTCAAGGTAAAGCCAGGCGAAATGCGCGTGGTCGATACGCACGGCGAAGCATGGGTCCGCACGGCAGAGTCGCTCGATAAAGGTGCGACCGCACGCAAAGGCGCACTCTTTGCTGAGGGCGCAATTCTTTCGACAGGCGGCAATGGCTCCGCAGCGGTCATGCTCGGCGGCTTTTGCTCGGTCCGGCTCGCGCCCAGCTCCGAAGCAAAAATTCAGATGCAGGTCGCCGGCGGCAAGCGGACGATTCGGGTAGAGCTCATACAGGGCGCCGCATTCTGCAAAGTCGGCCGCCGCACCGGTGAAGTGCAGGATTTCCAAGTCCGGACCAGCTTTGGAACGGCGACCGCGGATGGGACTGATTTTGCTGTCGTGCAATTCCCGCAACGCACGGAGGTCTGGGTCGTAGAAGGCAAGGTCTCCGTCAGCGACGGGAGCTGCGATGCGTTCGTCGTCGCGCCCCACGACGGCGTGCCGGGCGTAGAACGCACACCGTTTGGCCGCGTCGATCCCGCGCAAGGCCGCACCGCCAATCAAGAAACGCTCACCGCGCTCCTGCGCCTGACGCCGGTGCTCAATCGTCAATCCACCGCGCTGCGCGAGAAAATGCAGAAAGGCCGCCCGCTCTCCGAATCCGAGCAGTCGTACCTCGCGCGCGTTCCGCAGATAAAAATCGTCCGCCGATTAGCGCGGGATAATTGAACTCTACCCCGCTAGCTTCGCTCGAATGCTCTTCCGTTATTCTGACGGTATCTGGCATAAGCGATGGGATGCTCAGGCGGAAACGCGCTCCGGTCCTGTCCATAGGGAAAGTCGAGTACCATCGAACGCCTAAAAACTCGGGTCACTTCCAAAGCCTGATTTACGTAACGCACTTTAGTTTCGCGTTTTGGACGCACTGGGTCATCCATTCGATAGACTGGCAGATTCTTCGCCTGGAGGCCTGTAAGGTTTGAGAACGTATTGATCTTGCTTCGATACAATGTCTCGAGAGCTTCAAAGTATGCTTCAGGCGACGTAGGGACGGGCTTGCGACGTTTGGTTGGTTCGCGAAAATGGCGAGGCTTTTGTCGTTGATCGGCTGGTTTCATAATTTGAATTTATGGAGTTGAAGCAGAACTAACGCAGCCACGCTCAAACGTCAGGCGCTTTTTACTGATACAGGCTAGCCTCCAAGCTTTCCGGCGAAGCGCAGATATGCGATGGAAGGCGTGCCATGAGCCTCGCCTCCGACCCAATCGCGCCGCTGGCCCGTTGGCGCGGCACGCTCGTTCCCGGTGGACAGTATGACCTAACGCCGCTGCCCGATGCGGCGCGCGGATTTGCGCTCACTGGCCTGCACGCGCCCGAGCGCGGCCCCGCGCTCATCCTCACCGCAAACACCCGTGCCGCCGAAGCGCTCGCGGCCGACCTCGAAGCCTGGGGCGCGCCGTTTCTCCTACTAGCCGCGGAAGAATCTGTGCTGCCCACGGACGACCACGACTCAGAAAGCGCGGATGCAGAATCCACCCCTGCACGCCGCGCCGATCCCGAAGCCGCGGCCGAGCTCCAGTCTGCCCTGCGCGCCCTCGTGCAAGGATGGTCCGGCCTGGTCGTCGCAACTCCTGCTGCGCTTCGCCAACCGGTCCCCGCACCCGAGCAGCTGCGCGCAGCCGATACCTCTCTGCGCATCACCGCCGGCCACGACTACTCTCGCGATGCAGTGCTCGAAAAGCTCATCGCCGCCGGGTACACGCGCGAAGCGCAGGTCGAAGGCCGCGGCCAGTTCGCCGTGCGTGGCGCGATTGTCGACATCTTCGGCTGGGACGCTGCCGCGCCGCTGCGGCTTGAGTGGGATGGAGAGAACGTAGCTTCCATCCGCCGCTTCAACCCGGTCGACCAACGCTCGGTTGCAGCAGAAACCGAAGCCGTGATCACGCTTTTGGCCTTGAGCGATTTTTCCTCTGAAAAAGACAAATTTCAGGCGCTCTTGCGCGACTATCTCCCTAGTGGCGCGATCGTCTTCTGGCTTTGCCCACAACAAATTGCACTAGAAAATTTTCTACCGGCTCCACCGCCGCCCGTGCACGCGGAGGCGCTGCCGCGAGATCTGGACGCCGCCCCCCAGCCTCTGCCAGGTTTGGAATTCTGGCCTCAAGATTTTCTCGGAAATGCTGTCGCCTCACTCGATCCGGCACTCCGCGAAAACCGGCTGGCGCTCGTCACCGGGCGGCTTTTGGATTGGCGCGCGAAAAATTGGCGCGTGCTGCTCGCATGTCATAACGAAGGAGAAGCCGCCCGGCTGCGCGAACTGCTGGGCGAGCACGGGATCGATCCGGAGCGCACGGGCCTCGAGTTTATTTTCAAACCGCTGCGCGCGGGTTTCGTCTGGCCGGGCGGAAAGCTCGCCGTACTTGCCGACGCGGAAATCTTTGGCCGCTATCAATCTCCTTCTGGCCGCCGCAAGCAGGAGCGCCTCGCCACGCTGCGCGCTCGCTCACGGTCCGCGGGAGCAGAAGGCCTTGAGCCGGGCGAGCTCGCCGTCCACTGGCATCACGGCATCGCGCGGTTCGAGGGCGTGCAGGAAGTCCCCGACGGCGAAGGCGGTGCGACCGAAGCGCTCGTGCTCGAGTTCGCGGAGGGTGCGAAGCTCTACGTCCCGCTTGAGCAGGCGTTCCTCGTCGGTCGCTACGTCGGCGTCGGCAAGGCCAAACCCAAGCTTGATCGCCTCGGCGGTACTCGGTGGGACCGCGCACGCCGCGCTGCGGGCAAGGCGGCGCTCGATTACGCTGCCCGCATTTTGCAGCTACAAGCCGAACGGGAGGCACTGCCCGGCTTCGCATTCGGCCCGGACACCGCGTGGCAGCGGGAGTTTGAAACCGCGTTCCTGCACACGCCGACGCCCGATCAAACCCGTGCGATCGAAGAGATCAAAGGCGACATGGAATCCTCGCAGCCGATGGACCGCCTTCTCTGCGGTGACGTCGGCTTCGGCAAAACCGAGGTCGCCCTGCGCGCCGCTTTCAAAGCGGTGATGGCCGGCAAGCAGGTTGCGTTCCTCGTCCCCACCACGGTTCTCGCTGAGCAACACTATCGCACGCTATGCGAGCGCATGGCCGACTATCCGGTGAAGATCGCCCTCATCAGCCGCCTCCGCTCGCCCGCGGAAGAACGCGCGGCGCTCGCCGGCGCGCGCGACGGCTCGGTGGATATTCTCATCGGTACGCACCGCCTGCTTTCGCGCGACGTCATCTTCAAAGATCTGGGCCTGGTCATCATCGACGAAGAGCAGCGCTTTGGCGTCGATCAGAAGGAGCGCCTCAAAGACCGCTTCCGGCAGGTGGACGTGCTCTCTCTTTCCGCAACGCCGATCCCGCGCACACTCTATCTCTCACTCGTCGGTGCGCGCGCGATGAGCAACCTGGAGACACCGCCGGCCAACCGCGTCTCAGTTGAGACGATCGTCACTGGCTACGACGAGCGCGTCATCCGCGATGCGATTCGGCGCGAGCTGGCACGGGGCGGGCAGGTCTACTTCCTCCACAACCGCATCGCCACGCTCGACCGCCTGCGCGGGCGCATCGCCGCACTCGTCCCCGAAGCGCGCGTCGTCATCGGTCACGGACAGATGCACGAGGACGAGCTTGAAGAAGTGATGGCGCAGTTTGTCGGCGGCCGTGCGGATGTCCTCATCGCGACGACGATCATCGAGAGCGGCCTGGATATCCCCAACGCCAACACCATCCTCATCGACCGCGCCGACCGCTTTGGCCTGGCAGATCTTTACCAGCTACGCGGACGTGTCGGCCGTTCGGACCGCAAAGCGCACGCGTATCTTTTCCTTCCGCGCGACTGGGTCACGAGCGATGCGCGGCGGCGTGTGACGGCACTCGGAGAATACGCGCAACTGGGCGCGGGCTTCCAGATTGCCATGCGCGACTTGGAGATCCGCGGCGCGGGCAGCTTGCTCGGCACCGCACAAAGCGGGCATATCGCCGCGGTCGGGTTTGATCTCTACTGCCAGCTGCTCAAAGCCGCCGTCGGACAGCTCAAAACCGGCAAGCGTCCGCCGCTCTTGCTCGACGCGCAATGCCGGCTCGAGCTCGACTTCCTCGCGTGGCACGAGTCCGTGGCTCCGAGTGCGCTTGTTGAAAAAAGCAACCAACCGGTTTTTTCATCTCCTTTGGAAGAGGACGAAGATGCCACGGCAATCCCGCACGAAGCGGCGTATCTGCCGGCCTCTTATATTGCAACGCCCGGCGCACGGATGGAGGCGTACCGGCAACTCGCGCAGGCGATGACGGAGGAAGAACTCGCCGCGCTCCGGGCCGACTGGCGCGATCGGCTCGGGCCCTGGCCGGCGCCGGTGGAACTGCTCCTCGCCGCACAGGCCATCCGCATCGCCGCCGCCCGCGCGCGCGTAGCCCGAGTCCAGACCGAAGGCACCAAGCTCATGCTCGAACGCGGCGGCCAGTGGGTCCTGCTCGGCGGCAAGTTCCCGCGGCTCTCCCGAAGAAGTGCGTTTGATCGACTCACTGAAATCAGCACTTACCTCCAAACATTGATCAAATAGTAGGTTGACGCGCACTCAATGCTGCAATAATGGCTTTGAATGAGCCGTATTCCTAAGTTCTCCTACAACCCTAGTATGTCGCCAACAATGCTCGCGCGTTTGGCTAGAATCACAGCTTTAGCGGCTTTGTGCGCGCCAACAGAAGCGGCACGCAACCGAGCAACAGAACCGCTAGTCTCTAGCCTAGTGAGCGTTCGTCCGGAAATTTTTAGAATTGCTTGCAGAGACTTGGCAGGTCAGACAGGCAATAATTGTGCAGCAGTAATGGCCAGACAAGGATTGGAAGCACTCGTTACCGGAGCAGCGGCAGCTGACAATCTCTGCCGTAGACGAGAACGCCGCCCGCTCCTTGCGTTTGAGCCCTAGCCGTCGCAGCGTTCCGGGTCTTCGAATGTTTTTTGCCCATTCCACTCTTGCCCCTACGCGGCTGCGGACAACTCGCCGCCATAACGTGCATTACCCTTTTCATTTTCTCGTCCTCTCCAATTAAATAGATTGAAGCGCGCGCTCCAGATCTGCTTGCAGATCGTCCAGCGCTTCGATGCCGACGGAAAGGCGCACCAAGCTATCGGTAATGCCCAGCGCTGCGCGTCGTTCCGGCGGAACTGAAGCGTGCGTCATGATCGCCGGATGATTGATCAGGCTTTCCACGCCGCCCAGGCTTTCAGCGAGCGTGAAGAGCCGTCCGTTTTCCAAAAAGCGGCGCGTACCGGCGAGGTCCGTTTTGAGCGACGCCGTCACAATTCCGCCAAAGCGACTGCCCATCTGCTTTTTCGCCAGCGCGTGCTGCGGATGGCTGGCCAATCCCGGATAATAAACGCGTTCCACTTTGGGATGGCGCTCCAGCCATCGAGCCAGTGCGAGCGCATTTTCGCAGTGACGCTCCATCCGCAAATGCAGCGTCTTGAGGCCGCGGAGCGCCAAGAAGCTGTCAAACGGCCCCGCCACCGCGCCGACCGCGTTGTGTAAAAATGCCAGTTGCTTGGCCAGCTCGGCGTTTTCACCCACGACGACGAGTCCGCTGATGATATCGGAGTGGCCGTTCAAGTATTTCGTCGCCGAGTGCAGCACCAGATCAAACCCCTGCTCCAACGGCCGGTGGATCCACGGCGTGGCAAAGGTATTGTCCGCCACCGTCAGAATTTTCCGCCGCCGCCCCAGCGCGCCGAGCGCTTCCAGATCGACAAGCTTCAACAAAGGATTGGAGGGCGTTTCAATCCACAACATTTTGGTGTTCGGACGAATCGCCGCCTCCACGGCACCCACCTCCGCCATATCGACAAAAGTAAATTCCAACCCGGCGGAGCGGCGGCGCACGTTTTCAAATAAGCGATAGCTGCCGCCGTACAGGTCGTCGCTGGCAATGATGTGCGAGCCGGTATCGAGCAAATCGAGCACCGTGGCCGTCGCGGCGAGCCCGGAGGCAAACGCATAGCCTTGCGTGCCGCCTTCCAAATCCGCAACGCAGCGCTCATACGCCATGCGGGTCGGATTTTGAGAGCGGGAATATTCGTAGCCCTGATGCACGCCGGGGCTCGCCTGCCGGTAGGTCGAGGTCGCGTAAATCGGCGTCATCACCGCGCCCGTCGAGGGGTCCGGCTCCTGGCCCGCGTGGATCGCTCGCGTATTAAAATGCAGAGAAGCAGAACTGGAGTTCTGCGGAGTGGAAGAGTTCATAAGAGTTATTGTATGGGGAGTGAAGGGAAGTGACCGTCGGCAGTAAATTCGCCGGAGGGTTCCCAGAGAGGGGGGTGTTTGCTTAAAAGAAGCTCGGATAAACGCCGAGCCCTACTGGCTGCTTATCGGCAACAACAACAGCCGCCACTGACACAGAGCCTGCCTGCCTGAGACATCAGGAATCGCTTCAAAGGCTTCTGTTGGCTTGTGAATATCACCTCGTCAATTTGCATGGCAGCTCAGAAAAAGCAAGGAAGTTGCCGAGAGCGCGTTCTCCATTCCACTCTTGCCCCTGGGCGGGGGTTGCGCCAGCCTAGCCGCTCGGTGCAGAGCATAAAAGAGTTTCGCCGCGCAAGGCGTTGGCATTTTTTAGGAGCGATCCTGATCCTGGCCGCCTGCGCGGGGTTGGCGGGATTGGAAGGCACGCGCGCGCAACCCGTCGACGGCGTTGCGGCAATCGTCAATGACCGCGTCATCACCTTCTCCGAAGTCAAAAAAGAGGTTGAGCCGGCAGAAAAGCTCCTGCGCGAAAGCTACTCCGGGCAAGAGCTCGTCGATAAAGTGAAGCAAGCCCGCCTGGGCGCGCTCAAAACCTTGATCGAGCGCGAGCTCATCGTGCAAGACTTCAACAAGCAGGGCTTCTTTATTCCCGACTCGTACATCGAGGACCGCGTCAAAGACGTCGTCAAAGAGCGTTTCGACGGCGACCGCACGGTCTTCATCAAAACCCTGCTGGCCAACGGCCTCTCGCTCGACCAGTACAAGCAGGAGCTCAAGCGGCAAACCATCGTGCAAGCAATGCGCAGTAAGAACGTCTCGTCGGCCGTCGTCGTCTCCCCCTACCGGATCGAGCAGTATTACCAAGAGAACATCCAGCGCTTCATGCAGCCCGAGCAGGTGCACGTGCGTCTCATTTTCCTAAAGAAAGCCATCCTCCCCCAAACGCGCAAAAAAGCCGACGGGAGCGACGAAACGTTCGATCCGCAGGCCGAGCTCATGAAGGACATCACCTACAAGCTCGATACGGGCGCCGATTTTGGCGAGCTCGCCCGCTCCTACTCCGAGGGGCCCAAGCGTGACGAGGGCGGGGACCTCGGCTGGGTCTCCAAAGAAACGCTCCGCGGGGAGCTCGCGCCGCTGGCCTTCCAGCTCCGGCCGGGGCAGCGCTCGGCGATGGTCACCACCGACGACGGCTACTACGTCCTGAAGGTGGAGGACGTCCGCAAGCCGGCCGTGCAGCCCCTCTCCGAAGTCCGCGACGACATCGAGAAAAACTTGATCCAAGAAGAACGCCAGCGCCTCCAGCAGGAGTGGCTCGACTCCCTCCGCGCCAAGGCGTTTATCAAGATGTTCTAGGAAGAAGGTTGAATTTCGCGGCGCAAAAACAGCTCAATTTCTTCTAGTTATAATCGCTTACTGGCTGCTTTAGAGCAAGTTAAGAAGCCTCCAACTCTTTGAGCCTTAGGATTAATTTCCTTTTCAACTTGTGAAGGCATACATTTGGAATACATTTAGGAAATGAGAAAATTTATAAATGTTCTCTTATCGGGTACAAGCGCTTTAGCTACAGCTTGGATTACCCCAGCTCGGCCCGCCATTATCTACCGAGCGCTTCCACTCAACACTCCTGCTGCAGCATTAGCAGGAGATATGCGGCGTGTTGGGGTACAGTTGTTACTGGCTCAAAAAGACGCCAAGCATCTCCGACAAATGGAACTTAACTTAAAAAGCTAGCGTTAGAGCGCGTTTTTTCTTTGTTTGTATGTCTGAGGAGCTTTCATCGTCTGAACAAAACCTAGAGGACTTCAAACAAACGCAGCTCCCCATCCAGGTTCACCAGATCAATCAAGTAAACCATTTTATTCAATTAGTTAATCAAAATCAGCGTTTTCCCGATGCCAAAACCCTCAATGAATATGATCCGGAAACTCGAAATTGGGTCCTCAAAAGAACCGAAGTTGAGCAGGACCATCGGCACAAGCTGATGGAAAAGCTGGTTGATTATGAGCATGCTACCAACCTTTTAAATGCGCGCGAGACGCATACCAATCAAAGACATGCTCAAAGAATAGCGGGAGTAATTGTTTTGGGCCTTTTGGCAGCTGTTACCTTCCTCCTTTTTTACGGCAAATCCATAGAAGCTTTTTACACAGCCCTCGGATTAATTATCCCTTTGGTAATTGGAATCGCAGCTAAAATTATAGCACTTTTTAATAAAAAAGATGTGCGCTCCGAAGCGGTAGAACCTCCCTAATATCAACCTAAACCTGTTCCTTCAATTGTTATGCGCCTCCTCGACCTGAGCAGAACTTTTGAAGACAACATGCCGGTTTTTCCGGGAGACGCACCGGCCCGGCTCGCGTGCGTAGCCGGCTTCCCGAAAGATGTTTGCACCATTCACCGAGTCGATACCGGCATGCACGTCGGTACGCATATGGATTCGCCGCTGCACTTTGTCCCCGGCGGCAAGCGGATGAACGAAATACCGGTTAAGCAATTCTTCGGCCGCGGACGCCTCCTCGATGCACGCGGGCGGGACGTCATCAGCCCGGACCTCCTCAACGGCGTCGAGCTGCACCGCGGTGATATCGTCCTGGTCTGGACCGACTGGAGCCGCCGCTTCAAAGAGTCGGACTACTTTGAAAAATACCCCGTGCTCGATACCGCCTTCGGCCAGAAGCTCGTCGACGCGGGCGTTCACGTCGTCGGCCTCGATACCCCGAGCCCAGACCGCGCGCCGTATGCTACGCATCAGGTCCTTCTGGGCGGCGGCGTCCTGATCGCCGAGAACCTCATCAACCTCGAAGCCCTCGCCGGCGTCAAAGAGTTCGAAGTGATCGCCCTCCCCGTCAAATTCGACGCCGAAGCCGGCCTCGCCCGCGTCGTCGCGCGCGTACGGGAGTAGCTCCTATTTGCCCTCTAATGCGAAAAACCCAAAAAAAACTTCAAAATTCTTTGAACCTTTTGCCCGGGGCGTTGTCTTACCCTTTAGTTTTCTGCAACTCATCTCCTGCATGGGACTACTGTTAGCAGGCGCTCTTGGCGGCGGATCCGCCCCTGGAGCGCCTGTTTTTTTTGTGTTTTTTATTCCCGGGAGATTTCAAGCTTACAGCCGTTCGGAATTTTCTATAAGTCACTGAATTGGAATAACTTTAATAGAAATTCCGACCGCTGTTGGCGCCTGCTCAAGCGGTACTTTCCGCCACAGGGCCCGAATCTTATCCACGACTAAGGCGACCAGCCCAGCCAGCTGTCCCAGACCATAAGCCAGAAAGACCAGCGGCGCGCCCAGGCCAACCTGCCATGCTGCCGGACCGGGGATCTGCCGCCGCTCCGAACCGGGGGGAGTTGCCAGCAGCCCCGGGGCCGTCACCCCTGCCACCAGTGCATACAAAAAGAGAAGGGACACCACGCTCACCACTGCACCCTCCAGCAAAAACAGCAGCAGAATCGCCGCCAGCACGCCCGCCCCATGTTTGGCCCATGCGGCGCTCCACCCCCGCGGCGCCCCCTGGATAAACGCCTGCCGCGTCCGCCCGCGCCCATACCGCCAGAGCGTCCGCAGAAATTCCTGCCATGTTTCAGGCTGCGGTCGAGTGATGGCCAGCTCCGGATCATACCAAACACCCGAGGCAGCACCCGGTCCAGGCGCATGATCGGGGCGCTCTTGCCTAAGCACCTCCGCCGCCCGGTCGAGCCATTCATTCTCCTCATTCGGATAGAGCGCCGGTGCAAACGGCCCCACGCGTTTGAAGAATTCCGCACGGACCAGCAGGTTGCATAAAATCAGCTCGCCCTCCCCAGACGTGCGCGGCCGTCCCAGCGACGCATACCGCGCAGAAGCAGGCCCTGTCACCCACGGATCGGCCAGCAGCGCTTGAAAGAGCCGTTGCCGCTCACTCGCCCGAAGCGGTAGGAGGACCGGTCCGCCCACCACTTCCCATCCGCGGGGCAGCAGCGGCGCCTTTCCGGCCGAAGACCACGAGAGCGGCGTCGAGTGAGCAACTGCCTGTTGAAGTGCTTGCGCTTCTACTACTTTTGGAGCTTGTAGATTTTCTATAAGTAATTCCAATCGAGCTAGATAAAATGTGTCCGGCAGGCAATCGCTATCCAGAAAAAGGAGAAACTCCCCTTGCGCCTGCGCCGCCGCGGCATTCCGTTGCGCAGACGGATTTTGGCCCAGCGCCAGCAAGACTTCCCACCCCAACCTGCCCCGAAGACACTCCTGAACCGCGTTGACCGCAGGCTGAGCCTCCGCTTCCGTTCGCGCCGGGATAATCAAAGAGCAGCGAACCGCGGCAGCGTGCATATCACCTCAGAATTAGACAACGAACTCATAGCAAGCAAGTTAGAATAAATTTAATTGTAAAAAGAGAGTTAATTTAATGTAACTCGCTTGTAATGAGCATATTAAATTAACATCTTGACATGGCAAACTTTTCCATTATGTTGATCCTCCCTGGGGTTACATTGTTTCCGGGTTCATCGCCAGTTGAAACCTCAACTGAAGATCACCGTCAGGCAATTTTGGAGACCAGCGCTCGACGAACGGCGCCTCCGACCTAGGGAATCCATTCATTTCATTTTCATAAAGCGAGGTGACAGTCCTGTGAGCGAAGTAAAACTCAAAAGAGGGGAGCCCATCGAACGGGCATTGCGGCGTTTTAAACGAAAACTCGATCGTGAACGCACGCTCGATATCGTGCGCAAGCGCCGGTATCACGAAAAGCCCAGCGCTCGCCGTCGTCGCAAGATGAAGGAGCCCAAGTTTAATTACTGGGGTAACTTCAACTTGAGCGACGTCCGTCCTAAAGCGGCTTAAGGCAAGCGCCCTCGGCCTTCTCTTTCAAAACCGAGCTCCCATGCGGGGGCTCGGTTTTTGTTTTTTGTAGAGCGAAAAGCGCCCCACTCGAATTCCAGAGCGCATCATCCCGAGCTTGTCGAGGGACCTAGCCACAAGGCATGCTTCCGATTGACTCTTCTCTCAAACACGGATGCACGCACTCGCCCTTTCCACCTGCTGGAACAGCCACCGTCACACCGACGGCGAGGCGTTGCTCGAAGAGATCCGCGCGCTCGGCTTTGAAGCGGCCGAGCTCAGCCACGGCATCCGGCTGAGCCTCTGGCCCGGCGTCCTGCGCGGTGTGAAGGCCGGCACCGTGCGCATCAACTCGGTGCACAATTTTTGCCCGCTGCCCATCGGCGTCAACCACGCCAGCCCCAACTGCTATCTGCTGACCGATCCAGATCCCACCGGCCGCGCCAAAGCGGTGGAGCTCACCTGCGCCACAATCCGCAACGCCGCGATGGTCGGCGCGCGCGCGGTCGTGTTGCACTTGGGATGGGCCGGCCCCGGCGGCGTCACATCCCGGCTGACGGCGCGGTGGAAGCGCGGCCGCTTTCTCGACCGCACCTACGTGCGCATCAAGCTCGACGCGGTGCAGCAACGCCGCGCGCTCTACGACGGCGTCTGGCAGCGGCTCGCGGAAGGGCTGGAAAAGCTCGGCGCAGAAGCCCGCGCCTGCAACGTCCGCCTCGGTATTGAGATGCGCGAATGCTTCGAGGAATTCCCCAACACCGAAGAGCTGCCCCGCGTGCTCGAAGCGCTCCCGGCCGATGTCTTCGGCTACTGGCACGACTTCGGCCACGCGGCGCGGCAGGATTTTTTGAGCTGGCATACACACGCCGAAACGCTTGCGCGCCTCGCACCACGACTGCTCGGCTGTCATTTGCACGATGCAAACCCACCCGACTTAGATCACCAGCCGATGGGCACCGGCCAAATCGACTGGCCTGCGCTCATCGCGAAAATCCCGGCTGACGCCCTCTGCGTCCTCGAGCCCAGCCCCCGCACCTCTACCGATGCGGTCCGCGCCAGCGCCGAGTTTTGGCGCTCTTGTCATCCTGAGCAAAGCGAAGGATCGGGCGATACGAGGAAGTGATCAGGCACGGCGTTCTATGAGTTTGCCCGCCGCCGCTGCCGATTTGTTCCCGATCCTTCGCTTCGCTCAGGATGACAACATCTTTCGGTAATGGGCTACTTTGAAAAAATCACACGCCTTCGTCATCCCTAGCGAAGTCGAGGGATCTGGCTTCTACAGGCGTCACATCGCCCTGCAGGCAAAGATTTCTCGGGCTTCGCCTGCGGCTCCGCTCGAAATGACGTTTTTTGAAAGTAGCCGACTACCCCTCTCTTCCACGCATTTACAAACGCGCAAAGTAGCGTTATCTTACATTCAAGATGCAATTGACCACCGCGCTCAGCATCCGGAGCCGTCTCCGGCAATGGCGGTTGCGCTGCGGCGGGATGACGCTCATGGAGCTCACCGCCTCGATGATCATCCTTCTGGTGATCATCGGCGTAACGCTCTTCTCCTCGATCTCGATGGACCGCTCAGCGGCGATGATCGACACGCAATACGCGCTCGGCGACGAAGTCAGCCGTCAGGCAGAGATCGTCAAAGCGCTGCCTATCTCCACGCTCATGGCTCTCACTCCCATCCCGGGCACCTCGGGCATTGGAGATTCCATCGCCTACACCTCTACCAACGTCGCGCCGCTCAACGGCTTTATCGTCAGCTCCCGTGATGCGGAAGGCAAAGAAGTCGTCCTGCAGCCAACCGTTAAGTGGATCCGCTCCCGCCGATCAGTCGCCGTCGGCTCCGCGGACATGGGCAGCATGTACGACGAGGTGCTCATCGCCGCGACGACCAAGCGCGCAGGCGCCCTGCTCACGAATTGGACGCTCGTCACGCGCCTGTTCGATTCCGCGCAATAAGCCATGCCACCCGCGGCCCCAGATCCCTCGGTCCCGGAGCGTCCGGTTGTAACCGCGCCGCTCACACCTACCAGCGTGCGCCGTGGTCGCACGCCCCGGCAAAATGCCTGGACCGTCCAGTGGATCGCATTCCTCATCACCACCGCTGCCCTCATCGCTGCCGGCGCGGGCGGGTGGCATCACCGCTTACTACCGCAAGGCTCCAGCATCGCCGGCGCGCTTGATGCGCTTGCGTTCGGACAGATGCTCGCGGAAGGATTGCAGCTACCGCCCGCCGTCGCGCAGGCCGACTGGATGGCCTGGTTGCCGCTGGGAATTATCTGCGGGCTGCTCGTCTCCTTCGCCGCCAAGTGGTACTACCTACTTTTTTGCGTCAACCCGGACCGCGAATTTATCGTGCACGACCTCGAGGGCCTCGCGCAGGCAAAGCCCGAGGCCACTGCGCCGGTGGTGGATCATTGGCCGCTGCTGCTCGCCGTCTGCACGCACGCGGACGCCGACCTGGTCGAACGCGATTTTGCGATTGCGCGCGTAACGCGTCAGTCGGCCGTTCCTCAATCAGCTGCGGCAGCTGCCGCCGAAGCGGCGGCACCTAAAAAACGCGAGTGGCCCGACCCGACCAAAGCGCCCGCGCCGCGCTCGAAAGGCAAATCCAGCGATTGGATGGACGACTTTGACATGTGGGGCGGGCCCTCCACGTTTCCGAAGCCTTGATTATCCTATTTCCGGAAACCGTTGATCACCCACACCGATCAATTTGTGGTCCTGATTATATACCAAGGGAACAGGCTGTCCCTCATTGTTGTATGCGACCGGGGGCTCATGCATTACTTCTATTGTGGTCTCTCCAATCACATCCGTGCTGCCATACACAATAGAGTCAACGCGTACAGATTGGATACGCGCCTCGCTCCTAGAGACGGATCTCCCTCGTTCGCCCTGTAATATAGAGTCGCCATCACGCGTAACGGTTGTTGTCAACCTGCAAACGGCCGCGCCACATTGCGTTTCCAAACGAACTCTTCCAGATGTAACATCTTCACTACCAAAGGGCAGGTAGGGCCCAATCCATATACGATGTTGGCTATAAACGAAATGGCCAATTTCAGCTGTTTCCGACATGTTCTACTCCGGGTAAGCGGCTGCCGAAGCATTACCGCACAAGACGTGAAACGTCCAAAACAACTTGAAATGGCAAGCGGCAAGAACCTACCGCCACCGCAGCGCCTCGGCCACTTCGGGCCGGATGAGCTGATTCTTCTCGAGGAACGCCAGCCGCGATTCCCAGCGGATGTTCGGCTCTTTCGACAAATCAATCTGCGACCACGTCCCTTTTTGGATGTGCGACGCGTTCGCGCCGACCTCGTCATTGATGAACACTTCGTACGCCAGCTCGGGGCGGCAGAAGAGCGTCCGCGTCCGGTTCGAAGGAACAAGCTGCTGCACGATCACCCCGCGCATCACGTACGAGAGCTTGCGGCGGAGCAACTCGTGCGCGTCCGCCGGGTAGTGCTGCAAGATAAAATCAAAGACGCGCGGGATCGAATCGGCATGCGCGGAGGCCAGCACCAGAATGCCGGACCCAACCGCATCAATCGCCGCCCGGACGCTCTCGCTGGTGCGCAGCTCGCCGATCATCAGCATGCTGGCCACTTCGCGCTTGGCCTCGAGAATGCCCGACTCCCACGAGTCGACGTGCAAGCCGACCTGCCGCTGCGACGCCTTGAACACATCGGTGTTCTGGAAGACGTATTCGATCGGATCCTCCAGCGTCACGAGGCGCGTGTTGGGATAAAGGGAAACGTAATCATGAATGATGGACGAGAGTGTCGTCGATTTGCCCGCGCCTGTCGGTCCGCCCACGACGATCAGACCCGAGCGCTTGCGC
The DNA here is from genome assembly GCA_964473925.1 of uncultured Verrucomicrobiaceae bacterium. Taxonomy (GTDB): domain Bacteria; phylum Verrucomicrobiota; class Verrucomicrobiia; order Methylacidiphilales; family CAYYVW01; genus CAYYVW01. The sequence continues at coordinate 98,442 of CAYYVW010000008.1, forward strand.
AGCAGGTGCGAGCTCATCTCATCGGGAAAGCCGAGGTGATTGAGCGGCCCCGGAATCGCCTGCAGCACACGGACATTGAGCTCTAACCCCCGCAGTTCTTTGGCCAAGTGACCGCGGAAGCGGTAGAGCCGGCCGTCAGACGCGGCGACGTGAAATGCAAAATCCTTCTTGTCGATCACTGCTTCCTGACCGGCTTCGAGCGCGGCCAGGTCCAGCGGGCTTTCTTCGCACGCGTTGAACGCATCGCGCAGCAGCAGGATAAAGTTTTGCAACGAAAGCGGCCCCGGAAACTCGGGGTGTGGCATCCATTGCTTGTTGATCTGCACCCAGATCGGCGCGTCGGGCTGCAGAATGAAGTCGGTCGCATATGGCAGGTATTTCTCCTGCAAAAGATACGCGGCCAGAACATCACCTGAGGACTCAGTGTTGCTCACCAGCGGATTATCCTGCACCCGCTCGGCCACCTCGGCCATCGAGGTAGGGCCAATCGGCAAAGGCGAGGAAGGAGAGACGAGCATGTTGGGGAGGACTTAGCGCGCCGCGCCGCTCAAAGTCGGTTGCAGTACGACGGGCATCGGGCGGTTGGAAGCGGGCGCGGGCTGGCGCAAACTCACCGGCTGCGGACCCATCTGCTGCGGATAGCCGTTCATCGGACCACCGGGAGAGGTCGCCAGCGCAGTGCGCGCAATCTCAAGCCGGTGAATCTCATCGAGCAGGCGGAACGTTTCGTCGCGAAGCTTTTGCACTTGGCCTTCAAACTGCGCCGTCATCGGATCTTTCTGCTTCGTGCGGATGACGAGCTGATGACCGCCCTGTTGTTGGAAAACATCGAAGTAGCCCAGCTGTTGCAGCGGTCCAACCAAGTCGGCCACTTTAATGCCCACCGGCTCGATTTTCACCTTAATAGAACCGCCGGCCATCCGTGCGGCGCGGCTGAGCATCGCCAAATCGCGCAATTGAAACAGGAGCTTGCCCTGATTTTGTCCATCCGCCATCGGGGCGACGGCTGCGGCACGTGCCGGGCGCTGCGGAGCAGTCGTTGCAACCGGCTGTGAAGCCGCGGGCGCAGGCGTGGGCGCAGGCGCCGGGACGATCGCGACGGAAGCCGATCCCGAAGCAGCCGGCGTGGGCGCAGGCGCCGTGACGATCGCCACGGCGGCGGGCTGTCGGCGCACAGGCTCTTGCGGCGTCAAATTCGTCACCGGTCGCGAAGACCAGTTGGTGCTGGAAGCGTTCCCGCCCGTCGATGGATAAGAATTCGTGCTGGCGGTCGAAGCAGGTGCCGTCGCAGTCGAAGGACCGGAAGCGGGAGCGGTTATCACCACCGGCGCTGCCGCTGGGCGCGGGGCCGGAGCGGGCGGCGGCGGTTGCACCGGCATGGCCGCATCCGGGTCATCCGTCAAAGCCTGCATGCCGGGAGCGGTGGTCGTCCCATTTTCAGCAGTCGTTTCGACCACGGGGCCGGCGGACTCATCCTGCATCGGCTCGATCCGCTGATCGGCAACGCGGCGGACATGCGCACGGCGCGGCGCAGGTGCCGGATCGGCAACGGGATCGGATGAACTCACCTCAGTGGGTGTAAAAACCACAATCTGGGCGAGAGCCAAGCTGGAAGTAAGGCCTAAAAAAAGCAGCGCGTTTTTCACGGAATCAGAGACGGTATGTCGAAGTCTCATGATATTATTGCAAATGATGTAAAAAGTCGAGTGCTTTTCGCGAAATTTTAAAAATACGAAGTTTCCGTAACTACTTGGGCGCCAGCTGTAATTCGATGATCTTACTGCTGGGAACAGGAATCACCTGCTTGGCGTCCGACCATTCCACCTCGGCCTGATCACCCTTCAATGTAATCTGCACGGGCTGCGCCATGAGCGCCCGAAGCTGGGCGAGCTCTTTCTGCAAATTCACGACTTCCATCTGAGAATTCGAGAGCTGCAGCTGCGTGTTGCTCACCTGGTTTTGCGCCGCGCCTAGTTGCAACTGCGACTGCGCCAGGTTGGTTTGCAGCCGCTCGATCTGCGTGTTTTGCGTATCGATCCCGTGAATGGTCACCGCGGGCATCGGCGCATACGGCGCTGGCTGCGCGAACATATGCGCGGGCGGCAACTGATAAGGCGACTGCTGTGACGCCGGCGCAGGAGGAGCTGGGGGCATCGGACCGGTCATAGGCGCGCCCGGAGCTTGCGGCATTCCCGGCGCAGGAGCAGGAGTCGTGCCCGACACCGGAGCGGGCATGGGCTCAACCGACATCGGGTTGGACGGCGAAACGCTCCCCGGTTCTGGCACCTGAGTATTCATGGTGTACGGAGCCGAGCGCGTGGGTGATGGCAGCGGATGCGTCGAGAGAATACTCCCCTTCGTGGGCGGAACGGGCGTCGCCGTCGAAAGCGTCTGCATCCCCGGAACAAATCCGGCACACTGCGGACAAACAAAAAACGGTGACGGCGCAGGGCCCACCGGCATCGTGTTTTTAGGAGCCGGCATGCCGTGGATCGGGCAGGTACACACATGCCCTGGCGGCAACGCACCCGGTGCGGGCGGCGCCGGTGACGGAGCGATCTTCTTGGAAGGAAGCGCTTCCACTTCTTCTGTCTCTACCACCGCAGGCGCGAGCTTGCGCCGACCGGGCGGACGCGGGTTGAGCGGCGCGGGCGGCAATCCCTTTGCCTCGGGGAGCGCGCTGGCTCCGAGGGAAGAGTCGTCTGCTTGTTCGCGGTCGAACACGATCTCGGTAATGGCATGCGCAGGCGACGCCACGACGGCCAAGCAGAGGGCCGCCGCCAAGAGAAACAAGAATCGGCGGCAGGGGACCATCCCGAGTAACTTATTTTACCCCTCTCTGGCTGCAATCTTTTTCTGCAACTGAGTGCGGAGCCGGATTGAGCATGAAATTCCACTCCACCGCCTTGTCATCCTGACCCTGAACGAAGTGAAGGGGAAGGACCGGGACGAAAGAGAAAAAAATCGGGAAGACCCGAAGATGAATTTGCCTGGCGTTTCACAGAAGCTGACCCGATCCTTCGCACTGCTCAGGATGACAATGTTCTGTAAATAACAGAAAATCCATGTCATCCCGAGCGGAGTGAAACGAAGTCGAGGGATCTGGGTGAGAAGAGTATCAATGTATCGGATGCAGGTGTGCGTTCAGCATGCAAACCGATAGAACCCAGATCCTTCGACTGCGCTCGCTATCACTCGCTCCGCTCAGGATGACGGGAGTGTGGAGTTCAGAGAGCGGCGTGATTCTGTTTGTTACAAAAAAACGTCGTCATCCTCGAGCGTCACGCACTCGTCATCCCGAGCTTGCCCGAGGGACCTGGTCTCGAAGAATCAAAGCCGTTACGAAGAAAGAAGGGCGGTTTGAAGTATAAAGGCAAGAGCGTTGCAGCCATGATTCCTTGAAACTAGGTCCCTCGGGCAAGCTCAGGATGACGATACTTTTTCCTCGAACAATGCGCCAATTTTCGATCAAGTGAGCGCGCCCGTTTCATGTCAGCCCTTTTTCTCCGCCTTTTCCCCCTGCGCTTGCGCTGGGTGATGCTGATTTTTTTCTCAGTCTTCCTCCTGCCCGGCGCCCACGCACAGCAAGACGCCGCGCCCGCTGGCACCTGCACCCTCTCGATCATCACGCCGCGAGCCGACGCCGTGCTCGAACACCGGGATGTCGCAGCGCTCTTCACGCTTACCTGCACACAACCCCCGCCCGAAGATCTCGCCTTCGCCGTCCTGCTCAACAACGAGCCGCCCCGATGGCTTGGCGCCGGTCAGCTCGAATCCTCCTCCACACCCGAGGGCGGTTGGAAGCTCTCCGGAAAAATTCCGCTGGGCCGCCTCTCCGACGGCGGGCACACGCTGCGCGTCGCCGCAACGCTCGGCACTGCCAAGCCCGCGGTCTTGCCCGGCGCATTTCGCCAAGTGCATTTCTACGTCGGCCGAAAAGATTTCAAAAACTACGCGGGACCGAGCGAACCCTGTCTCACCGTCCTGGCGCCTGCCGAAGGGACGATCGATCAGCCCGCGGACGCGAAAGTCTGGCTCGTGTGCCACGTTGCGTTGCCCGCCAATAACACGGGCGGCCCGTTCGCGATTCGCTATCAGCTCGACGGCCAGCCGCCAATGCAAGTCACAGCCACGAGCGCAATTGCGCTGGGCAAACTTTCCGCCGGCCGTCACGAACTGACAGTCGATCTGGTCGATGGGATGAACCGTCCGCCGCAGGGCGTCTTCAATCACGTTCGCCGGGTTTTTGAGCTGCGCTTGTCCCAAGCCGCGCAGGCGATCGGGCCGCAAGAAAAATGGTGGCAAGAAGGAATCACGCCCGACCTCCAGCAAGAGCCCGCGCGCGCCGTCCCGGTCGCAACCCCTGTTCCCCCACCTGTTGCGAGGCCCGCTCCGAGTGAAGACGAAGAAGAGTTGGATTAAAAATTCGTGCGCTCGGGATGACAAACTCCGGTAGTGGTACGACTTGCGTCATCCCGAGCTTGTCGAGGGATCTGGGTTGTCTGAGTTTCGCATTGTTCTTGCCGGCAAAGATTTCTCGAATCGGGCCTGACGGCCCTCCCTCGAAATGACGAAATTTTTTAACTGTACTGCCATCCGAACTCCGGGGAGATTGACCGTTCCTCCAAGCGCGATAGGCTCGAAGGGGTGCGCCGTCCGCACGCGGATTATTATGGAAATTCTTCCCGCAGAAACCGTCGGCATTGCGCTGGGCTCCAACCTGGGGAACCGCGCGCAGAATTTGGAACGCGGCTTTGCGTTCCTCGCGACGCTCGCTGAGGACGGGCAGGTCCGCCGCTCTGACACGATTGAAACCATGCCCGTCAACTGCCCGCCCGGCACAGAAGTGTTCTACAACGCCGTCGCCGAAATCCACACGCGCCTGTCCGCATTTGAACTCGTCCGACGCTTCAAGGCCTTCGAGCAGGAGCTGGGCCGCCCGGCCGATGCCACGCCCGACGCGCCCCGGGCACTCGACCTGGACCTGCTCTATTACGGCGACCTCATCTTGCATACTGAGGAGTTGACGCTCCCGCATCCGCGGCTCAAAGAGCGACTCTTCGTGCTGCAACCGCTCGCGCAAATACGACCCGATCTGATTTTGCCGATGGAAACCAAGACCGTGCTCGAGCTTTTGCAGCGCGCGCGGCAGAGCCTCTCCCCCGCGCCCACTTCGTCTTAGCGATTCAGTAGCTTGCAAAAGCGGGCGTAGCTTCGTTCTAGAAAATGAGTGCATCACAAAAACCATCGACCCATCTCCTCTACTGAAAGCGCGTCGAGGCGCTCAACAATTCGGTCGGCCGCGGCGAGCGCTTCGGGCGGATTGGTGGTTTGCACGGCGATGACGCGCATCCCGGCGGCGCGGGCGGCAGCAACGCCCATGGGCGCGTCCTCAAACACGACGCAGCGCGCGGGATCGGCCCCCAATTTTTGCGCGGCGACCAAGAATACTTCGGGGTCGGGCTTGCTCTTGCTCGCGTCCTCCGCCGCGGCGATCACATCGAAGGAAGAGTCGAGTCCGAATTGCCGCAGAAGAAAATCAATGTTGCGCCGCGACGTCGCCGAGCCGATCGCGCACCGGATGCCCGCCGCGCGCAACTGCTCGATCCATTCCTTCGCGCCCGGAAGCGGCTGCACGCCGTCCTTCGCGCAGATTTCGCGGTAGAGCACTTCCTTGCGATCGGCCAGCGCGGCGATCTGCGCAGGGTCGCGCGTCCACTCGAGAATGTCGGTGATCACGTTGACGGCCTTGATTCCAAAGCCGCGCTGGAAATGCCCGGGCGGCAGCGGGAGGCCGGTTTCGGCGGCGAGCAATTCCCATGAATGCTCGTGCTGCCGCGCCGAATCGACCACGACGCCGTCCCAATCGAAAATAGCGAACCAGTTTGAAGGTGTGCCGGCATTCAGGCCGGTGCTGCTATTGTTGTTCTGATTTTTCATGCCGCGTTCTCGATCCAGATTTCGCCGGCGGTGCGGCGCAGGAAGCGTCCGCCGGGCAGGTTGATTTTGGCGGGCCGCGTTTGCGTTACGAGCCGCGACGCAGCTTCGACCAACTCAAAGCCGACGTCGGCGATGCCGCGCGCGCGCATCCATAGGAAGAGGAGTTGCGCCCGCTGCGCACCGGGCATTGCGCGGAGTGCTTTAATAGGAAGTCGTTTGTTCTTAAGCCAGGGAGCGCAAAGTTCTTCCAGCCACTGGGCGTTGCGGCCTTGGATGGCTGCCGTGCGTGCGAGCCGGGCATCGACTTCCGTGCCAAAGCGCTTGCGGAGCATGGGTAAGAGCTTGATTCTTAGCCAGTTACGATTATGGGCCGGATCCTGATTTGTCGCATCCTCTTGCCATTGAAGGCGATGCGCGCGGGCATACGTGATGAGGTCCCGCTTCCAAACGCCCAGCAGCGGCCGATGGACCAATAAGTTGTGAATAACTCGGCCTTTCGCGTCGTCCATCATTCCTCGCGCCCCACTTCCGGACCCCCGGAGCAGCTGCAAAAGGAGCGTCTCAACCTGGTCATCGGCATGGTGAGCCAGAACTAAGTCATTAATTTTAAGCTTCTTAGAACAACTTGTGAAGAACTTGAGCCGCGCTGCACGAGCGTGTGTTTCTTGAAGGGGTATGGGTGTTGACGTCCGGCCACCTTTACGAGCCTGCGGCATTTTGCCCTGTACACAACGCAACTTCCACGCTTTGCAGAGCTTACGGACAAATTGCGCATCTTTTGCGCTTTCGGCTCGGGCGCAATGATCAAAATGGAGGACGATCGGTCGACGTCCGCTAGCGATGAGCGCGTAGAGGAGCGCGACTGAATCCACCCCGCCCGAAACGCCGACGAGAAGGCGCGCGGGAAGTCCGGCCACCGTTTCTGAAAGGAGCGCCGACATACTCGCGGATGCGACAGCGCACGGCCCGCGGATCGGCAGGCGCGTGACACTGCGGGAGGGCGATGGAGTGAGCGGCATATCCCGATTTAAGCACAGTTGGCCAAAAAATTAGAGCACTAGGTGCACTACATGCACTGCATGAACATTAAATTTGCACTAAAAGAGTGTTTTTTGGGTT
>CAYYVW010000009.1:0-66766 GCA_964473925.1 uncultured Verrucomicrobiaceae bacterium
CATCATCCGCCGCCTCAAGGATATGGGCTACGTCCATACCGTGCGCAGCGCCAAGAAGATGATCGAGCGGCAGGAGCCAGTCGTCTGGGATATTCTCGAAGAAGTCACGAAGGGCCACCCCGTGCTGCTCAACCGTGCGCCCACGCTTCACCGCTTGTCGGTGCAGGCGTTCGAGCCGGTGCTCATCGAGGGTGAGGCGATCCGCGTTCATCCGCTCGTCTGCACCGCGTACAACGCGGACTTCGACGGCGACCAGATGGCCGTGCACGTGCCGCTCTCGGTTGAAGCGCAGCTCGAAGCGCGCCTCCTCATGATGGCGCCGCTCAACATTTTCTCACCCTCCAGCGGCCGGCCGATCACCACGCCGTCGCAGGAAATCACCCTGGGCTGCTACTACCTCACCCAGCCGCCACGCAAAATGGCCATGGCTAAGGATAAAAAAGGGGAAGCTCCGCGCAAGATGGTCTTCGCTGACGCCGACGAGCTGCTCTTCGCGCACGCCGAGAAGATGGTCGGCACGCATCAACTGGTGCTGCTCAAAAACCCAGACTTTGGGCTCGATACCACCTTCGGCGAGAAAGACGCCAAGTTTATCGAGACGACGCCCGGCCGCGCGATGTTCAACGCGGTCTGGCCTGCCAACGTCGGCTTCTACAACAAGGTCGCGGGCAAAAAGCAGCTCGGAGATATCATTCTCCGCTGCTACCAAGCCGCCGGCCACGAAAAGACGGTTGAGTCGCTCGATCGTCTGAAGGAGCTCGGCTTCCAGCAGGCCACACAGGCGGGCATCTCCATCGGGATCGATGACATGATCATTCCGGCGGAGAAGGAGAAGGTTATCGCCAACGCCTACGCCTCCATCGCGGTAGTCGAACGCCAGTATCGCTCCGGTGCGATCACCGACGGTGAGCGTTACAACAAGATCGTCGATATCTGGACCCAGGCGACGGATGAAATTTCCAGCGTCATGTTCCGCACGCTCGAGCACAACCACGGCCGCGCCGAATGGAACCCCGTCTACCTCATGGTCGACTCGGGCGCCCGCGGTAACCGCCAGCAGGTTCGCCAGCTCGCGGGTATGCGCGGTCTCATGGCCAAGCCGTCCGGTGAAATTATCGAGCGGCCCATTATCGCCAACTTCCGCGAAGGCCTTTCGGTGCTCGAGTACTTCATCAGTACGCACGGCGCTCGCAAGGGTCTGGCCGATACGGCGCTCAAGACCGCCGACTCCGGCTACATGACGCGTAAGCTGCACGACGTGGCGCAGGACCTCATCGTTCGCGAAGAGGATTGCGGCACTGCTAGCGGCATCTGGGTCAAAGCGATTTACGAGGGTGAGGATGAAATCGCCAAGCTACGCGATCGTATTGCCGGCCGCGTCGCCTGCGACGACATCATCGACCCGGTCACGCGCAAGCCGATCGTCAAAGCCAACGAGCTCATTGACGAAGTCAAATCGATCGCGATCGAGAAGATCGGCGTGGAGCGCGTCCGCATCCGCTCGGCGCTGACCTGCGAAACCAGGCGCGGCGTCTGCGTCAAATGCTACGGCCTCAACCTAGCAACCAACCGCATGTCCGAGCCCGGCCAAGCCGTCGGCGTCATCGCGGCGCAGTCGATCGGTGAGCCCGGCACGCAGCTGACGATGCGTACCTTCCACATCGGTGGTACGGCATCCCAGGTGTTCAAACAACCGCAGATCAAAGCCAAGCAAGAAGGTACCGTCCAGTACACCGACTTGCGCGCCGTGCAGGCGCTCGATGGCCAGCACATCGTGCTCAACAAAAACGGTTCTGTCTCAATTCACGCAGACGATGGCCGGGAGCTCGAGCGCTACACCGTTGTTGTCGGTTCGGTCATTTCCGTTCCGCAGGGCGGCAAGGTCAAGAAGGGTGAAATCTTCGTGCAGTGGGATCCGTACAACGTGCCTATTCTCACTGAGAAGGCCGGTAAGATCGAATTCCGCGACATCATCGAAGGCGTCACCATGAAGCGCGAGTTGGACGAGTCGACCAAACAGGTCGGCACGGTCATCGTCGAGCACAAGGAAGATTTGCATCCGCAGATCGTCATCTTGGATGAAAAAACCAAAGAAGTCGTCGCCTCCTACAGCATTCCGGCCGGCGCGCACGTCGAGGTCAAGCAAGGCTCCAAGGCGCAAGCCGGGCAGCGCTTGGCTAAAACGCCGCGTAAGGTCGCCAAGACGAAGGACATCACCGGCGGTCTGCCGCGCGTGGCCGAGCTCTTTGAAGCTCGCCGCCCGAAGGATGCGTCCGAGATCGCCAAGATCGACGGCATCGTCGATATCGGCGGCACCGTCCGCGGCAAGCGCCGGCTCATCGTCCGCGATCAAGAGACCGGAGTTGAGGAAGAACACCTCATCCCGCTTTCCAAGCACCTCATCGTCTACAAGGGCGACGTGGTCAAGAAAGGCCAGCAGCTCACCGAAGGCCCGGTCGTCCCGCACGAAGTGCTCGACATCATGGGGCCGCAAGCGCTGCAGGAATACTTGGTCAACGAAGTGCAGGAGGTTTACCGCCTCCAGGGCGTCGAGATCAACGACAAGCACATCGAAATTATTATCCGCCAAATGCTCAAGAAGGTGAAGATCACCGAACCGGGCGATACCTCGTTCCTCTGGAGCGATCAGATCGACCGGCTCACCTTCGACGAGGAGAACCGCGCGGTCGAGGCCAAGGGCGGAAAGCCGGCCGAAGGCGTGCCGGTGCTCCTGGGTATCACCAAGGCTTCGCTCGAGACCGAGAGCTTTATCTCGGCCGCGAGCTTCCAAGATACCACGCGCGTGCTGACCGAAGCGGCGACGCTGGGCCGGGTCGATTCCCTGCGCGGCTTCAAAGAGAACGTCATCATGGGTCACCTCATCCCGGCCGGTACTGGGTTCTCCCTCTACCGGAACATCCGCCTCGTGCCCAAGGGCGAGCCGGTGGGCGAGTCGCTCGTCCGTCCGGAAGAGGATGAGCATGCCGCGCCGTCCTTCAAAATGCCGCAGGTGATGGCGGGCTAACGCTCCAGATCTTCACTCGCGCCAAACACACTTCGGCCGCTTTCGCTCTAGGGCGGAGGCGGCCGTTGTTTTTGGAAGCATCGTTATACTGAGTTTGAGTGGTACGTTATCGTATAAGCTCCAAAGCATTGTCATCCCGAGCTTGTCGAGGGACCTAGTGTCGAGGAATCATGGCCATTTCGGAGAGAAGACAAGAGCTTGAGGCATAAATGCGACAGCATTATGGCCATGATTTTATGCGGCTAGGTCCCTCGGGCAAGCTCGGGATGACATGGGTGTGAGGACTAATACTTCGCTGGGACTGTCGGCAGCACCGCGCGGGCATGTCCTTCGAGCCAGACGGCGAGGGCACTTGCATCCAGATCGTGTGCGAGCCACCGATGCGCGTTGGCGATCCCCCAGCTGCGCTCCGTCGCATAGGCCGGGCCATTGACGACGCATACATCCGTCTTAGCGCGCGCGATCTGCTCCCGGCCGCGGGCCAGCGCGGCAAACCGATCGCCCTCCACCTCATACTTCCAGCCGACGAGCAGGCTCTCCGGGAACAGCGCGCGAAGCAGGTCAATCATCTTGGGCGCTGGGATAAGGCGCAGCATCGTTTCTCCTTTGCGGCTCTCGAGCTTACGCGCGCGGTCCGCTCCTTCGACGAGAAAATCCGGCAGCGCGGCGGCGTGGAGCACGGCATCTATCTTCCCGCCCGCGCGGGCCACCAGTTCCAGCTTCTCGCCAAAATCCTCCAGCGTGGAGAAGGCAACAATTTGGATCCCCGGTGCGGTCGGCGGCGGCTCCGTCGAAAGCTCGCCGCGCAGGAGGTGCGCCTGCCAGCCGCACTCCGCGAAATGCCGCGCGAGGACGCTCCCCAGCCGACCGGTCGAGAGGTTCGTGATCCGCCGCACGCCGTCAATCGGCGCCCATCCGGGCCCGGCGGTAATCAGAACAGTCCGAGGTGGTTGCATCACGGCAAACCCTATGGCCCAATCCGTGGCCCAAAGCAATGCGGTAAAATGAATGATTTCCAGGTTGACGTTTGATCGTAGCTGCGGCATTTGGATTTTTATGAAAAGAATTAATGCATTAGCTTTGGCATCTCCTGATTCTCCTACGTATGCGGCATGGTCCCGAGCACAGGCTCGTTTGAATTGGGGTTACGAATTATCCAGAAATGAGAGACTTCTCCTGTTGGCCGCTGCAACAGCGAAGAAAACTGAAAAATCCAAAACTCGAGGATCTGTATTGGACCGAGTGGTAGCTCCAGGTAGATTAACTCTCACTGAACGACGTCAAGCGCTGACGCCTGCTCCAGATGTCGATTTTCGATAATAATTCAGGATCCAATTGCGGCAATTGATTATTGGCGTAGTAGACCTTGCGAATGAGTGCCTCCACTTTAGAAACCGCGGACTGTCAGGTCCGACTGGTACTTTCCACAAGCGCCAATCCGCTGAGCCGGCCTGTGCGCGGCGAGCTGTCTCGGAGTAGCACAGGAGTACAGCTTTCTTACACAGATGATGCGCCACCCGGGGAAACCCCTCCGCGCTTCGTAGTACCCGGGTTGGAAGTAGCAGCCGTAATTCCCAGAGTAACGGCAGCCTATTTAGGATTGAAGACAGAGCGTCCGCTCGGCGGCTCAACTTCGCCGCGCGTCCGTCTGGATTCGCTTTTAGGAAAAGGCTTGGATGGGGAGCCGTTGGCAAGCGTGCTGGACAGAATGCGCGTCGAGTGCCTGGTGGTGCCGGCGCCGGTTGTACCAGAAAAATAACTCAAGAGCCAGTTGACGAAATAGTCGAGCTGCGGCAGTTCCAGATTATGACAGCTCGTAACGATTCTTTTTCCGCATTTTTATTCCTGCCAGATCCAACGGGCAGATCGCCTCATTCTTTGGATGGAGAGCCCCACCGAATAGCTCAAGTTGAAGTTTTTCCAGTCGGTAGTGTCCGAGTTCCCTTTGTTGAGGAAACTGGTCAAGAGCGCCCCAGTACGCTTCATCGCGCGCAATTCTCAATTTTGGACTTAGACTCGAGCTCAGCCGAGAGAGCTTTTCATTTAGCAGGCCAACCTTCTGTTACTGGCCAGCCCATTGGGATCCGCGCTTTTCGTGACGGCCGCGCTCATGTTATGAATGTTGTGGGCGGTCTCAATCCTGGCGCTGCACTGGACGGCCGATTTCTTTGTATGGGTTAAGCGTCGGCCAGTTCACAACGCCCCAAGCTGCTCTTCCAACTGCGCGCGCTGGGAGGTGAGTGCCGCCTCCAGTTCCCGCCAGCCTTGCACCTTCTCTGGCGGGGCGTGGGCGAGCATCTTCTCGTCCGAGAGTTTGCGGCGGGTGAGCGCCAAATCCTGGTCGAGCTTGGCTAGTTGCTTTTCAACGCGCGCCCGCTCGGCGGCCGGATCGACGACGCCCTCCAGCGGAAGATACAGCTCACCGAGCGGGGTGAAGGCAACGGGGCAGCGGGCCGGAGCTTGGTCGATCCACTCCAAACGCTCCGCGCCCAAGAGCGCCTCCAGCGTCTTGCGATCTCCCGCGCCCAGTTTCGCGGCGGCTTCATTTGCCCGTAGAAGAAACCGCAACTTTTTGCCGGGAGACAAGTTGAATTGCCCGCGCAGCTGCCGGCCTGCGATGACGACCGCATAGCAATCCCGGCCGGGCTGAGCCGCTTTCACGCTCACCGTTTCGTTCCCCGAAATCGGATCGGGTAGAGTGGGCCAGGGTTCAAACTGAATCGTCTCGGTTCCAAACTTGAGCGAATGCCAGAGCTGCTCGGTGATGAACGGCGCGAACGGATGCAACAGGCGCAGTATTCGACTGAGGATGTAGTCACATGTTGCGAGCGTCCCGCTGCGTGTGGGTGAGGTCGCGTCCGTCCAATCGACTTTCGCCGCCTCGAGAAACTCCGAGCAAAAATCATTCCAGACAAAGTGATAGAGCCGCTGTGCCGCTTCGCTGAATTCATACGCCTCAAGCGCCGAGTTGACGCCGCCGAGCGCCACATTCATCCGCTCCAAAACAGCGTCCGCAAAAATCGTCCGCTGATGAAGCTTGGCATCAAACGGGTTTGCGTTGGGATTGAGCGGCTCCAGTTGGGCGGTGCGCAACCGGCACGCATTCCACAGCTTGTTGCAGAAGTTGCGGCCTTCCTCGACCTGCTTTTCGTCGAAGCGGATATCCTGCCCCTGCGGCGCGATGCGCATCAGGCCAAAGCGCAAGCCGTCGGCGCCGTACTTGGCGATCAGGTCCAGCGGATCAGGCGAGTTGCCAAGCGACTTGGACATCTTGCGCCCCTGCGCGTCCCGGATGATTCCGGTGAAGTAGACATCGCGGAAGGGGATGTTCAAATCCGTGCGCGAAGTGCCCGACGGCTCAAACTCGAGCCCTGCGATAATCATCCGCGCCACCCAGAGGAAGATGATGTCGGGCCCGGTAACAAGACACGAGGTCGGATAGAATTTTTTCTGCAGCGGCCCGTCCATCGTCGCGTACGCCCAAAGCCACGAGGAGAACCACGTGTCGAGCGTGTCCGGGTCCTGTTCCCACCCCGCGCCGGGCGAATCGATCTGGCAGCGCGTTTCGCCGTCTTTGTACCAGACGGGAATCCGGTGCCCCCACCAGACTTGCCGGGAGATGCACCAGTCCTGGATGTTCTCAAGCCAATGCGCGTAGACCTTGGTCCAGTGGCTCGGCCAAAAACGGATCTGCCGGTCCTGACCAGCGCCGCAGACGACGTCCAGCGACTCTTTGATTTTTGGGTAACGCAAGAACCACTGCTCGCTGAGGCGCGGCTCGATCGGCACGTCGGCCCGTTCGCTGTAGCCGACGGTGCTCTCGTACGGCTCCTCTTTTTCCAAGAGGCCGCGTTCGCGCAGGAGCTCCGCGGCTTTCTTGCGCGCGTCGAAACGGTCCAGGCCATGCAGCGCGTCTTCGGCCGGGCAGTCGATCTTGCCGGTTTCGGTCAGCACATCGATGACGGGCAGGTTGTGGCGCTGGCCGATTTCAAAGTCCGTCCTATCGTGCGCAGGCGTCACCTTGAGCGCGCCGGTGCCAAATTCAACATCGACCGCAGCGTCCGCGATCACCGGGATTTCTTCCGGAGCGAGCGAGCGTCGGACTTTTTTGCCGATGAATTTTTTGTAGCGGGGATCTTCCGGGTTCACCGCGATGGCCACGTCGGCCATGATCGTCTCGGGCCGCGTCGTCGCGACGGTGAGGAATTGGGACGGATCGTCGGCCAGCGCGTACTTCACGTAATAGAGGACGGATTTGATCGTCTTGGGGATCACCTCTTCATCCGAAATCGCCGTGCGGGAGCCCGGGCACCAGTTGACCATCCGCTTGCCGCGGTAGATCAGGCCTTTGCGGTGCAGGTCGACAAACACTTCCAGCACGGCGCGGGAGTAGCCCTCGTCCATCGTGTAGCAGGTGCGCTGCCAGTCGGCCGAGCACCCGAGCTTTTTGAGCTGCTCGATGATGATGCTGCCGTGCTTATCTTGCCACTGAACGACGCGGCTCAGAAACTCCTCCCGGCCCAGCTGTTGCCGCGTTTTGCCTTCGGTCTTCTTGAGGTGCTTTTCAACCACGGTTTGGGTGGCAAGGCCCGCGTGGTCGGTCCCCGGAAGCCACAGCGCTTCCTTCCCTTGCATACGGGCATGCCGAACGAGAATATCTTGGATCGTGTTGTTGAGCACGTGGCCCATGGTCAGGACGCCGGTGATATTCGGCGGCGGCATGACGATTGCGTAGGTGCCGTCTTTCTTTGCTGCCTTAGGGGAATGGGGGTTGGCATGCCAGGCGCCGCTTTTTTGCCACTCGGCGTAGAGCGCGTCGGCGATGGCGGTAGGTTCGTACGCTTTGCCTAAGGCGGCATCGGGGGCAAGGGGGGACGTCATAGAGAGGGAGGACGATACGCTAAGCTGCCACCCAAGCGAAAGTGGGAAAGTGGCGAGCAGCCGGATTTGGGGCTCGGTGGCAAGTTCTTTTGGCTGGTGGACTTTTTACGCCGCATACGCGAAGGGGCAAAGGGTCGTCAATTTCTTTTGATAGAATTTTTTTCTGTAAAAACGCAGTTTGACTTGCAGGCTCCTTGCGCGGCACTACGGTAGGTACCCCGTTCCATGGGAGAAGCCTCTAGGAGTGCGGCCCCGTCTCTTTCCCCGGCTGATATAAGCTCGGCGGATAGGAGGCGTTTCGTCGCGTTCTGGCTTTTTGGATGAAACGGGCGGTTGTTGGGCTCCTGCTTAGGGTGAACAACTCGCCAGAAAATAAACGAAACAGTGTAAAAATTTGACGGAATGATTTTGAAGCAAGTTTCGAATATTTTAGAATCTTGAATTAAAACTCTATAAGAAATTGAAAATAAACGACTTACAGATCATTATTTTTATTTAATATTAAAAAATTAAAAAGTACAACAGGGTCGCGCGGTTGAAAGATTCTGTGAACAAGTTGTGAGTAAATAATATGGGACAAGCGGATTTGAAGGGCGTTTGGGAGCGGATTTGCAAGGGGCTGGGTGAACTGGTGTCCGCGGATGCGGTCCGACGGTGGTTTGCTCCGCTGCGAGTGGTCAGCTTTGAAGGGCAGGCGCTCACCCTTTCGGGCGACAACGCCATTTACCAGTACTGGGTCGAAGAGAACTACCTGCCCCAACTGACGGCTGTCGCAACCAAGGTCCTGGGTGGCCCGGTTCGGATTCATTTTCTGGAAGCTCCCGGACAATCGACGGACGCCGCGCCCCGCCCACAGGTCAAAACGATTCTCAAAGGCGGCACAGAAGAAGCACCTGCCGCCGTTGCTACCGCTGGCACGAGCAGTCGTTCCTCCCGTCCTGCCACTTCTGCGGCGGTTAGCGCGGCGATGCTCCATCCCCGCAACACGTTTGAGACGTTCGTCGTTGGCCCGACCAATCAATTCGCGCACGCTGCGGCGCTGGCCGTCGGCCGCTCCCCCGCGCGGACGTACAACCCGCTCTTTCTGCACGGCAGCGTCGGTCTCGGCAAAACGCACCTGATGCAAGCCGTCGGGCATCTCATCCTCAAGAACCGCCGCAACGCCAAGGTCCGGTACGTTACCTCCGAACAGTTTACCAACGAATACATCCAGGCCCTCCAGCATAACCAAGTGCAGGAGTTCCGCCGCCGGTATCGGCAGATCGATGTGCTGCTCATCGACGACATCCAGTTTCTCGCGGGCAAAGAGCGCTCGCAGGAAGAGTTCTTCCACACCTTCAACAGCCTGTACGACGTCAACAAGCAGATCGTCATGACGTGCGACTCCCCGCCAAACGAGATCGCGAATATTGAAAAGCGCCTCTGCTCCCGCTTCGAGTGGGGCCTGACGGCCGAGCTCGTGCCGCCGGATGTTGAGACGCGCATGGCCATTTTGCGCAAGAAGATGGATATTATGCCGCATCCGCTCGACGACGCGGCGCTCGAGTTTATCGCCGTGCGTGTCCGCTCGAACGTCCGCCGGCTCGAGGGGGCGCTTACCCGCGTCAGTGCCTACGCCGCGCTGCACGGCCGTGCGCTCGAAGCGACCGAGCTCGAATCGCTCCTGCGCGACCTCGTTCAACAGGAAGCACCTCGGACGGTCACAATGGAAGTCATCCAGCGCCGCGTGGCCGAGACCTACGACATTCGCCTGGCCGATATGACCAGCAAGCGCCGCCCAGCGAACATCGCCCTGCCGCGCATGGTCGCGATGTATCTGAGCCGCAAGCTCACCGCGGCATCGCTCGCGGAGATCGGTGATGCGTTCGGCGGCCGTGACCACGGCACCGTGCTGCACGCGCACCGCGCCATCGAAGCTCGGATGGAGCAGGACGCACGGCTCCGCCAAACGGTCGAGCACCTCGCGCAGAAGCTTGGCACTGGCTCCGAGTCGTAATCAGTCTCTGACCGCATTGAGGTTGGTACTCGAGATATTGCAGTAGTATTTTCAACAAGGAGTTCAAATGTTCGCCATCGTCAAAGCATCCGCTGCCAAGGGAATGAGCCACCGGGATGACTTCCCAGAGCCGCGTCCGCCGGGGCCGGGCGAGGTGCTCATCGCGACTGCCAAAGGCGGCGTGTGTGGGACCGACTACCATATTTATTCGTGGGACGCGTGGTCGGCCAGTCGCATCAAGCCGCCGCTGGTGATTGGGCATGAGTTCATGGGGCGGATCGTCGCACTGGGTGAGGGAGTGACGCATTTGAAGGTGGGTCAGCGCGTTTCGGCCGAAGGGCATATTGTTTGTGGTCATTGTCATCAATGCCGGACGGGCAACGGGCACGTTTGCCAGAACACGCGGATTATCGGCGTGGATCGGGACGGCGCGTTTACGGAAAAATTTATGATGCCGGCGGGCAATTGCTGGCCGATTCCGGATACGATTTCCGATGATCACGCCTCCATTTTTGATCCGATCGGCAACGCGATGCATACGGTCTCGACCGTTGGCGTCGCGGGTGAGGACGTATTGGTGGTCGGCGCTGGACCGATCGGACTTTTCTCTGCCGCGATCGCGCGCTCGTCGGGTGCACGAACCGTGACGGTGACCGAGAGCCATCCGTTCCGTGCGGGAATCGCGCAGAAGATCGGCGTGGATAAGATTGTCGATCCGGCCGCTTCGGATGCGGACGCGCAGATTCGCACCGTGACGGGGCCATCGGGCCCGAGTGTCGTCCTTGAGATGAGCGGCAACCCGGATGCGATTCGCGGTGCGCTGGCTGTTGCGCGGCCGGGCGCGCGCTTTGGCCTCTTGGGCATTCCGCCCGAGCCAATGACGATTGATTTGGGCGGGATGGTTTCGATGAAGGGGATCACGCTCTATGGTATCGCCGGCCGGCGGATGTACCAGACGTGGTATCAGACCGAAGCGTTTATCTTGAAGAATCCGGACTTGGTGGATTTGGTCATCACGCACCGGATCCCCGCGCGCGAGTACGCGAAGGCGTTTGAGCTGCTTGAGAAGCGAGAGGCCGTTAAGATTGTGCTCGATTTTACGCAGGTGTAGCGTGTCCTCTCGTCTTACTTCAAAAAAGACCCCATTGAGTAGCGGTTAGCTCACCTCCCTCTCACGGAGGCGGCACGGGTTCGAATCCCGTTGGGGTCAGAATGGTTTTTTAAGCCGCTTCGGCTTGCTGCCGCGGCTGGACGTTGGGGACGGCCGGGCCTTGGGCCTGCGCGAAGGTGACTTTGGAGCGCAGCAGCAGGGTGCCTAGGCAGAGATCGGCGAGGGGTAGCACGACGTTGAAATTCTTGTGCATGTAGCGGTGGTGCAGCAAATGATGTCCGTTGAGGCGGAAGAAGATGCCCGAGCGTTCGAGCGTGCGCTTTTTAGGGACGTGCATGCACCAGTGCATGTATTCGTAAACGCCGTAATAAATGGTGATCATCGTTGCCGCGCCGCAAACCACGCCCCAGCGTTCGAGCAGAAAAGAGACGATTAGAAATGGAATGAGGCCCACGGCGATGAGCGCCGGGCCGTTCCACCAGGCCATGGGGACGGTATGTTTGTCCGACTCTCGGATGATGTGGTAGGTGTGGTCGGCCTTGAAGATGTGATGATGGATGAGGGCGTGCCGCTCAAACGGATAGCGAAACGGGCCCAAGGGGCGGTGCATGATGTAGCGGTGCAGCAGCCATTCGAAGAAGGAGGAGGCAATTAGTCCTGAGAGTATGCCGATGGCGAACCAAAGTAAGAAGGAGCTCATTTGTTATAAGTCAGTCAAGGAGAGTGAGTAACCTCAAGTTAGAATAAACGGCTTTTAAGAGAAAACCGTCTCTTCAAGCGGATCACAAGAGGTTGGCTGTAGTGTTAGGAGAAGCGCTGCTCGCGGCAACTTGCTGGAGCAATGCTTCAGACAGGCGAGATATTGCCGGGACGGGGCCCTGGCGCAAGGCAAATCGGGTGATTTTGCATTTGCTAATCGCAGCGGTGGGGAGTTTAATCCCGCGCCGACTTGTCGGCGCTTTTGAAACGCGGGCTGCATGCGCCTTCGATTTCAAAGCCGGTTTGGTTGAAAGACCCCATTGAGTAGCGGTTAGCTCACCTCCCTTTCACGGAGGCGGCACGGGTTCGAATCCCGTTGGGGTCACCAAGCTGGACTTTTCAGCCGCTGGTGGCTGTAAGAGGTTGAAGATCAAGGAGGTTTCAGCGGTTCCAAATATTCCGTTAGAAAATGGCAGTCCCTGAGGAAATAGAACCCGCTGGAAGCGCTGCTTTTGATCCAGATTAGCTTCCGACCAAAGCCGACCCGCATTGGATAGAACATGCTCAGCGAAGCTTAGAACGAGCTCTACGTTGCATTGAGCGAGTTCCGCGTCTCGCAGCTCCATTTCAGCTGCAGCGATGTCTACAGTCAATTTATCACGCTGACGCTCGTATACAGCGCGATCAATTGATTTCTCATAAATATAAACCTCTTCAAGTCTCTCCTGCTTTTGCTTAAGGTCTTCTAAATGGCTGCGGAGCTGTGAGGTCTGCAAAATAGATTCAGATTGGCGTTGATTCCAAACGTCTAAAACAACAGCCCGGAAGAGCTTTAAGTATTCGGACTTGGGCTGAAGCTGTTGCAGTTTTTCCAAGAACGCGGATTCCAGTTGATCCTTGCGAATGTTCACTCCCTTGCATGAGCTTTTCTGACAACGATAATAAGGGTACTTTTTATTTCTTCCCTTGGACCAGCTAGCGGTCAGCGGTCGCGCGCAGCATCCGCAAGTTATGAAGCTGCGCAGCGGGAAATCTGGGTGATTGCGTAAATGCGGAATGAGAGCTTTCTTTTTGCCGCTTAGAATTGATTGAACAGCATCAAACGTTTCTTGGCTAATAAGTGGCTCGAAATCCCCTCGTTGCCTCACCTGCCATTGCCCAACTTCAATCCATCCAGCATAGACAGCCTTTTTAAGCGTTTGAAAAAATGTTTGCTTGCTGAGCTTTTTACCTTTTGAAGTCTTTAGCCCTAGCGCAGTTATCTTTTGCAGAATTTTTTGCTTGGAATAACGACCAGTCGCGAACATTTCAAAAGCTTGCTTAATCTGATCTGCCTTTAAAGGATCCGGAAGTAAGCTGGGGCCCTCTCGACTGCCGCGAATATAGCCCAACGGTGGTTTGAAAGGCCATCTGCCTTTGGAAATGGCGGTTTGCATGCCTGCAACTGTCCGTGCTGCTTTAGCATCGTTGTCGAGCTGAGAAAAAACGGCCAACATGTTTTCCATGCATTTTCCCATGGGGGAGTCATCTAACTGCTCTGTTGCGCTGCGGAGCCCGATTCCTAGTTTATATAAAGTGGCTCTAACGGTTAGATGATCCAGTGTGTTGCGCGAAAAACGGCTGACATTGTAAACGACAATCCATTGAATACGTCCTTTATGCTCGGCACAATACTCGAGCATTTTTTTAAATTCAGTGCGATTAATCGTTTTAGCGCTTTCTCCTTCTTCAATGAAGGTGCGGTCGATCACAAGACCTTCTCTTTCACAATAGGCGCGACAGGCTTTTTGCTGAGTTTCTAGACTATAATTATCGACCTGTTCCTTGCTAGACACCCTGCAGTAGATTACAGCCAGGGGCTGAGTAAACGCCGCCGCTCCTTTAGAAATCGGCTTTAAGCCTCTGCCATTGCTCATCGTAGCATCAATTTTGGGATTGGAATTTTATCACTTTATCTTGCACAGGCGCAATGTCTGAACCTTGACGGCAATCACCTAAAGAATGCTCGCGAGCATCAATGGCAGCGTTAGCCAATTGATACAATTGGTCTCGTAGGGCCGATAACTCTTCTGCGCTTAGCGCGCAATCCGACCCTAGTAGTTCACGACAACGATCCAAGGAAAGCATCGGCCCCGAGAGAGGCGATAAATCGCCTCAGCTGTCCGCCACTCAGGATCGTGCTGTCGCTTTGGAAGGTTGTGGGGCTGTTTCACAATACGCATGTCAGGATCTTTCTGTTAATGCGCAAAGTACTGTTTTCTTCTTCTGATAAAACGCGTGATTTTTCCATCGTGCATTTCAAGATCGATTCCTCCATAGGCATCACAACTTAACGATTGTGATATTTCTTCTGCCTGTTCGGGAGTTAATGTCTCGTAATCTTCAATGCTGATTGAAATTCGACCTCTATTTTTATCGATAACAATTTTTGTTTGAGGCTTTGCTCTTATCAAATCAATGATCCTCTTCTCCGCTTCACTCAGTGCATTATGCGTTAATTCACTGCTTTGCTCAGACCGACTGAAACATGGATTGATGTTCATGGGCCCAACTTATCATTGTCAATTTACGTAATGGCAGAAAAATTTTTTCTCTTAGACTTGTAAACTGCTTTGGTGCTGCTCAGGCGGTAACCGCTCCAATGTAAGTATCACCGAAGCAAGCCTCACATTACCGTCCCCAATATGCTTGGGGACTTAATCGTTTTTTTGTACCAAAACAGGTACCGTACAGTGGCTGTACGGATTGCTTTTGCCGATCCCTATGATCGCTTGTTACTTCTGCCCCCGGCTCCTTTTTTAATGTAGCCGCACAAGCTTCTCCATTATGTGAATGGCATAGGGGGATAAAATCGATGCAAGACCCAGATTTTCAAATAGAAGCGCAACTAAGTCAGAGAATGCTAACAGTGCAACTTTTGCGGTTTTGGATACTGCCGAAATAGGTCCTTTTACCGTCTCATCGGCGGCTCATCGGGGATAAGACAGTCATGCTCGCGTTAAGATGCTGTCTAAGACTAGGGTCGAAGATTCTTACAATTCTAAGATGATTCGGCCTTGGCTTGATTTATTGTAAGTACAATCAAATCCGCATTTGCTTTCGCCAAATCCAAATCTGGCTCTAATTGAAAAGAATTTGGCTTCCTTATGTCTTTGTAGGAGGCAATCTGCCCTATCGCTTTCCCGTTCGCGTCCTTGATTAAATAATAGGGCATCCAAGGCTCTCTATCTGTCCTCCAAGGCCTTGGAGAGATCACTTCTTGATCTCCCGCAATGTGGACGTCATGCCCGGTGGCAAAAGCCCGTTAACTCCACCTAGCCAATTCGGAAGCCGAGATTCGACTAAGGCTTCATAGCTTTCGATTTTAATGACGCGCACCTTTGTCCAACGTTTTGTTTTGTAGTTCAATACGGTGTGGGTCGGCTTAAAGGCGAGAAATTGAATTAAGTGCCTCATCCTTAAATTAATTTACGCCCCAATAGGCCGTGTTCGTCAAGACGATATTGCGCCCTAATAGGGCGTGCTTTCCAAAACAAAGGCTGCTCGCCAAGTTATCTCGGCGTTCGGAAGTAATCTAAGACGATTAAGGGTTAAGGCAGACTTGACCCAAGAAAGGCTGGCAGAACTAGCAGACTTAAACATTCGTACCGTACAAAAGATTGAAGCCGGAGCTATCAATATTTTACTAACCACCGTATTACGTCTACAGCGTTCCCTTAAATGCTCCTGGCATGATTTAATGCCCAAGCAATAAAGTGCTGTGGGTTATAGGCTAGCTAATTAATACCTTATAAAAGAAGCGCTATGACAAATCGTAAGACTTGAACCGGCTGGCTTCCTCTGATCGTTTTAACGATGGGATCGGTCTTCCCTTAAGGAGCGAGGCCTTCATGGATGTTCGTTGGATTTTGGTACGCATCTGAGAGCATTGCTGTCACGATGGCTGAACTTATCCTAGTCAATCAAGGAGCTTTAAACTCAATGATTTGCGCTGATCCCGTATTCAGGCTTGTTCTCTCCTCATTTTTAAAATTCAAAGTAATAACTTCACCAAAGCCCTCATCCAAATAGCCAGTAGGTAGATTGGCTAGCGCTTCGATATCTCGTGGATTCAAGCCGATCTCTTGAACAAGCTGAGAGCGGCTTTTATAGCCACTATTAATCATCATTTCAAAGCACTGTCGCAGCAGCTTGGGTTGCTCCACCGGCAGCTTGTCATCCCAAGGCTCCTGTCGGCGCCAACCACGACGACCTAAATTGATCCAAAGTCTTTCCTCCTGTTGCTCCGTCATTAACTTGAGCTGGGAGCAGCGCTTGATCATCGCTGCCACAGAAACCCCCCACTTTTCCTTCAGGGCTAAAAATCCGTCTAATGTTGGTGCAACTAAGTCCCTGGAAAAGTCATCTGCGGGCATCAAAAAAGCGGAGGCAAAATGATATGCTTGCCGTTCCAATAGCGCGTGCTCTTTTGTCGAAAGCAGGCTTCGCTGTTTAACGTGCGTATGCAAGACACAATGAGCCACCTCATGGATAGCATCGCTCCGCGATCTTACGGATGACCCTTTGTCTGCACCCAAAATGATGAACGGGCGGCAAGTAGACTCATTTTCTGAAAATGCATCGAGTGTATCGGCATCGAGACGAAAGCGGCTCACTATAAAACCGTTTTTTTCCAGCAACCGCACTAAATTAGGCGCAGGACCTCCATGCAAACTCCAGTAGCGACGGCATTCGGCTGCAGCTGCTTCTAGGTGATCCTCAGAAATCATCTGAAAGTCTGTTGGTGCATCCAGCTTCGGAAGGTTGACCGGTGGCAAGTCAAAATAACTCTCAAAGTAAGTGACAATGTCGCGCAACCAATCAAACCGGCTCTCAGCACGTGCACGTGCCAGTTTCGTCGCTGCGCTCATGGAACGGTAAAAAAAACGTGATTTCTCATAAGGAGCAGGCGCTTGCAGAAAAAAGGACTTGGGCATGTTCAGTACGGTCGCTAATTTTTCGTGCATTTCGCTGGTTGGCTTCGCCGCATCATGTTCATATTGGGAAATTGTGGAAGGGGTGACCCCTGACAAATCAGCAAGTGTAACCCCCGTTAGCCCACGGGCAGCACGTGCCTGCGAAAGCCTAGCGCCGTAAAATGAAGGGATTCCTTTAGCCATGCTTAGGAGTTAGCTTCGCGCACTTTGCTTTTCCATGCGATAATCAGCGTTTCATCAGCTTCCCGTTCTATCCCAGATGTGGGGTAAGCAGCGAGGATCTCATAAAAATCAAACGAAGCAGCCCATCGATCATTGTCCACTGCGGGAAATCCCAATCGTATAAATCCAATTTTGGATTTATCGGACAGGTCCGCGCCATGATGGATCACTGCGTTGAGCGGGGCACCAGTATCCTTCACGTAAAATTTTTCGAAGCCGCCTTCCTCAAACTCCGATTGCACAAGGAGCCGGTTTAATTCGGCGTTTTGCTTCCGAAACGAAGAAGAGCGCAGCATCTTTCCGTCCAGTCCGTTTTGGTGCGAGCAGGTCATGACCAGACGACTGGCCTTGATCTGGGTAAACTGATGATTGCCCGCGAGATTTGCTTCGACGAGGCCTTCCATGCCACTTGCCTGCGCGACATCACGTAAGCGCTTTTCTAAGATTACACGCCTTACATGGGGGTATAAATAATCGCGCTCGGGTTGGTCAAGCAAAGGATCATTTTGAACGCTGGTATATGCTTCCTGATATGCAAACTCAGCGCTTCGTAGTGTTTCTGCAATAAACAATTTGGGAATGGATTGTGTAATTTCGGCTAGAAGGATCGTTTCCATATGATTACATCATTTATCAAATTAAGCTTAACGGCTTTATTTATTATAAAAATTAAGCCAATTGTCAATACACTTTAAATTTATTAAGCAAAACACTGAAAAAACTATTGGCCCAGTTTGCGGTGTAGGCTTGTGATGATCGCAAGCGCTTATATCAAAACCATGATGGGCTAAATATTTTCTCAATTCAGCAGCAACAGAAAACCCTGCGCTTGCTGAAACTCCGGCTCCGAGAAAAATAATATCCGTCTTCTGCATGGATAAATCATCTCAACGGCAAAGAGTTTTGCCAGTTTAAAGATTTCCGTTAATACTCGATGGAGCATGAAAGCGCGCTTATCACTTATTCTGTGTATCGGACTATTGATTGTCGCATCACATGTCTATGCAGCCACCAAAACCGAATACAAAGTCGCCTTCCTTCCTAAAGGTGCATCACATGCCTTCTGGAAGGCGATGTATGCAGGTGTGCTGCATGCAGTGGAAGAACAGAAGCAGCAAGGCGTTACGGTTGAAGCTATTTGGAAAAGCCCGCCCAAGGAAGATGACCGCAATTCGCAGATCGAAGTGGTGGAAAACTTCATCGGTCGCCGCGTCGATGGCATTGTGTTATGTCCGGTGGATTCGAAGGCATTGGTAGCGCCTGCTGAAACAGCGATTCAAGGCGGGATTCCAGTGGTTGTCGTTGATTCTGGTTTAGAATCGAAGATGCCCGTCAGCTATATCGCGACAAACAACTACCAAGGCGGAGTCATTGCAGCGCGCAAGTTGGGAGAGTTGCTGAAAGGGAAGGGCAACATCATTTTGGTGCGTTACTTAGTTGGTTCGAATAGTACCACTCTTCGAGAAGAAGGTTTCTTGGACACGGTGAAAAAGGAATTTCCTGGCTTCAGGATTTTATCTGCCGATCAATACGCTGGGCCAACGCGGGACACCGTTTACCAAGTGTCGCAGAATCTTCTCAATCGCTTCGGTAACGAGGTGGATGGCATCTTTGCGGTGAACGAGCCGTCGGCCATCGGAATGATGATGGCGCTACAGGATATTGGAAAAGCAGGCGGCAAGGTGAAGTTGATTGGTTTTGATTCAGGTTCCGTCCTAGTGGAAGGCTTGGAGAAAGGGGATATCCAAGGGCTTATCGTGCAGGACCCATTCCAGATGGGTTATCTGAGCGTCAAAGCATTAGTCGAACATTTGCAGGGTAAGGCCATTCCCAAAGAGGTGGAAACGCCTTTGGTGTTCGCGACGCGGGAGAATATGAAGGAGCCTGCAGTTCAAAAAGTGCTCAATCCGCCAATGGCAGCGACGCCTTAATTTGCTTGTCCGCTGCCGGGCTGTGGCAGAATCTAGTGCCCGTGCTTCTACAAGCGGACGCCATTCGCAAATCCTTTGGTCCTACGGTTGCGCTGGATGGAGTAAACTTCGAACTCCAATCCGGTGAAGTTCATGCGCTGCTTGGGGAAAATGGTGCGGGCAAAAGCACATTGGTTCGCATTCTATCCGGAGCCGAAGAGCCAGATGGCGGCTCCATGTATTTGGAGGGAAAGCCGTATCATCCGCGCTATCCGCTCGAAGCCAAGGCGTATGGCGTGATGATGGTGCATCAGGAGTTTAGCTTGGCTCCTGATTTGAGCGTTGCGGATAACATCGTGCTGGGAAATGAGAGAAGCTGTTGGGGCTGGCGCTCGGTAGATAACGCCAGAGCTTTGTCCCAGCGAGCGTTGCAAGAGCTTGGGCACGGTAATTTGCCGTGCGACGCACTAGTCGGTGAACTTTCATTGCCGGAGCAACAGATCGTTGAACTGGCGCGAGCTTTAGCCAGCAACCCTCGCGTACTGATTTTGGATGAACCAACGAGCAGTTTGAGCACGCAGGATGTTCGGCGACTCTTTGAGGTGTTGCGTGCCTTAAAAGCGAAAGGGATCGGCATTATCTACATCAGTCATTTCCTCGAAGAGTGCCAACAGATCGCAGACCGCTACACGATGCTGCGTGATGGCAAGGTGGTGGCTGAAGGGGATATGGCTTCCGCTTCCATTGATTTACTGATTGAGCAAATGATCGGACAGAAGCGGCAGGATTTTTATCCTTCGACAAAGCCTGCAAAGCAGAGCAAGTCACGCTTGCGAGTCGAGCATTTGCAATCTAATCAAAAGCCTCGCGACGTATCGTTCGAAGTACGCGCAGGAGAAATTTTGGGCATCGCAGGCTTGGTTGGAGCGGGACGCACGGAAACTTTGCGAACCTGCTTCGGTTTACAACCGCACACAGACGGCAATATCTTTATTGAGGAACAGCACTACGAACACCCAAAGCCTGAGAAGAGCCTAGCACGCGGCATGGGCTATCTCAGTGAGCATCGCAAGGAAGAGGGACTGATGCTTGAGGAAAGCATCGTTTCTAATATGACAGTGGGCGCTGAGCGATCCTTAGGGAATAAGTTTTGGTTGAACGCTCCAAAGCAGGAACAAGCTGCCAAGCGACGCATAGAAGAGTTGAATATTCGTGCACGCGATTGCCGGCAACCGATGCGAGAGCTTTCGGGCGGCAATCAACAGAAGGTGCTGCTTGGACGATTACTTCAGCAAGATTGCCAAGTGTTGCTCTTGGATGAACCAACTCGTGGTATCGATGTGAGAACTAAATCGCAGTTATATGCGCTAATGCGAAAATTAGCAGACGAGGGCCGTTCCATCATTTTTGTTAGCTCCTACTTGCCAGAGCTTCTTCAAGCCTGCGATCGTATTGGCGTCATGCAGCGAGGCCAATTGATTGCTGTGCGCCCGGTGTCCGAATGGACGGAGGCTGAACTGCTTAAAACAGCAACCGCCGCATAGTTTATGAAACGCGTTCTCCGCTCCCTCAGCGCTTCGAATATTGCCGGACCATTAATCGGGTTAGTGCTCGTGATGGCGTTCTTTTCTCTATTTGGCGAATCGCGACATTACTTTCTCTCCGCGGCTAATTTGAAAATAATTCTGACGCAATCAGTGGACGTCGGGATCTGCGCGCTCGGGATGACGTTGATTATCATTTGCGGTGGCATTGACTTAAGCGTTGGCTCTGCAATCGCGCTCTCCAGCGTGGCTGGAGCGCTTGCCTTGCGAGCGGGATATTCGCCGGAATGGGGGATCGCAACGATGATAGCGGTTGGCGGACTGATCGGCCTGATCAATGGCCTGTGCATCACCAAGTTGCGCGTGGCTGCCTTTATCGTCACATTGGGGATGCTCGGCATTGCTCGTGGCTTAGCGAAGTGGCTGGCAAATAATCTGACAGTGGTTTATGAGCCAAACTGGCTCAATGGCCTAATGATAACGCCTACCAATGGCTCTTGGCAGTTTGCACCCGGTGTCTGGGTCTTGCTGGCCGTTGCCATTGTTATGGGCGTCCTTCTCCATCGAACCATTTTCGGCCGTCATGTCATTGCGGTTGGCTCCAATGAAGCTGCCGCCCGTCTTTGTGGTATCCGCGTCGATCGGGTAAAGATCGCCGTTTACGTTATCGGCGGTTTGCTCTTTGGCCTTGCTGGACTCATGCAACTTGCTCGCCTCCGACAAGGCGATCCCACTGTTGCTATTGGCCGCGAACTTGACGTGATTGCCGCAGCCGTCATTGGCGGTGCTTCCCTACGTGGCGGGCGAGGGAGCATCATTGGCTCACTCATTGGTGCGCTCCTAATGCCAGTCTTACGTAATGGTACTCAGCAAATGGGTTGGCCCACCTACGTTCAGGAGATCATCATTGGTGCGGTGATTATCGCAGCAGTGGCGTTGGATCGGTGGAGATATTCGAAAGCAATCGGAAGGTAGTCTACAATTCGACGTTTGCTTCTTTACATTTTGCGCTTGAACTCATCTTTCGAAGATTCTTTTCCTTCCAATACTGACTCAGTGCTTGTGTAGATTTAGACAGCCATTGCTCATCCTCCATAAGTTTAAGAATCTCAACTGAAGCAAACAACTTGGGCGCATTCGGCATTGGCTTACCCAAAGGCCGTAGGAGCTTTCTTTTGATTAGCACTGGAATATCAAATACAGAAAACCCCAGAAGAGCAGCAGCTTGCTGGCTGGCGACTCTTCCTGGCAATCGACGTGCGGTAAAAAGGTAAAGATTGTTCATACAAGCTTTGTTACCAAAGCTTGGAAGCCCTCTAGGTTTTGGACTAAGCGACAGTCTAAATCGCCGCTGTGGTTTCCCGCAGGAATCTTTCCAGTTCCCAAACCGGATAGAGCGGTTTGCGTGTGGCACGCGAAGGATTGAGCAGGCCGCGCTTAGTCAGGCGGTCTAAGGTGATTGGACTAATGCCCAAGGCTTGGGCGGCTTCTATACGGTTGAGTGAGAGGCGGTCTTTGCAGGTGATGGAGAGAGATTGTATGGTCATATGCCAAATGGTAATCCATCTTGCCCGCAAGTAGCTAAGCATTACACTTCATCTGTGAGCTTAATAAATAAAAGCATATACAATTCTAAGCTAATCACATGAAGGCAAAAGAATTTCTTGCGAAACTCCAGGCGCATTCCAAATCATTCGCCAAAGCAGTTGCGACAAACGAGGGAGAGTGGATTGTCAAAGGCTTTATTGATGTTTATCGCCGCATCTACACAATTTCAGTGGATACCAAAATTGTTTCCAAGGTGCTTGAATTATTACTGTTTCCAATGTTTGTAGAGTTTGGAAAGGCTTATGATCTTAAAATTGAGCTATGCCCACAGCAAAATTTTTATCCGGATTTGACCTTTACACATGAGGCGTCTGGTCGAAAATTTGCTGTGGATATTAAGAGCACATATCGCACAAGTAATACGGAAGTGAACGGCATGACTCTCGGTGCCTTTACGGGTTATTTTAGAAAACGGGAAAGCAACAAAAATACACTTTATCCTTATAGCCATTACGCAGGACATTTTGTTTTAGGCGTCATCTATTCCAAATGTGAAGATGCCGCAGATGAGCGCGCGCAATTTACTCTAGAAGACCTTCCAAAAATCCCATCCGTTGTAAAAGATTTTCTTTTTTTTGCCCAACCTAAGTATCAAATCGCATCTCCCCGCCCTGGAAGCGGCAATACAAAAAATATCGGTTCTGTAGTAAAAATTGATCAACTTATCAATGGCACAGGACCATTCGCATCTTTGGGGGAAGAAATATATGACGATTATTGGATGTTCTACTTGACCCGAGATATGGCTCAAGCGTTGTCACTGTCGCGGCCATATATGAATTTGAAAACTTATCTCGAATATAAAAAACGTGGAGTTGACACGCTTCAAGCACATGAGAAGGAAATTGCTAAATTGTCGGAAGACGAAGCTGAAAAAGCCGAAGAGGAAAGCGAATGAAATTGCCGACGCTCGTTCCTCCTCTCAAGTGCCAAGGCATTAAGACTAAATTGGCTAGTGAGATTGGCAGGATTGCCCAAACTCAAAATTTTGAGCGTTGGATTGAACCTTTTTGTGGTTCTTGCGTTGTTGCACTCAATGTTCAACCCCAAAATGCTCTCTTGAGTGACTCAAATATTCATATCATTCGTTTTTATAAAGAAGTACAAAATGGCAGCCTTACTCCCACCAAAGCCAAGGCATTTCTTGTAGAAGAAGGAGATAAGCTGCGGGAACATGGTGAGGCATATTATTATGCTGTTCGAGAACGTTTTAATGCTCAACCAACTTCCTTGGATTTCCTTTTTCTGAACAGATCGTGCTTTAATGGCATCATGCGATTTAATCGGCATGGGAAATTTAATGTGCCCTATGGCCATAAGCCAAATCGATTTGCGCAGGCCTATGTAACAAAAATTACTAACCAGATCCGGCGCATTTCTGAAACCATTTCGAATAGCAATTGGACATTTATTTCAGCAGATTTCCGAGAAGCATTTGCGTCCGCCAGGGTGGGTGATTTGATTTACGCGGACCCTCCATATGCTGGACGCCACGTTGACTATTTCAATTCTTGGTCAGAATCGGATGAAATAGAATTGGTTAATATTTTAAAACAGCTTCCATGCCGCTTTATTCTTTCAACATGGCATAGTAACGCATTCCGGACGAATCTGATGGTCGAACGTAATTGGAGCGACCCTCATTTTCATATTATGACTCGCCAACACTTTTATCACGTAGGCTCGACTGAAGACTTGAGGCACCCAATGATTGAGGCCATTATTACCAACTTTCCAGTGCAAGCAATTCAATCAGAAGTTAACGAAGTTGAACAATCGACGTTTTTTGACAGGTCTTTATTTGAGCATTCGAGTAATGCTTATTAAAAAGGAAGTGACACGCACCCTCGTAGAAGCTGTGTCTCTTCCTGCCTCTCTACTATTGATTCTAATCTGCTAAGGGAGTTCTTTAGGAAGTAAATGTGGCCAGATTCTAAGCCCTGCCTTGCTTTTAGGCCGCTTTCAACAGCATACTTTCCCTCAGAACGTCCATTTCACCAATCCAACTGACGATTCGGTTCCAATTCTGAATGGTTAGGGTCACCAAGCTGGAGTTCTAGTCCTCCACAATGAATCCGCCGGACTGCAGGCGGAAAAATCCGGCGTAGACGCCATTTTCGCGCTGCACCAACTGCTCGTGCGTGCCTTCTTCGACGATCCGCCCTTGGTCAAAGACGAGGATCCGGTCGGCGTCGAGAATAGTCGAGAGCCGGTGCGCGATCATGATGGAGGTGCGGCCGTGCGTCAGCGCGTGCAAGGCATCTTGAATGGCCTTTTCACTAGCGGAGTCTAAGGAACTGGTCGCTTCATCGAGAATCAAGATGGGGCGATCGGCCAGGATGGCACGGGCAATCGCAATGCGCTGGCGCTCACCGCCTGAGAGCTTGATCCCGCGCTCGCCCACAAGCGTGTCGTATCCTTGCGGAAGGCTTCGGATAAACTCGTCGATATGCGCCTGGCTCGCGGCCCGGCGGATGTCCTCCATTCCGGCGTTGGGCTTGGCGTAGGCGATGTTTTCCTTCAGAGAGCGATGGAAGAGAATGGGATCCTGCGGCACGAGTGAAATCGCACTGCGCAAAGAGTAGCGCGAACCCGCTGTGATATCCTGCCCGTCGATGAGAATGCGGCCTTTTTCTAGCGGATAGAGCAGTTGAAGCAGGCGCACAAAACTGGTCTTGCCGCTGCCAGAGTGCCCGACCAACGCGATGCGCTCACCCGCGCGGATAGATACGGAAAAATCGCTGAAGATAGGCGTCGTTTTGCCCGAGTAGGTAAAACCCACGTCATCAAAGACAATCGCGCCTTTGTTGATATTGAGCGCCGGCAGCTCAGGCAGATCCGGCACCTCGGGCGCCTCCTCCATGATGCGGATAATGGCGTGGAGATCGTAGGAGGCCGTGAGGAGGTTCTTGATGTTATCGCCTATTTCCCGGATGTACGACTGCATGATGGTATAGGCAAAAGCCAAGTATACCATGCTTTCGATCGTGGCCTTTCCTTGGAACAAATACCAGGTGCCGCCGCCCAATAGGAGCGCGAGCATGCCGCCCAGCATCAAGCGCTGGATAAACGCCGCTCCATTGCCCATCAGGTAGGCGCGCACATTTTTGATGCGCAGCGCTTCCGTGACATCGAAAAATTGCGTGAGCTCGTATTTTTCCTGCGCATACGCCTTGGTCGTCGCGATGCCGACCACACTGTCGGCAAGATGCGCACTAAAGCCGTCCTGAGCTTCGGCGTAGGCTCCTTGCGCGGGACCCGACACTTTGAATACGAGAAAAGCGCTCACGACTGATAGGAAAACCAGGTAGGCGACGAGCAGCGCCGCCAGCATCGGGAAGCGCAAGTAAAGAAATACCGTCGTGCACGACAGCACGACGATGGTTGGTAGGATGCGCAGGAGGATCTGGTCCTCGAACGTCTCGATCTTGGTCCGCGCACGATTGATTTTTGAAATGATCGCGCCGGTGAACGTGCTGGCGAAAAACTGCTCGGGCAGCTTGTAAATATGCGTGAACGCGTCGTCGACGACGGCCTTGAAGAGCTTCGTTTCGAAGCAATTGTAGATCATGTAGGAGACCTGAAACAGGATCGCCTGCGAAAAATAAGCGGCCAGGAAAATGCCCAGCGTGAGCACAATGGCGTCGTGTCCTGACTCTTGACGGATTGCCCCCAGGAAGTTGGACAGGGCGCTGGGGATGTAAGTTTCGATAAAGGCTGCAGAGACGAGCAGAATCAGGATGACGGTTAGCTTCCCCGGCTGTCGGCGCCAGTAGCCGGCGGCGAACCGCAGGACATCGATAAAGGAGATCGGCTTTTTCATTTCGAGTTCCTGCATCGTAGACGATTTTGGCGAACTAAGTGTAGTAGAGTTTTTGTAGCAAGAGATCCATTTCCAAAATCTATTCTTTCAACTAGTTCCAATTCACGATAGTTAGGATGCGGTAATTTTTCATGCGCTATTTATGATTCGGTTTCTTGTTTTTCTAATGATTGCGGTGGTGTGTTGCTTGGGGGTGCCGATCGCGCACGCGCAGACCAAAAAGCAAAAAGCCAAGGAAGCGGCGCCCAGCGCGCAGGCTCCCGCGGAGGAGGAGGCCGAGTCGACGCCGTCGCCCAAGAAAGAAAAGCAGACGGGGTCGATCTATCCGCTGGATGTCTCCTCGCTCCGGGAATATCCGCGCCTGGCGCCCGAAGTGCAACGTTTGTTGCGTGTTGCGTGCGGGTTGACGCAACAGGGATTGCGGTATCAGTACGGCAGCGCGGACCCCAAAAACGGCGGGATGGATTGCTCGGGCTTTGTCAACTATGTGCTGCGCCAGGTGGGCATCGATGACCCGCCGCGGCAGGCGAACTTGATGTACAGCTGGGTGCGCAAAGCGGGTCTTTTTCGAGCGGTGCTCAGCGTCGACGGACGGACGTTTGAGCTCAATGAGCTGCGCCCCGGCGACTTGGTTTTTTGGACAGGGACGTACTCGATCAGCCGTGATCCGCCCGTCACGCACGTGATGATTTACGTGGGAACGGATACGGAAGGTCATCGCTGGATGGTCGGTGCGAGCGAGGGCCGCTACGCCATGGGCCGTCCACGCGCGGGCGTGAGCGCGTTCGAATTCAAGCTGCCTGGCTTCCCGCCGCCGCCGCGATACACCAGCGGCACTTCGCGCTTTGTCGGATATGGCCACATCCCCGGCCTGCCGCACATTGCGCCTGAGAAGACGGAAAAATCTGCGCCAAAATCCGTGCCCGCTGCCGATCCCGACCGGGCGGCGGCACCGAGTCCTGCTACTCAAAAGTCTCCGCTGGAGCCCGGGTTGAAGCCGGAAGCGGCTGCCGGGCCCCAAGCTTCTTCAGTGCTTTCGGGTAAGGAACTGCCGGCGGAGGCCCCTTCGGAACCAAGCCCTGGAATGAACGACACGGCTGTCTCCAGCACGCCACTTTCTGATGCTCCCGATTTACCGGCGTCGGCAGATGGGTCTTCGGATGAGGGAAACGCGTCCACCGGCGAGTGACGCAGGCGGCTTTAAATTAGTCAGGCCTGATTTTTTTAAGCGCGAGGTTGGGAGCAGGCACGAATATTCATTAGCGCTCTGGATTGAACACAAGGTACAGTCACGGACGTCACTTTAACCCACTCTTCTAGGAGATTCTATGCTTCACTACGCCGTTGTCTTTTTAATCATCGCGATCATCGCCGCCGTCTTCGGATTCGGTGGGATTGCCGGAACCGCGGCCTCGATCGCCAAGATCCTGTTTGTCGTCTTCCTGATTCTGGCGCTCATTTCCTTCCTCACGCGCGGCAAGCCGCCGGCGGCTTAAAGGGGTATCGACCTGGCGATAACGGATGCCGCCCGGGTTTTAAGAGTTGGAGCCGGCCCACACAGGGTCGCGCTCCACCACAATGGCTCCTGCCGGAGCAGCGGCCAGGAGGCTGGCTACCTCACTGACGGCAGGTTGGAGGCGAGATTGTACGGCTGCTGCGTCCACAGCCCGATCAACCTTGCCGGGTGGCACGGAACCTACAAGTTGCCCAGCCGCAATTTGTTCCAGAAGCGCTGGAAGCGGACCGGTATATGTTGCAGGAGGTTGCTTGGTAAGGCCTCTCTCTACCGGAGAAAAAGCGAGAGTACAGTTTGGCAGAGCAGTCGATTGCCCACTGTTCACTACGACAGATACTGATTCCAGCCGCCCGAAGGAGCATTCGGTTTTGGCAGGGTCCAATTCAAAAACCCCCCTAGCACCTGATGGTGAATGGTCGAAGCTGACATGTGATGGCTTTGCGTCTGGCAACCCCAGTGCTGCTGTCAATTGATTGAACGCAAAGGCACCTTCGCTCAGGTCTTGTGACATGTTATCCACAGTAAGCTCATTAATCATATAAAATCTCCTGATAAAATTTAAAATGCGACTGCTTCGGGGGCGGCCGCGGTTGTATGCCGATTACCGCGCCGCCGCCAAAAAGTCAGCCTAGTTTTTCATGGATAAACCTATCCTTAGACTGAAGCGCCGCTAGCGTAATCTGTTCGGTCCAAAATCGATGAGTAATACAGGAGATCGCGTGGGCCACTTGTACAGATACATAGTAAGTGCTGGGCCTACGGGTAAGCTTGATGTGCGGACAGAGGGCTTGGGCATGCCTTCTTTGCCTGGTTGTTCTGCGCTTGCTGGATGATTGGCCATATAAAAATTCCTTTTTAGAATGAATGGGTGAAAGGATGCTTCTTTAGGGTTATCGCGTGGGAAAGAAAAAGTCCTGCTCTTTTCTCTAAGCCCCCTCCCGTATCTGTTTGAGGCGGAGCTGGCCGCAGGCGGCGTCGATATCATGGCCTTTTTCACGGCGGACGGTGGCGCGGCCGCCCAGGCGGACGACCTCCCGCGCGAACGCGTTGATCGTTTCCTCGGGCGGACGCTTCCAGGAAAGGCCCTCGACCGTGTTGTACGGGATCAGGTTCACTTTTGCATCCACGCGCTGCGCATGGCGGGCCAGCGCTTGGGCTTGGGCCAGTGAATCATTGATGCCGTCGATGAGGATGTACTCGAAGGTGAGGGCGTGCGGTTTGCGTTCCGCGTACTGGGCGCAGGCATCCAGGAGCTTCGCGAGCGGGTACTTGCGGTTGATCGGCATGATCTTCTCGCGGACCTCGTCGGTCGCGGCGTGAAGCGAGATCGCGAGACGAATTTGCCGCGGATCGCGCGCCAGCTCCAAGATTTGCGGGACAAGGCCGCTGGTGGAGACGGTGATGTGCCGTGCGCCGATCGCAAGGCCCCATGGCGCGTTGAGCGCATCAATCGCCTGCCGCACGTTCGGGAAGTTGGCCATTGGCTCGCCCATCCCCATAAAGACGAGGTTGTCCACGCGGACGCCGGCGTGGCGCTCGGCCTCGATCACCTGCGCGATGATCTCTCCGGGCGAGAGGTGCCGCTTCCAGCCGTCCAGGCCGCTGGCGCAAAATTTGCAGCCGTACGCGCAGCCGACCTGCGAGGAGACGCAGAGCGTCCACCGGCTCGCGCGGATGCCGTCGCGCCCGACGGTCGCGGGGATTAGGACGCTTTCAACAAAATCGCCGCGCAATAGGCGCCAGAGGTATTTGCGCGTCGTGTCAGCCGAGCCCTGGACCTTCTCAAGAGCGAGCGGTTGCAGATGATAGCGCGCTGCCAAGTGCGTGCGCAGCGTCGCCGGGACGTTGGCCATCTCCTCAAACGACGTTGCGCGCTTAGAATAGACCCACTCGCGCACCTGGTCGCGGCGGTACTTGGGCTGCGGCTCTGGGCCCAGGTCCCACGCTTCGGGAGGCGAATCGTATAAACACGCGCGTTCTGCGCCTGCAGGCGGTGGTGGGGGAGTGGACATCAAAGCGCGGTTACTCTACCACGCTTCAATCGACAGGTACAATGCGGGCCGCGTCTGTTGGCTTCGACAGGTACCCATGCCCCACCATAAAATCGGCGATAGTTTGGATCGACGCGCGCAAGGGGCCCAGCCGATCATCAAAGCGCTCGGGTGCGATGCGGATGGAATCTTCCAGTACTTTTTCATCCACGAGCCCGTGCGCAACGTATTTATGGAAATGCGCCGCCGCGCGTGCCGGGTTTTCACGGACGAAGCGCGTGGCGCGGCGGTGGAGCTCGAGAAGTTTTTGCGCTGCCCCGGGGTGCGCCCGTGCAAATGAGCCGCGCACGCCGACGATGCCGCCGGGCTGGTTGGCCATCAGGACTTCGGGCCGGGCGATTAATCCCAGCCGCGGATCTTTCTGCGAGAAATTAACGAGGATCTCCCAGTAGGCGGAGATGAGGTCGACGCTCTCGCTGAGGATCGCTTGCTGGTAGAGCTCGTGCGAACCGGTGTTGATAATCTCGACCAGTTTTTGGTCCGCACCGAACGCGGCCTCGACCCACCGGCGAACGATGATGTCGCCCAGGCTTCCCTTGGGGTAGGTAGCCAGCTTGAGCGGCCGGCCGAGCTCCTGCGCACGCTTGCGGATGGCCTCCACAGGTCCAAGCGCCTTGGCCATGTCGGTGAGCGGCGCGCGGCCGATGAGCAGCGTATCGCCCCGGAGAGAGCCGGCCAGCACTTGGATGTCGACGCCTTTGTCTTTTAAGATAAGCGCCGCGGCGACGTTATTATACAGGACGTCGAGCTTGCCGCCCGCGAACGCCTGGATCATGGGCGGCGGACCCGGGAAGATTTGCAGCGATAAATCCAGCCCTGCCTCCCGGTCCCAGCCTTCGCCCTTGATCACGGATGGTTGCGAGAACCACAGCAGCGGGATTTGGCCCACTTCCACCCGCAGCGGTTCGGCGGCGTGCGTGAGGGCAGGGTTGCAGCAAAGCGCAGCGGCTAAAAATAAAAGAACAAAGCTGCGCAGCGGTCGGAGTACTTTTTTTTTCATCGGTTACGCGCCCCGCTTCTACAACTTGGTTTTGATGCCGCACGCGCGCATCAGGCACCAGCCGCGGACGGCTTGGAAGAAAAGGAATGCGGAGATAATGGCCAAAGAGATCGTCAGCGCGGGCGATCCTCCCACCACGGCGGCGACCAGCGCCGCGTTGAAAATGACCAGCCCCGCGACGGCGCGCACAAGCCGGCCTGTCGGTTCAAGATTCGGTTTGAAGAAGGAATTTTTCATAGGCGAAGCAAGTGAGCGAATTTAGCGGGAATTTTTTTGAGCTGTCGGTTCCTGAGTTTGGATCTGCGGTCCATCCGTAGCGGCATCGCGTTTGGATTGCACGGCCATGGGAGCGTTGGAAGCGCAGGCGGTGAGAAGGAGCGCGCTCAGGAGAGTGAGGAGGAAGCGATGAAACATAGGAATGGAATGAGGGGAGGATTTGGGAGATAAAATCTCTTAAGCGGATGCGGTGGCTGGAGACGCGCTCGCCTGCCACGACAGCGGCGGTGCAATGACGGTGAGGCGCTTGCCGTCAGCAGAGAGCGTTGTTCCGGGAGTTGTGGCGTTCCGCGCAATGAGCCCCAGCGCCAAATAACCGCCTAGAGCGGGCGAAAAAGTGACGGAAGTAATCTTGCCGGCACGCTTGCCCTCGGCGTCGGTCACTTCCGCGTCGACGGCGGGCGCGGCATCCCCTTCGACGGCGAGAACGCGCAGCTCTTTATTGACGTGGCCGACGCTCTCGAGGCGGGAGATCACCTCCTGGCCCACGTAGCAGCCTTTGGTGTAGGAGATGGCACGGTGCTCCGTCAGCGCTTCGGGCGCGAGGGAGTTTTCATCCATCTCGCGGCCCCACTGCGCGATGCCGTGCTCGATGCGCAGCGCTTCGGCGATTTCACTTGGGACTTCCGAGGCGCCGTGGCTGCCAACGGGTGGACTTGTCGTCCAAACATCCCAGCCGGGTAAACCAAAGCGCGGATAAGAAAATGCCATTACGCCATCGCTTAATTCGGTCGGCGGATTGCTGCCAAACAGGTGCGTGACGTGCCATTGCCCGGTGACGTCTTCCAAGCTCGCATCGTCCGCAATGAGGTAGCGCTCCAGCCGAGGCCCGAGCGTTTCGCGCAATTCCGGCACCGTTTCTAGCCAGAGCGCGTCGGGGCCGGCGGCGATGGTCAGGTCGCCGACGAGCTTGCCCTTCGCGTTGCAAATTCCGGCATAGAGCGCGTGTCCGGGCTGCAATTTTTTTACATCATTGGTCGTCTGGCCGTTCAAATATCGGCCGCGATCGGGGCCGGAGAGCTTCCAGAGCGAGCGCTCGCCGAGAGGATAGATTGCGGCGGTGCCCGCACGGAGCTGCTGATAGAGCGCGGTGTCCACGCTCCAATCGTACCTGGGGTCGCGTCCCGTTAAAGAAATTTCTGGCTGGGGTGGAGGGCAAAGGCTGATAAGATGCGCGCGGTATGGATATCTCCGGCTTTTCCGATGACCGCTTTATGGCTGAAGCACTGCGGCAGGCGCGCAAGGCGTTTGAGGCG
This sequence comes from uncultured Verrucomicrobiaceae bacterium, assembly GCA_964473925.1. GTDB lineage: Bacteria > Verrucomicrobiota > Verrucomicrobiia > Methylacidiphilales > CAYYVW01 > CAYYVW01. Next base: position 31,895 of record CAYYVW010000009.1, read on the forward strand.
GAGGAGGTGCCCGTGGGTGCGGTGATCGTGAACGCGGAGGGGATCGTGATCGGTCGGGCCCACAATCAGACCGAATTGCTCAAAGATGCGACCGCGCACGCGGAGATGCTGGCGATTACCCAGGCGCAGAGTGCGGTGGGCGACTGGCGGCTAACCGACTGCACGCTCTACGTGACGAAGGAGCCGTGTCCGATGTGCGCCGGAGCGGTGGTCAATTCGCGCGTCGGCCGGGTGGTCTTTGGCGTGACTGATCCCAAAGCCGGGGCGCTGGGCGGGGCGTTTGACCTCTTGACAGTGCCGGGCTTAAACCACCGTTGCCCGGTGACGACCGGCGTTGGTGCGGTGGAGTCGTTAGCACTCCTTCAGGAGTTTTTTCAGAAGAAGCGTGAGCGGCCTACGCCGAACGCATGAGTTCTAGCAGCAGGTTCAAGCGGCCAGTCTTGCACGAGACTTTGTATCCGAGCACGGGCCCGCGGATCAAAAGAAGCGGCGCAACTGGCGAATGCGGGCTTAGGAGCACCGGGCGCATAGACGAATTGCTGTTGTGCGTTATTTGGCGGCGGGAAGGTGGACCTCAGCCAATTTCTTTGCTCGAGCCAAGCCAAAGCGAGATGATTAGAAGGTGTATATTGAAATCCTAACGTCGCTGGAAGAAATGCGGGACTGAATGGCCTTCCGTTTTCCAATTTTAGCGGGAGTGTGGCCGGTTGGCCTGGATGGGGAGCAGGATATCCTTCAACCCATGCGGCTTTGGGATTGCCGGGAAACTTCTGCCCTACGCGAATGGGCCAGCCTTCTTGCGCGCCCGGCTGCCCGTGCTGCCAGCGTTCGCCATATAATAGAGAGCCGCCGGCCCCTGTAACAGCCCAGGCGAGGGCGTGCTCATCGCCGTGGAGCTTGCCCTGCGCATCGCATCGGCCGACGACAAGAGGAGCTGTAGATCTGTTTTTGGGGTCAGCTTCAACCGCCACGCGTTGCATTAGCAGAAAAGAGGGGGGCGGCGGAGCATTTTCCGTTCCAGAAACGGGCGCTCCTTCGGTCCACGCCAGAACGAGTGGCGGCGAAGATTGTTTTTCTTGATGCATCGTTGGGATTCCCAGCGGATGCCGCACCGCCTCGTGGCTGCAGAGCATTTGTACTGCTTCTGTAATTCCTGCCGGAACGGGGGCCGTACCGCCATCGGTTATCGGGAAGTGAGCGGTGCCTGCTTCAAATACGATCGTGCGTAAATATGCCGGGTTCATGCCATGATGCTGTGCCAAGCGATCGAGCTTGGCGCGTTCCGGGTCCGAAAGCGGGCGGAGTGCGTGCAATGGCAGCTGCGGCGGAGAAAGAGAAGGAGGCATACAGAAGGTGGCGGCTTTTCTTATCGGACGGCTGCGAGAAATCTTTACCGCAATCGGCGAAAAGCGTCCGAAAAAATCATCTGGTTGATCTGTATCACATTCACGCGTCTCGGATTTCATCATTGGCAAGCAGGCTGAGGAGGCGTAGGGTTTGAAGCGTCGAGCGTTCGACAGTTATGAATCTTTTCTTCGCGCTTGGATTGCCCAGCGGGTCGGAATGGCTGATTGTGCTGGCCATCGTGGTGCTTATTTTTGGCGGCCGCAAACTACCCGAGCTGGCCCGTAGTCTAGGAAAAACGGTCAGCGAATTTAAAAAAGGAAAAACGGAAGATGCGGATGAAGACGTGTCTTCCAAGAAGAAAACGCCGCCTTCTTCCCCGTCGGTTTAAGTGGGCGGGGTGGCACGTCGATGAACGGTCTTGTCAAAAATCACCCCTTGAGCGAGCCTAAAAATATGAGCAACCGCTTCCGGTCCACGGCCTTTTTGGCCGCACTGAGCGCCCTTCTTTTTTTGGGGTGCAAACCCCAAGGGCAGCCGATCACCGCCTCAAAAACACTGACGCCGCCTCCCTCTCCTGCCGAAGTGCAGCAGATTGAAAAGACCCTGGCGGCGCTCAATTCGGTGGATCAAAAACCGCCCCGCATCATTCAGACCAAAACGGTGACGCTGAAGCTTTCCGGCCTGAAGGATTCGGCAGACGCGGAAAAGCTCAAACTCAAGCTCGCGTTGGTCCCCGGCATGCTCCGCATTAAAATGGATGACGCGATGACCCAAGCGGTAATCGATTACGACCGCAACGAAGTTTCCGAGAAGAAAGTGGTAGAAGCGGCAAAAGAATTCAGCGCCGAAGTGAAAGTGACGGTTCGTCGTTAGCACGGGCCCGCAGTCTTAAGAAGCGGATTTGCGTCCCGACTTACGCGCTGTCGGTTTTTTGACTGCGCTCAAAGGCGCCTTGTCAGCGGCGCTGGCCGCAGCGCCCGGTTCCGATTGTCGGCGCAGTTCGGCGATTTGATCTCGCAGGTGCGCCGCTCGTTCGTACTCCAAGCCGGCGGAAGCTTTGCGCATTTGGGCATCCAGGTCTTCGAGCACGCCTGCCAGGTCCGCATCTGCAAGCGAGGCAAGGACCAGCGTCGGCAGTCCCGGCGATTTGGATTCGCCGGAGTTGGCGTTGGTAATCGCACGCAGGCCTTCCTGCACGGGGCGTGAAACCGAGTGCGGCGTGATCCCGTGCTTCTCGTTGTACTCTTGCTGAATTTTCCGGCGCCGTTCGGTGATCGAGAGCAGCTCTTGGATGGAGTTGGTGATTTTATCTGCGTACAGCACCACTTGGCCGTTGAGATGTCGCGCCGCGCGGCCCGCGGTTTGGATAAGGGAGGTGGCCGAGCGTAGAAAACCTTCCTTGTCCGCATCCAGGATCGCGACCAACGAAACTTCCGGCAGGTCGAGTCCTTCGCGCAGCAAATTGATGCCAACGAGCACATCACAGCTCCCGCCGCGGAGCGCGCGCAGAATTTCCACCCGCTCGATGGCATCGATCTCCGAATGTAGATACTGAACGCGGATACCCAGGTCGCGCAGATAGTCGGCCAGATCCTCCGCGGTTTTTTTGGTGAGCGTCGTCACCAAGACGCGCTCTCCGAGCGCGACGCGTTCGCGGGCCCGTGCGATCAAGTTGTCGATTTGTCCCTTGAGCGGCTCGATGACGATTTGCGGATCGAGCAGTCCCGTCGGCCGAATGATCTGCTCCACGACGGCGCTACCAGTTTTTTTGAGCTCGTAGGGTCCCGGCGTCGCGGAAACATAGATGATCTGTTTGAGGATTGCCTCAAACTCGGCAAATTTGAGCGGCCGGTTGTCGAGCGCAGACGGCAAACGGAAGCCGTGCTCCACGAGGATTTTTTTACGCGAGCGGTCGCCCTCGTACATTGCGCCAACCTGCGGGACGGTGGCATGCGATTCGTCGATCACGGCCAGAAAGTCATCCGGAAAAAATTCGAGCAGCGTTGAGGGCTGCGAGCCGGCGGGGCGGCCGCTGAGGTGGCGAGAGTAGTTTTCAATCCCTTTGCAAAAGCCGAGCTCCTCCATCAGCTCCAAGTCATACTGCGTTCGGATTTTGAGCCGCTGCGCCTCGACGAGCCTTTCCTGCGATTCGAGTTCGGCGATTCGCTCCTTGAGCTCGGTGCGGATCGTCCCGATAGCGCGCCGCAGCTTGTCGTGCGGGGTAACGTAATGCCGCGCCGGAAAAAGGATGAAGCGCTCCACCGGCTGCCCAAGCGCGTTGCCGGTAAGCGGATCAAAATGCCGGAGCGATTCGATCTCGTCGCCGAAGAACTCGACGCGCAGACCGCGCTCGTCGTATGCGGGATAAATTTCCACCACTTCGCCTCGGACGCGGAATTTGCCACGGTTTGGCGCGACATCATTGCGCTCGTAGAGCATTTCGACCAGGCGGCCCAGCAGATGCTCTCGACTCATCGGCTTGCCGCGTTCGAGCAGACAGAGCATCTGCTGATAATCTTCAGGCGAGCCCAGGCCGTAGATGCACGAGACGCTCGCGACCACGATCACATCCCGCCGCGTCAGCAGGCTGCTGGTAGCCGAGAGGCGTAGGCGGTCGATATCGTCGTTGATGCTGCTGTCTTTTTCAATGTAAGTGTCGCTGGCCGGGAGGTACGCCTCTGGCTGGTAGTAGTCGAAGTAGGAGACGAAGTATTCGACTGCGTTCTGCGGAAAGAACTGGCGGAACTCGCTGTAGAGCTGCGCCGCGAGCGTCTTGTTGTGCGAGAGAATCAGCGTCGGCCGACGTAGCTGCGCGATGACGTTGGCCAGCGTAAAGGTCTTCCCCGAGCCGGTGACGCCCAGCAGCACGCTATGCGGCTCGCCGGCGCGCAGCCGGGCCATCAGCGCTTCAATCGCGCGGGGCTGGTCACCCTGCGGCTGGAATGGGCTTTCGAGACAAAATTCCACGCCTGCCACGTTGACAGCCGGGCGCGCAAATGCCAAGCGTCCCCGCTTACAGCGTTAAAGGCTTCGAGCAGACACAGCAGTGCCTATAGAAGCGGTAAGGGGTGCAGGAAGCGGAACGCTCAAAGCGTTCGTAACAGCGCTCTCAGGACGTATCGCACGCGTTCTTTTGCGCGGTAGCCATGCGTTAGAACACAAAAATCTAGGAATATCGCTGACGGAAATGCCATTGCGACGTGCAAATTGCGCCATCGCGCTTAATTGATCGTTGTCCGTAGGACCTCTTCTTCTGCATCCACGCATATTCTTATATACTCCTTTATTCCTTTCGAGGTTGGGAGGGAAATACCGCAGCGAGTAGGGAACGACAACATGAATTTTTCTTCATAATCCGCTGGCGGAGTGGAGCCGTGCTTTTATGCTTGGAGCTATGCCCAAGAGCGCTCCCGTAACGATATCATCTACTGTTAAATCTCCCGCGCACGCGGACTGCTTGATTGTCGGGATGGGATATTTGGGTCAGGCGCTTGCCGAGATGCTCAGCGCGCGCGGGACATCCACCGCGGGATGGGTTCGTACGCCCGAAACGGCAGCGCGGATCGAAGCGGCGGGCGGGCGCGCGTTCGCGGGCGATGCGGCGGATGCCGAAGCGTGGCGGAACGCGATCGACGCGGGGCAAATTCCGGAAGCACCGGCGTGGGTCGTCCACTGCGCCGCCGCGCGCGGGTGGGAACCGGCCGAGTATCGCCGCGCCTATGTGGAAACGCTGGGGCAGACGCTCGCGCATGTTCGTCCAACACGCGGCCTGTTTTTTGTCTCGGCGACTTCCGTGTATGGCCAAGAGACGGGGGAGTGGATTGATGAAAACGCCCCCACCGAGCCGCCGGGGGAAACGGGCCGCATTCTACTGGAGGCCGAACAGCTGGCGCTGGATGCGGGTGGGACCGTTCTGCGCGCGGTTGGCATCTACGGCCCGACGCGCGGGATGCTGTGGCAGAAATTGCTGGCGGGCGAAGCGAAGATCGAAGGCGACGGCTCGCGCTGGCTCAACTACATTCACCGGGATGATTTAGCCGGAGCGATCCTGCATCTGATGGAGCAGCCGGAGACGGTGCGCGCCGGCAAAATTTTCCACGTGTGCGACGACTTGCCTGTGACCATGCTTGAGTATTACGAAGGCTGCGCGGCGATCGCTGGCCAGCCGGTTCCGCCGTTTGCCGAGCCGCCGGAGAATCGTAAGCCGGGGCCGATCAACAAGCGCGTCTCCAACGCCGCGTTGCGAGCGACGGGCTGGCAGCTGCGCTACCCGACTTTCCGCGAAGGTTTCGGCGCGCTTTGGGAAGCGGCGCAAAAAGCGAAATAATTTTATCGGCCGGATTTCGCAGCGCGCTGCTGCTCGATGACGCTAAGAATCGTCGTAGCGATTTCTTCGGGCGGCGCAACCGTCTCCGGTCCGATGGAGACGCGTACCGTCGCTTCGGTCTGCCTATCGGAAAGTCCCATCGTGCGCAGGACGTGCGAGCGTTTGACTGAGCCAACCAGACATGCCGAGCCGCTTGAGACGGCGAGGCCTGCGAGGTCCAAACCGATGAGGAGCGATTCTCCCTGCAAACCCTCGACGCTGAAGTTGAGTGTGTTAGCTAGGCGCTCGGAGGCATCCCCATTGCGGCGGATGCCGGGACAGCGCTGCAGATTTTTCCAGAGTGCTTCAATCCATTCAAACTGACGCGCAGCTTCTGCACCCAGATGCGCGTCGCTGCGCGCTGCAGCTTCGGCGAAACCGGCAATCGCGATCGCATTTTCTGTTCCTGGACGCCGCTCGTTCTCCTGCGTGCCGCCGTCGAGCAATCGCTGCAGCGCAACGCCCGAACGCAGATAGAGCACGCCGACGCCCGGCGGTCCGTGGAATTTATGTGCGGTGACGGAAAGCGCGGCAGTGTTCCATTTGCCGAGCTCGAGTTTTTCTTTGCCAGCGCTCTGCACCGCATCGCAATGGAACAGGACGCCTGCGGCTTTACAAATCGCGCCGAGCGCTTCAACCGATTGCCGCACGCCTGTCTCATTGTTCGCGCTCATGATCGAGACGAGCGTTGTTTTGGGCGTCAGCGCAGCGCGGAGCTGCTCGGGATCTGTTCGTCCATCGGCCGAAAGCGGGAGATAGGTGACAGAAAATCCTTCGTGCTTCTCCAACGACTCAAACGCTTCCAGCACGGCATGGTGCTCACCCGCGCTGGTGACGAGGTGCCGGCCGCGGTGCGCGTGCGCCCGCGCGAGGCCTTTGACGGCGAGGTTATTGCTCTCGGTCCCGCCGGAGGTGAAAATAATTTCGGAGGGCCTGGCCCCTAGCCAAGCGGCAACGCGGTCGCGCGCGTCATCGATCATCGCCCGGGCGCGCCGGCCTTCGGCGTGCAAGCTGGAAGGGTTGCCCAGCAGCGTGTTCTCATGCGCGTCCATCGCTGCGCGCACCGCGGGAGCGAGCGGGGTGGTCGCGTTATAATCGAGATAATGACGCTGCATACGCGGCGGCTCTCCAGCGTTACTGCTCGTGATGGCCCTCGGCCGTTGCGACTTCCGGCACGGACTTTTCGCCGCGGGAATAAATGCGCCGCTTTTGATCTTCCATCAAGACAACGGAGTCGGACGGAACCGACTGAGTCAGCCACACATTTGCGCCAATGATGCTCCGCGCGCCGACGGTGATGTTGCCCAGCAGTGTCGCTCCGGCAAAGATAGTGACATCTTCTTCCAGTTCAGGGTGGCGGCGGCCGGATGCGGCATGACCTTGCGCATCGCGCGCGATCTTAGTCTCGGAGAACGCGGCCGCGAGCGTCACACCCTGATAGAGTCGCGCACGCGGGCCGATGATGGAGGTCTCCGCCACGACAACGCCCGTGCCGTGGTCGATAAAAAAGGATGGCGCGATGCAAGCGCCTGGATGCAAGTCGATCCCCGTCCGGTCGTGCGCCCACTCGGTCATGATGCGCGGAATCAGCTTGATATTCTTGACGTAGAACCAATGTGCGAGTCGCTGCACCGCGATCGCCAGCACGCCCGGGTACGCCAGGATGATTTCTTCAATGCCCGTTGCGGCCGGATCGCCGTCATGCGCCGCCTGTACATCGCTCAGGACGACAGTCCGCAGATCGGGCAAGGCCGCCATGAATTCTTGCGTGAGCGCGTCGGCTGTGGCGCCTTCGACTGGTTGGTACTGCAGGCTTTTGGTCACCTCTTGATGCAGCGCGCGGTGAAGGCCCTTGAGGCGTGAGCGCGTCTGATCGGCTAGATCGTTGAGGCGCAAAATTTCATCGGACAAAAAGCCGGGGAAAAGAATCGCGAGCAGGTTCTGCGTCAGCTCGATCACCGCGTGCTTGGACGGGAGGTGGTGCCGATCGATCGGATTAATTCCGCCCTGGTGGTGGTAGGAATGCAGCAGCTGCTCGGCGACGGAGTCTAAAAACTCTTTCATAAATTTAATTTCAAAGCGTTAAATCACGTCCGCGAAAATGCGCTCCGTTTTACGGAAAAAAATCAGGCCGGTGATTAAAAGCAGGCCGATCACCGCGACGCTGCTGCCGATCGTCGCTACTGACGGTGCGTGCGCTGCTCCAAAAAGAGACCAACGAAATCCCTCGATAATCCCGACAGCAGGGTTGAGATCATAGAGCGGCCGCCAGCGCTCGGGCACCAGACTGGCTGCAAATCCAACCGGCGAGAGGTAAGTGCCGACTTGAATAAGGAACGGCGTTACCGCGCGCCAATCGCGGTAGCGGACGTTGAGCGCGGAAATCCAGAGCGCGGTGGCGAACGCTCCGGCGGCGGCTAGCAAGATAAACGCGGGAAGCATCCACACCGGGCCGGCGGGCGCCACTCCATACCAGAGCATGAGGAGGACTAGCAGCACGCCGGTAATGAGGAAATCCAGGAGCGCCACCAGAACAGCGCTCGCGGGAATGATGAGCCGGGGAAAGTAAACTTTGGAAACCAAGTGCGCATTATTGAGCAAGCTCTCGCCGCCCGCTCCCAACCCCGCGGAGAACAGCTGCCACGGGATCAGAGCCGCCAGCACAAACAGCGAGTACGGCACGCCGCCGGACGGGAAGCGCGCCAGCTTGCCGAAAATCAGGCAGAAGATGAGCACCGTGAGCAGCGGCCGCAGGATCGTCCATCCAACACCCAGCACCGTCTGTTTGTAGCGCACCAGCACATCGCGCCACGCCAGAAAGTAAAACAGCTCCCGGTGCCGCCACAAGTCACGCCAGTAATGCGCCTGCGGCCGGCCGGCCTGGATGAGAAGAGGTTCTGAGGACATGGGGTGAGGCGCGTGTGTTTGAAGCTTCGCCCGAAGCTAGCGGCTTGCTCGCTCTTGCCGCAAGCCTCGTGGGAAAGGCCGCGCGAGCTTCTTCCGGGCTCTCTTTTCTTTCTTGTGCGCACCCAAGATGGCGCGGCAGATTGAAGCCTCTATGAAGAACCTCCTTTCCTTCTTATGTGTCATCGGTGTTGTCGCGATCACGGCGGGATGCACAACCGGCTCGGCAACGCGCACCAGTGCCACACTCTATCAGCCAACCGCCTCTTCGTCGGTTGAGATTCTTTTTGAGAAACCGGCGCGCCCCTACAAGGTGATTGGGCAAGTCAGCAGCCGCGGCGCGGCTTTGGCTTCAGAAGACGCGATGTACCGGGCCATGCAAAAAGAGGGAGCTGAGCTCGGCGCGCACGCGATTCTCATTACCAGCAACGGCATACAGGATGTGCCGCAGTGGGGGGCTGAGAATTACCAGAAGGCGCGCGCACTCGCCATCCGCTGGACGGACGGCAAGGCGGACGATCAGGCTTACGCGGTTACACCGACCAGCACTCAGCCCACTACGCCCAAAGAAACGCAGGTGATTCCGCGTGGGGCGGGGCGTCGCTAAGGACGGCTACTCCTTAGGGATAAAAAGCTTCTGTCCCACTTTAAGCTTCGCGTCTTTCGAGAGCTTATTCTTGCGGCGGAGCTCCTCGACGGTGACGTGGACGCCCTGCTCTTGATACGCGGCAGCAATGGCCGAGAGCGTCTGGCCGGACTCGACCGTGTGCCAGTAGCCTTTTTCTTTGGCGCTGCCTGCGGAAGGCGCGGCAGGCGTTGTGATGGGTGGGGAGGCGGCGGCAATGGACGCAGGCGGGGACGAATGTCCCGCGACAAGCTTGGAGACCTCGGCCAGCAGCGTCTCGCGTTCCTTGGCCCGGGCAACTTCAGATTTTTCCAGCGCCGCGCGGATAGCAGCGAGCTCCTGGGTTTGCGCGGCCAGCTGTGATTTAAGGTCGGTCACCTGAGTCTGCAGTGCGGCGATTTCCGTCCGCTGCGTCTCCGCCTGCTGCGTGAAAAGCTCGATCTGATCCGCCGCGCGCAGCAGCTTAGTCCGCTCCGCCCGCGCATCCTCCAAATCGCCGGGGGATTGAGCGTGGGTCGTTTCAAAAATGAAGACCGCACACAGAGCGAGGAGAGGAACTGTATTCAAGACATGGCGTCGGAGAAGTTTCATAGGGCTTCTTTTCTTCTAGTTTGCTGTTGGCGTTTCGACAAGCGCGCGCAATTGTTTTTCAGAGAGGACCGGGACACCATGCAGGTGCGCTTCCTCCAGCTTCGAGCCGGGGTTTTCGCCGACGACCAGGTAGCCGGTCTTTTTGCTGACGGCGGAGGCGACCTTTCCGCCGGCTGAGCGGATCAGGTCCGCAATCTCGTTCCGGGGGCAGGAGAGCGTCCCTGTAATCACGACCATCTTGCCTGCCAGCGCGGTTGAAATCGCCGCGACCGGCTGGGAAACGGTGAGCCGCAGTCCACGCGCTTCCATCTTTTCGAGCGCCGCGCGGTGGAGTGGATTAGCAAAATAATCGACTACACTCTCGGCGACGACTTTTCCTACGTCCGGAATTCCCTGCAGCTCTTCGGCCGTAGCTTGTGCCAGCGACCGCCAGTCCGCGTACCGGCCCGTGAGCGCGCGCGCGACGCCTTCGCCGACGTGCAAAATCCCCAGGCCAAAGAGCAGCCGCCACAGCTCGCGTGTTTTGCTTGCTTCGATCCCGGCGATTAAGTTTGCGGCAGATTTTTCCGCCATGCGCTCCAACCCCGCCAGCTGCTCGGCGGTCAGCGCGTACAAGTCGGCAGGTCCGCGCACGAGTTTTTGTTCCACGAGTTGTTCCACCAGTGCCTCGCCCAGGCCCTCAATATCCATCGCGCCGCGGTGCGCAAAGTGCAACAGGCCGCGCTTGAGTTTTTCCGGGCACGCGGGATTGGGACAGCGGAGAAAAATCTCTTCCTGTATTAAGGGTGTTTCGCATACGGGGCATGCTGACGGCGGCCGGATTTTTTTTTCGCGGCCGCTGCGCTCCTCTGTCAGCGGCTTGACGACCGCGGGGATCACCTCCCCGGCCTTTTCGATTACGACCCGATCGCCGACGCGGATGTCCTTGCGGCGCACTTCTTCAAAATTGTGCAGCGTCGCGCGCGAGACGGTCGACCCTGCCAGCAGGACGGGCGCGAGCTCGGCGACGGGAGTGATGACACCCGTGCGGCCGACTTGGAAGGTGACGCGCTCGAGCGTCGTCGTCGCTTGCAGCGCGGAGTATTTATAGGCAACCGCCCATCGCGGCGCCTTGGCGGTTGAGCCCAGCTGCGCGCGCTGCCGCCAGTCATCGAGCTTTACGACCGCGCCATCCGTCTCGTACGCGAGCGCGCCGCGCTTCGCATCGATTTCACCGATAGCAGCAAGAACCGTCGCTGTATCTTCGCAACGCCGCCACAGCGTCGGCGTCGGCAGGCCGAGGCGCTTCTGCAGCCGGAACCACTCGCTTTGTGTGTTGCAATCTACGCCGCTGAGCTCTCCCGGGCCGTAACACAGAATTGCCAGCGGCCGCTGCGCGACGATCTTGGAATCGAGCAGCTTGAGCGTTCCGGCCGCCGCATTGCGCGGATTGGCAAACGTGGGGTCGCCGGCTTCCTTCCGCTTGGCGTTGAGCTTTTCAAATCCTGCGTGCGGAAAATAAACTTCACCGCGCACCTCCAGTACCGCGGGTGCTTGGGAGAGTGTCAGCGGCAGGTTGCGGATCGTGCGCAGGTTCACGGTGATGTCATCGCCCGTCGCGCCGTCGCCGCGCGTCGCGCCCATTACAAATCGGCCCTTCTCGTACCGCAACGTCACTGCTACACCGTCGATTTTTGGCTCCACCGTAAAAGCGGCGGACGCGCCCTCCAGGTCCTTGCGTACGCGGTCGAGAAACGAGCGCAGTCCTTTTTGCTTTTCGGTGTCGTCGATAAAATACGTGTTATCCAGGCTCTGCATCGGCACGGCATGCCGAACCTGCGCGAACTCGGCCAGCGGTTCCCCGCCCACGCGCTGCGTGGGAGAATCGACCGCCGTCCAATCCGGATGCGCGCTCTCGATTGCCGCCGCCTCCTGGTACAGCGCGTCGTATTCCCCGTCCGAAACCAGCGGCGCCGCATCGACGTAGTACGCCCGATCAAGTTCTTGCAAACGCGCGATCAATTCGCGATAACGTTCCCGCGATATTCCCGGTTTTTTCGCCATGCCAAAACAATCTTCTCGAAAGACGCCCGCTTCGCAATCCCGCAGTGAGCCGCTCATCCTCGGTATCGAAGGCGGCGGGACCAAAACCACGTGGGCGCTCGTCACGAAAGCGGGGCGTATAGTCGCGACCGGGCAGGCGGGTTCGAGTAATTTTATCACTGTGGGATCTAAGCGCTTTGAGGGAGTGTTGCGTTCAGTTTCCAAGTCGCTGGGCGCGCGCACGCGCCAAGTGACAGGCGTGGGCGGCGCGTTTGCCGGCTGTCACACTTTGAAGGAAGCGCATCAAATTGAGTCGCTGCTGCGTCGCGTCTGGCCAACGGCAAAAAAAGTGCGAGCGGGTGAAGATACCCATTCTCTCATGGGCGGCGCATTCGGGGTGGGGGACGGCATCGGCGTGATTGCTGGCACGGGGTCGAATGTTTTTGGACGTGCGCGCGGTCGCTGCCAGCGGGCCGGTGGGTGGGGGCATCTTTTTTCCGATGCGGGTAGCGGCTACGGAATTGTTCGGGAAGCGCTCGAGATCACCTACAGCCATTACGATCAAACCGCTCAGACAAGCCTCTTGGCGAAAATGTTGCTGCGCGCCACTCGTCAAAAAAACTTGGTTGATCTGTGCTCTTGGATTTTAGAACGCTACGTGACTGGCGCCGGCCCGCTCGCCTCATTCGCGCCGCTGGTCTTTGAAGCGGCGCGGTGTGGAGATGCCGGGGCGCAGCAAGTCATCAAAAAAGGCGCGCAGGCGCTGGGCGCGCGCGTGGGCTGGTTGGCAAAACGATTGAAGCTCAAAGCCCCGGGCGTCGCCATCGTGGGCAGCATTCTTGAGAAAGAGCCGGGCTATCGGCGCGCGTTCACGCAGGCCGTCCGCCGTCATGTGCCGGGCGCGCGCGTATTTGTCAGCGCCGTCCCCGGCGCCGTCGGTGCTGCCGCGATGGTCGCGCCGGAAGTTCTGCGTGGATTTAAAAGTGCGAAGCGGTAAGATGGCCGCTGTCATGCCTGCGGGAAAAACCAAGCGGTCGCGGTTGCGCTCCGTCGCTCCCGAAGATTTCTCCAAAATCGCGACCGAGCAGCGCAACCCGCGCTCAACGCGTATGGATGCGCTTTCTACCTCCCGCTTGGTGGCACTCTTCATCGACGAAGAGCAGTACGTCCAGCGCGCGCTGCGAGATCGGCGTCTGGCAATCGCCAAGGCGTGCGATCTCATCGCCAAGAGATTGATCGGTGGCGGCCGGCTTTTTTACATCGGCGCGGGAACGAGCGGCCGACTCGGTGTTGTCGATGCATCGGAAATGCCGCCCACCTTCAACGCACCGCCAAGCCAAGTCCAGGCGATCATGGCCGGCGGTCCTGCAGCGGTCTTCAAAAGCCAGGAAGGTGTGGAGGATGCATTGCCCGCTGGCGTGGCAGCCGTTCGCGAGCGGAAAATCGGCGCCCAGGATGTCCTCGTCGGCATCACGGCCAGCGGACGCACGCCATTTGTGCTGGGCGCGATGGCGGAGGCCAAGAAGCGCAAGGCTGCGGTCATCTTTCTCACCTGCAATCCGAACCGGAAAAAAATCTCCGGCCTGGACGTCGCGATCGACCTGCCCACGGGCGCGGAGCTCGTCACTGGCTCCACGCGGATGAAGGCGGGCACGGCGACCAAGCTGGTGCTCAACATGTTCTCGACGATCGCGATGATTCGCCTGGGCCGCGTCAAAGGCAACCTGATGATCAACGTGCAGGCGACCAACGAAAAGCTCCGCGACCGCTGCGCGCGCCTCGTCATGCTCCTGACAAAATGCACGCGCGAAGAAGCGCTCACAAAACTCAAGCGCAGCGGGTGGTCCGTGGCGCGGACCGTTAACTCCGCGACTAGCGTTGCGTCCTAGAGCGCCAAGGGAGTTGTTGGACTTGCGGCAGAGCCCGCAGGAACTTCTTCTGGGTTGAGGCTATCTGGAATTGAAGCAAGGCGAGGCGTTCCGACGGGGCCATTACATGCAGCAGGGGTCTCTCCGAACCCTTCCGAGAGTGGCCCTTGAACATGTTGTTCAAACCAAGGCCGCTGCAAGTTTGGAATGGGCTTTAGCTGCCGCAAATGTTCCAAGCACGCACCACGATGCGCAGGCATCATCATGCCGCATATTTTTGTGGCTGTTCGGGCGAAGAGACCATCGCCGTTTTCATATGGGCTGCATTGCACGAGTTGTCGCAGGGCATGGGCTGCGTGCTCCAGGCTTCCTACTAAACCGGTTGCTCGCACAATGTCTTCGCACGCCGGACGAAGACTAAATTTTATTACGCTACCATCCCGCGATTCCAGATCGAACGTTCCCAGTCCGGAGCCCCGCGGCTTGTCAAAGTAATAGAACTCTTCTTGCCGTTCGCGCGGCTCGGGGCAGGCGCTGCCTGTTTCGGCAAAAACATTTACGGAAGCAATTAAGGGCGTACTCATCACCGGATCCCTGCCGCAGCCGCTCGATTTGTCAACCTACCGAAAGCTATATTTCATAGTGATTGGAATTTCCGTTGCCACCGCCCGATAGAGTCTCTTATCATTTCTTAATGGTCGGCGATCGCCCCCCAAGCGCGCAACGCGGCCACCTGCGCGAAAAAGTCCTGAGCTTTTGGGAAGTCCTGGCCCAGTCGATCGCGGGAATCGCGCCGACCTTCACCCCGGCGGTGATCGCGGGAATGATCTTCGGTATGGCCGGCAACGCGACGTGGCTCACGTTCGTAATCGCCACCGGCATCGTCTTGCTCGTCGCCTACCACATCAACCAATTCACGCGCCATAGCAAATCGCCGGGCGCGATGTACACCTTCGTGGGCCGCGGACTGGGCCCCACCGCCGGCGTCATTACCGGCTGGTCGGATATCATGGCCTACACGCTGCTGGTTCCCGCCAACCTGGCGGGCGTCGCCCTTTTCCTGCGCGTCTTTCTGCACGATCTTTTCGGGATCGAAGTCGGGCGCATCGCGGTCTGCATCATGGCTTTGGTCATGAGCGGCGTCCTCTGGTGGGTTGCGTGCAAAGATATCCGGCTCTCGGCGCGGCTCATGCTGCTGCTCGAATTTTTCTGCATCGGCGTTATCGCGGTGCTCACGCTGCTGTTCTTTATCGGGCCCGGCACGCTGGTTGATCCGCCCCAGTTGACGCTACAAGGTGCGCACCTGCCCGGCTTTGGTTTGGGACTCGTGCTGGCAATCCTCAGCTTCGTTGGGTTTGAAAGCGCGGCCACCCTCGGCCACGAAGCGCAGGCGGCGCACCGCACGGTGCCGCGGGCGATTTTTGGCTCGGTACTCATCGCGGGCCCGTTTTTTGTCATCACCTCCTACGCGCTTGTCGCGGCGCTGCGCAGTCACACGCCGCCGCTCAATCAGATCGAAGCGCCGCTCAATCAGCTGGCTATTTTATCCGGAGCGCCGGTGCTCGGGCACCTTATTACCCTGGGCGCTGCGGTCAGTCTCTTCGCGGCGACGCTCGCGCACTTCACGGCCGGTTCGCGCGTCCTCTTCGCGATGTCGCGCCACGGCCTCCTCCACCGATCGGCGGGGGACGCGCATCCGCGCAACGCGACCCCGCACATAGCCATCACCGGCATCTGCCTCTTCGGGCTGGGGGTCTTTTTGGCGCTTCTTTTCTCGGGCGCGGCGCTGCTCGATATCTTCACGTGGCTGGCGACGGTCAGCACATTCGGTTTCATCTTTTCCTACCTGCTCGTCTCGATTGCCTCGCCCGTCTACTTACGCAAGCGCGGACTGCCCGCGCGCGCTCCCACGTTTTGGGCGGTGATTGCGGTCGTGCTGCTGCTCATTCCGTTGGTGGGAAGCGTCTACCCCGTGCCGGATGCGCCGCTCTGCTATCTGCCTTACGTCTTCCTCGCGCTTTTGGCCGTGGGCACGCTCTGGTTCCTCTACTTGCGGATGAAGTCCCCAAAGCTCGCGCAAGAGATCTACCACGATTTGGAAAAGGCGTTGTAGCGTGCGTAGGGTTGGCCCGCCGCCCTTGACACCGCGCCGTGTTCACTTACGGTAAATATTCTTTCCGCTTTTTTTGAGGGCGGCATCCGTTCATTTTATATAGGAGAACTCTTATGGCCCACCAATACCCCAACAATCAGGAAAAGCTGCTCGCCAAGGTCAAAGGCAAGACCGGTAAAATTTCGGACAAGACGCACGAAGAGCACCTCAAGCTCTACACCGGCTACGTCAACAAGACCAACGCCATCCTCAAAGCGCTCGAAGAGCTCGGCACGCCCGATCCGGCGGACGCAGCGGTGGCCAACCAAATCTACTCCACGCTGCGCAACTACAAGGTCGACTTCACTTTCGCGATCGGCGGCCTCAAGAATCACGAGCTCTACTTCGATATCCTCGGCGGGGACGGCAAGCCCGCGGGCAAAATCGCCGAGCTCATCGACCGCGACTTCGGTTCGTTTGAGAATTACAAAAAAGACCTGAAGGCCACCGGCATCGCCGCGCGCGGTTGGGCCTGGACCGGCATCGACGGCTGCACGGGCAAGCTCTTCAACTACATCGGCGACGCGCAGAATAGCTACCCCATCTGGGGGGTGACGCCGCTGCTGGGCCTCGACGTGTACGAGCACGCGTACTATGCCGACTTCTATACCGCACGCGCCGGTTACATCGACGAGTTCATCGCGCACATCGACTGGAAAGCGGTCGAGACGCGGCTTGTCCGGAAGTTGGCCGCTAAAGCCGCGAAAGAAGAAAAAGCCGGCTGCTGCGGTTAGCGCTTCTTTTTCATCGGGCGCCGGTTCCACAGCTGGCGTCCGAGCCATCGCACCGCTGCGCCGCGGCTCACCGGCAGCGCCCGCAGTCCCGCGCGCGCCAGGATCCACCCGCCCAGCAACGTCCCGGTGATCGGGAAGGGGACGGCCGCCGCGATGGCTCCGACGAGTGCTTTGCGAGCAGCGCGCCGCTTGGTGTCCTGCGCGATACGCGTCTGGATTCGAAAAACGAGAATGAGCGTCGCAAAAAAGACGAGGAAGACCGTCACCGGCGTTCCGGCCAGCGCCGTCAGTGCTTCAATCTGCCAGGCAAGCCAATCCAGCAGCAAAATCACCACCGCCGATGCCGGATGCAGCCACGTCGGCTTGGCGTCACGCGCCGGCGGCAAGGCTGGAGGCGAGGCGGTCATCTTCACCTCCCACAATCCGATCTCCTCCGCTCAAAGTCAAACGGCAAGGTACTTCCCGGCCTTCTCAAACTTTTTCTCGTAGACAAGTAACCCGCGGTGCGGCACTAGGCGTGCATGGCAAACGTGGGTTTCGATTATGATCGCAATCATGACTATTTGAGCTTGGGCTCGAAGTCAGATCCTCTTCCCGCAGGACTTCCACACCCGCCATCGCGGTGGGTGGATGCTCTCATTGCGTATGCAGATTACGCGGCTGCTCAACCAGATGCTTCGTCACGCGCTCCTGTCCGGCGGTTGATGCAAGGTTTGTTTCGATTAGGAGGTTCAGAATTTCAGGATGCTCAATGGAGGGAGGCAATACAGGCGCTTGAAGACAGAGGGCCTGAAGGAAATGCAGTAGTAACTTCTGAACCATTGCCCAGGACAGAAATCTGCACCGCGCTTGCGCATGCGAGAATGGAACCTTCCTCAAGGACGAGGGTAGTAAACGACAAAACCGGCACTCATGTGACGATCGAACTCTAACCAGCACTGTCGTCGGCAGTCAGGATGCGTTCCCGCGGCCTTCCCTTAAGATTCTTTAATCTGACGCGCGCCCGGTGTTGCGGCATAATAGGGGTATGAGCGACACATTTCGATTGAGCGCCGACGCAAGGGGCGCAACTGTCCGACTAGAGGGTCAAAGGCCGGCGGGCTTGCCGCGTCTAGGAAATGTCACAACGAGGGCTATGTTGCGCTATGCTGTCGCCGCTGCTCGATTGCCGGAAGGAGACCTTCGTTTGCGTCAAGTGCGCACCGTTCTCGGCGCTCTGTCCGCGCTTGGAAAAGGCAGTCCCGCCAACCAGCTTGGTGTTGAACGTTCATTGCATGCGGTTTCTTTAGGTAGATCTGGTGAGCGCGGCGCACATCTTGCCAGGGTCAGAGAAGAGCTGAATCAAGCCAACGAGCGGAGTCGGGGTATTACGGTTGCGCTTTCGAATGCGCACCGAAGAGTAGACGTTAATCTAGATGTTCGCTGATTAAAGGGCCGCCTCCCGCGTGACGGAGCAGCTTTTTTGAGGTAGTCTCCGCAGCGTGCGTCGCGCGCTTTTCTTGAATCACAACCGCCGCGGGCGGGGGACGTGGTCGCGACTCTTTCATCTTGCGCGGGAGCTCGCTCGGCGCGATTGGGAGTGCGAGCTCTGGACGGCCTCCCCTCGGCGCCGCCTCTGCGCGCGAACGGAAACCGCGGAGGGCGTGCGCATCATCGAAACGCCCTGGCTGCTCTCCGCTTGGCTCGCGGGCAATGGGCTCGATCCCTGGGACCTGCTTTGGCGCGCGTGGCACGCGCTGCGCAAAACGCGCTGCAAAAAATTTCCGATTGATCTGCTCTTCATCTCCGACCACCTGCCGAGCGTCTCATTGCCTGCATTTCTTTTTTTGCGACGACGTCCTGCAAAAGCAAACTGCCTCGCCATCGCTGACTGGGCGGATCTTTTCACCAGCGGCGGGCTGCGCGAAAAGTACAACGGCCTTCCCACGCGCACGCTCTATCGGCTCGAAGCGTGGCTCGAGCGCGCCATCAAAAAATCTGCGGACGGTTGCACGGCGATCAGTCCGCTCCTCGCCGAGCTGTTGCAAAAAAAAATCGGGATGGCACCCGCGCGCATCCTCTTCCTTCCCAACGGTTGCGACGCGTCGCACGCGTGGGAGCCGGATGTTGCAGAAGCCAAGCGACGCTTGAATCTCGACGCGAACACGCTCCGCATCGGCGTACTCGCCAGTCGCGGTGTGCTCTCCTTGGAAGAAGTCACAGCGCTCACAGCGTTCTTGGCGCGCGCGCAACACGTCTGTGATCGACCGATCGTCGCGGCGCTGCTCGGGCCGTTTTCACGGGAGACGCAGCAACGTCTCGCACGCATCTGCCGCGTGGATGCCATCGGCTGGCAGGAGGGGGACGCTCTCCGCGCGCATATTGCCGCATGTGATGTCGGCTGGGTGTGGGATCCGCCGACGCGTTACCACGCCAGCCGGCATCCGACACGCCTGGCAGCCTGGCTTGAGGCGGGGCGGCCCGTTGTTATCAGCCCTGTCGGATTTTACGCGGAATCACTTGTTGCCGCAGGAGCCGGCATCTACTGCACAAATCCTTCCGCGCCGACGCCGGACGAAGCGCAGGCGCTCGATGCTTTATGCGTGGATCAAAACGTTCGCGCGTCAATGGGTCGCGCCGCACGCATGTGGACCGAGGGCGAAGGGGGCTGGCAGCGCGTCGGCGAGCGTTTTCACGCGTGGCTCACAATATTGTCATCCTGAGTGCCGCGTTTTTTTCTTCCAACTGTAGAAGCATGTCATCCCGAGCTTGTCGAGGGACCTGGTATCGAGGAATCGTGGCCAGCAAACCTGATTCTTACTATTTCACGCGGTTGCCATTCCTTCAACTTTGTGTGCGTATGCCGATTGGCCCTGGTACTTCACGCTAGGTCCCTCGACAAGCTCGGGATGACAAAAACCCCTACTGAATTAGCTTTTCCAACCCCGCCTCTTTAGGCACGCCCAGCTCCACCGCGCGCTGATAATGCTTCCGGGCCATCTGCTTGGCCGGGGGCTTTTGCGTTGCGTAGAGCACCGCTAAGTTGAAATGCGCGTCCGCGTAGCCGGGGTCGAGCTCGACCGCCTTGCGGCACTCCTTCTCGGCGGCTTCCTGCCAGCCCTTTTGCGCCAGCGCGATGCCCAGATAATTACGCGTCTTCGCGTCCTTGGGCTCGAGCGCCGACGCGCGCGTCAGCGCGGTGATCGCCTCGTCCTGCTTGCCCATCTGGTAATACACAATCCCCAGCACCGAGTGCGAGAACCCGTCGTTGGGCGCCAGCTTCACGGCTTCCTGCAGCGCCTTCTTGGCCTCATCGTATTTCTGCTGCTGAAAGCGGACCACGCCCAGGTTTGACCACGCGTAGAGCGAATCGGGGTACCGCTGCAGCATCGTGTTGTAGCGCGCCGCCGCGTCGTCAAACTTGCGCTGATTGAAAAGATCGGTCGCTTGCGCGGCTACGGCGCGCATATCTTCAGGTACGCGCGGGCGGCTCCGGTAATCGGCCGGCACATTCAGCGTGCTCGCCGCTGCGGTCGTCGAAGCGGGAGCGGTGGAGGCAGGACCCGCGACCGTCTCTTCGGGATCGGTATCAATTGCCGGGCTGGTTAAATCGTTATTCGTTGTGGAAGGAGCGGTGGACGCTGATGCCGTCGTCGCATTTCCGGCCGCTGCGCCAGTGCTGGCGCTCAAAGACGCACGCAAATCGTTGCTGTCGGCTAAAGAGGTCTCAGGCAAGCGCAGCAGCGTCGTCTCTTCGGCGGAGAGTTGCACCAGCGGCGAACCCAAAATCTCCAGCTGCCGCTGCAACACATCCGACTTCACCTGCATCGTCTGCAACTCTTCTTGCGCCAGCTTGCGCGCAGCATCTCGCCGCGCCTGTTCCTGCAACTGCCGCTGGATGATGCTGCGCATCATTTCGTTCTCACGCGCCAAATCGCCCGCGCCGCCGCCGGCCAACGCCAGACGGCTCTTGGCTTCTTCGAGCGAGCGCTGCAGCTCGGCATTGGTCTGTCCCAGCGCGACGTTCTGCTGCTTCTGCTCGTCGAGCAACGCGCGCACGGTTTTGAGCTCGGCCTGCAAGCCTGCGACGCCCGAGGCATCGCCCGCGCCCGCAGTGCGCAATCGCGCCAGCTCATCCTCGGTCGTACCGAGCTTGGCCTTGAGCTGCGTGTTCTCGGCCATCAAATCGGCCATGCGGGAATCCACCGCGTTGGACTTGGCGTCGGCCAGCTGCTTCTCGGTCGTCGCCAGTCGATCGCGCAAACTATCCCGCTCGGCGGAAACCTGCGCCAGCTCCTGCTTCGTGCGGTCGAGCTCCTGCTCCAACTCGCCCAAGCGGCGGCGCAGCGCAGCCGTCTCGGCGTCCTGCTTCGCATCCTTGCTTTTCACCACGGTCGCGGTCGGCAATTCATCGCCGGTGGGCGCGGCCTTCATCTGAGGCGCAGGGGCCGGAGTCGCACCCGGCTTGGCATCCGCGGCGCCTTTCAAATCGTTGAGCTTCTCCTCCGCAAACCGGAGGCGGTAGTTGACGATGCCCGGCTCCCAGTCCGCGTTATCCTTCTTAAACTGGCGCAAGCGATCCGCCGCTTCTTCGTACCGCCGATATGCGGAGGCCTTCTGACCGGACGACTCTAATTTCTCGGCTTCCTGAAACATCAGAAAGATTTGCAAGTATTGATCTTGCAGTGAAACCGCTCCCCACGCCGCCAAGGGCAGCACGGCAATCGCCGCTGCCACGAGCCAGCCCTTCCATCGTCGCGTCATGGCTGGCAATTGAACGATCCCCGCCTCTAAAAGTCAACCGTGGAAGTCCGCGCTGGCAGATTGCCTCCCCCCGCTCGGCTGCTGTATATAAGAGTCGCTTGCAGGACGAGTGGCAGAGCGGTTGAATGCGGCTGACTTGAAATCAGCTGTACCGGAAACGGTACCGTGGGTTCGAATCCTACCTCGTCCGAGTGAATGGAATGAACGAGGACCCGCTGCGCTAGCAGAGAGTGTGTTCCCGATTCGAACGACGTTTGACTGCGTTGCCGCGTGCGGCAGCGCACAACACCCCCACACTTGCCACGCCCCCATCCCATCCGTTACGCTTCATCTTCCCATGACCACCGACGCACCGCCCGAAACGCTCCAAGAAACCCCGCTGGCCGCCGCGCACGAGCGGCTCGGCGCGCGCATGGTCCCCTTCGGCGGCTGGCGCATGCCGGTCCAGTACACCGGCATCTTGGATGAGCACCGCGCCGTCCGCGAAGCAGCGGGCCTCTTTGATATTTCTCACATGGGCGAATTCATCGCGCGTGGGCCGCAGGCGCTCGCCGCCCTCAACACGCTGCTGACCAACGACACAGCCAAGCTCTCCATCGGCACCGGCCAGTACACGCTGCTGCTCAACGAACGCGGCGGTGTGATCGACGACATGATTATCTACCAAACCGGCCCCGAAGAAGTATTCCTGGTCGTCAACGCGTCGATGATTGAGCCCGACTTCGCCTGGATGGCCCCGCGCATGGAAAAAGCCGGCGCCTCGCTCGAGAACCAAAGCGCGCAGACCGCCGCCGCAGCGCTGCAAGGTCCGCGCAGCCGGGAGATTTTCGCCGCCTGCTTCGGCACGTCCATTCCAGCTCCGGAGAAAAACCAGATCATTTTCCTCGACTGGCGCGGGCACGCGGTCCGCTGCGCCTGCACCGGCTACACGGGCGAGGATGGCGCTGAGTTTTTCTTTCCCGCCGAAGTCGCGGAGGAATTCTGGACCTTCCTCCTCGAGAAGGGCGCCCCCTTCGGCCTCAAGCCGTGCGGCCTGGGCGCGCGCGATACGCTGCGGCTCGAGGCGTGCTATCCGCTCAACGGCAACGATCTCTCGCCAGAGAAAACCCCGCTCGAAGCTGGGCTTGGCATTTTCGTCTCGCTCAAAAAGAAAGCCGACTTCCCTGGCAAGGGTGCGCTTGCCGCGCAAAAAGAGCAGGGCGTCCCGACCAAGCTCGCGGCATTCCGGATGACCGGAAAATCCGCCCCACCCCGCGCGCACTATCCGCTGTGGGCCAACGGGCAGCAGGTCGGCGAAGCAGCCAGCGGCACGCTTTCTCCCACGCTGGGCATCGGGATCGGCATGGCATATCTTCCGACTGCTCTCGCTCAACCCGGGCAGGAGCTCGAGGTTGAGATCCGCGGCACCCGCGCCCCCGCCGTCGTCGTCCAAAAGCCGTTCTATAAGCGGGCGTAGTAGCTGCACGTTCTTTTCTGCCCGCTTAAAAAAATCTCCAAAACGGAGGTTGACGATTTTTTAGGGCCGCGGTACTTCCACCGTTAACGCATCAGGAATATCTGGCGCGGCGGGTGGAAAGGTCCTCTGGGCTTTTCCCGAAGTTGCATCAGGTTTGCCAACCGAGCTACGAAGAGACGCTAGCGGTGGCCACTCGCGGGATGTCGGTGGATTTCCACCGGCCCTCCGCGGATGTGCGGCGGGTTCACCCCCGCCGAAAAAAGTTCTCTTACGGCGGAAGACCCCAGTGGGTTTTCCCGGTTCCTGGGGCGGGTTCACATCTAACACCCCCGCATACCCACTCTTATGACCGTATCCACAAATTCCTCCAACCTTCCTCGCGTCGCTATTGTTGCTGATACGCGGACGTTCGCATCTTCTATTTGTAGCATGGTGCAAAGCGAAGCGCATACACAAGGTGCTGAGTTTGTCTATGAATTATTTGGCATGGATGAAGCGGATGGTGTAAGTCCGGCTGTCCATAGGCTTCAGCTCAACTCCGAAGGCACAGTTTCAGTTCAATGTAACCCGGACGGTTTAGCTCAGTACGGTCAAGAATTGGCTCCCACTGACACGAGAAGGGGTCATTTTGAAACGGTGGGTACATATGATCAAGTATTCTTAGGGCTCACACCGGATACTCTTTTCAAAGAAGGAGATCCTGATCTCAGAGGTCTTCACTCCGCTCCGCTCGGAGTACATCATTTTTTGGATCGTGAAGTAAATCGCGTTCGCGTTGGTAAATCGACGCGTGCGCGCGTGGACTGCGAGCCTCAAGTTCCCGCGTCGGAATTTCCTTCTCAGTTTGCTGTAAACGCTCAGGGTCAGCTTTTGCCTACGGTGACGCTGCCGAGTGGCGAACGAAACGTCATGACAGACCGTCCATTGCCTATTTACCCCGTGGGCGGAGTTGCGGTGGATGAGCATGGCGCTATTCTCGATGATGATATGACCAGCTTTCACCGTGCAATTCGGGGACTGGTGACGGTCGCCGCAGGCACGACATCCAAAGTTCTCCCAGCAGAGGAAGTCGCGGCACGCCGAAGCGCCGCGGTGGAAGCGCTCGCTGCGAGGTCAGTAGGGGTTGCTCCGACTCGGCGTGCCTGCGAATTGACGTAAGCCGCGCGCAGCTTTCTAAATTATTCAAGCCGTTTCCCCGAGCTGCTGCGAGGGGCCTAGCGGAAGGTGTCCCTCGGGCGTGCTTGATATTCTCGAGTTCTCGGGATTCTTCACGCCAGGTCCTTCGACTTCGCCTGCGGCTTCGCTCAGGAAAACGGTCCCAGAATAAATTAGCCCACTAGTCCGCCCCCACGCTCTAGCTTGCGGCGTGGACATCGGCGGTGCAGGCTTTGCGGCAGCATGTCGCACAAGCAATTACGCACGACGCGAGCACAGCAGTCCGCATTCTGGGCGCTGATCGAGATTTTGGGTTCGCTCAAAATCGCGATGGTGCTGCTCATGGTCCTGCTCGTCGCCATCGCGACCGCTACGTTTTTAGAATCGAAGCGGGATGCGGGCGCCGCGTGGCAGTACGTCTACGGCGCGCCGTGGTTCGCAGGCTGGCTGCTCGTCCTTTGCCTGAACCTCGCCGCCTCCGCTGCGTCGCGCTGGCCGTGGCGTCAGCGGCACGTCGGCTTTGTCGTCACGCACGCGGGTATCATCCTCCTGCTCGCGGGTGCACTCATCGGCCGCATGACCGGCTTTGAAGCGAACGTCCGCCTCCGCGCGGGCGAGCCGCCGACCGCGCGCGTTGTCCGCGGCAAAGAGTCCGTCCTGCAACTTTCCAGCCCCGTCACCGGCCAGTCGTACGTCTACCCGCTGCGGGTGGATGAGCGGCTCAATCAATCCGATGCGCTGCGTATCCCGATCCCCGACTCGGACTGGCGCGTCGAGATTAGCAGCTACACCGCGGCGCTCCAGCCCGAGCTGCGGCTGGCGTCGTCGTCAGAGGCTGCGGCCGCTTCAGATTCCGCCACCGGCCCCGCCGTACGCGTCGCGCTGCGCAGCGCGCGAATGGGCCAAGCGTTTGAAGCGATCGTGCTCGCCAGCCCCGAAGCGGCGCAGCGCCTCAGCTTGGGTCCGCTCACTATCGCGCTCGATAAACCACGGCCCGCCTCCGTTTCAACCGCGCGGCCGCCGGTCACCGCTCCGCCCTCGATCGCGGATGCAACGCTGCGGCTGTGGGTCTCGAAAGATGGCGCGGCAGAATATTCTGTCGAGCGAGCCGGCCGCGTCGTGCGCGTGGGTCGTGCGGCAGTAGGAGAAGATTTCTCGCTCGGCCTCGCCGACTGGCAAGCGACGGTGCGCCAAGCATTCGCGCGCGGCGAAGCGTCGCTGGCATGGCGCGGGCCTGCGCAAGAATCGGCGCCGGCGCCGGTTTTTTCGGGCATCGTTCCGCCTGGCGCGACGGCCGAGGGGATCTTGGTGCAGCTCGTCGATGGCGGATCCGTGGAAAAACGCTCCGAGACCGAATGGATCGCCTGGGGCTCCCGCCGCGAGATTTTTTTGGGCGGGAATTTCTCCCGCGTTGGCTTCGGTCCGCGGACGGAGGTGCTCCCGTTTGGCATTGCGCTCGATCGGATGGAGGTGCCGCAGGACGAAGGCAGCACGCGCGCGGCCGATTACATCGCGCACGTCCGATTTGAGCCCGGCGGCGGCGCTCCGCCCGTCCACGCGATCGCGCAGATGAACCAGCCGGCCAACTTCCCCGGCGGGTGGTGGCGCTCGACGCTCGGGCGCAACTACAAGTTCTCGCAGGCCGGGTACAATCCGCAGGAGCCCGACGCGACCGTCCTGCAGGTCCTCTACGACCCCGGCTGGCCCGCCAAGTGGATCGGCTCGCTGGGCATCTGCCTGGGGATCGCGCTCATGTTTTATTGGAAGCCCGGCGAACCAAAAGAGGAGGACAAAAACCCGACGCTGCGGTAACACTTCGTTCATGAGCCGAGTTCTTGAAAGATTGAAAAACGCCTGTCGTTCCGGCGTGGCAAAAGTCGCGGCGGCGGCCGGATGCGCGCTCTTGCTCGGGGGCGGAGCAGCAGCGCAGAGCTTGCCGCAAGTTTCAGATCAAGCCGCCAACGGCGCCTCAGCAGCTGGGACGTGGCCGGAGTGGATTGATAAGGAGCAGCTTTTGGCCGCGGTGCACGCGGCGGCGCCAAAGCCCGTAGAGCCGGATGCCGTGGAAGGTCAGGCAGGAGCATCCTCCCGGCGCTACTTTCAATTGGTGGTGATGGCACCCCCCGAAACAGGGCCCGCTTCGCCGGTCGTAGCAGTTTTTTATCTACCAAAGCCGAGCGCAGAAAGTGTGTTTCAGTGTGTAAACCACGGTGTCGGCATTGATTCGCCTGGGCCGAAGGTGCGGACGTTTGCGGCTGAAAATACCAAGCGGGATTTTCCAGAAAACGCAGTCGCAGGACTCTTCAACGCTATCAATGGCGACTTGATTGTAACTGCCGTCGGACCCGTCGCGGTTGCCAATGCCCTCGCGGATGTTTATGGCGAAATCGCCACTACGCATGTTTTCGGCATTCCTGTTTCCCATGAGCTTGCAAGGCTCACGGGCATGGGAGGCCGTATCACGTGCGGCGTTCGCGGCGGGACGGACACCACGGGAGCGCTCGGCTCGGTGCCGCAACTTGAGCTCGCCGCGCCCACGCGTGAGCCAGAGCTACCGTAGGCACCGGCGTTCGGCGCTTTCTTGTTGAAGGGCCTGGCGTAGATTTTTTATAAGTAACAGAAAAACTACCGTCATTCCGAACGGAGCGAGCTGTTGCGAGCGGAGCTTGAGGGATCTGGCTTCTGCAGGTTTGCATTTGTAAAGCGGACTGCAGCAACCAATTTGAAACTCCGCTGACCCAGATCCCTCGACAAGCTCGGGATGACGAAGGAGGTAGAACTGGAGGGAAGATGACGCAGGCTTCGCAACGCTCAAAATTTCTTTGATCGCTTTCGCGAGCATCTCCAGTAAAAGTGAAAGCGCTCTTATGAGACGGACGCTTCTCCTGCTCCTAGTCGCGGCCTTCTATTGCTCCGTCGTCTCCGGAGTCCACGCGCAACAAACCACGCCCACGTCAGCGAAGCCCCCGGAGCCAGCAGCATCGACGGCTCCCGCGCCTCTTCCTCCGCGTCCGCATTTTGAAAAAGCGCTCAACCGCGCCGCGCTCGCCGAAATCGCCATCCAAGACCAGGGCCGCAAAAAGCCGCTGACGGTTTTCTGCGAGGAGACGCTCCTGGCGCTCTCGGGCAAGCGGAAGCTGGTGGTCGAAGGCGTCACGTATGGCCCGGAAGAAGTTGTGCTGGGCCTCGCGCTCGCGCCCGAAGCGTGGGCGCAAACGCCGCTGGTGACGATCGGCTACCGCCCGCTGCAAGAGGCGCTCGGGCTCCCCGCCGATCAAAAACTTTTCGCCTTCGATCAGCTGCAGGGCAATGAGAAGCTCGCCGCGCTCGTCGATGCGGGCAACAAGCTCCGCGAAAAAAGTCCGCAGGCCGCCCTGCCGGCGCTCGAGCGCAACGCGCAGACGCTGCTCGAGCGATTGATGCTCCTGCTCACGCTGCTCGTCGGTCGGAGTGAGGCGCTGCCACTCGTGCCGGATGTCGACTTGGCCCACGCAGGATGGACGCCGGTCTCGGGCGTCGAAAAACTCCCCGGCGCGATCGATACCGCAAGCGTCGCACCCGCCTCACAGGGAAAAATCCGCGAAGCGCTCTTCGGTTGGCGGGAAGCATTCCAAAAAGCGGACGCGTCGGCCTTCGCTGCAACCTCGCACGCCCTCGCGCGGGAGCTGCGTGATTACAGTCCGCGCATCTATCCGGCGGCGTGGCGGCTGCGGCTCGAGTATCTCTACCAAGCCTGGCACCCGTTCCGCATCGCGTGGATTTTGTATTTGGCCGCAGCAGCAACGCTCGTTTTTACCGCGTGGGGCGCCAAGCGTAACCTGGGCTATCGCGTCGCCTGGACGCTCGCAGCCGCGGGGCTCGTCCTGCAAGCCGCCGGCTTTGCCGCGCGCGTTGCGATCGCGGGCCGGCCGCCCGTCTCCAACATGTACGAGAGCATCGTGTGGGTCGCGTTCGGCGTCGTGCTCTTCGCGCTGATTTTGGAATCGATCTACCGCAGCCGCACCTTCCTGGCGGCGGCGTGCCCGATCGCCATCATTTCCCTCGTCATCGCAGACTCACAGCCGATGGCGCTGCCCAGCACGCTGCATCCGCTGGTGCCCGTCCTCCGTCACAACGGCTGGCTCGTCGTGCACGTGCTCACGATCACGCTCAGCTACGCAGCGTTCGCGCTCGCGCTGGGCGTCGGCCACGTCGTCCTGTGGCGGCAGGGCATTTCACGCAAGCCCGCAGCCGGGGCGGCGCTCGCGGCGCTGCACGATCAGGTCTACCGCGTGCTGCAGATCGGCGTTTTCCTGCTCGCGACCGGGACGGTGCTCGGCGGCGTCTGGGCCAACTACTCGTGGGGCCGTTTTTGGGATTGGGATCCAAAAGAGACGTGGGCGCTCGTCGCGCTGCTCTGCTACCTCGTCGTCCTGCACGGCCGCCTCGTCGGCTGGTGGGCCGGTTTTGGCACGGCCGTCGGCGCGGTGCTCTCCTTTCAGGCGATCATCATGGCCTGGTACGGCGTCAACTTTGTGCTGGGTGTCGGCCTGCACAGCTACGGCTTCGGCGCCGGCGGCGTAGAATATGCGACCGCGTTCGTCGTCGCGGAGGTCCTCTTTACAGCCTGGGCGATGGTTGCCTACCGGTCCCGGCGAATTGGCGCGGACTAGGGTCGCAAGCGGCGAGCCAGCCAACCATATCTTGAAGCCATTTATTCCGAAGCAAGTGCGTCGGGGCAATTCCACATTCCGGCTTTGCTGGAGCGGTAGCTTCAACCAAAACCATTGATTCGTTCAGACCAGAAACTACAGATGTGCGAGTCATAAAATTAAAATGTTAGCGAGATCCTTCACGTGCCGCGGGAGCGCGAAAAAGTCAACTTACTAAATTTTTCTGGGATGGATGCGCGACCATCGTTAGCGTAAACACTCCCATGAACCCCCTTACCCTCGACGCGCTCAAGCAAGCTACGCCAGTGGAGGGGGCGGCGGTCCCGGCTGCGCTCGACGTCCAGGTGACAGCCGTCAAAGAAGCGGCCACGCGCGGCGGCAAACCATATTGGGACGTGGACATCTCCGACGCCAGCGGCGCGGAAAGCTTCAAAGTGTGGGAGGACTCGCCCGCTGCTGCGTTCTTTGCGCAGCTCTCCGCCGGCGCATTCATCCGGATGGAAGGCGGGTTCCGGCGCAATCAGTACGGACTTGCGATTGACGGCCTGAAGGCGCGGTCGCTCTCCGATACGGAACGCGCGGGCGTGCTGGCCGAACCGCCCGAGCGCCGTGCGCGGCTCGATGCCGACTGGAAAAGCGTCGAGGCCTCCGTCGCCAACATCACCGACCCCCGCCTGCGCGCGCTCTGCGACCTCTTCCTCTCCGAGTACGGTGAGCGCTTCCGCCGGGCCGCCGCCGCGCGCGAATACCACCACGCCCGGCGCGGCGGGTTGCTCGAGCACGTGGCGCAAATCCTCCGCGCGGCCGAAGCGATGCGCAGCGCATATCCAAATTTAAACTGGGACCTGCTCCGCGCCGGCGTCCTGTTCCACGACTGCGGCAAGCTCTGGGAGAACGACTACGAGCCCGAAGGATTCACCAGCCCTGTCACGCTCCGCGGGGAGCTGCTCGGCCACATCGTCATCGGCATCGAACTGGTCAACAAACTCTGGCGGCAGCTCGACGGAGCGCCCGAAAAATACGCCGCGTTCCACGCCGCCGGTGCGCCCCCGCGCGAACGCGTCCGGGAGCACCTGCTGCACCTCGTCGCCGCGCACCACGGCCAGCGGGAGTTCGGCGCGCCCGTCACCCCGCGCACGCCCGAAGCGTGGATGCTCCATCACCTGGACAACATCGACGCCAAGCTGCAGATGGTCGCCGAGACCTACGCCCACGTCCCCCGCGTCACGCCCGACCTCCACGACTTCCGCCGCCCGCTCGAAGGCCGCACCGCCGCCCCCCTCCCGCCGTGGAATGCGGGGTAGGGCGAGATGGGCCTAGCCGGGAACACCGGCCCAAAAAATCATCTGACGTTGTTGCGGAGGTGCGGTAAAGAGACAGCATGTCCACAATGAGCCCAGCACAAGCCTCTTCGCTTGCTTCATCCCAACGCCCCAGAATGGCAACAGTTGTGTGTAACGGCCAGCGGCTTATCGCACGATTTGATGGCCGGGTCAGCGTTACAGGGGGAGGACTTGGGCTGGAGCCCCTTCAGCCGGAAGAGGGATTAGCAGTATGCTTCAATACGTTGATGGACGCGCGAAGGATGTTTACTAAGGATGAAAAGCACCGTCCCTTTTATCAATTATGTCAGGCGACTTTAGGCGTGGCGCTGATGGTGCTGCCTCCCACAGTTGTAGATAAGTTTGCGCAGACTCTTTCCCCAGGCCCTGAAGGTGACCAAGAACTGCTGCGAAGAATTCGTGAAGCGCCCGCGGTGAAGAACGGCATTGTGCACTTTTAATAGGGAAGAGCGCAGGCTCGCTCGTATCTCACCCCTTTCTATTCCGGTCCGTACTGAAGGAACTGTGACGGACAGTGAACTCGCCGCACGGGCAAGAGGGTGCTATCAGCCTTATAAATCGCGGTTGCAGGTGTAAGTCTAAGCGCAGCTCCCTCCCGCTGTGGAAGGCGGGGTAGGGTTTCTAGTCAGAGCCTCTCAATCCATCCCAAAAGTAGGTTGACGAAACCAAGGGCATGCGGGAGTTCTACTGCATATGTCATTAGGAACCAGACTTGCATCATTGTTGCCCAAATTCGCTCGCTTCAGCACTGAGCCGCGTACGCTCATCCCCGCCGAAGAGCGACCAAAAGAAGTCTCAGAGAAAAATCCCAAGCGGGCGGTGCTCACGCGCAATGGCCGCACGGTTACTGCTACATATGATGGTGGCACGTTACAATTAGACACATCAGGAGCCACAAAAGGTGATGCACATCTGGCAACCTCACCGGCGGCACGTTTAATAGAACTGTTGGGTGAATATGATACTGCGCGCGTGGTCTTTGGTCATGATGGGCGCGGCGACAAATTGAGTGGGTTGGAGTTGGCCAAACTCAAGTTACAAGCGGCCTCGATTGTTCTTCCGCAGCCACTCATCAACCTGGTTTCGGGAGCTGTTCCCGAGCCGTTATCGAGGCAGTTGGAATTGGTTCGCGGCTCGGACGCCGTAACCGAAGGCCGCGGGCATTTTGCCGAGCAGGAGATGGGTAGGAAACCGGCAGAGGTAAGAGCAATGGCTTTCCATCGAGGTGGGGCTATTAAGGTTGTCTCGGCTACTTACAAGCCTTACGCCTATCCGCCTCCTAAGCAAAAAGAAGCACCCGCTATCCCGTAATAAAGGGCAGGCGAGCGAACTTCCGCGCTTTCGGGAGCGGGCGCGCTTGTGGTTCCCTCCACAAATAACCCCCTGACATTCCCACCCAGCTGCGGCATAAAGCTTCCATGACTTCTTCGAGTATCGTTACACCTGCACCCGCCACCCCCTCAACGTTGGCAGCGCCCAATCCGCGTCTTGCCGGATTTCAACCGTCGCCCGAGCATCCCCGTTCGGTCTATTTGAGTTTTGAAGGCGCTGATGAAGTCGAGTTTAATGCTCAATTTGATGGAACGGAGCTTGGCCTCACCTGCCGCGCTTCGGACGAGGGTCCAACGATAGCGAGAAATGGCCGGGATCAGTTTAGGGGCTACAAAGTCGCAGACACGAATGAACCCGTCGCGGTGTTGGGGGCTCTGCATGCCGATTGGACCGCAGCCCGGGCCAGTCTGGCCGCTGGCACGCCCGAAGCCGTGGAACGCGCTTCGTTAGCACAAACAGCGTTGATGGCCGGGTTAACCGTCGCTCCGCAAAGTGCTATTAACCGAGTTTCTGAGTCTCTGACCGAGCCGGAAGTACATCTGCTTGCCCGCCTTCTTCAGCTTCCTGCGGTTGCAGACGTTCGGTACAAAATGGAACAACAAGAGCGAGGGGAAGCACCGGGCAGGATGACTGATGATACAAAAGCCGGCTCACGGGTTACTTATAGAGGCAATGAGATAGGTGACCATTTCCGTAGCTCCATTAGCGGAATGGTCTTCGACCTTCCTCCCAGCCCGGCGAGCAGCAGGCTCCCCGAAGGACGGTTGCAGCCTTCGGTCGGC
This sequence comes from uncultured Verrucomicrobiaceae bacterium, assembly GCA_964473925.1. GTDB lineage: Bacteria > Verrucomicrobiota > Verrucomicrobiia > Methylacidiphilales > CAYYVW01 > CAYYVW01. The sequence continues at coordinate 63,967 of CAYYVW010000009.1, forward strand.
GGCGGATTATTTTAAGCGTCAATTGCGGAAGGCAGCGCTTGGGCTCAGATAAATATTCGCTGACATTCCCACCCCACTGCGGCATGGAATTATCCCATGAACCTGTTGCCAAAGAGAATTTCACGCTTCGTACAAACTGTCCGCTCCCATCAGCTCGTCGTTTCACCTGAACATCCGCGGGTTGCAGGCCTTTCGGACGGCGACAGTCGCTGTATTGCGATGTGGGATGGCCGTCAACTGAGCACGTACACCGAACCGCTGGGCAGGCTTCACGAGCTTTCCGAAGGTGATTACCCCATAGATTGGAGGGAGCCCGTCATGCAGCCGCGCGATCCACAAGCGGGACTGACAGCGTGTTTTCAAGAGTACCACGCAGCATGCCGCGCGATGGCCAGGCCGGCTCCCAGGCCAGGCGTGGGAGAGCATCCTGCGAAGCGCGCGCATGATCGTGCAGAGGCAATGCTGCACGCCGCCCTCATTGTCGTGCCCCAAGAAGTCGTCGCGAATGTTGCACGCAGTCTACCCAAGGGGGTGGAACGCGATATGCTGATGGCTTCGACCAGCTCAACGCAAGTCCGCCAGGGAAGAGGACATTTTGAACATCAGCAAGCCGCAGCCTCCATGGCTGCGGTGAAAGCTGCGGTGACAGAATTCGTGAGTCGGAATCCTGCCCGCGGCCGAAAACCGGGTGCAGCAACGTCAGCGTCGGCAGTCAGCGTCTCGACGGGCAGCCGGTACGCTGACTTTTGGGTCCAAGTCGATTAGGTCGAGATAGAATCCCACTCCCGCCGGTTGAGTCCACCAGCCCGGACCGGCTTTGCAAGGGCCGGCCCGGGTTTTTTGTGAAGCGAGGGGCTTTGGGGCCCGGGCATCACTCCGGCAGATCACGCGGCGGCACCACGCGCGCAACGCGGTAGTGCTCGGGCGCGTAGCCAAGCCGGTCCATGAGCGCCCGCAGCGCATAGAGCGCCGGCTCAATGTTCCGAACGATCAGCAGCGCTTCGTGCCAAGATTCACGCTCGGTTTCTTCCTGCCCGACCGCTTCAGGATCGAGCACCGGCAGGGCATCCTGCGCCGCGCGGACTGCCTCCGGCAGGTAGTGCGCATACAGCTCCAGCAAGTCCTCGCCCAGCTCCCGGTAACACTCCTGCCAGAGCGTTTCGGGCTCCGGGCAGACAGGCCCGGCGACGGCCACCAGAAGATGATGCGCCCACGCCTCGGACGAATCGGGGGCATGGAGCGCCGGTGCAAGGTCGGGGGCGGACCGCGGCGCATCAGACGGCGTTGCGTCTGCGGGTGCAGCGGAGAGCGGAAATATCGGCAGGCTGCCGGTTTTATTGGGAAGGCTATTCATGATAAAAACGTAGGGTTGTGGTTATGTGGTTGGAATTGAGGTGGATCGGTCGAAAAAGAAAGGGGCAATCCGCAAAGAGCGCTGTCCTGGAGATCGGTGGACCGATCGGAAAAGCAGCGCCCAAAGGGCCTAAAAACGCCGCGGCGGCTTTAATCATAAAAACGTAACTCCTTGAATTCCATTATTGCATTAAATACAGGATATGCTCGAAGAATGTGCGGACATGCGAAGTAGAGAGAGAAGAGACACCTTGCAGGAGCCGTGGGTGGGTGGGCAGGATTATCCGCTCCCTGTTTATTTTCGGATTGCCCATGAATTTTATAAGCAGGATTTACAATAATTTTTATTAACATAACTAATTGATGCATAATTGGATAAAACGATTAAAATTTTGCTGTGTCTCAGAAAGCAGTTTTTCCCTCTCATGCTCGATCAAAATCAGCCCCGGGTGCCAAAAATAGAGCCAGAGTTGGGTTTTGTGAGGACATGATCAAAAATTAGGGTTGGGCACTCTCAAAAACGTACCCAACTGTACCCCATTTATCATAAAATTAGAGCACTAGGTGCACTACATGCACTGCATGGACATTAAATTTGCAGGAAAATGCCTTTTTTTGGCCTTTTTTGAGAATTTCCGTGATTTTCATCGCGCGCACTCATACCGCTGCTTCCTCCATCCAGCTTGCCGGTGAAAGGGACAACGCAGTAGGCTGCTGTGCACTATGCATCGGCGCGTCCTCCTCTTCATTTTCGCAGTGGCCACCCTCACGCTCGCATCCGCCCACGCGGACGTGTTCCTCGTCTCGCAGATTCCGGGAGACGCCGCGCCCAAAATCACCGGTGATGTCGCTCAGGTCGACGCGCGCTTCACGACCGCCTCCACTTTCAAAATCATCATCGCGCTCGCTGGGCTCGAAAGCGGCCGCCTCACGCCCGAGACGACGCGCCTCTGCAACGACACGTACCTGCCGCAGCGCCCCGCGTCGCTCGATCTGCACGCCGCGCTCTTCCGCTCCAGCAACGAGTACTTCGCCCTGACCGCGCGCATGCTCCGGCACGAGCCGCTCGAAGAGATGGCGCGCCGCTGTGAGTTCGGCCAGGTCGCGCAACGCCCCGAAAACCTCGCTGACTGGTCCCACGGCGGTGAGGTCCAAATCTCTCCGCGCGAGCAGCACTCCTTCATGCGCCGCCTCGCCGCGGGCAAGCTCCCCGTCAAGCCCGAGGTGCTCGACGCGATCGTCCCCACGCTCGAGTGGCCCGAGTCGGGCAAAGAATTTGCCTCGCTCCAAGAGCCCGAGAAAAAAGATGCCCCGCGCTACTACGGCAAGACCGGATCCGCCCGCGGCGTCCTCTGGTTCTCCGGCTTTGTCGATAAGCCCGACCCGCGCAACGCCGACGCGCGCCTCATCCGCGTCATCACCGTCCTGCTCACTCGCTCCGGCGCCA
>CAYYVW010000010.1:0-65844 GCA_964473925.1 uncultured Verrucomicrobiaceae bacterium
GGACCGTGTCTCAGTTCCAGTGTGGCTGGTCGTCCTCTCAGACCAGCTACCCGTCAATGCCTTGGTGAGCCATTACCTCACCAACTAGCTGATAGGCCGCGGGCTCCTCAGAAAGCGCAAGGCCTTACGGTCCCCTGCTTTTGTCTTACGACGACATGGGGTATTAATTCGCCTTTCGGCGAGCTATTCCCCACTTCCCGGTAGATTCCCACGTGTTACGCACCCTTTCGCCACTCAAACTTTTCAATTATTGCTAACTAAAAAGTTCGCGTTCGACTTGCATGCCTTATCCACGCCGCCAGCGTTCGTTCTGAGCCAGAATCAAACTCTCCGTTCGTCTATCATTCGCATAATTCCCGAAGGAACTAGGCAAATGGTTGCTCGAAAACAGAGCGTTTTCTGACCGTTTTTATACTTTTTCGGTCTAAAGTTTTGGTATTACCCAAGAAACTCCAGGACCGGTTGACGCACAATTCAATTGATCGAATTTGATCAATGTTGCTTCCCTACCGGCTTAATGGCAGGGAAACGCTGTCTTAATTTGGATCTGTCAAAAAGTTGTCAAAGAGCAAGCTCCGCTCACAGAAGCAACCGGGTGATCGCTTGGGAGGAGAGCTCCCCTGGCCGGAAGGCCAAGGGTCTGACAGAGTACGACAAGTGGGCCCACCCTGTCAAAGTTTTTTTCTAGTCTGTAGTAAGTGATTTTTTTGACCGCTCCCGACCCACTACTGCGCCGCGGATGCCGGCGCATCGCCCGGCGCCGCATTCATGGGAGTGCGAGGGCTATCTGAAGAATCACTAGCTGTGTCTGCTGCGGGTGCAGGCGTGGATATCGGAACGGTCGATCCCGCTTCCATCCCGGCATCAATCCCCGACGGCAGCGCGGGAGCCGAATCAACCGATGCCTTAGGCGCCTCATTCGTAGACGGAGCGGCAGAAGAGGTAACCGCAGCCGCTTCTGAAACACTCTCAGCCCCCGTTTGCGCCGCCGCATTCACCGATTCGCGAGATTTTTGTGCCAGCTGCCGCGCTAGAAAGTTCATCCGAACCCGGTCGTCTTCTTTTTGCAGTCGATATTCATACCAATACATCCCGGCGGCGATCAGCAGCGCGAAGATCGCGGCGATTCCGATGATTTCAACAAAGCGGCGGAGTCTCATACAAATAGATACGGTGGAGGTTCGAGAAAAAAGCGGCAGAAAATTCTACGCGCGCGGCTCAACAAACGAATGCTCAACCGCCTCCAGCAAACAATGCAGCGCCCAGGTGTGCAACTCTTGTACGCGGGCAGTTTGGTCGCTGGGGACAATCCACTCCAGGTCCGCCATGCCGCGCATCTTGCCGCCCGATTTGCCCAGGAGCGCGATCGTCTTCATCTGCCGCGCCCGCGCCGCTTCCAGCGCCGTCACTAAGTTCGCCGAATTACCGCTGGTGCTAAAAACAATCAGCAAATCCCCCGGCCGCCCGAGCGCTTCGATCTGCCGGACAAAAATTCGATCATAGCCCACATCGTTTGCGATGCACGTCACCACTGTCGCATCCGAAACCAGCGATATCGCCGGAAACGCAGGACGATTTCCCGCCTTGTAAAACCCGACCAACTCTTCCGCCAAGTGCGTCGCGTCGCACGCGCTGCCGCCGTTACCCGCCGAAAGCACCTTGCCGCCGTTGCCTAGGCACGTCACCAACAGCTCGGCCATTGATTCAATCACGCCTAGAGACGACTGCGATGCCTCGACCGCTTCTTTAAGCTGCCGGTGTTGCACCTGCATGAGCGCCGCCATGGCGGGCTTGGCCTTGGATGGCACGGCGGAAGAAGAGCTCATTGGGAAAATGCAGGCGTGCGTCGCCGCCCCGCGCTTATAAGCCAACCAGCGATTCGATGCAAGGCGGGAGGCATTCAACACGCAATGCTCGACGACGGGGGCGGCTCCGCGTCATACTGCAAAAACACGAGCATGAAGATCTACTGGCGCTACATCGCATACGAACTCGTCCGGCCGTTCGTCTTTTGCGTCGTCGCCTGCAGCGCCCTGTGGATCGTCGCCGACCTGTTCGGCACGCTCGACGATTTCATGGAGAAGCGTCCGCCCTGGAGCCTCGTCTTCCAATTCTACGCCGCGCAAACGCCCAAAATCCTCGTCACCGTCCTGCCCGTCTCAGCGCTCTTTGCCACGCTCTTCACCCTCACCACCCTCGCGCGACGGCACGAGACCACCGCGCTCGAAGCCGGCGGAATCAGTCGCTGGCAAATCCACCAGCCCTTCGTGCTTCTGGCCGCGCTCTGTGCCGCTCTGCTTTTTTATCTCAACGCCTTTCCCGCAACGCACGCCGAAGCAACGCGGGCGCGCATCCTCGGCACCGTCCGCGGCACAAAAGAAACCAGCGCCACGCTCTGCAAAACGCTCGTTTTCCGCGACGCCGCGCATCACCGGCTCTGGTACGTGCAGACGCTGGATGTCGACGCGAAAACCGCCGAAGGAATCGAAGTCCTCCAGCGGGACGATGCCGAGCAGGACGTCCAAAAAGTCTTCGCCGCCCACGGCAAGTGGAACGGGCGCTGGTGGCAGCTTGAAGAAACGCAGACCGTTTGGCTCTCCCCCACCGGCGGCATCCTGCAGCAGCAAACTGCTCCCACGCTCGATATGCTCCAGTGGAACGAAGCCCCGCACACGCTCGCGCTCGTCCAAACCAAACCGGAAGAGATGGACCTCTTGCAACTGGGCGACCTACTCCGGCTTGGTGGCGGCAGTCAAACGCAGACGTGGCTCGCTCCGTACCGCACACAATGGCATGCCGCGCTCTCCTACCCCGCGACCGCGCTCGTGCTCACCGCATTCGCCATCGCCGCCGCGAATCGTCCGGGCCAGCGCCGCGGTCCCGCCGCCGGTGTCTTCAACGCGATCTTCCTGCTGCTGGGCTATCTCTTCGTGCAGAACTTCTTTCTCGCACTTGGACGCAGTAGCCGCATCCCCGCCTTCCTCGCCGCATGGGCGACACCGCTCCTCTTTGGCCTCGCCGCCACGCTCTGGATCGAGTATCGCTGGAACCTCTGGCCCTGGGGGCGAGAGCGCGTCACCGCGTGGAGAAAAAGGGCGTTTTAAGGGAGCGTCTCGTCTGCGGATCTTTGGATTTGTCTTGCTCCTCCGCGTCCCAATCTTTCTCCAATCATCCGACTCAAGTTTGCCAACACAGAAGGGAAACGCTCTCTCCCCGTGCTCGCTTCGAGCACAACACCTTGAGGATACCGTTTGTTTGGCGGAACGCTTTGTCCCGCCTCAACCCGAATCGGGTAGCGCTGATCGGGGGAAATTAACTGCGTTTTTGAATCCACTGTGCTCTCCGCTCCTAAATCGAGCACGCCGTTGGCCGCCACTGAGATCGTAGCTCCTTGCTCAACACGCGCTGCAAAACCCACTCGTGCTCGTTCCGCATATGGACTGACCGCGATGCAGGCTCCGTCTCCCACACGCGCCAGAGCTTCTAAATGAATCGGGCATGCGCGATCTTCAGGCGGCGTGTGCGCCAACTGCTGTTCGATGACGGAAGCGTCATCACCCACAACGGCTCCATATCCCAGAACCACGCGATCGAGCCGCGCCCATTTTCCCGTTTGCGAACCCGGATATAACGTAGAACGGCTCACCCGGCTATCAGGGCCGATGATCGTGGGACCGGACTCGAGCTTTCCCTGGAGGTATCCTGGCAGCGGCAACGAAGCCGGTTGTACATGCACAACGCACTCGCTCAGCCTCGCTCCAGGACATACAACCAAGGAAGGTTGAAAATCTTCTGCAGGGGCGCTTGCAGGTTGCACACCGCAAACAGGAACAAGCGCGTGAATATTAACTTTATCGACGCTTGCTCCATCCGCGATAAGCACGGGACCCAATCGGCGCGCCATAAAAGAGGAGGCGGGCCCCCGCTCACCAAGTGCACCCACCTCCGCCAGCTCTACCTGATACAAATCACCAGCGCGTCTTGCTGCTAAAAATTCCCAACGCATATTTCTCTTTTGCCGTAAACGGACGAAAAAGTCCGGTGATTTTTTCTACCGCTGCAACACGGCGAGGTAATGCTCGAGTCGCTGCTCGCGGGGGAAGTCGTGTTCGCGGACGTACGCGTTGCGCAGGTTGATGAGCATCCGGTGCGCCAGATGCAGCGGCGTGCACGCGTTCTCGACCAGATCGAGCTGGCCCGGCGGAACCTCGGCCACGAGCGCGTCCCACTCCGCCACCGGAATGATGCGACCGTCATAGTACGGATCGAAGACGACGCCGTCGAGGCGGACGACAAAATGTCCCGGCGCGCTGATCCCTTCGACCGGCAGACCGATGCGTGCGCCGACGAGCAGGTAGACGAGACTTACCGTCAGCGGCATTCCGCGGCGGCGGTCGAGCGTGCGATGCAAGAGCGCATTGTCGGGGTGGTAATAATTATCCGGGCTGCCCGTGAGCTTCTGCTCGCCGTGCAAAAAATCTGCCAGAATTTTCGCCTGGGCCGCGCCGCCTTGCGGACGCGCAGTCGCCAGTCGGTCGTGGACGACCGCCGCCCAATCATCGAGCAGCGCTTGGTACGGCGCCGCGTCAAACTGCCGATCGTCGGCCCGCGCGAGCTCCCAGCAAAGCGCCTCGACGCCCGTGAGGTCGCGCAGCTCGGCCAGCGTCCACGAGACCGAATGCAGGTGCTGCGAATCCTCGAGCTTGCCGATGATGTCCCGCAGGTGCCGGCCCGGAATATCGCCGAGCTCCGCAACCCATTCCCGGTACGCCGCGAGCCGCTCGGGGCCGCCGCGCAGGAGCTCGCGCTTCACCAAGTCAACCGTAGTCGCATCGGTATCCTGCAAGAGCTGCGCAAGCGCACGTTTTTGGGAAGGGGTCATAAGAAGATGCCAGATTTTGCATGCCTGACCCTCCTACCTTACCGCGCGGGTATCCAAACGACAACCTAGCCAACGCAAAAAAAGCGCAAAAACTAAAACTGAGCTTCCTGGCCCGACAATCAGACAAACCAAAATCCAAAAACCGCAGCCGCCGATAAGACACAGTCTCCAACAACAACTATGCCCATCGGAATTTAATCATGCATGCGAGTATTCAACCAAAAAACCTTCCAACCCCATAACACTGCATGTGCTATTTACCACTGCATGGACACTATTTTTTAAGGAAAAGGGTCTTTTTTGAGGTTTTTTGAGGTTTTGGAGCAAAACCCCGTCATCCCGAACGGAGCGAGCGACAGCTGAGCGCAGCTTGAGGGATCTGGGCTCTGCGATTTGGCGTTCTGAAAGCAGACAGTACTCGCCCGAGCTGTTACTCCTCCAACCCAGATCCCTCGGGCGGGCTCGGGATGACGGGGGTGTGGGGGTGGAGTTGGGAGGGAGGGATGACGATGATCTGTAAGCAACAGAACCACGATCAGGACTGCTCGAGCCGGAAGCGGACGGGAACCACAACAGACGAGGCGACGGGAACGCCCGCGGCAGTGGCGGGATAAAATTGCCAGCGGCGGACGGCGGCGAGCTCAGGGAACCAAGCCTGGCTAAAAATTCATTGCGAGCAAAAACTCGGCGTTCGTCTTGGTCTTGCGGAGGCGGGCCAGGAGCATCTCCATCCCTTCGACGGGCAGCATGGCGGCCATCGCGCGGCGCAGGAGGGTGATGCGCGGCAGCTCGTCCTTGTGATAGAGGAGTTCTTCCTTGCGCGTGCCGGAGCGCTGCAGGTTGATCGCCGGGAAGAGGCGCCGCTCGGCCAGTTCGCGGTCGAGCGTGACCTCGAGGTTGCCGGTGCCTTTGAACTCTTCGAAGATGACATCGTCCATCCGGCTGCCGGTTTCGACGAGCGCGGTGGCGAGAATGGTGAGGCTGCCGCCCTCTTCTGTATTGCGTGCCGCACCGAAGAGGCGTTTTGGCTTTTGCAGCGCGTTGGACTCGACGCCGCCCGAGAGGATGCGGCCGCCGCCGGGTTGGAGGTTGTTGTAGCCGCGGGAGAGGCGCGTGATGCTATCGATGAGCACGACGACATCGCGCTTCATTTCGACCAGGCGCTTGGCGCGCTCCATCGCCATTTCGGTCACTTGGACGTGGCGCGCAGGCGATTCGTCGAAGGTGGAGCTAATGACCTCGCCCTTGACGCTGCGGAGCATGTCGGTGACTTCTTCGGGCCGCTCGTCGACGAGCAGCATGATGAGGTAGGCGTTGGGGTTGTTCTCTGTCACCGCATTGGCGATTTTTTGCAGCAAGATGGTTTTGCCGGTGCGCGGCGGTGCGACAATGAGGCCGCGCTGGCCGAAGCCGATGGGTGAGACCAGGTCGAGGACGCGCATGGAGAGATCTCCCTTGCTGCCCTCGAGCATGACGCGCCGGTCGGGAAAAAGCGGCGTGAGCTTGTCGAAATGCTTGCGGTCGAGCTGCGCTTCGGGCGCATCTCCTTCGATCGTCTCAACCTTGGCGAGGCCGAAAAATTTCTCCCGGTCGCGCAGCGGGCGCAGCCAGCCGGTGAGCAGGCTGCCGCGCCGGAGACCCCAACGCCGGACGTGCGAAGCGCTGACGTAAATATCTTCCGCACACGCGACGTAGCTGTAGCGCGAGGCGCGCAGGAAGCCGTAGCCTTCGGGCAGGAGCTCGAGCACGCCCTCGACTTTGACCGCGCCGGCTTGCTCGAGGTGATGACGGACGAGCGCGCAGACCAGGTCGTGCTTGCGCGCGCCGGGGGGGACGGTGACGCCGACATCTTTCGCGCGGCTGATGAGCTCGCGGACCGTCATGGCCTGGAGGTTTTTCATCTCTAAGACGGGACCGGTCGGCATAAAGTCTTCCTCGGGCTCGCCGGAGTCCTGCATGAAGCCGGGAGCGCCGCCACGGTCGCGCGAGCGGGGGGGGCGATCACGGAACCGGCGGTTGCCGCCGCCGGAGGGGTAGCGCCGGCCTCTGCCGCCACCGCGAGCGTAATCCGGGCGTCCTCCGCTCTCCCGATCCCAGTTGCGCTGGGGGGGAGGACCTGCGGGACCGCCCTCACCGCCTTCGCGATCCCGATCACGCGCGGGGCCGTACCCTTCGGAAGGACCTTGCATCGGCCGACCTTCATCCCAGCCGCGATCTTGGCCCGGGCCGGAATCTTGCGGGCGCTGATCGGTCGCCTGCCCTTCCGCGCCGGGAGGGCCATAGTTGCCTCCGTCGGAATCGGAGCGGCGACGAAACGGTCCGCGAAAACGGCCGCCGGGGCGAGGTGGTCTCATCATAAAATCAAAATACTAAGAATTAGAATCAATGCGTTCTAGGACGCATGCTGCGCAGCGAAAAGGTCGACCTGCCGCTTGAGGGCGGCCAGGCTGCCGGCATTCCAGATTGCGACATCGGCCCGGCGCATCTTCTCTTCGACCGGGAGCTGGCTGGAGAGTCGGCCTTCGATCTGCGCAGCATTGAGTCCGCGGGCACGGAGCCGCGCCGCCTGCATTGCGCGGGGAGCCCCCACACACAGGACGCGCGCGAACGCCGTTTCGGCGCCGGTTTCGTAAAGCAATGGAATTGCAACCACAATGGGAAGAGAGAGAAGCGAATCGTCACCCTGCTGGCTCGAGGACTCCAACATTGCCTGCCACTGGGCCCGGATGGCCGGGTGGGTCAGCGCATTGAGAAGCTGCCGTTTTTGAGGGTCGGCAAAAACCAAATCGCCTAGAGCGCGGCGGTGAATCGACTCGTCCTTATTTAGAATACTTGGCCCGAAGGCGTCAACCACCTTTTTCCAGACCGGCGTGCCCGGGAGCATGAGCTCATGCGCGATTTCGTCCGTATCGATCACCCGCCACCCCCGCGCCGCGAGCATCTCCGCAACCGTCGACTTGCCGCAGGCGATGCCGCCAGTGAGGGCGAGGGCGTTGGAAGAAGCCATGATGCTCATTTGGGAAATCTACTCGCCGATGTGGATCCGGCTCTCCTCCGGCAAATACTGCGCACCATCATAATACTTCCACTCCACGAACTTGCCCTTGCCATCGACGAGGGCGATCTTGCCGATCCAAAGGCCCATCGTGCTGATGTGATCGGCAGCGCGCATCTTCAGCGGGCCGATGGGAGAGTTGATACTCAGGCCTTCGAGCGCGCTGATCATTTTCTCCGTATCGGTGGAACCGGCTTTTTCGATTCCTGCGAAGATGAATTGGTAGGTGCAGTAGCCCATGAGCGACATCCAATCTGGATCCTGGCCGTATTCTTTGCGATACGCGGCGGCGAATTTTTGATGCGCGGCGTCGGGAATGTCGGCGCTGGGGTAGCCCGTCGCGATCCAGCCTTCGGGAGCGTCGCTACCCAATGCGCGCAACGCTTCGGGGATGCCGGTTTCGCCGCTGTAGACGACGCGATTTTTCCACAGGTCACGCGACTTGCCTTGGCGCACGAGCATCGAAAGATCCCGAGTGAAGGTCAGATTGAAAATCGCATCCGGGTTCAAGTGATTGATGGAGCTGATGACGGGGCCCGCATCGAGCTTGCCGATGGGCGGCCAAAATTCGCCGAGCCATTCCACATCGGGACGCGCTTGATGGAGTTGATTTTTAAAGCGTGCGGTCAGGTTTTTTCCGTAGGCGTAATTGGGCGCAACGGTGATCCATTTTTTGTGAGACGCGTGCGAGGCGATGTCCGCCAGGACTTCCGCGTACAGAAACCCGGAGACGGTGGAGAGGGTGTACTTATTTTCACGGGCTAGTGAGTCGGGAAAGCAGCTGAACCACTTAAAGAAAGGTGTCTTATTTTTTCCGGAAAAATCGCTCACCGCGAGCCCCACATGACCGAAGAAAGTGCCTGAGAGCAGCTCCACCTTGTCACGCGCAAGGAGCTCCTCCGCTATGCGAACCGCGCTCTCCGGCGTGCCCAGGTCGTCGCGGTCGATGACCGCTACCTGGCGGCCCAGCACTCCGCCCGCGGCGTTGCGCTCCTTAACCGCCAGCTGCCATCCCTTGCGATACGGAAGCGTGTAGAGCGGAATCGCGGTGTAGCTGTTGAGCTCTCCGATGCGGATGGGCTGCGAAGGATTTGACTGCGCTTTGGCGGCCGGCAGCCCGCTCCAGATCGCAGCGATGACGAGCAATAGGCTGAGAATTTTTTTCATTTTGGTTTATTTGGAAGTTTTAAAAAGCCGCGCCATCCGCTCAAACACTGGCGCGGCTTGGTCGGTGAAGACTTCCGAAGCCGCAGGGGGCTTTTGCCGGATGACGCCTTCAGCAAGATAGAGCGCCGCAGACTCGTCGTAGATCTTCGGCCCTTGCGCCTCCGGGCCGACGAGGAACTTTCGATTCTCGGCGGGATTGGAGTAGCGGACGCCGCGCATGCTCTCGCGCACGTCTTGCACGGAGATGTGAAAGCCGCGTGCGGCGATCTGCTCTGCCTCTTCCCGATGCTGCTCCATGTAGAGAATGCCGCGCAGCCAGCCTTCGACAAAGGCATCGACGGTGGGACGGTCGGCCAGCAGTTTTTCGGTCGCAACCCAAACGCTGGGCATGAGGTCCGCATAGTCGCGGCTGGTTTTGAGGAGATGCCCTTTGCCGCTTTGGGCGATCTGTCCCATGTAAGGCTGGTAAGTGACGGCGGCATCCACCGAGCCGCTGACGAGCGCATTGGCGGCCGAGGTCGCCGTATCCACCTCGACTTTTTTGATCGCGCGCAGATCCATGCCGACAGACTTGAGCATGAGGTAGAGCATCCAATGGGAGTAGCACCCGGGGACGAAAGCGACGCGTTTGCCTTTGAGGTCGGCCACGGTCCGCACGGCGGGAGCGGCAACCACGCCGTCGCTGCCCCAGGAGGAGTCACTGACAAAAAAGCATTTGCCGCGGCGGCCGTGGTTGAGCATGACGGGCATCATGTCGATGCTCGCATAAAGGATATCGACCTGCCCGGAGTCGTACGCGGCGTACGCGACGGCGATGTCGTCATTGAGAAACGTCTCGACGTTGATGCCCTTGAACAGCCCCTTCTCTTTCGCGACGAAAAGCGGGACGTACCCCATCCAGGTGTTGATCGCGACGCGGACGGTGGGGATTTTTGGCTCCGCCGCTCGGACCGAATGCGGCGTGGCGAAGGACGCGAGGACAAGGCAACAAAGGAGGAGTTTTTTCATGTTGAATGAATTCTACTGTGACTATTTTGTTGAAGAGAATTCCTTTTCCATCCGCTCAAACACCGGCGCGGCTTGGTCGGTGAAAAAGTTGCCTGCCGGAGGCGGCGCTTTAGCGATAACACTCTGCGCGACAAAAAGCTTGGCGATGCGCTCGAACAACACGAGGGCTTTTGGTTGAGGCCCCATGAGCTGCTCGCGGTTAATTTGCGGCGTACCCCAGGCAATACCGCGGAAGGTCGTGTGCATCTCCTCCGGCTTGGTTTTAAATTCACGGGCCATGATGGCGGCAGCCTCATCCGGATGCTCGATACAAAAGGCCATGCCCCGGAGCCAGCCTTCGACAAATTGCTCGGAGATCTTTTTATCCGCCAAAAACTGATTGCTGCCCCAGAGGCAATCGACCATTAAATCGGGATAATGAGCGGAAGACTTGAGAACCGCGCCCTTGCCGCTTTGCACTAATTGCCCGATGTACGGCTCCCATGTCGCGCACGCATCGACCTTGCCGCTAAGAAATGCCATGGCCCCCAGGCTGGGATCGTCCACAAGCACGGGTGTAATATCTGCAAAGGACAGGCCGGCGTCTGTGAGAATCGCATCGATCAGCACATGCGACGGGCCACCGCGCACGTACGCGATGCGCTTGCCTTTTAAGTCTGCCAGCGTGCGAATGCTCGGCGTCGAGACCACCGCATCGCCGCCCCGCGAAATGTCCCCCACAAAAAAAACTTTGCCCATGGGTTTTGGATTGGCGGCCATCACCATCATATCGACGGTCGCCCCGGCTACTTCGCATTGATCGCTTCCATAGAGCGCGTAATACGCTTTGAAATCGTCGACAACTTGCACCTGCACGTCGAGTGATCCAAAAAAGCCTTTCTGCTTAGCCACCATCACCGGCCCCCACCCTCCCCACGTGGGAATAACAACACGGACAGTCGACGGTTCCTGTGCGCGGAGAGAAGGCAGTGGAAGAAGCAGCGCTAAAAGAATGCTGAAGCACAGAGCGAGCTTTTTCATGGAAGCAGAGTGGGGATTGGCAACCCCCTTTATGCTCCGTCGCCGGTCCCTCCGGCAAGCTCAGGATGACAGGGTGCCTACAACGTCTGCAAGAACCGGACGAGCTGCTCGCGATTCGGGCTGACGGCGTGGCGGACGTAGAAGCCGGAGGCGGCGACAGCCAGCTGGAGCGAATGCGCCAGGCCCAGGCCGAGCAAGCGGCCAATCATCAGGCCGGCATTGAAGTGATCGCCTGCGCCCATCGTCGTCTTGGGCTTGGCCGTGTACGGGCCAGTCACCGAGACCTCACCCTGCGCATCTGCGCCGACGGCGTACTGCACGGGGTGGATGACAACCGTGTGCAGGCCAAGCTTATCACGAATTGCGCCCGAGAGGGACGCCATCCCCTTTTGGTTGGCCGGAGCTTTCTTGAGGCGGAGGATCCGCGCGACATGCTGCGCTTCACCTTCGTTGAGGCCCAGCGTGACATCGTGATAGGTCTGGAATTCGCCGATGATTTTGAGGGCCGCATGCACGTCTGCATCGAGCCGCTTGAGCAAGTCGCCAAGATCGAAGAACATCCATTTGCGCGCGCCGGGCTTGGCGGGCATGTGATCGGAGAGCAGCCGCTTCCAGAGTGCCGACAAGTTGGGCAGCATCGACCAGTTGAGCATCGAGACAAAGTGGGCTTGGTTCCAGAGCTTGGAGAGAGCGCCGTCGCCGAGCTTTTTGCGGAGATTTTCCCACGAAACCTCGTGCAGCGGGCCGTGCTCGCCCAGGACGACGCGGCCGTTGCTAAATTCCAGCGCGGACGTCATCCCCGGCTGGGCCAGGGAGTAGACTTTGGCCCGTTTGGCAAATTCTGCGAAGACCGGATGCACCTGTGGCAGCCCCAGGATGCCGATGTAGTGCACCGGCGCGCCCAGGGTGCTGAGCGCAAAGGCCATGGTCGGGCCGCTGCCGCCCAGGCGCTCGGCCTGCGCGACGATTTCAAACGTGGAGCCGGCGCCGGCGCCCCCCTTGCCCACCCCGGCAGCCACCTTGGAGGCGAGCGCCTTCATGTTGGTCATGGGGGTGTACTTGGTCTGGGACTGGCGCTGGTCGACGACCTGATAGGTACGATCCACGAAGCCGTCAAAGCCAACCAAGCACTGAAACTTGAGGAGCTGCGCCCGGGAGCCAATCAGCCGTTCTGCAGTCTGGCGGGCGAGACGGGAGTCAGTCATAGGGGGGCGGGTTCTAGCAAACGCCAAGCGGCTTGGCAAGTCCGGAACGCAGGCCGGTCGTCCAACCAGATCGCTCGAATACGTCTTTACGCCCGCTGAATGTGGCATTTATCGCTCCTTTAGAATTATTAACTTTTTTTAATCTTTAGCTTGAAATAACGGTGGACGCGCGGTACTCCATGCTTACGCATCTTGTTGCGCAAGCGTAGGAAAGGTTCAATTTTGGTCTGTCAAAATCCGTAGCAAACTTCATGTCCAACTCCTTTGACCGCTTTTGCCCTGTTGGACGCCTTGCCGGACTGCCCTAACCCGTTGATTATCAAACCGTTCCTTCTGTACCCGATGTTGCGTTGTCGATGAAACCAGGACATTCCAGCGCTACCAAGGCCAAGCGCTCCGCCGCGTTGCCGCCGGCGCCTGCAAAAAAACGGGCCGCAGCGGCCAGTGATTCTGCGGTAGCTGGGCAGCCCAACCCGGCAGAGGCGAGTTCTACCGCGCGTCCCGGCTCCGGCCAGCCTGAGCTAGGGTTGGAGAACACCGACCTGCAGCACACGCGGACCGACCCGGTCCTTTCGAGCCGGAAATACTTCGCTCACTTCGAACTCGCCCCCGTCGGCTTGATGCGCCTGTCTCCACGTGGGCTCATCCTCGAGGCTAACGCCCTCGGCGCGCGGATGCTGGGGCTGGAGGCGCATTACCTCAACTCGTTCAAAAGCTCCCTGCCCAATTACCTGCACCCTCAGAGCGACGAGGTATTCCGGCTGCATCTGGACTCCGTCATGCAGACCGGCCAGATGGAGACATGCGAGCTGGTCCTGCGCACCAAAGCGGGCCGGCAAACACACGTGCGGATCCAAAGCATCCTCTACACCGGCGAGGCCGACCCGAACGAGTCCGGCGAGCAGGAGATTTACTCAACGCTGACCGACATCTCCGACTTGATGGCTGCCGAGGCCGCGCTACGCAAAAGCGAAAGCGAGATGCGTAAGCTGGCGCTCGTGGCCAGCCGGACCAACAACCTCGTACTCATCGCCGATCCGCAGGGACGCGTCGAGTGGGTGAACGACGCTTTCATCCACCTGACCGAGCAAACGGCGGGACAGGTCCGCAATCGTCCGATCGAATCGCTTTTTGATAATCCGGCGGCAGATCGGGCAACGCTCGAACAGATTCGCGCGGCCGTGCAAGCGCGGACCGATTTTCACCTAGAGACGGTGCAGTCGACCAAATCGGGCCGGCTTTACTGGCTGGAGCTCGACGGGCAGCCCGTCCTCGACCGGCATGGGCACCTGACGCACTTTATCGTGATTGCGTTCGACGTGACCGAGCGCAAGCATTTGGAAGAGCAGCTCCGGCAGGATGAGGAGCAGCTGCGGCAGATACTGCAACAAGCGCCGATGGGCATCTGCGTGCAGGATATGCAGGGCAACTTCGTCCGCGTGAACGAGGCGCTGTGCAAGCTGCTCGATTACGCGCCGTACGAGCTTTTGCGGATGCGGCACACGGACTTGGTCCATCCGCAGGACCGGGCCAAAGCCGAATCGCTCTTCGACGAGCTGGTCACCGGCCAGCGCGATCAATATCAGCAGGAGATCCGCTTCCTGCGCCGCGGAGCAGAGGGGATCAACATCCACGCCCGCTGCGGGCTGGTGCGCGACCGCGCGGGGCGGCCACTCTACGCAATCTCGGTCGTGGAAGATGCATCGTGGTGGCGGCGACAAGAGGAGGAACGCATCAAGGCTTCCAAGCTCGAGGCGATGGGGCTGCTTGCGGGCGGCATCGCCCACGACATGAACAACATCATGATGGGCATTCAGCTCAACCTCGACATGATCCTCAAAGAGATCCAACTCGAACGCGGCAGCCAGGAAGTAGTGCTCGAGGCCAAGAACGCCGCCGCGCGCGCCAGCGACCTGTCGCGCCGCTTGCTCACTTTTGCCAAGGGCGGCGACCCGATCAAGCGCATCGTCAATCTGACCGATACGATCCGCTCGACGGTAGAGTTCTCCCTGCGTGGGTCGACGCTCGAGCCGCGGTTTGATATCGCGCCCGATCTCTCCCACGTGTGCGTAGACCCGGGGCAAATTGCGCAGGTGCTCGATAACTTGGCGATCAACGCGCGGCAGGCGACTCCGCTGGGGGGCGTGCTGACGGTGCGCGCACATAACGTGCATGTCACCGAAGAGGAGATCCAGGAACTGGCGGCGGGCTCCTACATCAAGATCGACGTGGCCGATTACGGCGTGGGCATCCCCGAGGCGATCATCCACAAAATCTTCGATCCGTACTTCACCACCAAACAAACCGGCAGCGGCATCGGCCTGGCCACGTGCTACTCGATGGTGCGGCGGCATCAGGGCGTGATTTTGGTCGAGTCCCAAGTCGGCAGCGGCAGCACGTTCTCACTCTACCTCCCCGTTTCCGAGCAAGCGCCCACCAGCCGCGCCCTGCCCGCCGCGCCGCGGACCGAAGTGGCGCGCGCTTCCCTCGGACGCATTTTGCTCATCGACGACCAGCCGATGCTACTCAAGGTCCTCAGCCGGATGCTCGAGACGTTGGGCTACGAGGTGGAGATGGCGCCCGATGGCTTGGCCGGCGCCGAGATGGTCCAGTCGGGCCGGCATCGGGGCGATCCGTTTGATGTCATCCTGCTCGACGGAACGATCCCCGGGGGCCTGGGCGGCGAAGAGGCGCTGCGGGCGATCCGCGGCGTGGATCAGGTGGTGCGCATTATTCTTTGCAGCGGCTACTCCAACAGCAAGCTGATGATGAACTGGCAGCGCGCCGGCTTCCAGGGGATCCTCCCCAAGCCCTTCACCTGCGGCGAACTCGCCGAGCTCCTCGAGCAGGTGCTGGGGAAGAAGTAGAGCTCTAAATTTTAAGGAGACGTTATCCGCTCAGCGCGGCACTAGGGCTGTATGACTTCGTCTTTTTTTGACCCCTTAGAGCTGCCCAAGCTCATAGAAAAACACGGCGAAAAAGAAGGCCTTGATTTAGCCATTGCACAACTGACTGCCCCTGAAACTCAATTAAAAATGCATCTTCATCCAAATGATCTTGGAAATCTGTATAGAATTTTTGCACATATCCTCAATCAAGTATCCCGGGCAGCTGAAGAAGAAATATGCTGGCACTGTGCCGCACGCAAACTGGCTCCAACGATCAGCGCTCACTGCATGGGTAAGCTTGCCAAGAGCGCGAATTGGTTTGCCCGATCCGCTTATATGCCTCCAGAGCCGCGTAGCATGGAATCGCAAATGACATTGGAACGCATACACCGCACGGGCCATGCGGGATTGGAATTCATGGAACTGATGTTTTCGGGTTAGTCGGATGCTTTTAAAAAAATCCAGGAACGTCGTTTGCATTATCGGGATGATCCGGAAGCGTATCAACCAAAGGAACCAAAAATTCAATGGGCACCCAATCCTTCTAACACAAGACCCGACCCGTCTGAGTTGAGCCAGGAAGATTTAACTCCCAGTGCGCCTTCCCCACCTCAAACAACACGTCTGCCCAAACTGCGTCGCGAGCTCGGCGATTTGGATGCGATAGTTGATGCGGATACAAGGGCCTCACTTTCTGGGCCAAGACGCCCTGGACTAGATAGTGAGTTAGAAGTGTTGGAGCTTTTGCGTCTTAACGAAGAAGGATCGAGAAAGACAGGACGTCGCTCTCGAAAAAGCCGCAGCAGAGGCGGCTTTTAGTCAGAAGCGAAGTCGCTTCACCTCAGTTTTTATCGGACGTGCGGCTGCCGGTGCGGTAATTCCTTCCCATGTCCGAGCAGGATCAAGCAGAAGGAGCAGCCGCTGCAAATGGCGCGGAGCAAAGCATCACTCCATTACCACAAGCGGCTTTTAGCTCTCTGTACTTTTTTACATTACATGATTTACGACGACTGCAGAGGACGAATGGCAGAGAAAAAGGCATGGACTTGGCAATCACGCTCCTGGCCGAACCGAGGACTGTTTTGGGAAATATTCCATCCGCGGGATACGATAAAATTTACGATATTTTCAAGCGCCTGCTCCAACGCGTTGCCAATGCCGCTCAAGATAACAGAGCTCTGTCTGAAGAAGAAACTAGGAGCTGGTATTGCGCAGCGGGCAAATTGATGCCTCTTATCAGCACATTCACCGGCCTAATTGATAAATCCGCTAATCGTTATGCCTGGCTGGCCCATGTACAGCCCCACTCAGGACGGACAGAGGAGGAGTCAGGCGAAAAGCTCGAGCGTCTTCATAAGGCCGGTTTCGCAGCGCTCGACTTCCTCCAAGCTGTATTTAAACCATATCCACCTATCATTGAAAAAATTGAACGGCGTCTAATCCGTTATCAAGCTGCCTCAACACCCGCTGCAACCTGTCAGGAGATTTCTAATCAACGAACACCAGCTGCGTCTGCGCTTATTGCGTCAGAAGAACAGCCGCCCTCACCCATCCTCGACTCTCCCTCAAGACGAGCGCGGCCTCCGGGCGATTTGGATCAAATGATTGCCAAAGAAGAAGCCGTAGCGGCATTGCAACCCAATTCCAGTCGCTTATGGACTTTTGATCCAAACAGTTTACCGAGCCCACGCACTTCTCGTCGCCGAAACGACAGAGAAAGAAGAGAGGGTCGCGGCCGCAGGGGCGTTGACGAAGAATAGAATTCTCACATCCCACTTGTCTTAAAGCAGCACCAACGCCAGCAGTACAAGCGGCAGGTAGGTGACGGATGCCAGGAAGAGCCAGCGGGCATGGCGGTCGGAGGGCTGCTGCAAAAAGCGCAGAGCGAGGTAGAGCTGCGCGCCGCCGAGCACCGCTGCGGTGATGGCATAGCCGAGGCCGGCGAGTTCCAACTTCCACGGCCAAAGGCTTGCGGCAATAAGTAAAATTGCTCCCACAACCGCATGGCGCCCGGTCCGCACACCCGTCGCGTCTTCCACCGCCAGCATTCGGAGCGACGCCGCGCGGTAGTCGTCCCGATACAGCCACGCGATCGCATAGAAGTGCGGCAGCTGCCAGAAGAACAGCAGCGCAAAGAGCGCCCAGGCCCCCTCGTCCAACCCACGCCCCGCGCCGACCCAACCGATCACCGGCGGGATCGCCCCCGGAATCGCGCCCACCAACGTGTTGAGCACCGTCGCGGGCTTGAGCGGCGTGTAGGCCAGGAGATAAATCGCCAATGTGAGGACCGCGAGCCCCGCCGCGAGCGGGTTGACCCACCGCGCGAGCATCGCCGCGCCGACCGCAGCCGCGACGCAGCCGCCGACGAGCGCGGGTGTGGGCGGGAATTGACCAGTCGGCAGCGGGCGGTTGCGTGTGCGATTCATCCGTGCGTCCACGTCCCGCTCGATCCACTGATTGAGAATCGCCGCCGCTGCCGCGACCAGCGCCGTGCCCAGCATCGTCCAAAAAAACTGCGGCCAGTCCGTCGGCGCGGAGCTTCCAACCCCCGCCAGATAAAAGCCTGCCGCGGTCGTGAGCAGCACCAAGAGCGTGAGCCGTGCTTTGGTCAGCACCATCACGCCGCGCAGGAACGTGGGCGGACGCTCCGACTTGGCCGTCATGCCGTCCCCCTTCCTGCGGAGAGGATTTCAATCCGCCGTGACGCCATCGCCAAGAGCACCGTGCAAGTGAGCGCGCACGCGCCCAGCGCCATGTGCACCGTCGCGATATCCGCCGCCTTGCCGCTGGTAATCGTCCAAATGCCCAGAACGAGTTGCAGGAAAATCAACAGGAGCCAAAACCCGCCCACGCGGCGGAGCGCCGTTGGCATTGAGGAAAAATTCCGTGCGCGCAGCCACGCATTTACCGCGATGGCCAGGACGAAAATTCCACCAATGCGATGCGCGAACTGAAGGACGATTTGCGAGGCACTCGTCGGCATTTCGCCCGCATTTGAGCGAACTTGGTTGATGGAGTCAACCGAAGTGGGATCCAGAGGCGGCCACCACTGTCCGTACGCCGTTGGAAAGTCGGGGATCGAAAGCCCCGCATGCGCGTGCCGCATCGCCGCACCCAGAAGCAGCTGCCCCACCATCAATGCCGCCGCGGCGATAAGCTGACCCGTCCATCCTGCCGGAACATTTGCCCGAACTCCGGGAAGAAGCGGCTGCGCCCACCAGCGGGAACTAATCAGCGCAATCCCCGCGACGAGCGCCAGAAATACGTTGGCCAAAAGCGCGTGCAAAATCCCAATCGCATCCGCCAAGAGCACGACGCGCAGGCCGCCGAGGCATCCTTGCACGATTACTAAGATGAGTGCCGCGATCGCTACCCGCCGCAGACGTCCGCCCGCCGGCCACGCGACGCACACGAGCACGATCGTCACCATTCCGATCACTGAAGCGACGAGCCGGTGCGCGTGCTCGATCCCGATCGCACCGACCCAGCGCTCCACCGGGAAAAGAAACATGTTGTAACCGTAGCTATTGGGCCAGTCGGGCACCGCGAGCCCAGCGTTGTGGCTCGTCACGAGTCCGCCGCTCGCGAGCAGGATAACTGTCAGCAGCGCCAGCCCGACCGCCAGCCGGTGCGTCCTACCCTGAGAAACTGAACGCGCCTGCATAAACCAAGAGCGGCGACTTTGTCATTACCTGGCCCACACGTCAATGCGGAGTGGCGTTAGTTAGTAGGCTACTTTGAAAAAATCCTACGCCTTCGTCATCCCGCTGCGCTCTCCACCAGAGAAACAAATCCAAGTCGGAGGAAATCCGTCCGCGAAAGCTTGGGGCGCGAGGCCAGAGTATCGTAGTCCTGGTCGCGGATTTTTTCGAGGATGCCCGTCCCGCCGCGCCACGTGAAGCGAATCTCCCACCGCAGCGGCCACGGAAGAGCCCGAGTGAGCGGCTCGCCTGCTTTGAAAATCTCAGCCGTGCGTTCCACCTGAAACGCAACCAGCCGCCGGAGATTGGTGCTGGCACAGGAAGCGGCGAGATCGCCTTCTTGCACGCCGAACTGCGCCATTTCGTCCTGCGGCAAATAGATGCGGTCTTTCTTGAGATCGACGGCGATGTCCTGCCAGAAGTTGGCGAGCTGAAGCGCGGTGCAAATGGAGTCGGAAAGGGCGAGCCGCTCCGGGTCCCGAAATCCGTTGAGGAGAAGAACGAGCCGCCCCACCGGGTTGGCGCTCCGCCGGCAGTAATCGAGCACCTGCGCGAAGTCGGCATACCGCCGCTTCGTTACGTCCTGCTCGAATGCACTGAGCAGGTCGGTGAAAAGCTCCAGCGGCAGACCCAGCTCCCGCCGGGTGCTCGCCAGCGCCGCAAAGACGGGATGGGCGAGCGCTTCGGCCTCGCCACAATCCGAAGCGGCTAAAAGCTCCCGCCAGCGGGCCAGGGCAGCGAGGCGCTCAGCCTCTGTCCGCGGAAGAGGGCGACTGGGGTCCGCAAGAGCGCGGACCATTTCTTTCTGTAGCGCTTTTTTGGAGAGAGCATCTTCCGCCGCGGCGGCCTCGTAGCCTTCGTCGGCGAAGTCGTCTGCGCATCGCGCAAAGGCATAGATCGCATGCACATGCGGCTGCAGCCGTCGGGGGACGAGCAGCCCTACCGGGAAGTTCTCATAATGCGCCCGCGCCAGAGCGGTGCACTGCGCGTAGGCCTCTTGCAAAGTCACGCGGGGGTTTTTACTCGGGCAAGGCACCCCGACGCCAACTCAATCTGCAGCTATCTGATAAAGGATTGACACCCAAGGCGCCCACGCCTACCGTCGGGCCCCTTTCGCGGGAATCCTGCACTGGTGCCATTTAGTGCTAAGTGCGGGGTTGGTTCTGGCGTCTTCTCTAGAGGCATGCCGGGCCGCCGCTCCGGGTGAAACTTAACTGTATCTTCGCATGAAAACGCTTATTCCCAAAACTTTCAGCGCGCGCGCGGTCGACGTGCAGCGTGCATGGCACGTAATTGACGCTAAGGACCAGGTCGTCGGTCGCGTCGCCGAAAAGGCCGCCGTGCTGCTGCGCGGCAAGTCGAAGCCCATTTTTACCTCGCACGTGGATACAGGCGACTTTGTCGTGATCGTCAACGCCGAAAAGGCGGTCTTCACCGGCAAGAAGGAAGAAGAGAAGCAGTACATGTCTTACTCGGGCTTTATCGGAGGCGAGAAGCGTGAAACGCCCCGCCGCCGCCGCGCCCGCCGCCCCGAGCTTATTCTCATGGGCGCCGTTAAAGGAATGATTCCCCACAACCGCCTCGGCCGCGCGACGCTCAAAAAGCTTCACGTGTATGCAGGCCCAGAGCATCCGCACGCCGCGCAAAACCCGCAGCCGGTAGCACTCCCGCGTAAAGCCGGCGCCCCGCGTTCTTAATTTTAAAACCGCCTTCTTCTTTTCTTTTTTCTTATGACGACTCCCGCTCCTTGCTCCACAGGCCGCCGCAAAACCGCCACCGCCACTGCGTGGCTCTCTCCCGGCAAAGGCCAGACGACTGTCAACGGCCGTCCGCTGGATGAATATTTCACGACCGATGCGATGCGCACGGCTGCGCTGCGCCCGCTGCATGCGACCGAGCTCGCTAAAAAGTACGATGTCGTCGTCCGCGCCTCGGGCGGTGGACTGGCCGGCCAAGCCGGCGCCGTTCGTCTGGCGATCGCGCGTGCGCTGCTGGTCATCAACGCCGACCTACGCCCCGCGCTCAAAAAAGAAAAGCTGCTGACCCGCGATCCTCGGATGAAAGAGCGCAAGAAAAGCGGCCAGCCCGGCGCCCGCAAGCGCTTCCAGTTCTCGAAGCGTTAAGAGCGTCCTCCGCGCTTTATTTCAGCCAGGGTCCGTGCTCCAATGAAGCGGCACAACGCCGCTTCTCCCCATGCCGATTTCCATCGCTCTTTTGAGACGCCGGTACAGCCCGACCGGCGGCGCGGAAAATTACCTGGAGCGCCTCGCTGCGGCGGTGCAATCCCGCGGCCATGACGTGACGCTGTGGTGCGAGCAGTGGGACTATCCGCGAACAGCGGTGCAGACGATTCAAAGCGTCCCGACCTCCGGACCCGACGCATTCGCCCGCGCAATCCAAGCACAACGATTGACCGAGCGCTACGACGTCGTGTTCTCGTTCGAGCGCGTTCCGGGATGCGACCTGTACCGGGCGGGGGATGGCGTCCACGCCGAATGGATGCGTGCCCGCGCGGCGTATTCACCCGTCCTCGGGCCCGTGCGTAATTGGATGCGCAGCAAAAACCGGGATGTCTGCCGCCTCGAGCGCGCGGTGTTTGACCCGGCCGCGACGCGCGGGATTATCGCCAACTCGCGCAAGGTGCTGCGCGAGATCAGCCGCGGCTTCAACTTCCCCGAGGAACACATCTCGGTCGTTTATAACGGCGTCGCATATGAGAAATTCTCAAGCGGAAATAGAGAAGCCGGCCGGCGCGCGCTGGGACTTGCTGCGGAAGATTTTGCGGTGCTCCTCGTCGGCGCCGGAGCCGAGCGCAAGGGAGTGCGGTATGCCCAAGCGGCCGTCGCCCGCTGCGGCGTCCCGCGCGCGCGGTTCGTGCTCATCGACCGACCCGCGCCCGCACCGCTGGCAGATGTATATGCCGCCGCGGACGTGTTCCTTCTGCCGACGCTGTACGATCCATTCGCGAACGTGACGCTCGAGGCGCTCGCGGCGGGGCTGCCGGTCCTCACGACGGTGCATAACGGTGCCGCCGAAATCCTGACGCCGGGCCGCGACGGGTTTGTGATCCAGCGCGCCAACGATGTCGATGCCATGGTCGCATGGCTCCGTCAGATGGCTGACCCCGCGGCACGCGCGGCCATCAAAGCACCCGCGCAAGCGCTCGCCCGGCAATTTTCTCTCGACCGCAACGTCGAAGAGACGCTCACCGCGTGCGAGAAATTAGCGCGGCGATCGGAATAGGGCTCGATAACCGCCTTTCCACTTTCACGGCGTGCCTCTATATATATAGGCGACGCTTCTCATGCCAACGCCCTCTCCTTTAGCGGCTGACGCCTCCGCCACCGCGATCACGCGTGCGAGCCAATCGAGCTTCGTCCTAGCATTCACGGCACTGCCCAAGCCACGGCGGGAGGCGATGGTCGCGCTGTATGCTTTCTGCCGAGTCGTGGATGATGTCGCCGATTCGGAGACGCTGCCGCTGGAAGAAAAACGCGCCGGCCTCGAGTTCTGGCGGCAGGAAATCTACCGCGCTGCGCAAGGCGCCCAATCCGCTCAAACCGCCGTCGGCCGCGCGTTGGCCGACGCAATCCGCGAGTACGGCGTTCCGCTCGACGCGCTCGAGGAAATCATCCGCGGTATGGAGATGGATTTGCAGCCGCGCTCCTACGCGAATTTTGAAGAGCTGCGCGCTTATTGCGATCGCGTGGCCGGAGCGGTTGGCCTGGCGAGCATCGCGATCTTCGGCTGCCGGCATCCGCACAGTAAAAAATATGCGCTGGCGTTGGGGATGGCGTTCCAGCTCACGAACATTCTGCGCGATGTGCGGAAAGATGCGGCGCTGGGCCGGCTTTACCTGCCCGCCGAAGATCTCGCTGCTTTCCACGTGCCGGAGGAAGAAATTTTTACCGGGCGCGATTCGGGCCGACTGCGGCAACTGCTCCGCTTCCAGGGACTGCGCGCGCGGCATTTCTTCGCCGAGTCGAAACGGTGGATCACGCCGGAGGATCGCCCACACTTGGCCGCGGCGCAGCTCATGTCGGCGGTGTACGAGCGGCTGCTGGATAAAATCTTCGCGCGGAATTTTGATCTGATCGACGAGCGCCGTTCGCTCCGCTTCGGCAAGTTCCAGAAAGCGTGGACTGCGTTTCGCGCGCGGCGTCGACTAAAAAAAAGCGCCAATGCTCCGACGCAAACTCCGACGCAGCATGTCGCCGTGCTCGGCAGCGGCTACGCGGGCCTGAGCGCCGCGGTCGCGCTGACGCTGGCCGGCCATCGTGTCACGCTGCTGGAGGCCAAAGCATTTCTCGGCGGACGCGCGCACAACTTCCACGATCACGAGAGCGGCCAGACGCTCGATAACGGGCAGCACATTTTGATGGGCTGCTATTATCAGACGCGCGCACTGCTCAAAACGCTCGGCGTGCAAGAGCGCGTCGCGTGGCAGCGGCGGCTGGATATTTCCTATGCGAGCAATCAGGGACGCAGCCGTCTTGCCGCGTGGCCACTCCCCGGCGCAGTCGGGATGCTCGGCGCGCTGATCGGTTTTCGCGAATTGACGTGGCTGGATCGGCTCGACGCGGCGGAACTTTGTAAGCGGCTTTATTGGCGGCAGCGGCCGCAAGCGGATGAAACGGCGCTGGTGTGGCTTGCGCGCTGGCGGCAAACGCCCAATGCAATCCGCGCGGTGTGGGAGCCGTTCTGCCTCGCAGCGCTCAATGTTCCATTGGCCGATGCAAGCGCGCTGCTGCTCGCCGAGGCAATCCGCAAGGCGCTGCTCTCTGGGCCCGCCGCCGCGCGGATTGGCTTGCCGCAAGTGGGTCTTTCGGAACTCTTTGCTCCTGAAGCAACACGGCTCGTCACGATGACTGGCGGTGAAGTGCGGCTCGGGCAAACGGTCAGCGGGCTCGAGAGCGACGGGACGCGCATCACTGCCACCGTTCTGCAGGATGGCACACGCATCGCCGCCGATGCCTTTGTCAGCGCACTTCCGGGACCGGCAGCCGCTGCGCTCTTTCCTGCGGATTTAGGAGCAGATCTTGCCGCGCGCGCGCGCAGCCTGGGACAAGAGCCAATCCTCAATCTCTCGCTCTGGTTTGATCGGACGTTTTTGGATGCGCCGTTTGTCGGCCTGCTCGATTCTCCGGTGCATTGGATTTTTGATCACGAGCAAGCGCACGCTCAGGCGCCGGGAGAACGCGCTCCCACCGGTCCACGCGGCCATCTGCACAGCGTCGTCATCAGCGGCGCGCGCGGGTTAGCCGAGCAGCCGCGGGAAGCACTGGAAGCGCTCGCCGTCGCCGAGATCCACCGCCTGCTGCCCGAAAGCCGCAATGCACGCCTGCTGCGCAGCTTTGTCTACCGTTCGCGCGCGGCGACGTTCTCCGCAACGCCGCAGCACGAGGCGCTCCGCCCCAGCCCGCGCACGCCTTGGAGCAACCTCTTCCTCGCCGGCGACTGGACCGCAACCGGCCTGCCCGCGACGATCGAGGGCGCGATCCAGAGCGGCGTTCAAGCGGCGGAGCTTGTTTAGGCCATCACGTGCGTTCTCAGCATGTGCGCTTGGATCGGATCCGCGAGCGAGGGCGAATTCAACTCCGGCAGCAGGCTGTGAGCCCGAACTCCGGTTGAGAGCTCCGGCCCTTCAAGCAGCGCCTTGGCATCCGCCTGCGACTCGACGATGCACAGCCGCGTGATGGTCCGGTCCGCACCTTCGAGCAGGATAGCATCTTCGCCCGGTAGATTCCAATTCAAGCACGGCGATGGCATGCCGCCCGCCCACATGCCCATGTCATGCAGTGTGGAGTTGCTGATACTCACCCGCTGCTCCTTCGGAATGCCGACGCCGCGCAGAATTGATCCGTTGACCGCCACCGCGCCCACCAGTGCGCAGTCCATCACCGTCGAGTCGGCAATCCGGAGCGCGTCCTCCGGCGCGAGTACCGACGCTTGCACCAGAAACGAATTCCCACGCGTGCCCAGCACCCACGTTTTACTTTTGATCTGGCTGCCTTGCCTGACGATGCCGGTGCCTTCCAGCCGCGCCTCGCCACTGACAACGCAGCCCGCTTCTACGACAAGCGAATGCTTGGGCCAGCAGTCCATGTCGGGCGTCATCAACCGCCGAGGAGCGTTGCACGCCGGGCCGCAGCACGAAGCATGCTCCACGACCCAGCCGTCGACTTGTGCTTCGACGACATCGCCGGTAGTCGCCACCATGCCAACAGGCCCGACTCTGGTATCTTCAATCGCGCTATTGACCATGCCAGCGACGTGAGAGAAACCTTGGATGCGCGCCTCCGGCCCAATAATCGCGGTCGGCTCGAGAATTGCCCGAGCGGAAATGTGCGGCAGCGCATTCTGGTGAACGAGCGCGCCGCTTTCCAAAACGCGCCAGCCGAGCGTGGCGGCGGATTCGGGATTGGCCCGCACCTGCCGGGCTTGCCGGAGGATTTGGGCGGCTTCGATGAGAGATTTTGAGGACATGTTCGTTGTATTTTGTGAGGGGTTTGGGTGGAGTGCCCGGGCCCAACCGTTTGATGCGAACCTGCCGCTCGTCGACAATCCCGCATCTGGGGATGGGCCGAACGGTAAAAAGAAGGAAGAGACGTTCGGCCTAAGGGCGACGTCGGACTGGATTATAAACAGGGCAAATGATGTGCCGCAGGGAGTCCATGCGCACACTAGTGCCGCAAGCTGGGTGAAACGTCCAGCAAAAATTGTTACAAAATTATCGTCATCCCGAGCTTGTCGAGGAATCGGCAGGTACGGCTCCCATGGCTTCACACCCCCCGTCATACTGAGCGGAGCGGCGCCGAAGGCAGAGCGCAGTCGAAGGATCTGGGTTCAGGCAGTGTGAATTCTGGAAGCGGACCAAGCGGTCTTTTGACACTCAGTTCACCCAGATCCCTCGACTTCGTTTCACTTCGCTCGGGATGACGCAGGTTTGAGAGCTGAAGAAGAGCGCGAAGCTCGGGATGACATTTACTTCTTCAACCGCTCAACAAAATCAACAAAGCCGGCAGCTTGCGTGCGCAGGCGATCGACGAGGTCGGCGTCTTTCAGCTGCCCCGCTTCATTGAGCAGGCCATTGATATGCGGCATGAAGACGCGCTCAGGGTATATATAGGCATTCCGGTAACCGAAGATAAGTTCAAGCTGTTCAATGGGCCGGAGCGCGCCCCACATTCCGGCAGCGACGCCAATAAAGCAGACCGGCTTGCGTTCAAAGCTTGCGGGGAACGGGAGCATGTCGATGAAGTATTTGAGCACGCCGGGCAGGGAGCCGTTGTACTCTGGGGTAATGACAACCAGGCCGTCGGCCTCCACGATCTTCTGCGCAATCGGTTCAAACGCCGCCGGCTTTTGCGCGTAGGAGGAGGGTTCGAAGATCTCCCGGGGCAAGTGGGCCAGATCGATTACTTCAGACGAAGCTTTGAGATCGCGGTAGAGCCCTTCGACGATGCTCGTGATTTTGCGCGTGTTGCTGCCGGGGCGATTGGTGCCACAGAGAATTTGGATCATAAGAAGGTGCCTCTATTAATAGGTCGACGGCGGAGCATGGCAGCCGCGTCTTTTTCTACCAGCAGGAACTTTTTCAAAAAAATCCAAGAAAGTACCTTGACGAATTTTAGCTGCCGCGGTACTTCCAGGCTACCAATCCAACTCCGCCCCTATGAACTCCATCACTTTTCTGATTGCAGTCTCGGGCGGTACTTTGTCTTTCGCCCGACTTAGCCGACTTAGCTAGGGCCGCGCATCCAGCTCGGCGCCCGAGTGGCGCCCTCGGCTGTTGACTACCAATACCGGTAGCCCGTTTCGCGCGTCCCCTCCCCCTCTCCCCGTGCTTTGCCGTGCCCTCGTGGCGTGGTGAAGCGCTCACTCAACCTCTTCACAATCAATACACACTCTTAATTTAAGGAAAATATTATGAACAAACAAACACCACAACAACCCGCAACTCCTCCCCAAAACCCAACCGTCGCTGACGCTCGTGGGGCCTTTGCGCAAGTTTGCCGTGAAAGGATGCGCTATTACGACGAGCCATCGTTTGGGTTTGCACGGCATGGATCTACGCTGCCACCAGTCGACCCGAACAACGCGCACGAACGAGGCATGGGTCCATATTGGCATCCGGAACGCCGGTCTCAGCCCGTACCCATTGATTCGCCCTTCGCGAGCGAATTGCGCGTCCCGGAAGGCATTCAAGATCAACGAATCGCCCAAATTTTCCACTGGACGATCGGCCAAATGGAGAAACACGAAGGAAATAGCGTCGGAGGCTGGGATTCATTTTTCGCACACTGCGAAAAAGACCACGGCCCTAATCCCACGCAAGAGCAGGTCTCCCGAACCATGGCATGGCAAGTATGGACTGCGGTGCAGCGAGGGCAAGACGCTGCTGCAGATCGCTATGAGGCAGAGCGCGTGGCAAGCCCTGGGGCTTACCACGACATAAGCGGCATTGAGATCAACGACCCTCCCACGCGGATTCCCGCCATCCCGATCAACGCCGTAGTTGCGGCCATCGGACCGGCGATCGAACCCATGGCCGAGGTCGTGCACGCTGAAATCGTCCGACGCAGCGGCGGAGGCGAGGGAGGGCAAGCGCCCGTCGTTCGTCCATCAGCGGCCAGTGGGGTAGCGACTGAGACATCCAAAGCCCCAGGGTCAACAACGCAAATGGAACCACGCTTACCCAGTTAAGCGTCCCTACCTGCGCTGAAACAACGCCTAACGCCCCAATCCCATTCACACGAACAAACCAATAATCATCAACACCAAACAAAATCAAAATAAGGAAAAATAAATTATGAAAATACCAACCCAAGTAGTTCCTGCCGTACAAGCAGTGATGAACCGTTTCATGCAAGCCGGCGTGGAGCCATCCACATTTGAAATGGCAGCCGGATCTACGCCAAAAAACGGTTTTTATATCGATGGCAAACGAGGAGACGTTGTGTACAGCGCCGTCTGTGCGCCGTCGCCGGATTCAGCCGAACCAAAAATCACCAGCATCTCTGCTACCGGACCAGGATTTGAATCCCGCTACCAGTATTACAGAGCCGACGAAGACAAAAGTCAGGACCCTGTTTTCCATTTAACTCACCTGCAAGTGGACGAAAGAACCTTTACCCCTGCGGAACGAGAACCCGGCAAGTTTGCCACCCGTGTTGCTGACGGGCGTCGGGAGAAACCATGGAACCGGGAGATGGTGGAGACATTTGCAAGGGTTCAAGGCGGACTGCAGGACCTGCAATTCGAACTCCCGCCCGGGGAAGTTGTGCCGACCACCTGTGCTGCCTCTCCAACCGTAGTCTCAGAAACAAGCGTCCGAGACGGAAGCGTGCGACCAGCAATGGAAGCAGTAGAAGAACGTCCACCTCAACGATCCGAAATTAATGTGTTCCCGCGCCCTGGCGTCCATTATGGCAGCGACCCGGGCGGCACTGGCGCCGCCTACCGGGCGAGTTTCGGAGATTAATAAGGAATCAAATCATAGAAATCTCCTGAACATGAATCTTGATTCAACTCCCGCCCTGCGCCTCCACCGCGCGGGGCGGGATTTTGTGGGCTCATTTCATTTTCAAGAGCATCCAGAAAGTACGTTGACGAATTTTGATGCGCGCGGTATTTATCCATTATTCCAATTCAAATCCGCCTTATGAATTCTGCCCGTTTTCTTTTTGCAGTCTCCGGCGGCGTTTTGTCTTTCGTACGAGTACGCTAGGGGCGCGCTCTTCTAGTCCGGTGCCGTGTGGCGCCACAGACTATTGACTACCAATACCGGTAGCCCGTTTTGCCCGCCCCCTCATCTCCCTCCAACGCTTTGCCGCGCCCTGATGGCGTGGTGAAGCGCGCATCAACCTTTCAACTTTGAGGATATAATTATGACAACAGAAACTACAACATGGCTGGACCATTGCGGCGATATTCACGATGCGAACTTTCGAGATCGCATGATGGGCGAAGCGATCGAGCAAGCAAAACAACGAACCGGAGGAGACACTCCCATACACGAGATCTATCGCGCATTGGGCCCGGATTATTCGGGACTCTCGCACGAAGCATGGCAAGAGCTGTGCATGCAATAAGTCGACCCAGCACAAATACACCCTCCATCCCGCCCTGCGCCCTCCACAGCGCGGGGCGGGATTTTTGTGTGCGTCATCCATTCGCGAATGCGTTCATGCATTCCTTAAATTTCGAGATTGCCGACTCGCGCGGCGGGCACTTAGACTCCGCGGCCAACCCCCTCCTATCGCGAGGGGAAACCTCTCAAAAGGATTACTTACCTCATGGAACTCTGGCTCTTACAAAACGGAATGATGGCCTCGATGGCCGTCGCAGTCGTGGCAATCGTGGCTGCCATTTGCCTGGCAAAGCGAATTAAAGCGGCCAGCCCGGGCACCCCGCTGATGCAGCAGGTGGCCGGCGCCATTGAGGAAGGGGCCAAGGCGTATCTCAACCGGCAGCTTTCGACCGTCTCGGTGATCGCGCTGATTATTTTTGCGCTCATTTGGCTGCTCAAAGATGCGTTGACGGGCTGCGGTTTCCTTTTGGGCGCAGCCTGTTCGCTTTTGGCCGGATACATCGGCATGCGCGTGGCGGTGCTGGCCAACGTGCGCACGGCGCAGGGCGCGACGCACTCCCGCCACCGGGCGATGCAGATGGCGTTTGGCGGCGGCGCGGTGACGGGGCTGCTCGTCGTGGGCTTGGGCCTGCTTTCAGTCGGCGCTTTCTACGCGATCGCTCAGAAATACTGCAGTACGCAGCAGGATGCCGTGGCGGCGCTCGTCGGCCTGGCATTGGGCAGCAGCCTCATCAGCGTCTTCGCGCGATTGGGCGGCGGTATTTATACGAAAGCCGCGGATGTCGGCGCGGACTTGGTCGGCAAGATCGAGCAGAACTTGGATGAAGATGATCCCCGCAACCCGGCAACGATCGCCGACAACGTGGGTGATAACGTGGGCGACTGCGCGGGCATGGCCGCGGACGTGTTTGAGACCTACGCCGTCAGCTTGATCGGCGCTGTTCTCGTCGGCGTGCTCGTCGACCCGAGCAACGTGGCGATGGTCCTGTTCCCCTTCCTGATCGGTGCGATCGCGATTGTCGGCGCGCTGCTGGGAATTTTCTACGTGAACCGCTCGCAAGCGGCGCCCGCCACGGCGCTCGTCGGCGGCGTGATCACCAGCGCGGTTTTCTCCGCGATTCTGTGCTACCCGGTTTCGCAATGGCTCTTTGGCGCGGCCGGCACGCGGTATTATCTCGCGTCTCTGGTCGGCTTGGCCATGACCGCGGTCATCGTTTGGATCACCAATTACTACACCTCGACCAAGCATAAGCCGGTGCAGTCGATCGCGGAGGCCAGCAAGACCGGCCACGCCACCAACATCATCGCGGGCATCGCGGTCGGTCAGCGCGCAACGGCGCTGCCGGTCATCTCGATCATCGTGGCGATCCTTCTCTCCTACGGCTTTGGAGAACTGTACGGCATCGCGATCGCCGTTATGTCGATGCTCAGCCTCGCGGGCATCATCATCACGCTGGATGCGTTCGGCCCGATCACCGATAACGCGGGCGGCATCGCCGTCATGGGCCAGCTTCCCAAAGAAGTGCGCCAGGTGACCGACGAGCTCGACGCGGTCGGCAACACGATGAAGGCCGTCACCAAGGGTTACGCGATCGCCTCGGCGGGGCTCGCGGCGCTGGTGCTCTTTGGCTCGTACGTGCAGGAGCTCGAGGCGCATCTCTTGCAAAGCGTGGAATTCTCGCTGAAAGATCCGCGTGTGGTCGTCGGCCTCTTTATCGGCGGATTGCTGCCGTTCCTCTTTAGCTCGCACACGATGCAATCGGTAGGCAAGGCCGCCGGCGCAGTCGTGCTGGAGGTTCGCCGCCAGCTCGCCGCCAAGCCCGGCATCATGACCGGCAAGGAACTGCCCGACTACGGTCAGTGCGTGGATATCGTCACCAAAGCAGCCCTCAAAGAGATGATCTGGCCGGCCCTCCTGCCGCTGATCTTCGTGATCGCCGTTGCGATGATCCCCATCCTGGGCCCCGTCGCGCTCGGCGGCGTGCTGCTGGGGACAATCGTCACTGGTCTTTTCCTGGCCATCTCCATGACCTCCTCCGGCGGCGCGTGGGATAACGCCAAGAAGTACATCGAAGAAGGCCACCTAGGCGGCAAAGGCAGCCCGGCGCACGCCGCGGCCGTCACTGGCGACACGGTGGGCGATCCTTACAAAGACACCTCCGGCCCGGCGATCAATCCGATGATCAAGGTCGTCAACATTCTGGCGATCCTCATCATTCCGATTTTCTTCTAATCTAGAAAATTACGCAAGTAGCTCTGCTGCAGCTAGTTTTGCTGCGGCAGAGCTATTTTGCTTTGGGACTTTCCCTAGCCGCACTCGATTAGTCCAAAGCGGGTAAGTAAAGAAATCTTCATCATAACAAAAGCCATCAGCACTTGCGCAGCATCGGCGGGAAGATTATCTTTTGAGTAAGTCCGAAGAGCATATGAAAAAGCTAACAGAACTAATGGCAGGTGCGAAAAGACGACTGCAGGAGTTGCGAAATCAACCTCCAGAACTAAAAAAACTTGGGGTTGTTCGAGGGCTTAGAGAAGCTGCCAATTTTGCAGCGAGTTGGATTCCCTTTGGGGGGGTCGCCAGTTATGTAACCGGCAAGGCATTGGACACGACATTAAGCAAAGGGACCAAGGCTTTAGCCATGCCAATAGCCGAGGAGGCATTGCGGAATGGAGCTTCCCCAGCAGCAGTGTTAAAAGCTTCTGGAGATGTAATTCCGCGAGGAGATTTAGTTAATCACGTGGTCAAGCGAGAAACTCTGCGTGACCCCCACGCGCATGATGTCTTTCAACATGTTTCACGCGCTACGGCCGACATAGGAACCCCGGCGGAAGTAGCAGCAGCCTTTTTTAGGACGCAATGTGATCACCATAACGAATTGCTCAAAAATCCCACGCCGTTGG
Source organism: uncultured Verrucomicrobiaceae bacterium (assembly GCA_964473925.1). GTDB lineage: Bacteria > Verrucomicrobiota > Verrucomicrobiia > Methylacidiphilales > CAYYVW01 > CAYYVW01. Next base: position 31,921 of record CAYYVW010000010.1, read on the forward strand.
TCCAACTGGGGCACAAGAAGGTCGGGATTTATTACGGGCCGTATGGTCTTCCAAGATTTATAGAGCAAGTGGCAGCCCATACGGATGCATTATCCCGTGAAGACTTGGTAAGAATCCATGATGAAAATCTTCCCCAAACAAGCCGTAATCATGTGGTGGGAGGCCCTGATCCTGAGTGCACTGCACACTTTGCATCGGTTGGAATGGGCCGGGCACGTGAAAGGCGTTTACAAACTCTTCTGGGCGAACATACACCTACAGCTGTCCGATCCTCTAGCCAACATCGGCGTCCAGATTATCGAGGAACTCCAGGACTAGCCGCGGCAGCCTAAGGGAATATGCTACTGCTTGTGTGGGCACGCACGAACACACTCGCATCTCATTTGCTGTCTTGAATAGCAGCAGGGTGTCGGGCTCAATGGGAGCATGACGTATCCCGAAGCGCTTTCCTTCCTTGCCCGTGTGCGCGGAATGTGGATGAAGCTGGGCCTGGAGCGCGTCCAGCAACTTGCCGACGCGTTGGGCAATCCCGAGAAACGGCTGCGCTTTGTGCACGTCGCCGGGACCAACGGCAAGGGCTCGACCTGCGCGTTTGCGGCGAGCATCTTGCAGGAGGCCGGCTACCGCGTCGGCCTGCTCACCTCCCCGCACCTCGTCTCACCGCGAGAACGCATCCAGGTCAATGGTGAGCTGATCTCGCGCGAAGCGCTGGCCGAGGGCGCGGGGGTGATCAAGCGCCTGATGGAGTCGGGCAAGGCGGACGCGGAGACGACATTCTTTGAGCTCATCACCGGCCTGGCACTCTGGCATTTCGAGCAGCAGAAAGTGGACTACGTCGTCTGGGAGACGGGGCTCGGCGGCACGCTCGACGCGACCAACATCGTCCAGCCCGAGGTCTGCGCGATCCCCACCATCGGCTTTGATCACATGCATAAGCTCGGCGAAACGTTGAGTGCCATCGCGTCGCAGAAGGCCGGAATCTTGAAGGCGCGCGCTCCGCTCGTCACCTCCGTCGAGCAGCCCGAAGCGTTTGAGGTGCTGCAGGTCCGCGCGCGGGAGCTCGGCTGCCCCGTCGTGCGAATCGGCCCCGACTGGCCCGCGGAGGATTTGGGGATCACAGGCGGCCGCCAGCGCGCGCGCTTGAACGGGAAGGAATACGCGCTGGGTCTTCTCGGAGCGCATCAAGCGCACAACGCCGCGTGCGCCGTGGCGTCAGTCGAGCAACTCAAGCTCGCAAAGATCAACCCGGACGCAATCTCGCGCGGCCTCGAGCGCGCACAATGGCCCGGCCGTTTTCAAAAGCTGCAAGAGAATCCGCCGCTGGTCCTCGACGGCGCGCATAACTTAGAGGGCGCGCGCGCGGCGATCCAGACGTGGCGTGCGTGCTACGGAGCGCAGCGCTATCACCTGGGCTTTGCAGTGGTGGAAGACAAGCCCGTCGCCGAGATGATCCGCGTCCTGGCCGAGGGCGCGACCGGCGTCACCCTCATGCCAATGCGCAGCTCACGCGCGGCCGAGCCCGAAAGCCTGCGCTCGCACTTCGGCGCGCTTCCAGTCCAGATCGCATCCTCCGTCACGGATGGCTGGACGCAGCTTCAAGAAAAAGCCAAGCACGGGCCGGTGCTCATCGCCGGATCGCTCTTCCTCGCCGGAGAAATCCTTGCTTGCGTCCGCGGTCAAATGGACGAGTGGATGGAGAACGAATGGATGGCGCCCGAGCCGCGCGTCCGCATCCCCGCCGCGCCGACGGGCTAAAACTTTTTCTTATGTCGACCCCCCTCATTTGCTTCGACGCAGGCGGCACGCTCGTGCGGACGGGCCGCCCGGTCGGACAAACGTACACGCAGCTCGCCGAGCACTACGGGCTTTCCCTCGATGCAGAGCAAACGCATGCGCGGTTCAAAGAAGCCTTCGCCGCGTTGCGCGGGCGTCTGTTGCAGGCGGCCGCGCCCGACCCCGGCGACCGGGCGTGGTGGCGGGAAGTGGTCCGGCAATCCTTGGGCAACGATGTCCCGGCTGAATTCCCGCTCGACGATTTTTTCGAGGAGGTCTACGCCGCCTTCGCACGAACGGATGTCTGGCGCGTCTTCCCCGAAGTGCCGGACGTGCTCCGGACGCTCAAAGAGCGCGGCTGCCGCTTGGCGGTCATCTCCAACTGGGACAGCCGGCTACGGGAAATCTTGGCAGGCCTTGAGCTCGCCGAATTCTTCGATGACGTCTGGATCAGCAGCGAGCTCGGGATGCACAAGCCGCAGCCTCAAATCTTCAAGCACGCCGCCGCCCAGGCCGGAAACATCCCTCCCGCAAATTGCTGGATGATCGGCGACGACCGCGTCAACGACGTCGATGCTCCTCGCGCGCTCGGCTGGAATGCCATCTGGATCGACCGGCCGCAGAGTGATTTACTCGCTGCGCTTGAATCTATTCTGGACGCTCATGCAAAATAAAACGCCGCCTTCACTGCATCAGAAAACCGCAGCTGCGTGGGATGTTACCGCAGCGATTTATGAACGGGATGAAGCCGAAGTAGTCGAAAAGCTCACGACTGGCGGCACGACACTCCTAAAGCCTGAAGTGGAATTGCTCCAGCCGCGTATCTCCGATGTTCGACGCGCCATTCATCTGCAATGCGCCGGTGGCGCGGACACACTCTCGCTCTGGAAGCTCGGCGCGGCAGAGGTTGTCGGCGTGGACATCAGTCCGCGTATGATCGCATCCGCCGAACGCAAATCGAAGGCCCTGAATGCTCCTGCTTCGTGGCATTGTTGTGACATCCTACAAACACCCCCTGATTTAAACGGCACCGCTGATCTGGTTTACACAGGCCGCGGCGCGCTGCCGTGGATTTTGGATTTGGACGCATGGGCGGCTGTTGTGCATCGGCTGCTGCGCTCCGGCGGCTCGCTGTTTATTTTTGAGGGACACCCGCTCGACTGGGTCTGGGAGAGTGACGCGACCGAGCTTCAGCTAGCCAACGCGCGTAGCTATTTTGACGGCGCACCCATCCCCACGCCTCGCTGGCCGACGCCGTTTATCCAAAACGTCCCTGGCACGGAAGAAAAACCGCAAGCATATGAGCGGCAATGGACCCTCGGCCAAATCTTCGATGCGCTCCTGCAACGCGGATTTTCAGTGAAACACTTCCAGGAATATGCGGAGCCATTCTGGAACCAATTCCCTCACCTGCCCCGCGAAACGCTGCACCGCCTCCCGCACACCTTTTCTTTGTTGGCGCAAAAATCAAACGCGTAACGCCCGCGAGATGCTTTGACTTTTGCTTGTAGTTTATTAGCGTTCGCTTGCGCGCTTGTGGCGCGGGGACGTTATGGGAATGTTCAAACTGATCTTTGGCTCGACCGTCGGCAAAAAGATTATTGCCGCGGTGTCGGGCTGTTGCCTGCTGCTGTTTGTCATCGGGCACATGGCGGGCAATCTGCAGATTTTTTTGGGCGCGGAGGCGATCAACCGGTACGCGCACTTCCTCAAGACGACGCCCGAGCTGCTCTGGCCGGTGCGGATCGGCCTTTTGGCGATGGCGCTGTTGCACGTCTGGTCGACGGCGAGCTTGTGGGTCGAAGGCAAGCGGGCGCGCGGCACGGTCGGCTACGCGGTGAAAGATCCCGCCGGAGCGACCTGGGCCTCACGCACGATGATCTTCAGCGGGCTGGTACTCTTCGTGTTCATTGTCTTCCATCTCGCGCATTACACTTGGCACTGGGTTGATCCACATTTTGCCGAACTTCAGGACGCGCAGGGCCGTCACGACGTGTACCAGATGATGCTCGAAGGCTTTTCGAACCCGTGGGTCGTGGGCTTTTACCTCATCAGCGTTGCGCTGCTTTCCGTTCACCTGAGCCACGGCGCAGCCGGAATGTTCCGCTCGGTGGGCCTCACCAATCCGTTTTACCGCAAGCTTCAGGAGAAATTTGCGCTCGCGGTCGCCGCGATCCTCTTCGCCGGGATGGGAATCGTCCCTGCCGCGGTGCTGGGAGGATGGGTTAGATGAGCACCACCCTCGACGCCAAAATTCCCGCCGGACCGCTCGCCGAGAAGTGGCGGAGGCACAAGGATGCGATCAAGCTCGTCAATCCTGCCAACAAGCGCAAGTACGAGGTGATCGTCGTGGGGACGGGACTGGCCGGAGCCTCCGCCGCAGCGTCGCTCGCCGAGCTTGGCTATCAGGTGAAAGCGTTCTGCTTCCACGATAGTCCGCGGCGCGCGCACAGCATCGCGGCCCAGGGCGGGATCAACGCGGCCAAGAATTATCAGAACGACGGCGATAGCGTGCAGCGGCTTTTTTACGACACGCTCAAGGGCGGCGACTTCCGTGCGCGTGAGGCGAATGTGCATCGTCTGGCTGAAGTAAGCACCGCCATAATTGACCAATGCGCCGCTCAAGGCGTGCCGTTCGCTCGAGAGTACAGCGGCCTCTTGGCCAATCGCTCCTTCGGCGGCGCGCAAGTTTCGCGGACGTTCTATGCGCGCGGGCAGACGGGGCAGCAGCTTCTTCTGGGAGCATACTCGGCGCTCTCTCGGCAGATTGGCCTGGGAACAGTGAAAATGTTCCCACGTACCGAGATGCTCGACCTGGTCCTCGTGAACGGCCACGCCAAAGGGATTGTCGTGCGCAATCTGCTCACGGGAGAAATTTCTTCCCATAGTGCGGATGCCGTTGTCCTCGCGACCGGCGGCTACGGCAACGTGTTCTACCTTTCGACCAACGCGATCGGCTGCAACGTCACCGCAACGTGGCGCGCGCACAAACGCGGCGCCGCCTTCGCCAATCCGTGCTACACGCAGATCCATCCGACCTGCATCCCCGTCAGCGGTGATCATCAGTCCAAGCTCACGCTCATGTCCGAGTCGCTGCGCAACGACGGCCGCGTTTGGGTCCCCAAGCAAAAGGGTGATAAACGCCGCCCGCAGGAGATCCCCGAGTCAGACCGCGATTATTATCTCGAGCGCAAATACCCCAGCTACGGCAACCTCGCTCCGCGCGATATCGCCTCCCGCAGCGCCAAAGAAGCGTGCGACGCCGGGCTGGGCGTTGGTCCCGGCGGACTAGGCGTGTATCTCGATTTCGCCGATGCCATCGGGCGAGCCGGCCAAAAGACGATCGAGGAGCGCTACGGCAACCTCTTCCAAATGTACGAGCAGATCACGGGCGAAAACGCGTACCAGCAACCGATGCGCATCTACCCCGCGGTCCACTACACGATGGGCGGGCTGTGGGTGGATTATAATCTGATGAGCAACATCCCCGGGCTGTTCGTCCTGGGTGAAGCGAATTTTTCCGATCACGGCGCCAACCGCCTCGGAGCCAGCGCGCTCATGCAGGGCCTGGCCGACGGCTACTTCATTCTCCCCTACACCATCGGCGGCTATTTGGCCGAATCAAAAGACAAGCGCCCAGCGACGAGCGCGGCTGAGTTTGGCCAAGCAGAGAACGACGTCCGTGCCCGGACCGAAAAACTTCTTTCCAACCACGGCACCCGAACCGTCCGCAGCTTCCACCGGGAACTTGGTGGCCTGCTCTGGGAAAAATGCGGCATGGCACGCAACGCGACGGGCCTGCAAGAAGCGCTGCGGCGCATTCCGCAATTGCGGGAAGAATTCTGGCGGGACGTCAACGTGCTGGGCTCTGGAGACAATCTCAACCAAGCACTCGAGCATGCTGGCCGCGTGGGCGATTTCCTCGAATTTGGGGAGCTGCTTTGCCGAGACGCGCTGATGCGGGAAGAATCCTGCGGTGGCCACTTCCGGGAGGAATACCAAACGCCTGAGGGCGAAGCGCAGCGCAATGACGAGCGCTTCAGCTTCGTTGGCGCCTGGCTGCACCGTGATGGCCAAGAGCCCGTGCTGGTCAAAGAGCCGCTCGTTTACGAACAGACGCAGATGGCGACAAGGAGCTACAAATGAGCGCTGGCACCATGAACCTCACCCTCCGCATCTGGCGGCAGCCCCGCGGCGACGCTTCCGGGCGGATAGTCGAGTACCACGCGGGTGATATTCATCCCGACATGTCCTTTCTCGAAATGCTCGACGTAGTCAACGAAGGCCTAACGGCCAAGGGAGAGGAGCCAATCGCGTTTGAAAGCGACTGCCGCGAAGGAATCTGCGGCAGCTGTTCACTCGTCATCAATGGTCGCCCGCATGGCCCCGGCGCGGGAGTCGCCTCATGCCAGGTTCACATGCGCTCCTTCCAAGATGGGGATGTCATCACGATCGAGCCGTGGCGCGCGCGCGCATTCCCTGTGGTTAAAGATCTCGTGGTCAACCGCTCCGCGTTCGACCGCATCATCCAAGCCGGCGGGTTTGTCTCGGTCTCCACCGGAGGCGTACCGGATGCCAACACGATCCCCGTCCCCAAGCCCGATTCCGACCAAGCGATGGACGCGGCGGCCTGCATCGGCTGCGGCGCATGCGTTGCCGCCTGCAAAAACAGTTCGGCGGCGCTTTTTGTGGCGGCCAAGGTCTCTCACCTCGCGCTCTTGCCTCAAGGAAAAGTGGAGCGAAAAGAGCGGGCGGTCAAAATGGTCCAAGCCGCCAATGCCGAGGGCTTCGGCCATTGCAGCCACACCAATGCCTGCGAGGCCGTCTGCCCTAAGGAAATCAGCGTCGACTTTATCGCGCGTATGAACCGGGAATATGCGCTCGCCGCGCTCGAGGGCCGGCAGATACCCTCCTCTGGCGCTGCATAGCACTCCGCCTCCTTCAAGCCCACTATTGCGGGCGATCTCTCACATGACATCCAACGTACCTACCCGCAGCCGCCGTCCCCTGGCACAGCGCCTTAAGAAACAGTGCATTGCCATCTGGCGATGGATTCTCCGTGGCGCCCGTGCAGTCGAGGGGAAAGCGACGCGGGATTACCGATGGATTCGCACCTACCACCGCATCCTTACCCAGCGAGAAGCCACCTCTCCACGCCGCCCCACCTTTCTTGGCGTTGGTCCGCCACGCACCGCCACCACATCCCTGTATCGGTACCTCAACCAGCATCCAGAAGTTGCCCTCTCGCCCGTCAAAGAAATCCACTACTTTGGCCAGCGCTCCAGTCGTCACCAGCCTCATGGGATGTCGCTCGACGAATACCTCACTTACTTTCTCTTTTCCAACCCCGCAGCGCAGGCCGTCGGAGAAATTTCTGCCACTTACTTCACCCATCCCGGCGCGCTGGAAGAAATCCACGAAACGCTGCCCGAAGTCAAAATTATCATCACCCTGCGTAATCCCTTTGACCGGGCCATCTCTCATTTTTATCACGGTCCTCATAAACACGGCGTATCGGATATCAACACCTACTTCCGGCAAGCCCTGGACGACTTGGCAAACTTGCATCAGGCCGACGCGACACGGCATACCCCAGGGCAAAGCCTGTGGTTTTCCCTCTATGCGCCGTCGCTCCAACGTGCTCTCAGTCTTTTCGGCCCGGAACGCGTCTTGACGCTAATTTATGATGATCTCATCGGCCCCGCTGCAGCCGACTCCTGCCGGCAATTACGTGAATTTTTAAACATTTCTCCCACCGCCCATTCTTTCCCTCACTACAATCGCTCGGAAGGTGCAGGAGATCGCTCTATTGATCCAAGCGTCCGGAAAGCCTTGATTGAAGTTTTTACTCCTGATCTCGAAAGAACTTCCGGCCTGCTTGGTAGGGATCTAACCGGATGGATCTCTCATTAAGATTCCACTAAGTCTTAATAGTATTGAATTTAATCATAAGTTCTTCTCCCAGAATGCATTCCGGGAAAAAATCAATTAATAGATACACGTATGTATCACAAAAGTCATTTTTTGAGTATTTTTGGTTTACATTATTACTTTTTTTGAGTAATTAGTAACTCGTTTAGAATGTTCATTTAAAAAATGTGTTACATTGTAATAAATGAATCTGTATTTTCCCGTTTTGCGAATTTTTTAAACAAATAACTAAACAAAACCAGTTCATAAGCCGTTATTTCGTTATTGATGAATTGCCCTTCTTCTAAAGAAAGGAGCTCTCCGTGACGTCTAACCAGTCGCCGCTGATCTTAATCGCCGAGGATGAAGTCCTCGTTGCGCAAGATATTGAAGCCTGCCTCCAACGGCTGGGGTACCGAACCATTGGCCCTGCGATCAGCCGCGACCAAGCGCTTGAAATGGCCCAGCAGCAGCGCCCCGACTTGGCGCTCTTGGATATCCACCTCAAGGGCGCTGGCGACGGCATTGAAGTGAGCCAAAAGCTCTCCCGCGACCTCAACGTCCCCTCGATCTTCCTGACCGCCTATTCCGATCAAGAGACGCTACGGCGGGCCAAGGCCTCCGCGCCCTATGCGTACGTCCTCAAGCCGTTTGACGAGCGAGAGCTGCAAATGGCCATCGAAGTCGCCCTCGACCGGCACGCGATGCAACAGCGAGTCCAGCGGAGCGAAGAATGGTTTGCCACTACCCTCGAATGCATCGGCGACGGCGTCATTGCCTCCGACCTCGAGAACCGCGTCATTTACATGAACGCCGCGGCAGAAAAAATCACCGGCTGGCGCGCCGGCGAAGCACGTGGCCGAGAGCTGACCGAAGTGCTCCATCTAATCGAAGAAGGTACCAACAATCCGGTTCCGAGCCCGACTAAGGAAGCACTCGCACGCAACATGGTTGTGGGATTGGCCAATACCGTCTTCCTGAAACAACGAAACGGCAAAGAAATCCCCCTCGGGGATTCTGCAGCCCCCGTCCGCAACCGCCTGGGCGAAACCACCGGAGCTGTCGTCGTCTTCCGAGATGAGACGAGCGCACGCGAAGCCATCGCCCAAAAAGCACGCGCCGAGCGGACCGAAAGTCTCGGCATCATCGCCGGCGGCCTCGCGCACGACTTCAACAATCTGATGGCGATCATCCAAACGAACCTGGAAGTGCTCGAGCTGCAATCTACAGCGCCGACCACCGGCCAGGCTTATCTCAAAGAGATTAAATCAGCCGCCGACCGCGCGACTGAAATCAGCCGCCGATTCATCACCTTTGCCAAAGGGACAGCGCCCACGCGGCAGCCTGAGGCGGTCAACCAGTTGGTCATTGATACCATTCATCTCATCGCTGCGGGCACTAATGTAGAAAACCGCTTTGATCTGGCGCCCGATCTACAGCTGGGCGATATCGACCGCACACAGATTGAGCGCGTCGTCTCCAACCTTACCCTCAACGCCGTCCAGGCAATGCCCAACGGCGGAACTCTCACCGCCCGCAGTAAAAATCTGACGCCGGAAGACCTGCGAAAGGACTATCCGCTATTGCCGCCCGATCGACCTTTCATCGAAATTGCGCTCATCGACACCGGCGTCGGGATTGCTCCCGACATGATTGAGCGAATCTTCAACCCATTTTTTACAACCAAGGCCGGGGGAAGCGGTCTAGGCTTGGGCGTCGTCCAATCCATTATCCAAAAGCACGGCGGCGCACTGCGGATTGATTCCAAGCCCAGCGAAGGTGCTGCCTTTATCTTCGCCTTGCCGGCCGCCGCCAAAGAAATTTCCCTGCGCACAACCACTCAACGGCTTCCGTCGCAAATCCGGCGCCTCCCCAAAGGATGCCGGTGGAAAATACTTTATATCGATGATGAGATGCAACTGCGCAAGATCGTCTCACACCTGCTCGACTCCCTCGGCTACGAAGTGGTCACGGCCGAAGATGGTGAGCAAGCACTGGCCCTTTTCGAGCAACGCTACAAGACGGGCAATCGGTTCGACGCGGTGATCTGCGACGTGGTCATTCCCGGCCACCTGAGCGGGTTGGAAGTTTCAACCGAACTCCACAAGATCGATCCGGACGTACGGGTGCTCCTTGTCAGCGGCTACGACCGGGAAGAGGCGATTCTTCAAGACTTTGATCGCGCCGGCATTTACGGCATTTTGCACAAGCCATTTCGCATTGACGCGCTGTGCGACAAAATTAAAAATATCTTGGAAGACGCCCCGCTCGAACCAGCACACGCCGTACATTGAATCCGTGAGCTCTGAGGCGTTACTAGCCTGTCGGATGGCCGTGCCCCATCGCCACCGAGGCACCCCGCGGAAAAGTAATGACGATGGAGGCGCCGCCGTTTGAAACCGGCTCCATCTTCAGCTTCCCTTCAATTTGCAACACCAATCCGTGGATCATGCGCATCCCCAGCGACGGGCTCGACTTCCAATCCAAATTCGGCGGCAACCCAATGCCGTTGTCTTCCACGGTTAGCCGCAGCTCGTCATCTCCAACCGGACCGAACGTCACCCGGATTTTTCCGCTGTTGCCCTTCGGGAAGGCATGCTTGAACGAGTTGGAGAGCAGCTCGCTGAGAATGAGGCCGATCGGAATAGCCGTGTCGATTGGCAGGAACGCCGGACCCGCCTGCACATCCACCTGCACGTTTGGAGTCAGGTCCAGATACGAGCGGGAAAGCATGTTGGCTAGTTCGCGGATGTGATCGCCAAAATCGATCTCGGACAAATTCTCCGACCGGTAAAGTTTTTCGTGAATGAGCGCCATCTGACGGATGCGGTCCCGGCACTCCTGCAGCCGCTCCTTTGCAATTGAATCCTGCACCACTGACCGTTGCAAATTGAGCATGCTTGCCACAATTTGCAGATTGTTTTTCACCCGGTGATGGATCTCCTGCAGCAGCGTCTCCTTCTCTTTTAAAGAAGCTCGCAGCACATCATCGATTCGCTGACGCTCGGTATTGTTGCGTGCGACGCAATACATAAGCCCGTCCTCCTCCGACCAGTGCGCCGACCAAATAATGTCCACCACTGAGCCATCCTTGCGAAAGTACCGATTCTGAAAATCAACAGTCGCGCTCCCCGCCATGACCTGTGCCGCAATTTCGGCGGTTTTTTCATGATCCTCGGGATGCACTAAATCCATATAGCGCCGCCCCACGAGCTCAGCCGGCTCGTAGAGCCAAATGTTCGAGCACGCCGCGCTCACTTGCACAAAGCGTCCCTCGCGATCAATCGTACAGATAACGTCGAGGGACTGATCCATGATCCGCTCGTTGGCGCGCAACGCGGCTTGCAGCTGCTGCCGACTGGAAAGAAGCTGCTCTTCCGCTCGCCGACGCTCGGTAACATCCCGAATCGTGCTTGAGACCAAGTGCCCCTCTTCGGTCTCGAGCGGGCTCAGGCTGATTTCAACGGGGAACTCCGCCCCGCTTTTGCGCCGCGCGTACAACTCCATCCCCGCCCCCATTGTTCGGACGCGCGGATTCGAAAAGAAGCTTTCCCGATGCTCCACATGCCGTTCGCGAAAGCGCTCGGACATGAGCATCTCGATCGGCTGACCGATCATCTCCTCGCGCTTGTAGCCAAAAATCCGCTCCGCCTGCGCATTGACCAGCGCGATCTTACCGCCACGACCGACGATCACCATCGCGTCGGGCGCGGACTCGAGCAGGTCGCGGAATTTTTCATCCGTCTTCTTGCGCTCGGTAATATCCTCCGCCAGCCCCGTGATGCATTTGACCGATCCGTCCTCCTTGAGCACCGGATACGCCCGGCTCCGAACCCAACGCATCGTCCCATCGGGCCGCAGCACGCGGAATTCATGGTCTAATCCGCCAGCCGCTACTTTGTTCTCAAATTCCCGTGACACCGCTTCACGCTCCTCGGGATGCGCGAACGTCTCAAACTGCTCGCGGACCGGGCGCTCATAAGCCCACTCGGCAGGCCGGCCCCAGACCGTTTCATACGCCGGACTTACATAAAGCACTTCCTGACCATCAGCACTGGTGATCCAGAAAACTTCGCGAATGTTCTCAGCCAGTTGCCTAAATTTCTCCTCGCTCTCCCGAAGCGCCGTCTCCCCCTCGCGCTGGATTCGCAAATGCCGACGCAGCAAAAAATAACCCGATAGCAGCAGTACCAGCACCGAACCTGTTAGCGCCCACTGCGTCGCGACCAGCCGATCGCGAATGACGGCTGCCGCCTCCAGACGAAGGCCAAGCAACCGCCGCTCTTCCCCCTTGAGCATCGAAACTCGCTGATCGATCTCTTGCAGGGAGCGGGCGCCTTGCCCGTTGCTCAGCAATGTCCGCCCAGCTTCTATCCCCTGAGCCTGGACCACTTCAACGACTCGATCGCGAAACTCAATATCATCCTCAATCCAGTGTTTTAAATCCGAAAGCCGGCTGCGCTGAAGGGCGTTGTCACCAACTAAAATCCAAACATGCTCAAACTGCGGCCAGATTTTTCTCAGCGCCAACTGATACTGCTGTAAAAAACTGTCATTCTGACTGATTAAAAAGCCACGCAGATTGCCGGAAAAATCACGCATCACGCCCAGCAAATCAGTCAACTCGGCGATCACCTCGTAGGTATGCGGAATCCACTCTTCCGTCTCATACCGACGCTTAAAATTCCATTGGGCACTCAGAAGCGCGCCAATGACCAAAAGCGCCAGCACCGCGAACGCCATGGAAAACGAGCCGCGCGGCAAAATCCGGCTGGAGCGGTTGACGGATCCGGCCCTGCCTCGAAGAAAGAGGGGATCTGAAAGGGAAGCCACGCCTTTGCGAACAGCCCCTGGGCGCCCGGCTCCCCGCGATGGTGCGCGGGCCGTCATGCGTACAGCGCTTGTGCGCTGTAGCACTCAAAGTAGTCCCGAGCCACTCACGACGCAATCCGATTATGCATACCTTTTTATTTTAACATTAGATCGTTTTCCTGGGCGTAGTCGAAGGAGCTGGCATGAAAAATCCATTTCGCCAGGCCCCTCGCAGTAGCTCGGGGAAACGGCGTGGATTTTTAATTTAGAATGCTACTAATAAGAGCGTGCGCTCGGCATCGCAAATCGCTAGCTTAGCCACATTGCCTGACGAAGGCCCCGTCCCATTTCCCCGCGGGTGTAGTTCAATGGTAGAACGGCAGCTTCCCAAGCTGCATACGAGGGTTCGATTCCCTTCACCCGCTGGAAGGGCTTCGCTTCCCTAAATCTTCATCAAGTCGGCTTCTTTGCCGGTGAGCAGCTTATCGATCTTCTCGATGTACTGATCGGTGAGTTTTTGAACCTGCTTCTCGTGCGTCGTAAGTTCGTCCTCGGTCAGCTCCTTATTCTTCTGCGCTTTTTTGAGGTCATCAAGCGCGCCACGCCGGTTGCTGCGGATCGAAACCCGGCCCTCCTCCGCAATTTTGCGAATTGAAGTAATCAGCTCGTCGCGACGTTCCTGCGACGGCGCGGGGATCGGCAGCCGGATCAACTTCCCATCCACCATTGGCGTGATGCCCAGCTTGGACTCCTCGATTGCCTTGCGGATTGAATCAATCAGCCCGCCGTCCCACGGCTGGATCATGATCGTCCGCGGATCGGGCGTGGTGATGCCCGCGATTTCCTTGAGCTTCACGTGTGAGCCATATGCATCAACTGTCAGGTGATGCACCAAGTCGGGCGACGCCTTGCCCGTTCGAATCCCGGTAAACTCGGTATGCACTACGTCGATCACCTTGGCCATCTTGGCTTCGGCTTGTTTGAGAATGGAATCAGCGGCCATGCTTTGCATTCTATAGAGCGCTGCCTGCAACATGCAATCTTCTCATTACATCCTTGTCATTCCGAGCTTGTCGAGGGACCTAGCGTGAAGCGCACAGGCCGCTACACATATCCAAACCGAGTTGAAGGAATGACAACCGCGTGAAGCGGTAATAATCAGGTATACCGGCCACGCTCCTTTGCAACCAGGTCCCTCGACAAGCTCGGGATGACAATGCTCTGAAATTTATAAATAGCGCAGCGTCAACCAACCCGCCCTCGCCCCCAAAGCTTGCCACGGGTTGGTAAGGCGTGGCAGACTTCGCGCCCGATTGCCCACACGGGCCGTAGCGCAGCCTGGTAGCGCGCTTCCTTGGGGTGGAAGAGGTCGCGAGTTCAAATCTCGCCGGTCCGACGGGGCATCGTGTTTCTCACCCGCACTGCCATGCCCAAAGTCAGCCGCTCTTTCCCTTCTCCGGAAAAACCCGCCGCGCGGCGCCCGGGTTCGCCCGCTGCGCCGGCCTCACCACAGGATGAGCCTGCCGCCCCCAAGCGTCACCTCGCCGGCGGCTTCCCAGATATCGAGCGGATCATCGAGCTGGATTTCGTCCGCGCGACCGAAGGCGCAGCCCTCAATTCCCTTCCCTGGATCGGCCGGGGGGATAAGGAGGCCGCCGACGCAGCCGCGTGCGATGCGATGCGTGGAATGTTCGACCTGATGCCCGTCTGCGCCGAGATGGTCATCGGCGAAGGGATCAAGGATAACGCGCCCGGCATCTTCAAGGGCGAGCACTTGGGCCAGTGGACGCCCGGCACGCCGCGCTTTGACCTGGCGGTCGACCCCATCGACGGCACGACGAACATCAGTAAAGGCCTGCCCAACTCACTTTCGGTGCTGGCCGCCGCCTCGCCCGAACCGGACGTCAAAAACGCGCTGCAAGATATTCCTTCCTTCTACATGTCCAAACTCGCGTACGGGCCCGCCGTCAAACGCGCGATTGAATCCGCCGGCGCGCGCGCCATCGCGCTGGGCGATCCGCTCGAAAAATCCCTGCCGCGCATCGCGGAGGCGCTCGGCAAGCGGCTCAAAGATTTGGTCGTCTGCATGCTCGATCGCCCGCGGCACGCAGAGCTCATTGCCCAAACCCGCTCCATCGGCTGCTGCCTGCGCCTGATCTCGGATGGAGATATCGCCGCGGCGATCGCCCCGTCCATTCCCGAAAGCGGCATTGATGTCTACGTCGGCATCGGCGGTTCGCCCGAAGCGGTCTTGGCCGCTGCCGCGCTCCGGTGTCTGGACGGCGATATCCAAGCGCAGATGTGGCCGCGGGATGAGAAAGAGCGCGCGCAGCTGGTTGCCAACGGCCACGGTGCGGCGCTGGAAAAAATCTACCGAGCGCACGATCTGGCGCGCGGCTCCAACATCATTTTCTGCGCGACGGGCATCACTGATAGCTCGTTCCTCCCCGGCGTCAAAGTAACGGGGCACATCGCCACAACCCACTCCATCCTCATGCGCGCCAAGCAAAAGACGGTCCGGTGGATCACGACCCGCCATAATCTCGACCAGAAGACCATCCGCCTGCGCTCAAGCAAGCGCGAGCATCGGGTGTAGGAATTGTGCTCTCCCTAAATAGGCTGATCACTCCCAAACACACATTTATCTGACATTTCAGTCTTCTTGCGATACGTAAAAGCACTCCACCCAAGTGTTTGTCCCAATGGCAGATTTACCCAAAAACGTTCTTCCGTTTGATCCAACCCGCCAGCCGCACTTTCGTCGTCGCGAAGCGAGTTCCCCAGCCCCTCGTTTCAGCGCTGATAGTCCTTTGACGCCAGCGCTTCGTTTCGATGCAAAAGCCCGAGCCACCGCCAGCACGCCCAACATCGCGGCGCGAGTGCGTACATCCGGCCACAGGTGGCGTCTTGCTCTCGGACTATGGATCGCGAGCTCCATTGGTGCTTCTCTCTTTTTGACAAAACAACTCACCCCACTAATTGCTCCATCAAGCGTCGTTGAACGACCAACAGCAGCACGTCTTGCTGGATCGGGAATGGCTGTCGCCGGTCTAGCTGTGGCAATATTTTCTGCTGGACGCATGACGTTGACCTTAGCTCGACAGAGAGCCGTCCAACGGACTTACCGCACCGACACGCCTCCTGAGTCACGCGGCCCTAATTTCGACGTTGCTGGTTGAGCAACTCACTGCGCGCCTCTTCCAACTGCTGGCGTTCAGCATGAGTGAGGCTGGCCATTCCTTTGCGGGAGATTTTTTCCAGCACCGCGTCAATTGACATCAAGGCCGGCGCGCGCATCTGCAGCGTCCGCCGCCGGGCCTGGCGCTCGATGCGCCGCTCCTGCAGCCAGCCGCTCCAATAGCGCCACCACCCCGGGGAGGTCGCTCCGTGCATCATGCGCACACCCAGCACGCCGACCGCCGCGGCGGTCCACGCGACGACAAGGCCGGGAAGCGGCTGCCGGATCGCCAAAAATTCCAGCGTGTAGAGCACGAGAAAAATCCAAACCATCACCCGCGCCGTCAGCCGGGCGATGAGCACATCGGCCTGCGGGTGCAGCGTCGCGAATGCGGTGAATATCCCCAGGATGCAAAACTCGGGGCCCGCCAGCCGGAGATCCAAGCTCAAAGCACTTCCTGCTACTTGCATCGCCAGCGCGGGTCCGAGGAGCAGCGCCCCGTAGAGCGCCGCCATCGCACGCGCCCCCAGCGCGCGCTCCACCTCCCGGCCGAATGCGTACAGGATGATCATCCGCAGCACAAACCACAGGCTCGGCGCCTCGACAAAGCCGTAGGTGATCCACCGCCACGCTTGGCCCTGCCCCGCCTCGGCCGTCGACATCTCCAAAAGCCGCAACCACGCATCGCCGCCAAATGCCATCAGCAGCGCGCAGCCGATCATCGCCAAGCTGTGCAATGCGACCAGCAGCGTTGTCGCATCCAACGGATAGCCGCCCACCCAGGCAATCGGCCGCCGCGGCGGAGAGAATGTTTCCATGCAGAAGCCTTCGACGGGCCCAGACCTAATTTGCCCTCAAACTAGCCACCACGCAAGGGCCGGGACTTAGAGGCCACTTTGAAAATGTTCCACTCGTTTGTCATCCCGAGCTTGTCGAGGGATCTGGGTGAGCGCGGTATCAACCCCGTTGTGACGGTCCGCTTCACGAATGCAAACCCACAGAAGCCAGATCCCTCGACAAGCTCGGGATGACGATACGACTTAAAGGAACTACATCCTCGCCGTCTCAGACTCATCCTCGTCATCCTCTTCCAACTCCCGCCGCCAGGCGAGGGAAAGGAACGGCCGCAAAAATCCGTAGAGCAAATACCCCACAAAAAGCACCGCCAGCATCCACTGGTAATAAAGCAACACCAGCGCCAAAAGACCGACGAGCACCACAAACCGGCCCATCGAGTGCTGCGTGCGCCAGTCGATCCCCTTGAAGCTGGGGTACTTGAACCGGCTAAACATCATGAACGAGAGAAAGAGCATCAAACCGATGAGCAGATACTTGCCGTACCCAGCCTCGAGCGCGCGCTGGTTTTCATACAGATGCAACATCAGCAGCGTGATCGAGCAAATCAGGCCCGCTGCCGCCGGGATCGGAAAGCCGGTGAACTCTTTACTGGCCGACGCGGGCTCATACGTCGCCGCCACATTGAAGCGCGCCAGCCGCAGCGCACCGCAAATCAAATAGATCACCGCGACGATCCACCCGAGCTTGCCCTGCACTTCGTGCAGCACGATCTTAAAGACGAGCAGCGCTGGCGCGACGCCGAAGCTGACGATATCCGCGAGCGAGTCAAACTCCCGCCCAAACGGACTCGATCGCCCCACCACCCGCGCCACGCGGCCGTCGAGCAGATCAAAAATGCATGCCGCGAGGATAAAAAACAGGCTCGTCTCGTACGTTTGCATCCAGATGTACGCGTCCGGGTCTTGCGCCCGCTGGAGCGACCCTTCCAAAATCTTGAGGATCGCCAGAAACCCGCAGATCAAGTTCCCGGCCGTAAACAAATTCGGCAGCAGGTAAATGCGCGACTGATCAACAGGCTGGGGTTTCATGCCGAGACGGATGCTATCAGAGCCGGATGGAAAAATCTATCGTCATTCAAAAACGTCATTTCGAGGGAGGGCCGCCTGGCCCGATTTGAGAAATTTTTGCCCGTAGGGCGATGTGATGCTTATAGAACCCAGATCCCTCGACTACGCTAACGCTTCGCTCGGGATGACGAAAGCGCGTTAGTTTTTGTAATTAAAGATCGCCCCAAGAACCTAAACCCACCGCGCCACAAGCGTAAGGCCGCCCAGTACGCGGTCGCCTTCCCGCACGAGGATTTCGCACTCCATCGGCACATAAAGCTCGGTACGGGAGCCAAAACGGATCATTCCAAAGCGCGCACCTTTGGGCAGCGCATCCCCCACCTTCGCCCACGGGATGATGCGGCGGGCAATCAGCCCCGTGATCTGCTTGACGACCACGTCGCCTTGTTCGGCGCGGACGTGCCACGCCATGCTTTCGTTGCGTTCGCCCGACTCGGGATGGCGCGCATCCAGAAAAAGCCCGCGCCTGTAATGCACCCGTTCCACCGTTCCCGCCACCGGCATCCGGTTGATGTGCACGTCCAAGACTGAGAGGAAAATTCCGACGCGCTTCATCCGGCCCAGCCCAAACGGCGACTCTTCGCACACGTCCACTTGCGTGACGCGTCCGTCCGCCGGGGCGACCATCAGCTCACGCTGCGGCGGCGTTTCGCGCACCGGGTCGCGGAAGAAGTAGAGCGTGAAGGCGATGAGGGCCAGCACGATCCACGCCAGCACGCGTGCCCACGCTGCGGGGAAGAGCCACAGCCCGCAGACGAGCAGCACCATCGGCCAGAGAACTTTGCACGCTTCTTTAAAGGCGGGAGGCATAATCCGGCCACTATGTCCCACCTGCCCAAACTTGGCAAAATCTTTCCCGCCCAAACGGTCACTGTCCCGCGATTTAAGTTTGCATCCAAAAAAAGCCGCTTACGATAGCCCGTCGATCCTCACCCAATGCCGACCGATCCCCAAGCCCCCTCTCGCAATCCCGGCTGCCTCGGGCGCGGCTGCTCGTTTTTCCTGATCGCCGGCCTTCTCCTGGGCGGTGCATGCCTCTGGGGCGCTTACCAAATGCGCACACAAATCCGCGCGCTCGCCGATGATACACTGCCAGTCGCAACTCCTCCCTCCGCTGCGCGCTCCCCGCAAACGCAGGCGGACGTCCGCGCGCGCGTCAACGCGTACTTGCAGGCGACAGCAGCCCACCGCCCGGCTCGGCTCGAGCTCTCCGCGATCGATTTGAACGCGATGGCCCAGGGTGATCCAGCGCTCGAGCGCTTCAACGCGCAGACGGAATTTTCCATCACGCAAGACGGTATGCTCGAGCTCGCCGTCAGCGTCCCCTTCCCCGCGACCGGTTCGCTGGCGGGCAAGTACTTCAACGGCAAACTCGCCTTCACGCTCGTCGCGCAAAAAGGAAGAATCGCCTGCACACTCCGGCGGATGACCGATGGCCAGGGGCAGCTCATTTCGCCGGGGCTGGTCAACGCGCTTAAGAATCTCGACTGGACCTCCTCGCTCGAGCACCATCCCACCATTGCGCCGCTCTCGCAGCATCTGCGGGACGTGAAGGTCGAAGGCGGCCGCGTGATCCTCGAAAACGAGTATTAAACCTCGCGCCGCCCCGCAAGCGCATAACCCAGCGTCACGCTGTCGGCAAATTCCAGCCCCGCACCCGCCGGGAGCCCGGTCGCGAGGCGTGACACGCGGATGCCGCGGCCTTTGAGCAAATCAACGAGGTAGAGCGCTGTCGTCTCTCCCTCAACGTCGGCGCTGAGAGCGAGGATCACCTCCTGCGGCGGATTTTTCTCCAGCCGCGCCTCCAGCGCCGCGATGCGCAGATCCTCCGGCCCAATTCCGTCCAGCGGCGAAAGCCGCCCGCCCAGCGCATGATAAAGCCCCCGGTACGACGCCGCGCGCTCGAGCCGGACGATATCCTCCGCCCGCTCGACAACACACAAGAGCGACCGGTCCCGCTGCGCGTCCTCGCACAGCGCACACGCCGCCGCCTCAGACCAAAAGCCACACGCAGGGCATGCCGTCACGCGCTCCCGCACAGCATCGAGCGCGCGGGCGAGCGTCTCACTCACGTGCGGCCCCGCCTGCAGCAGAAAAAAAGTGAAGCGCTCGGCGCTCCGCGCACCCACCGACGGAAGGCGCCGCAACGCTTCAATCAGCGCCTGGATGCTGTGCGGATATTCCTGCATCGCTTAGCCACCTAAGCCGGGCAGGTTAAGGCCCGCCGTCAGCGCACCCATTTCCGCCTGCATCTCTTGCTTGGCCCGATCCTGCGCCTCACGCACGGCCGAAACGATGAGGTCTTCGAGCATCTCGGCGTCACCCGCAGCCAAGAGCGCCGGATCAATTTTCAGCTCGAGCAGCCGCCCCTCGCCATTGACGACGACCTTCACTTTCCCATCGCCGGCGGACGCCTCGTACCGGCGCGCGGCCAGCTCCTCCTGCATTTTCGCCGCCTTGCCTTGCAGCTCCTGCGCCTGCTTGAGCATCCCCATCATTTTCATCATGTTCATAAAAAGCTCCGGTTGAGTTAAAAAAATCTTACGACTTGGTCACTGACACAATCTTCGCCTGAAACGTCTCCATCGCTTGGCGGATCAGCGGATCGTCGCGGAAGCTCGCCTCATCCACGGGACCGGGAGCCGCAGCCCCTTTGCGATCGAACGCCGCCGGCGCTTCCACCACGCGGACACCTTTTTGCTTGGCCCGCTCCGAAAGATCTTCTGAAGAAGCCGTGGGCACTGATGCCGTGGGCGTCGGTTTTGAAGTAGATACAGGAGCCACGGAGCGCGAAGCCGCTGATTCCGGCACGCGCGTTGGCGCTGCTGCCGGAGCCGGAGAAGCCGCGCCCGCCTCGGTCAGCTGCCGCAGCATCCGCTCGAGTGAAACTTTTTGATGCAGCTGGCTCAGGCGCACGAGCGCCGCTTCAAACAGCACCTCCTTGGCCAGCGCGTACCGGAGCCGCCCCTCCAAATGCGTCAGCTCTTCCAAAATCTCGAGCGCCGCAGCTGGCGCAATCGCGCTCGCCGTCGCGCGCAAATCAGCCAGCTCGGTCGTGCTCACTTCCTCCGCCACCATCTCGGGATTGAGTTGATAGAGCACCACCGAGCGGAAGTACCGCAACAGCTCC
This sequence comes from uncultured Verrucomicrobiaceae bacterium, assembly GCA_964473925.1. Classification (GTDB taxonomy): domain Bacteria; phylum Verrucomicrobiota; class Verrucomicrobiia; order Methylacidiphilales; family CAYYVW01; genus CAYYVW01. The sequence continues at coordinate 52,649 of CAYYVW010000010.1, forward strand.
TGCCCCAGGCGCGGCACATCCTTGCCCGACTCCCACAGCGCGCGCGCCTGATGCAGCGCGCCCACCATGTCCGCCGACGCCAAACTTTGCGCGAGTCCCGCCACCGCCTCGGGGCCCGTCAGTCCGAACATCTCCAGTACATGCGCACGCGTCACCGGCGAACCGTAGAAACTGATAACCTGATCGAGCGCCGACTCCGCGTCGCGCAGGCCGCCCTCCGCGTGCCGTGCCAGCGCCGCGAGCGCTTCGGGCTCAGCCTCGATTTTTTCCAGGCCGCAGATCTTCTGCAAGTGATCGGCGATTTTCCGGTCAGGGATACGGCGCAGATCGAACCGCTGGCAGCGGGAAAGAATCGTCGCGGGAACCTTGTGCACCTCGGTTGTCGCGAAGAAAAACTTCACGTGCGCCGGCGGCTCCTCCAGCGTCTTGAGCAGGGCGTTGAACGCCGCGGTACTGAGCATGTGCACCTCGTCGATAATGTAGATCTTGAACTGCCCGCGCGCCGGCGCGTATCGCACGTTGTCGCGCAAGTCGCGCACCTGCTCGACGCCGTTATTAGAGGCACCGTCAATCTCCAGCACGTCGAGCGAGTTCCCGTCAGCGATCTCCCGGCAAATTTCGTCCTCCACGTCAAAGTCCGCCTTCGGCCCGCCGGTCGCGTTGAGCGCCTTGGCCAGGATGCGGGCCGTGGATGTCTTGCCGGTTCCGCGCGGTCCCACAAAAAGATACGCCTGCGCAATGCGTCCAGTCCGAATCGCATTCTCGAGCGTCTGCACGACGTGCTCTTGCCCCACCACTTCCGCAAAAGTCTGCGGGCGGTATTTCCGGGCGAAAATCTGGTAGGCCATAGCGCGAGGTCGAACGTGGGGAGCGCTGATTGTAAGACTCCCGCTCCCACCCGCCAGAAAAATCCGCAGCATCCGGATGCAGCCCATCTAATCTTCAAGCGCAGGTTGCCTTTTTGGCCTGCGTGCGGCAAGGAAGAGGGATGAGCGCTGAAACGGATGCCGCCCAGCAATTGTTGACCCCTCCCGATGCGGTGCTGGAAATGGCTCAACAACTGGGAATGGACGCTGCCGAGCATGGATGCGTCATCCATCCTGTCTTGGAGATAACAACTTCAATCGAGCCAGCCGTCTTTGGCTGGGCAGCGGCCATACTTAAAGATGGCCAAATTAGCTCTCTAGATCCAAACGTCCGTCCGATGCTGCAGTATGGCTTGGATAGCGGGCCATCCCCCATCAGCGTCGGCGTCCTGGGCCAGATTGAGCCAGAAACAGACCGGCATCGTAGCAACCGCGATCAAACTCTTTGGTGCGCGGTGACCGTGAACGAGCTCGGCTGCCCGCATTCCGAAGGCACAGCGCCCTCGTGGATGCTCATGTCCGACGAAGGCGTCGCTCAAGCCGCGCTGTGGCATGACCGCGGCCAAGTCCACATGGGAATGGCATGGAAGCGCAACGGCCACCTTAACGTTTTAGACATGCATCCGCGTCCCGAACATCAAAGCGTCATTCCTTCCCGTGTGGAAACGCCGGCCGAGCATCCGGAGGACGATCCAACCGGCTTTCGAGGCCTTCGACACGAGCATTATCCCCTCACTCGCGGTCAAACCGAATGCAGAACTGTCGGCAGAGATCAGAAAGCAGCTGACAGGCCAATCGCGGTTTTGGGAATTCGCCGTGGAAGTCCGGCCTCGCCAATCATTGTTCCCGGCGCGTTCGAGCCATGGCCCGAACCCTGGCCGCTCGACCCAGCGCTGCGCCGGCGGCCAACTGCCAAAACAGCATTGGCATTTAAACACGCCGTCAGCCAAATCCGCCCACAATTAGCGCCGAACGACGTCCCACCCGCTCCTCGAAACCTGCATGCCCTCGACCTGACGGTCCCAGCACTGGCTGGGCAGCCGTGGTTTTTGATGGCGATGACTGCCGGCAGCCAACCCCGTCGATCCCGGGAGGGAGCAGAAATTCCATCCTGATCGAGTAGTGGAATAGCTTGCATCATCCCAAGCTTGCCCGCGTTCTCAAGAAGAGGCACGGTGGAGGCGGTGCCCGCTCCAAAAAAACGCTCCCGCGCCCTGCCTCACGGCGTGACGCCGCAAATCCGCCGCGCGTTTCAGCACGATCTCGTCGACTGGTACCGCCGCCACGCACGCGCCCTTCCGTGGCGCACTCCGCCGGGCTCCGCGGCGCGGCCAGATCCCTATGCCGTCGTCGTCTCGGAGTTGATGCTCCAGCAGACCCAGGTCGCAAGCGTCCGCCCCTACTTTGAACGCTGGATGCGCCGCTTCCCCGACTGGGCCGCGCTTGCCCGCGCGCGTGAGCAATCCGTCCTGCGTTCATGGGAAGGCCTCGGCTATTACGCCCGCGCGCGCAACCTGCACCGACTCGCAAAAGAAGTGACGATCAAACACAAAGGCGAACTTCCCACTTCGGTGGAAGCGCTCCGCAGCCTGCCGGGGATCGGTCCCTACACGGCGGGCGCGGTCGCGAGCATCGCCTTCGGCCGGCACGCCGCGCTGGTGGACGGCAACGTCATCCGCATACTCGTGCGCGTGCTCGATTGCCATGACGACGTCGCACTGCCCCGCACGCAGCAGAAATTCTGGGAGGCGGCCGAGGCGCTCCTCCCCGCTCCCAGCCGCGGAAAAGAGAACGCATGCGGCGATTTCAACCAGGCACTGATGGATCTGGGCGCTGGTATCTGCAAACCCGGTCAACCGCTCTGTCTCCTGTGTCCACTGCAAAAGGTCTGCCGCGCGCCCGACCCAGCCGCGCTCCCCGTCAAGCGGCGCGTCGCCACCGAGCAGCTCGTCGAACGCGTCGCGCTCATCGCAGATAAAACCGGCGCGCGATGGTGGTGTGAACAAATCCCAGCAAACGCCCGCCGCTGGCCCAAATTCTGGCGCTTTCCGCTGTGGGACGAAAATCGAATGGAAGCGCTCGAGGGCCTCCCGCCAGCCGAGGCGATCTACCGCGCCCGCTACACCGTCACGCGCTTCCGGGTGGAGCTGGAGGGCCGCCGCGCGCGGTGGAAAAAATCCAGACTGCAAAAATCCCCGCCCGTCGGTGAATGGCTCACCCTCGCGCAGATGCGCCGCCGCCCGTTCGCCGCCCCCTACCGCCGCCTCATCGAAAAGCAGCTTGCCCCCACGGGGCGCGCCTCCATACGCTCCTTGCAATCTCAATCTGCATGAACCTCAATTCACTTCCGCGCTTTTTCATTCCCGTCCTCGTCGCGCTCCTTCTCGCGCCCGGCTGTTCCCGTCCTCCCGCTCCCAGTCCGCAAAAATCTTCCGCGCCTATTATTATAGGCGACATCAACCACTACACCGGCCTTGCCAAGTTCGCCAACGGTTCGCGCAAGGGTTGGGAGCTGGCAGTCGAAGAGATCAACGCGGGCGGCGGCGTGCTCGGCCGGCCGCTGCGAGTCATCAGCCGCGACGACGGCGGGCGCCCCGAGACATCCGTGCGCGTAGCCGAAGAACTGGTCAAACGCGACAACGCGCAGTTTCTCATCGGCACGCTCTTTGATCATTGCGGCTTGGCTGTCGCCGAATGGGCGAAGCAAAACAAGGTCCTTTTTCTCAAACCCGGCGGAGGCACCGACACGCACATTGGCAAAGGCAATCGTTACAGCTTTCGCTCCGGGCCGACGGATTATGTGCTCTCGGGCATGCTGGCGGATGAAGCGGCCAAACTCCCCGCCAAACGCTGGGCGGTGGTTGCGCCTAATTTTGAATACGGCCATTCCATGACGCGCGCGTTCCGACAGCAACTGCAGAAGCGCCGTCCCGACGTCGAGTGGATCGCCGAGCAATTTCCCACCACCGGTAAGATCGACGCCGGCGCGGTCGTGCAAGCGCTCAAAGCCGCCAAGCCCGACGCGCTCCTCTGCGTTCTGTTCCAAAACGATTTGGTCAAGTTCCACCGAGAAGGCCTCAAGCGCGGACTCTTGGGCACGCTTCCGGTCGTCGGTCCCACGATCGGCATTCCGGAGGAGCTGGAAGTGCTAGCCGCCGAAACGCCGGAGGGATGGATTACCTACGGCTTGCCGTTCGCCGAGGCGAATCTGCCCGCCGCGCGCCAATTCGCGGCTGCCGTGCAAGCGCGCTATCAAGAAGCTCCCGGCATGTGTCTGCACACCTCCTACATCTTGGTAAAGCTGTTGGCCGCTGCGATCGAGAAAGCCGGCACCACCGATACGGAACGGGTCGTGGACGCAATCGAAAACCTGACAATCAACGCACCCACCGGCCGGCTGACGATGCTTGCCAGCACACACGAAACCGACCTGGGTCTCTGGATCGGCAAGACGGCGGTCCGTGAAGGCAAAGGCGTACTGGTCGACTACGCGTTCAAGCCCAGCGCGCCATTCCTTCCGTCCGCAGAGCAGATCCGCCAGTGGCGCACAGCGCGGTGATCCTTCCACAAATCTTCACCGATGATTTTTCTTCCTCGCCGCGCACTGCGGATTTTTATTTTCGCCGCGACCGCGATCAGCATTGCCGCTTGCTCCCGCGCTCCACAAAAAACGGCCGCCGCCGATCCACACGCTCCCATCATCCTGGGAGACATCGGCAGTTACACGACCGCGCCCAAGTACGCCAACAACTGCCGCAAAGGCTGGGAGCTCGCCGTGCAAGAGATCAACGCCCGCGGCGGCGTGCTCGGCCGCCCGCTCAAAGTCCTCAGCCGGGATGATCGCGGCCAGCCGGGCGAATCGGTCCGCTGCGCTCAGGAACTCGTGCAACGCGATGGCGCCCAACTGCTCTTCAGCGGATTTTACGACCACTGCTCGCTCGCGATTTCAGGATGGTGCAAGCAAAACAAAGTGCTTTTCATCAAAACCCTCGGCGGGACAGATGCCTTCGTCTGGCAGCAAGGCCACCGCTACGCGTTTCGCACCGGACTGACGAACTGGCTTGCCTGCGCGATGCTCGCCGAAGAAGCGGCCAAACTCCCCGCCAAACGCTGGGCTATTGTCGCACCCAACTACGAATACGGCCACGCGATGGCCACCACCTTCCGCAATCGCCTTTCCGCACTTCGCCCCGACGTGGAGTGGGTCGCCGAACAATTTCCGCCACTCAACAAAATTGACGCCGGCCCCGTCGTCCAGGCGATCAAGCGCGCGCAGCCCGAGGCGCTCCTCTCGGTTCTCTTCCAAAGCGATCTGATTGATTTTGTGCGCGAAGGCAACAAGCGCGAGCTCTTCAAAAGCCTGCCCGTCATCTCCACCCAAGCGGGCCGCCCAGAGGAGCTCGACATTTTAAAAAACGAAACGCCCGTCGGCTGGACCACCTACGGCTACCCCGCCGCGGAGCTCCCGGCACCGGAGCATCAACGGTTCGTGCAAGCCTACCGCGCGCTGCATCAAGAAGATCCGGGCCTCATGTCCATCTGCGGCTACCTCGCCGTTCATTTTTTTGCAGAAGCCGTCACCAAAGCCGGAACGACTGAAACAGAGAAAGTCGTCGACGCGTTGGAGCAACTGACCATCGCCTCTCCGCTAGGGCCCGTTACCATGCGCGGTCTCGACCATCAAACCGACCGCGGCATCTGGATCGGCAAGACGGCGGTCCGTGACGGCAAAGGCGTCCTGGTCGATTACCAATTCAAACCCATCGCACCTTTTCTTCCATCTGAAGAGCAGATTCGCCAGTGGCGCGATGAACGATAATTTTCCGCAAATTCCTTCATCATGATTCTTCTCCTCGGCGGCAGCGGCCACGTCGGCACCGAATACCGCAAGCAGCTCGAAGCGCGCGGCGCCGCTTACTCCGCTCCCACGCGCGCCCAGATTGATTACACGCGGGCCGAAAAACTCCGCGCGCTCATCCGCGAACTCCGCCCCCGCTTCCTCATCAATGCCGCCGGGTACACCGGCAAGCCCAACGTCGATGCATGCGAATTACACAAAGCCGACTGCTTGGACGGCAACGCCGTCTTCCCCGCGCGCATCCGCGAAGTGTGTGAAGAAGCTCGCTTGCCCTGGGCGCACGTCTCCTCCGGCTGTATCTATTCAGGAACGCGCGCCGACGGCAGCGGCCTGACCGAAGAAGACGCGCCTAATTTTTCTTTCCGCTCGCCGCCGTGCAGTTTTTACGCCGGCACCAAAGCGCTCGGCGAAGAGCTGCTGGCCGGTGCCGACTGTTACATCTGGCGGCTACGACTTCCACTCATGTCGGAGGATCACCCGCGCAACTACCTCACCAAAATCATGCGCTACGCGCGGCTGCACGACGCGGTCAATTCGTTGTCGCGGCTCGATCACTTCGTCACAGCCACGCTCGCGCTTTGGGAAAAGCAGGCGGCCTTCGGCATTTACAACGTCACACACCCCGGTGCCATCTCCACACGCGAGGTGACCGAGCTTCTGCAATCCACTGGCATATGTCCGCGTGCGTTCGATTTTTTCCGTGATGAGGCCGAATTCCTCTCCCTCGCCGCGAAGACGCCGCGCTCCAACTGCGTGCTCGATTCCTCCAAGATCGCCCGCACCGGCGTCCCGCTGCTCCCCATTCAGGAAGCGCTTGCGGATGCGCTCAAAAACTGGCGCTGGGAGTCGGATGCATCGCGGCGGCTTGCGCTGCGTCATTCTGAGCCGCAACCGGTGGCTGCCGCTTCCACATCCCTGTCATCCCGAGCTTGTCGAGGGACCTAGTCACAATGAATGCAGGCCGTTGCGAAGAAAGAAGAACAGCTGAAGCCTAGACTCGACAGCGTTATGTCCTTGGTCCCTTGCAGCTAGGTCCCTCGACAAGCTCGGGATGACATAGATTTGGAACCTCAAGAAAAAATCTAATCTCGAGGATGACGAGAGTTACACCCCGACCTGCAACTCCCAGAAATCGGCGAAGCGCCCTTTCTTCTCCAGCAGCTCCGCGAGGGTGCCTTCCTCCACTGCGCGGCCGTCTTGCAGAACAAAAATCCGGTCCGCCTGCCGAATCGTCGCGAGGCGGTGAGCAATCAGGATCAATGTCTTGCCCGCGAACGCCGTCGCCAGTGCGCGTTGCAACGCATGCTCGCTCTCGGCGTCCAACTGACTCGTCGCCTCGTCAAAGATGATCACATCCGCGCCCCGCACGAGCGCCCGCGCGATCCCCAGCCGCTGCTTCTGTCCGCCCGAAAGTTTGACGCCGCGCTCACCCACCGGCGTCTCAAGTCCTTGCGGCAGCGCGCGGATGAACTCCGCCGCCTGCGCCAGCTCCAGGCAATGCCACAGCGCCGCGTCGGCCACGTCCGTCCGATCCAGCAGCACATTATCACGGATCGTCGTGTTGAGCACCTCCACCTCCTGCGGCACGATTGCCAGGTGGCGGCGCCACGCGTCACCGGGGATCTGCGCCAAGTCGACGCCGTCGATCGAAATTTTCCCGGACGTCGGCAGCATCAATTTTGTCAGCAGCTTGACGAGCGTCGTCTTGCCCGCACCCGAATGCCCGACGAGCGCCACCTTCTTTCCACACTCAATCGCCAGCGTCACGCCCTCCAGCGACGGCTCGTCCCGCGTTGCGTATTGGTACGAGACTCCATCAAAGCGCACCGTTTTCCACGTCGCTAATAATTTCTGCGCCGGCAGGCTGTCGAGCGACACCTCTTCTACACGCAAGTCGTCCGTCAACCGCTCCATGGCGCCGCGCGCTCGTACCCACTCGGACTGCACCTCAACCACTTCCTCCAAAGCGCTCCACGCGCGCCAAAAAACCCACGTGACCGTCAACGTCAGCGTGATCGAAAGCGCCCCCGCGTGCACTGAACGGAAGAGCCACAGCATCGTTCCAACAAAGAAAAACGCGCCCACAAAATTCAACCAAAACCAACTCTGGTAAAAATAATGCCACAGCTTGCTCATCAAATTGTGCGAGCTGATCTCCGCGTCCTTTACGCGCCGCTGAATAAACGGCGTCAGGCCGTACGTCTTGACCGTCGCCACGCTGGTTGAAAAATCGAACAAGTTTTTCACCGCCCCTTCCCGGTCCCGGAAGTATTCCCCAAAAACGCGGCTTCGCAGCATCGCAAAATAAAAGGAGACGCGGACATACGTCAAAAAGAAAGCCACAAACCAGACGGTCAACAGCGGCTGCCCCACAAGCAGCAGGGTCACAAACGCGCCGACGAGCGCGCCCAGCAAGTACGCACCCGGCCAGAAAATGATTTGATAGAGCCGCTCCAGACCTTCCACCCCGGTGAGCATTCGCTGCAACCGCGCGCCGCTCCCCTCCGTCTCATGCCACGCCAGCGGCATCCGCATGTATTTGCCAAACGTCTGCACCGTCACGCTGCGGCGAATTTTATCGATCAAGGATCTTTCGTTGCCGCCAAAACGGATCAAGGTAGTGGATACCACAAAACTCCCGCACGAGATCGCCACCCACATCGCCCCTGCGGTTCGATCAATCGACGTTGCGGTGTAAATTTCCACGATTCGCGTGATGAAGTACGGTTGGCACGCAAAGAGCGCCGTCCGAACCACGCGGCACAGCAGGTGGAACATCATCGGCCACTTGTGCGGCCGCGCAAAATACCAGAGCCATGGCAGCAGGCGCCGGCCCTCGGGCAGCGGCGCGGTGTACTCGGTCAGGGATTTCACAGAATCAAAAGCTGGAGGGGGCCCATTGAAGCACAACAACTACCGCTCGGAAAGAGAGAGCGCACCCTCCCCATTTCGCACCGGCCGCGGCGCTTCATCCGCCTGCCCCACCGCTGGGACGAGCCGCGCCGTGACGATGATCATCAGGTTGCGTTTGATCGTCTGGTCCACCTTGCTCTGAAAAAGCCGCCCAATCAGCGGAATATCACCGAGCACCGGCACCTTGTCGTTCACCTTCTGCGTCTCCTCGCGAATCAGTCCGCCCATCACCACACTCTGCCCGTCAACGACTTGCAGCTTGGTCGAAATTGAGCGCACGTTGAACACCGGCTGGTCCACCCGCGAGCGCGTCAGGATATCCCCCTCCTGCGCCGGGTCGGGCGTGTCGAAAAAATTCCGCTGCCGCACCGGCTGGCCGTAATTGACGAATCCCTCAAAGTCCGTCACCTCCGGCTCCAACTCCAAATCAATCCGCCCGTCAGCATACACCACCGGCACCACGCGCAGCGTCACCCCCACATTGCGCGAGACAAACTCCAGCGGCGTCGGCGGCAGCGCGAGGTTCACTTCCAAATCGCCGTTGTTCACCGCGAATGGCTGATTGGCGAGCACCGGCCGCTCGAACGACGTCGGATAGCGCAGCTGGCGCACCACCTCGATTTTCGCCGGAACGCGGCTGCGCGTCGTCACCTTCGGCGCGGAGAGCAAGTCGACGCCCTTGGTATTATCGAGCGCATTCAAAAACGCCGCCAGCCCGCGCCCGCCGATCACCGCGCCAATCGCAAATGTATTGGGCGTGTTGGGCAGCAGCGCGCGACCCGTCAGCAAATTCACCGGACCCGCGCCCGACGGCGTGTTGCGCGAAAGCAAATTATCCAAGCTCCCGACCGAGACGCCGCCGAACGGATCTTCCGCACTCGTACGTCCGTTGCGCAGCGCTGTCGCCGCCGAATATTGCGCGGACGCGATCGGCGAGAGAACGCCCGAGCCAATCCCTCCCGGCGGGTTCGCCGTCGGCGCACTGATCGTCGGAATGCTCGAATCCACATTCACGATATACTGGAAGGAAAGCTCCCGCAGCGCCTCCTCGGTAAACTCGGCAAAGCGCGTCTCAATCTCCACCTGCGGTGCTTCGCGCGGATGATCGCGCAAAATTGCGGCGATCGCCTCGAGCTGCTCGGGCCGGTGTCGCACCACGAGCCGCCCCACCGACGGCAGGAATGCCGCCGACGTTCCCGCCGGAAACGGCACGCCGAGTTCCTCTAACTCCCGCTGCCCGTCAACCGCCGCGTACCCGACACGCGTTTCGAGCGTCGCGCCCGCTTCCTGCACCGTCTGCGCGTTGGAGAAAAATCCGGCCGGCACCGCGAAGGTCCGTGTCGCCACGTCCGACGGCACGCCACCCAGCGGCTGCAGCACGACCGCGTGCTCTTCCAACCGATATTCCAAATTCCCCGCCAGCGCGAGCGCCCGCACCGCATCCATCAGCGGCACGTCCTCCAGCTGCAGCGTCACCACCGGCTGCGGATGCAAGGCAAGCGCCGCCGCCTCTTTCTTGCCCGCCTGCTTTTTCTTGCTGCCGCTCACTTTCTCATTCGCTTCTGATGGTGTGGCTTCCATCGACGTATTTGCCTTCAGCACCAAATTGACCCCTTCGCCGCGCGGATCGAGCTCTCGGCTTTTCGCGGAAAGAAACGCGACCGCCTCGCGCACATCCAGCGCTTCAAATCGAATTTCGGGGACGCGCAGCTGATACAACTTGCGCAAGAGCGCCGCTGCGTGGGCCGAGGGTGCCCGTCGAACTTCCAGTCCAGTTGAAGAACCTTCCTGACCACCGCGCACCACCGGAGAAGTCCACGCCGCATCCACCGCCGCCAGCCCTTGCGCCCGCGCCGATGCGCGCGCAGCTTGCACGGCTTTAGCACGCTCTTTCTCGAGTTTCGTCAACCGGTCGAGCGGTTCGGTCCGCTGCGGATCGAGCGCGAGTCCATGCTTCCATCGCGCTTCGGCTTTGTCCAAATCGAGCGCCTCAAAAAATGCATCGCCCTCCGCGATCAAAACATCCACGCGCGCATCGCGGTCTTTTGCTTCGCGCGTGTTCGCCGAATTAGGCCGGGCAACCGTTCCACGCTCGGCCGATTCCTGCCAGCGCGCAAATTTTCGCTGGGCCGCCGCGAGCGCCTGCCGGCGTTCCACACGCTTGGGCTCAAGTTCCACCGCTTGGCGCAGCAGCAAAATTCCATCGGCGAAATTTCCAGCCGCAACTTTCTGCTGACCTCGGCGCGCGCTGGCCTCGGCCAGTCCCGTCGCCGCTCGTGCGCGAAGTTTATCCACCGCTGCCGCTTGCTCCGCCGGAGCGGGTCCCTGCAAAAATTCCCAGACGTACCGATACCGGCGACCTGCGCTTTCCCACTGGCCCGTCTTGGCCAACCGATCGGCGTCCGTCAAAACACTCTCGAGCCACGCGCGCTCTTCCCGCCTTGCTTTCGCGGCAGCCGCTTCCGAATTTACTGGGCGGCTCTTCTCCAAAAGCGGATTGAGCGCAGCGTCCTTCTTAATCTCGGGCGCTATCGGCTTGGGTGCCGGCGTTTCGCTTTTTGGCGAAGGCGCCCACGGAGCCGGAGTTGTTGTCGCTGGCGTAATCTCAACCTGCGGCGCGTCGATCGAGATTGAATCAGCGGCGCGGACTTCGCCCGGCAGCATCAGGATCACGCACGCCGCCCAGATGATCTTGCTAGCTAGCACCCACCGACGCCTCGCCGACGGACCCACGTCCGAGCAAAGCCGCCGTGCAAAAGAGATCATGCCTGAAAGTTGGATGCTAAGTTTGTTCCGCACGCGCGCGCAAGAGTGAATCCGCCCTATCCCCACAGCTGCCGGTCAAGCGTCCGGTATTGGATTGCCTCGCTGATATCGTCGGAGCCGATCTCCTCCCGCCCCGCCAGATCCGCAGTGGTGCGCGCCACGCGTAAAATGCGATCGTGCGCCCGCGCACTCAGGCCCAGCTCGGTCATCGCGGCACGCAACAATTCCTGAGAATCATTCGAGAGCACCGCACTGGCCCGGAGCTCGCGCGAAGTCATGTGCGCGTTGCAGCGCGTCTTGCGGCTCTTGGAAAAGCGCGCGTGCTGCCGTTCTCGGGCGCGGATCACACGGCTGCGAATTTCGCTCGATCCTTCGCCCGACTGCGCGCGCGACAGCACCGCGTGCGGCACCGCGGGCACTTCCACATGAATGTCGATCCGATCCAAAAGCGGCCCGGAGATTTTATTGAGATACCGCCGCGCCTCCTGAGCCGTCACACGCCCGCGCTGCGCATCGCCAAAGCCGCCCGTCGGTGTCGGGTTCATCGCCGCAACGAGCATGAACTGCGCCGGAAACGTCATTGACCCTGCCGCGCGGGAAATCGTCACGTGACCGTCCTCGAGCGGCTGCCGGAGCACCTCCAACGCCGAGCGGCGGAACTCGGGCAGCTCGTCGAGGAACAGCACGCCGTGATGCGCGAGGCTGACTTCTCCCGGGCGCGGATCGGCCGTGCCGCCAATGAGGCCCGCATCCGAAATGGTGTGATGCGGCGCACGAAACGGCCGCTTGCGCACGAGCGCGGTGTGGGTTCCGAGAAGGCCGGCAACGCTGTGAATCTTTGTCGTCTCGAGCGCTTCGTCCAAAACCATCGGCGGAAAAATTCCGGGGAGCCGCTTGGCGAGCATCGACTTGCCGGTGCCCGGCGGACCGATCATCAAGACGTTGTGTCCTCCCGCCACAGCGACCTCGAGCGCACGCTTGACGTGCTCCTGGCCGCGCACCTCAGCGAAGTCCAGGTCGGCGCTGTCAGCTTGAGAGAGGAGCGAAGTCGCATCCACCCGCGTCGGCTCGAGCGCCGTGTGACCGATGAGAAAATCCACCACATCACGCACGCTGCCGATCCCGACGACCTCGAGGCCATCGACGACGCCCGCCTCCTGCGCATTCGCTTTGGGAAGGAGGAGGCCGCGCTTTCCGGCTTTGCGGGCGGCCAGCGCCATTGCGAGCGCGCCTTTGATGGGGCGAACGGCTCCGTTGAGCGCCAGCTCGCCTGTGACGAAATAATCACCAAGCATCTCGGGTGGCAGCTGGCCGGAGGCGGCGAGAATCCCCAGCGCCATTGGAAGATCGAAGTTGGGGCCCTCCTTGCGAACATCAGCCGGCGCGAGGTTGATCGTCGTGCGGCCCACGGGCATTTTGTAACCGCTGTTTTCAATTGCGGTGCGCACCCGGTCGCGGCTTTCTTTAACCGCCGCATCGGGCAGGCCAACGACGACAATGACCGGGAGACCCCAGCCCGAATGGACTTCAACCTCAACTGGCTGGCCTTCAACGCCCAGAACAGCGGCGGAAAAGACCTTGGCGAGCATTGTGGAACAAGCCTACCAAACGCAGCGCGGCGAGCGCCAGCTTCGGTTCACCGTGCGAGAGAAATGCGCGGAACGAGAACCACTCTTACTTTTTGAGAGCGTAAGCATTATATAGAAATGAGATAACTGGCCCGATACAAAGAACAACCAAAGGAACAGGGAAGAGTAAGAGGGATAGGACCCCAAGGTCTAATAATAATCCCG
>CAYYVW010000011.1:0-53854 GCA_964473925.1 uncultured Verrucomicrobiaceae bacterium
ATTTTAATTCCACTGGTAAGCTTGCTTGCGAGCCCCATCGCACTCATCGGGTGGGGCAAGCCAGTGCCGGTCGATCCCGGTCAGCTGCGCTCCCCGCGTTGGGGAGATACCCTGGTCGCGTTCGCGGGCCCGCTGGCCAATTTCATCCTGGCCTTCATCACCGCGGTGCTCATGTGCCTAATGCCTGAGGATTACTGGCTGCTTCCACTCGCGCAGAACTTCGCTTTTTTAAGCATCTTCCTCGGCGTTTTCAACCTGCTACCGATTCCGCCGCTGGATGGCTGGCATCCCATCAAGAACCTCTTCCGCATCCCCGAGTCCGTCGCGTGGATGGGCGGCGGATTCTTCTGGTTGATTGTGCTCCTAGTCGTCATCAACCTGCCCATTGTCATGCGGATGCTCTTTGCGGTATCGCAAATCATCCTGATGAGCTATGCGTGGGCGCTTGCTCCTTTTGTGGGCGGGTAGCGGTTCAAAGAACCTCGTGCTATACTGTCCTTCGATGAAAAGCCGCGGTCTGTTGATAGGAATAGTTGGTCTCTTGCTGTTCTGCCTCCTGGCGCCCGCGCCCGTGCAAGCGGAACGTGGACGCCACGGCCACGGCGGAAGGCGGGGCCATCACGGTTCTTATCCCCGGCATTATTATCACCACCGCCCGGGACCGATCTTTTTTGACGACTCCTTCTACTACGATGATTACGGCTGGTACGATCCGTGGGGTTGGGATGCCGGCTGGTACGGCCCGGGCCCCGGCTTCTCGTTCTACTACCACTCCTCTCCGCGGGCGTATCGCAAAAAGGCAAAGCCCAAGACGGCGAGAGAAAAAGCCGCCGACAAGAAAAGCGCCGAGGCAGTGAAAGAGCTCAAAAATCCGCACAAGGCCTCCATCGCCACGCAATCGCGTTGACGATTCACGTTCTTCACTCCACGCTTTTAAATTATGCGCCTGCGAATTTCTTCCGCGTTTCTTCCGCTCATTGCTGCCGGGTTCTTAGCCGCGGCATTCCTGCCTGCCCATGCTGCAGAAGGAGAGGGGGCCGAAGGCGCGCCGCCCAGCTCGTCGGCTCCGATGGAAGAAACGCCTGCCCAGGTTCCGTCCGATGCCAAGCCGATGGAGTCGTACAAGGATGAGTCCAAAGAAGCGGCCGGTCCTGAAAAAGGTCCGGTGGATACCTCGAGCGTCGGCATGGAGCGGCCTGCGAACGAAAAGCCGATCCCGCGCGCCGAGCCTGTGCATCCGGTGGTAACAACTCCTGCGCCCGTCAACACGGTTCCGCTCGACGATCAGCAGAAAAAGAAGCTCCGGCAGCAGCTCAAGCGGCAGAAAATGACCGAGCAGGAGCTCGCGCGGGAGAAAAAGCGGCTGGATAAAACCCCGCCGCTGCAAGACAAGTACTGGCCCAACGTCACCGAGCGCCAGTCCATCCCGAGTCGATTTTAGCAGCGGCTAAAGTTCCAACACCCGCGGCACGCGCGTGAGGTTGGTGATGCCATTCGCGCGGATGGCAACGAGGTCCTCAATGCGCACGCCACCCAGATTTGGGTAATACAAGCCCGGTTCGACCGTCACGACCATCCCGCTGCGGAATTTGCCCGCACGAAAACGCGGAGTCTCGTGGATCTCCAGCCCCACGCCGTGGCCCGTTCCGTGGAAAAAGCCGACCCACTGATTTCCGCGCCGCTCGGTCGGGTAGCTGGCTTTGGCAAAGCGCTCGACTAACGCATCGTGCAGTTTCTTCCCATCGGCACCGGCGCGCAGATTTTCTAGGATCCATTTCTGCCCGTTGGCGACAGTTTTGTAGAGCCGCCGCTGCGCCTCGCTCGCACGGCCGCGCACAACGGTTCGGCTCAGGTCGCCGAAGTAGCCCGTCTTTTGGTCGCGCGGAAAAATATCCAGGATGATCAGTTCATGCGCCCGCAGCGGGCCATGTCCGCGCTCGTGCGGATCGCACGCCTGGCGCCCGCCCGCGACAATCGTACCGGAGGGAAGGCCGCCCTCGCGAATCACTGCCGCATCAATCTCTCCGCGCAGCCGCTCGCTCGTCAGGACGCCGCCGCCCCAGCGCAGCCGCTTATCCTTGCCGATGGTGGAGGCACGCAGCACCGCAAACGCGCGCGCCATTCCGGCCTCGGCGATTTGCTGTGCGCGCAGAAGCGCGCGGACTTCGGCTGGGGATTTAATCAGCCGCTCCGGGCAAAACGCGGCGTCGGTCGGCGTCACACGAATTCCGGCCGCTCGCAGCGCTTCGCTCAGACCCGCCGGGAATTGCCACGGCACCTCCCACGAGCGGACTTTCATTTTGCGGCTGACGGCTTGAATCAGACACACACCTTCGGAGCTTTCACCCTTCGCGGATTTTTTCGCCGTCTTCTTTTTGGACGGTTTGCCTAGCAATTCTTCTACACTCCAAATCTGGTCGACCTTCGCAGTCTTGCGCGCGCGGCCGATCTCCAGCGCGTTGAAAGCTGCGTGCGTCGTCCGGCCGACTTTCCACCAGAGGAATGCGTCGGGCGCGTGGAATCGCGTTAGGTAGAGCAGGTCCGCGTCCGATTCCGAAGCGGCGTAGTGAAGGCGGGCGGCGAGGGGCATGCCATCAACTTGCGCCAACAGCGTGTCCCGCGTCAATCATCTGCATCAATTGCAAATGATCGCATTCTCTCTATAAACGGGGAACTAAACGTTCGCTCGAAGGGGCTGGATACCAGATAGTGGCACCGCTCGCAGCAAGACTCATTCGCGCTGGTTGGTCTTGTACGGGTTGGGGAGGTTGTGGGTCCTGAGACGAATCGTTAAACATATGAATTTTTCCTTAATGTAGATAAATCCCCATGCCGCACCGCGTGGCAAACGTCCACCTAAAACTGCAAATATTCCCGCAGGCGGACTTCGCGCGCGCGGAGGCCCTCAGGCGTCAGGTCTTCGAGCGCGTGCAGGCTGAAGGACTCGATGCTGAAAGAGGCGACGAGCGTCCCTTGCACGATCGCGCGCTTGAGGTTTTCAAAGGAGAGATCGCCCGTCGCCGCGAGGTGGCCGACGAGGCCGCCGGCAAAGCAATCGCCCGCGCCTGTCGGGTCTTCGATGCTTTCGAGCGGAAACGCCGGCAGCGCGAAAAATTCCCCGGGGCCGAACAATAGGCAGCCATGCTCGCCTTTTTTGATCGCCACGTAGCGCGGACCCAGCTGCTGGATCGCCCGCGCCGCCGTGACCAAGTTGGACTGGCTCGTCAGCTGCTGCGCTTCGGAATCGTTGAGCACCAGCATGTCAATCTCACCGAGCAGCGCGAGCAGCTCGGGCCGCGCGATGTCGATCCACAAGTTCATCGTGTCGGCGACGACAAATTTTGGCCGCTTCATCTGCCGCAACACATCACGCTGGAGCGTCGGCTGAATGTTGCCCAGCAGCACATATGGGCTCTGCGTGTACGCAGCGGGGAGCTTCGGCTGGAAATGCTCGAACACGTTGAGCTCGGTGAAGCGCGTGTGGCGCACGTTCATGTTCGGCTCGTACTCGCCTCCCCAGCGGAACGTCTTGCCCTCGGCGACTTCCAGCCCTTCCAAATCGATTCCTTTGCGCGCGAAAAGCTCCCGGTGCGCTTCGGGGAAATCATCGCCCACCACGCCGACCATGCGAACGGGCGCATATAAGCTTGCCGCGACCGCCGCGTACGACGCCGCGCCGCCGAGCAAGTCAGTGTGCTCGGCCGCTTGGGTCTTCACGGTATCCAACCCGACGGAGCCGACTACCAGCACCGGCTCGGCGTGGGGTTTTGTTTCAGTCTTCTGCTTTTTTGGAGCGGCGGCGGTCATGTAATTATTTTTGTTGAATTGAAGTCGCCCGCAAGCTGCTCGCGAACCCGGCGACAATAGGCGGCCACGTCGGCGCTTTGCAAGATTCCAGAAACGATCACCACGCGCTCGGCGCCGGCTGCCATTACTTCCGGCAGATTCTCTTCCTTAATTCCGCCGATGCAAAAGCGGGGAAGAGAGACAGCGGCGTTGATTTTTGCGATGAGCTCCAACCCCACGGGCTGCCTGCCCGGCTTGGTCGGCGTTGCAAAGATCGGGCCCACACCGATGTAGTCCGCGCCTTCATTCTCCGCGGCGATCGCGTGCGCGAGGCTGTGGGTGGATTTCCCCAAAATCGCATCCGGCCCCAGCATCGCGCGTGCTTGGGCCAATGGCAGATCGTCCTGCCCGAGGTGGACGCCGTCCGCGCCCAGCTCCGCCGCGAGCTGCGCATCGTCATTGATAATGAGCGGCACGCCCGCCTCGCGCAGCAGGGGAGCGATTTCAAGCGCAACGGCTCGCAGCACTTCGCGCGGCTGCTCTTTCCCGCGCAGTTGTAAAAGCTGCACGCCGCCGGAGAGCATCGCCTGGACGGTCCCCGCCGCTGCGTCGGGCGTCACGTAGCCCAGATCGAGTATTCCATACAGCCGGGCTTGGGACAGCATCGCGCGCGCGTTCATTTTTTCAAAATTTTCAAAAATTCAGGTGGACAAAAACTTTCCGCTGCGACATTAACACCCCACACCCAAACCTACCAAGGAGTTTTAGGATTATGACAACACGAGCAGCAACTTCAATTGCCCCCGCCACGCGAGCAGCAAAAGCAACAGCGCCTGCGAATCGCGGTACTCTTACGACACAGAACGGGCCGCTCTCGCTGGCTCCTGCCAACCGAAATGGTCAAAGCGGAAAAGCTTTTGAGGCCGTAGTTAGGCGCTGATAGCACCGAGTGAAATTTTACTGCATTGAAGAGGTAGGATAGTAATGAGCAAACCAGGGGTTTTTAGTCACAAAGCATTTTCAGCGTTTCCGAGCGAGCACATGGCGGTTGGTCCGACCAGAAAAGGACTTCGCGTCAGTGTTGTAATTGAGCAAGGAAAAATATTGGCGCCTCCTTCCACAGGGGGCGAACGCACATCGCATCCCTTTGATCGAAAGCCGCGTCGCAGAGGCAGGCATTTGTAAGAACTGCGCTTCTCTCTTCCAACTCCAGAAGCACGTCATCCCGAGCTTGTCGAGGGACCTAGTTCCAAAGTAACAAGGCTAGGCCGCTTTATTCATTTAAGCGGGAGGAAGAGTCATTCCATGAAGCGGCAAGGATAAGCTCCGTTTGCCAAAATTCTTCGGAGCTAGATCCCTCGACAAGCTCGGGATGACGGCGCTGTGTAACTTGAGCTTGATTGCTTTGCCCTACTTCGTCGCCGGCAAGTACGCCTGCGTCTGCGAGAGCAGCCGCTCCACAAAGTGCGTCGAGTAGCGCCCGCGGCGGAACTCCGGGTCGCGCAAAATCATCTGCCCGAGCGGAATCGTCGTCTTGATTCCCTCCACAATGTACTCACTCAGCGCGCGGCTCATCCGGTCGAGCGCCGTCTTGCGGTCCGGCCCGCACGCGATCAGCTTGCCGATCATCGAGTCGTAATACGGCGGCACCGTGTACCCGCTGTACGCGTGCGAATCGATCCGGATGCCGTACCCGCCCGGCGCGTAGTAGAGCCCAATCTTGCCCGGCGACGGCCGGAAATCGTTGAACGGATCCTCCGCGTTCAGGCGCATTTCAATCGCATGTCCGCGCGGCTTGAGATCCTCATACTCCCGCGGCAGCTTGCCGCCGGCCGCAATCTTGATCTGCTCGCGAATCAAATCAAGGCCGTATACCTCTTCGGTCACCGGATGCTCGACCTGAATGCGCGTGTTCATCTCCATGAAATAGAAATTCTGCTTATCGTCGACGAGGAACTCGAGCGTGCCCGCGTTCTCGTACCCGACCGCCTTGGCCAGCTTGATCGCCGCGCGCGTCATCTGCTTGCGCAGCGACGGCGTAACGATGGGAGAGGGGGATTCTTCGATGAGCTTTTGGTTCCGCCGTTGGATGGAGCAGTCGCGCTCGCCCAGCGCCACCGTCCGGCCGTACCGGTCGGCGAGAATCTGGATCTCCACGTGGTGCGGATTTTCAATCAGCTTCTCGATGTAGACTGCGCCGTTGCCAAACGCCTTCTCGGCTTCGAGACGTGCCGCATGGAAATTCTGCATCAGGCTCACGTCGTTATGCGCCGGGCGCATGCCGCGGCCGCCGCCGCCCGCAACCGCCTTAATCATCACCGGGTACCCAATCTGCTTGGCGACTTTAAGCGCCGCTTGATCATTCTCCACAATTCCCGCGCTGCCCGGAGTGATCGGGACGCCGGCCTTGCGCGCCACCTCACGCGCACTCGCCTTGTCGCCCATCAACCGGATTGCCTTGGGGCTCGGCCCGATGAACTTGATGTTGCAGCTTTCGCACACCTCGGCGAAGTGCGCGTTCTCAGCCAAAAATCCGTAGCCTGGGTGGATCGCATCCACATCGCCGATCTCCGCTGCGCTAATGATCCGGTCGATTTTCAGGTAGCTCTCGGCGCTGGGCGCCTTGCCGATGCAGATTGCCTGGTCGGCCAGCTGCACGTGCAGGCTGTCCACGTCCGCCTCGGAGTAAACCGCCAGCGTCTTGATGCCCATTTCACGGCAGCCGCGGATGATGCGCAGGGCGATCTCGCCCCGGTTGGCGATGAGGATTTTATCGAACATAAAAAAGAAGTAGAAAGGAAAATAGTGCTGACGATATTGAGTGTACCGTATTTATTTAAAAAGGATCGACTTGTCGTCATCCCGAGCTTGTCGAGGGATCTGGGTTCTAGATGTGAACTCCATCGACCAAGATTTCTCGACTGCGCTCACGGTTCGTTCGCTTCGCTCGAAATGACGTAATCCGATACCCCGACGGCATCAGACAGGCCGGACGTTAAACAGGGGTTTGCCGAATTCGACCGGCTGCGCGTTTTGCGCCAGCACCTCGGTGACGATGCCACGAGTCTCGGCCTTGATTTCGTTCATCACTTTCATCGCCTCGATGATGCAGACGACGGTCTCGGGGTTGACCTCTTGGCCGACCTCAATGAACGGCGCCGCGTCGGGGCCTGACGCCCGGTAGAACGTTCCGACCATGGGAGAGACGATCGGCTGGGTATCGCCCGCCGGGGCAGGGGCCGCGGGGGCTGCGGCTGCGGGAGCGGCCGAGCCGGCGCGGGGGGCGGGTTGGCGGCCGGTCGCAGGAGCGGGGGCTGGCATCGGTGCCGGCGCGGGAGCGTAGCTCACGGGGGCCGGTTCGGCTCCGGCGTACTTCTTGAGTCGGATTTTTCCTTCGGGCTTTTCGAGTTCAAACTCGCAGAGACCGTGTTTGCCCATCAACTCCAGGATGGCTTTGATTTCCTTTGCGTCCATTTAGGCATTCTATGGAAAAACAGCCCGTCGAATCAAAGATTTTTGCCTATATCGATAAAGTTTTTACGTGATTTTGTGTTGCATTTCAGTTCGAAACTACCCTCAGACAAGTGCCTATGCTTATCCCCAGCGGAAGAGAGATCGCCAGCAACGTCGTCCCAAGCGCCGCTTTGCTCCTATCCCGCGTTTAACCGGGCGGGGGTTCGTTCCCCAGGGTTGACCTTGAAGGATGTGGGGGCCAGAGGAAGCTCAGTTTTAGAAATACGATTCCACACCTCGCCCGCTTGACAGGCAGAGAGCGTGGGCATTCAATGTCCACATGCCTTCCATCCTCACTTCGCGCCGTTTCTTGCAAATTATACTCCTGGCAATGGGCGGCGTGCTCCTTGCTTCTGGGGTCAATGCGCAGCAGGCTGCTGCAACCGCGCAGCCAAAAAAACCGATCCCCGCTTGGCGGCAGAAGGGCTACGGCGAGCTCTTGTACGCCAAGCCAGGCACGGTGGCTCCGGGAACAATGGTCGACCGGGATGGCGACGGGATTGATGACCGTCTGCAAACCGGTCCGGGCGCTCCGCCGCATGCGATCGGGGCGCTCTCGCAAGGCCGCCCTGCTGTCGCGCGTAGCAGCGTTCGGCTCGTCGATGTTCAATTCGATGCCGAAAAAGAAACGGTCCGCCGGTACGTTTTTGTCGAAGGAGATCACCGCTGGGTGATCGCGTTTGATTCTACCCCCGGCACCAGCTACCCATTGCGGTGGTCGCACGAGGTGGCTTCGTCCACAGGCGCCGCTGGCCAACTCCAGGCGATGAGCCGAAACGACTGGATTGAGCTTCTGCCCAAGCTCCAACAGTGGCGCACGGCGAATATCGAACTGCCTCAATCGGGTCCCATTGGCGTGATGGTGCAGCGCGGGAATGCGCTCTTTGGGGTTTCAAGCGCCACGCAGCCGGCCCGCCCGGCCGATTCAAATGCGACGCTTCTGCCCAATACCAAAAAGCGGTAGCGAAAAATCCGTAGCTTAGGATTTGGCTGTCGCATCGGATTGCGCGCGCCACATTTTTTCTGCGAACGCCAGCGCCTGCTTGCGCGTGGTGACGCGACCCTCAAGCTGCTCGTCGACAACCGCCCCGAGGATTTTTCCGACGGCGGGCCCAAACGGGATGCCCAGCTGCATCAAGTCATCGCCTGAAATGAGGCGCGGCGGCCGGACCGCCTCGGGCGGCATCGCGGCTTCCTGCTCCACCAAATATTTGTGGATGGAAAGGTCGCCGTGCGAGCCCGAGCAATCAATCCGATGCAGTTCCAATTCGAGCGGGTAGGTCGGGCGCGCGATCAGCTTCTTGAGCGTCGAGAGCTTCATCTGCGGCGCGTCTTTAAACGTCATGTGATTGGCGACCATCGCGACCGTTTCCTCGATCACATCGTTGGAATAACGGAGCCGCCGCAAAATTTGCTCGGTCATCCGCGCGCCGACGGTCTCGTGGCCGTTGAAGCGGATGCGGCCCGTTTCATCCACGCGCGAGGTTGCCGGCTTGCCGACGTCGTGAAAAAGAACGGCCAGCGCGAGGGAGAGCGGCGCTTCTTGCAAGTGCGAGAGCATCAGCCGGACGTGCTTATATACATCTCCTTCGGGGTGAAATTGCGGCGGCTGCTCCACGCCGTGCAGCGCATCGAGCTCCGGCAGCACCGCGCGCAGAAGCCCGCTGGCATCGAGCAGGTCGAGCCCCCGCGCCGGATTGGGGCCCGTCCAGATTTTATCGAGCTCTTCCCGCACGCGCTCGGGGCTGACGCCTTTGAGATCCGCCGCGTGCGCGCGCAATGCGTCCCACGTGCGCGGGTCGATTTCAAAATCCAGGTTCACCGCAAAGCGGATGGCGCGCAAAAGCCGCAGCCGGTCTTCCGCAAACCGCGCCGCCGGATCGCCAATCGCCCGCAGTGTTTTGGCCGCCAAGTCCGCGCGTCCGCCGACGTAATCGAGCACCTCGCCGCGCACCGGATCGTAGAAAACGCCGTTCACCGTGAAATCGCGCCGCGCTGCATCCTCCTCCGCGGTAGCGAACATGACGGACGTGGGTCGGCGTCCATCCTGGTATGAGCCGTCAGTGCGAAAGGTTGCCACTTCAAACATCCAGCCGCCCTCGAGCACGCGCACCACGCCGAAGACTTTTCCCTCGAGCCCCGTCACACGGCGGAAAACGCGCTGCACCTCCTCGGGCCGGGCGCTCGTCGCGATGTCAAAATCATGCGCTGCTTTGCCCATCAGTCGGTCGCGTACGCAGCCGCCGGCAAAGTAAGCCGCGAAGCCCGCCTTTTGCAGCCGCTCCACAATGCCGCGGGCGGCCGCTTCCATCGCTTGCAAATCTTCCGCATCAGAGGCAGGGCGGATATTTTCGGCGGCTGCTCCTTGTTGCTTGCGGTAACGGACATAGACAATGCCGCCGACGGCGCTCCAGGCGAGCGTGACCGCAAAGCTCACGAGAGAAAACGCCAGCGCCTGTGCGGATGAAATTCCAAAGAGCGCGAGGAAGAGAATCGTGAGCCCCTCCCGAGGTCCGAGGCCCGAAAGGCTGACTGGCAGCGCGGCGACCAGCTGCACGATCGAAACAATGGCGACGAGCTCCATCCACGGAACGCCGAGGCCCATCCCCCGCAGCACGCACGCATGCAGGCCGATCATCAGCAGTTGAATGATGATTGAGAAGGTGAAAGCGGCAATCAATTCGCCCGGCACGCGCGCGTACCGCTCCCACGCGTCGTGGACTTTCTCAAGGAGCTTGTGAAGCGGCAGCCGCTCCCACCAGCCGCGCTTTTGCGCGAATGCACGCACGCGCGGCAGAAGCCAGGCCCCGAGAAGAATCCCAACTCCCGCTGCTGTCATTGCACCGACCAATGCCAGCACCGCCGCAGTGGCGTGGCTTTGCGTCAGGACGTCGTAGCGCGCAACTCCGAAGCCGACGGCGAGCGCCGCGACTGCCGCCAAGCCAAGTCCGCGATCGACCAGGACGGAGAGGATCACCGGCGTGCGGCGTCCCGGCGACCACCGCGCGGCATAGTAGATCTTGGCGACATCACCGCCGGCGGTCCCAAGCAAAAACGCGTTGAAAAATTGGCCGATGAAGCTGACCGCCAGCGCTTCTTTATACGGCAGCGCGAGCCGCTGCACCGCCAAGAGCCGCTGCCAGCGTCGTGCGACCAGCAGCATGACGGCGCCGAAGCACGCGACGGCTGCGGCGACCCACGTCCAGTCTGTGTGCGCGAGCGTATGCGCCAGCGCTTGCCAATCGACTGCGCGCGCGATCCAAAATGCCGCGCCGACCGTGACGACGATACGCAGAATCAACCCTGCCCAGCGCTTCGAGCCCTCCATTCAACTACTCTGGCAGGAAGGAAGCCGTGGCGGCAAGCTTACGCCGTGCCGGTGGCAGAAGCAGGCGGAGCTTCGGGCCGTGGCGCGAGGGCGAAGACGCCGTGACGGAGCTTCTGGAAGTATCCGTCCTGCTTGCTGTATTTATTGAGCGCAACGATCACATGCTTGCGCAGGCGCTCCGGATCGCGGCCGGGCATTTGCTGTGCGAGGGCTTCGGCGATCTGCCGCGGCGACATCGGCCGGCCAACTTGATAGAGCAGTTGCTCGACCTGATTGCGAAAGACGCTCGCACGGCCGCGCATGCCGACTCGTGTGGGGCGCGGGCTCCAGCCGCGCGGGCTGCCGCCCAGGCTTTTGACAGCTTGCCCCAAGAGCGCCGCCGGTGCGGTGGAGATCCCCGTCTTGGCGAGGAGTCCCGCGCTAAACGGACTGGATTTGAAGACAGAACCCATTCCCGGGGCAGCGAGCGGAGCGCCCGTAGCAGCCGGTGAGGCAGGAGTGGTTGGCGTCGCTTGCTCCGGCGGAGTGGCTTGCTGCTTGAGATGGTCGAGCAGGTGCGAAATCTCTTCCCGCAGATGAATGTGCTTTGCCTGCAGTGACGAGAGCTGGCCCTCGATCTCCTGCAGCGTGTTCTGCTTGGCGTAAACTTCAGCGATCAGGTCTTGTAAATCCATGGCCGCTTCCTTTAAAAATGAGCTCCCGCTGCCCGCAGAGGGAGAGAGCCTTTAACCGACATGCTCCTCGACCCTCTCTGACCCGTGGCGCCGTAAAAGGTAACAAAAAATTGATGAAGTAACAAATTTTTTAAGAGAGATAATCTTAGCTTCTTTCTTTAATTTATAATAGATTCATTACCAGCAAATTACAAATTGAGATGCACTTTGAAAAGATAAAGGATTCCGCCCAACTCGGTGCCTATTACCACCAGTTCGGCCTCGCCGGGGCGACGCAGATGCAGTGGCTGATCGTCACGCCTGATGAGATGGTCGAGCTGCAAGAAGAAGGGTCAGGCTTGCTCGCCCGGATGCTGGTCGACGAGCCGAAGAACTTCAGCGAGTTGGGCGTCCTGCACCGGCAAGTGATCGAGCAGGATGAGCCGCGCTCAAGTTTTGTGATCCTGCTTAATTTAGATGTCCCGATTCCCGGCCGGCACACGGTCGACTATTGTAAGGCGCAGGCCCGGACCGACCTTGAGCAGGAATTCGCCCAGGCGCTTGAAGCCGTCCGCGCGCAAGCCATCGCCCATGCCCATGCGCGGCGGTAAAGTCCTGCTTCTGGGTTGACGCTCCGTCCTCGCTGCGGCATGGGGAAGGGGATGAGCCGTATTCCAAGCCCAAATTCTCTCGCAAATCACGAAGCATCCACTGTCCTCGCGCGTGATCGGTGTCCTGACTTTCTGGACACGGGGGTTGCCAACACTTGGCGGCAATTGCTCATAAGCGAAGGAGAGCCTTCCGGAACACCCGAGTTGTGGGACTTTCGATTGACAGAGCATACTTTTAGCAGGGCAGGCAAACCCGATGACCAATCGTTGCTGAGGATCTACACCGTGCCCAGCAGTCAAGGCGCTCCAGGCGATGAGCGTGTCGTCGCGGTGGATGCCCGGACCTTCAGCCCAGCTGCAGACGGAAAGGGGAAGCAGGGGGCGACTAGCCGGATTAATTTTTGGCCATCAAAGAAACGACTTAGTCGCAGTGTCGAGGTGCACGAACGGGTTGATTTCGACGGTATGCCTAAGCGTCCCTTTCCAGAGAACTGTCCACCGAGCGCAATATCCAAAGTCCCGTTCCAACCCACGCTCAATCGCCTGCTTTCCGCGCTGACGGGTGAGCAATGCGAGGCGGATTCCGTCACTGTAGGGCAAGTAGAGAAGGCGCTCGCGACCTTGTCCCGGCCGATCGAAGGACACGAGTCGCAGATCGTTCCGTCTCACTTGGAAGGCCAGCGGCGTCCCAGGCTCGGCCGGATGCTTGCCAAGGCAGCAGCAACAGCCTCCGGCAGTGGCGCATCTCCTGCGCCGACGCGTCCCGCAGTATTGGTCGCTGCAACCAAAGTAGCAGGCAACACTGACGAAGGAGTCCGAGGGACTGGCGTGTCTGAAGCTCCTTCAGTTTAAGAGCGTCCAAACGATCGGCGCCGCCCATGCGCGGCGGTGAGGATAGCCTAGTGTGACTTTTTTCAATTAACAGGTTGACGCATCGGGCACATTGCGGCACGGCTTTTGCTATGAGTACTCCGTCCTCGGCTCAACCCGTTCGTTACGAAACACACCTTGTTTATCCGCTGGGCAAGGATCAGGGCATGACAACGCTCAGTGCGGGGTCTGTGGCGAGGTGGCAGCCGGTAGCCAAGACTGCGGGAATTGATTTTGCTTTGACCCAGCACAGATTTACAGATATTGGCGATGCCAACCGTGGCCGTTCGGAGCTTAAGGTCTATACACTTCCGAAGGACGGTACGGTAGTGGGAGTGCATGCCGCAACAGATGCGCCTGATTTTGCTTCAAATTTGCAGTATTGGGCGAACGTGGCGCCTGAAACGCAGGCCGGTCAGCCTGCTGTGGGGATCCATGAGCGCTTTCTAACAGCAGACCTCAAACCCTCAGAACAACGAGGTTCGATAGTGCTGGATTGGCAGAATCGGAATCTGACAGCGGCCTCTTGGCACAATGGCCGACCCGGCATTGACCAAGTTTTAACTGCGCTTGCTGGCGAAGCCTCCACCGCCGGGACCCTTACAACAGCGCAGGTGGCTCGCATTACAACGCGCTTGAGCGAATCGGCGGCTGCGTTGCACAGTGGGCGCGGTGAATCTCCGCTCGCTCTTGGCCAAGCATTGGATGCTGTCGTGGCGGGCAGTGGAGATGAGAAGCCCCCCCGCCCTCCGGCAGCAAGCCAGGCAGCGCAATCTCTGCCTGGTGCTGGTGGTGGCCAGGGCTGTCCAGGCTATCGAAATGAGATGTTTAGCCGGTAGAGTCCTTATTTAATCTCAAGATCGTTTTCTCGAGCGGAGCCGCAGGCGAGGGACTTAGCCCAGCGTCTTAGATAAGCGCTGCGGGGGATTTTCCGCCCCCCCACTTCTCTTTTGACAGAAGGGGGGTGTACGCGGAATACTAGCGGCCGCTTTTGATGGACGGCTTGGGTAGCTCTAGGCCGAGGCGCCGATTTTAATTTTGATGATCCCGCACTTGATGTTTTCCCCGGTTCCGATCGCCGCGTCCGTCGTAGGAGCGTGCGCATGAAGAAAGAGCGCTCGAAAAAACCCGTTCGCACTGCGCCCGCCGCGACGGCTTCGGCGCGCACTGCTCGACCGGCCGCAGCAGCCCAAAAATCCGAGTCGGGTCTTTCGACCGAAGAAGAGTGGGCGCTTTCCGCCGAACGACTCACGCGGCTCGCGGTCGACTTCCAATCTCAGTTCTGGGATTTCGTCGTGCATTCGGTTGCGGATGCCGACATCCAGAAGCAGACCGCGGAGTGGCTGGGCGGGCTCCAGTGCCGGGACGGGCGCGCGCGCATCTCCCAGCCGGTGATTCAAGAAGTGGCCGAGCTGCTCCGCTGCGAGGAGGAGATTGAAATCACCGGAGAGGCGCTCCAGGGGATGTTCCAAAACATGCGCCTGCGGTGGGTGGACTACCAAGATTGGATCGAGCAGATCGAGCGCAGCCCCAGTGGCCGCGCACCGCATTTGCAGGCGCTCAAGGCGGTGTTCCTGAGCACCGGCCACCAGATCGCCAAAGAGCTGCTGCCGCTCATCCGCAAGCAAGCCGCGCGCTTCAGCCAGGTCGCGCGCTCGATGCGGCTGGAGTTTGAAGAGCTCGTCAGCCTCGGTACGCTCGGCGTGTTCAAAAGTTTGCTCGGGTGGGATTCAGAGCGCGGCACCGTCGCCGCGTACGCGCGCATGCACATCGTCAACGAGATCTGCGAAGCACTGCGCTTGCAGCCGACCGTCATCCCATCTGAAAAGCTCGGTGAATTTCTGCGGGAGATCGAGCGTGCCACGACCGAGCTGCGCAGCCGCCTCGGCCGGGAGCCGTCGCCGGAAGACTTGGCCGTCTTTTTAGATGTTCCGCTCAAGCGCATTCAAGATGCGTTCAGCCGCCGGCCGCGCGTCGATTCGCTCGACGAGCCGCTTAAAAGCGCGGACGAGCCGGAGGGCTCCACCTACATGGATATTCTCGCCGATCCTAAATCGACCGAGTCGCATCTCACCGGCGCCGATCAGCAGGCCGCGCTTGCGCAGTTGCGCAAAGAGATCGAAGCAGTCCTGCTCAAGAGCAAAGGCCTGCTGGGTTTCCGCTTAGATTCTTTCTTGTTGCAAGATGCCGATGGCAAACCCGTTCCGTTCGCACAGGCGATCGAAATCCTCCGCGTCCTCGGCTACGACAGCCTTTGCAAAAAACTCGCGCAAGAGAATGGGTGAGTGAAGGGGCTGCTAGCGCGCGCGTGTCGTTCTGACCATCAGCGGTTTCCTCTTTTCCATTACACTCCCTTGTCATCCCGAGCTTGTCGAGGGACCTAGCCGCAAGGAATCGTAGCCAGTACACTTTGTCATCGCAGCCACAAAGTATCGTCATCCCGAGCGGAGCGTTAGCGAAGTTGAGACTGCAGGTCGCGTAAGCGACAATTGATATCCGGGAAACTAACTGGCAGAGCCTTGGGAAGGCAAATCTGGGTGAGTAAAAGCCCGAATGGTCGGTGCCATCTGCTTTCAGAATGAAAACCGCCAGAACGCGAGATCCTTCGACTGCGCGTCGCCTTGCAGCGGCGCTTCGCTCAGGATGACGTAATTTTGTGGCTCATTTATACAGGCCCAAAAGATAAGGATAAACCTGAAAAAACGCCATTTGCATCAAGAAAACGCTCATGTTTCACAAAAAGACAACTTTTTTAACTGATTGAATACAAGCTAAATATATAAATAAAATCCCATAAAAGAAAAAAGATAACAAATTTTTGTTGACGCTCCCCATAACCTGCATTATAGGTCTAGTAGAACCAAATCAAGGGCAGGAGCAATATATGGCACGTAAATTTAGCGATCTTTTGGACGGGATGAAGGACGCCCTGCAAAGACGTAGAGAGGATTTCCAAGATTGGCGGCGGGATCGTAGAGATCGCAAAAATGACAAGCGTCCGGAGCAAGCCGCCCCTGAGCAAGAGCCAGCAGATCCGATGGCAGAGGCAGTAGCCAAGGGCTTGCTACTGCGCCAGCAACGGGATGCTGCTGCTGCAAAGGAAGCACAAAGTTTTCGTAATGCTCCTAAACGACTTGGCAGGGCGTTCATAGGGGATTTCCATACGGGCGAAGGGCTCTTGGCTGGTCTGGCTCATCGTGGAGGCGTTGGTTTGGCGGTCGGTGCAGGCGTAGTGGCTTTGGGAGGCGGGAGTGTATTAGCTGTAGGGGCTGCTGCCGCTCTCGATTATGGAACGGGTCGTTCCGAAGTAATTAAAATTATGGCCGGAACTTTGGGAGACGTCGTGCGCAGCATGTGGAAGGGAAGCGGGTTAGATCAACTTTGGACTGCTGGGTTGGCATTGGGTAACTTTATGTCTGAGCTTTTGGCTGGCAAAGGTGGCGGTGGCCGCGGTCTCAGCCCTACGGACATCGAGGCTATATCCAGATAAGCAATCATTTTATAAAACATACCAACGAAAGAAAAAGTTATGGCAACAGCAACCGGTTTCGCAGATTTCACAAATTTCACAGGCGCAAGAATGCGCGGCTCTCGCAGGGCAGCGGCTCCCCAAGGCGGCGGTGGGCGAGATGTTAGTTTTGGACTCGACTCTGGTAGTACGAGTGGTGAAGGAGTGAGCGGCGATCAAAAGGGTGCCGGTGCCATGGCTAGGGCTATGGGTGGTGCAGGAAGTGGAGAGAGCAAGTTAGCGAATATGTTGGGGTATGGTGCAACCGCAGCGGTGATCGGGTTAGGGAAAAAAGGTTGGGGGTTATGGAAAGAGGGTCGTGCGGACTGGAAAGCAGCGCGTCAGGCTGCAGATTTAGATCCGACAGGCAAGACGGCGGGAGAATATTTCCGCGAAGCTCGTGGCGAGCGCGTCGCCGTGAGGGCCGAGGCCAAAGCAGTTGAACTTGGAGAAAGGGCGGGTGAAAAACTGGCTTCCGCAACTGGTAGGTCTGCGAGTATTGCACGCGAAGCGGGGGCTACGGCGGAGGGCCGGACACTGCTCAGCAAGTTACTTCCCGAAAACTTAAGAGACCGACTGGCGGCGCGCCAAGCCAGGCAAGGGGTGGAATTGGGTGAAAGAATAGGAGAGAAGGCAGCTCAGCTCGAAGCAAAGGGCATGCGCCAGATGCAGTATGCGGAAGATGTCCGCAATGTTGGCCGGACGCGTGCGACAATCCAGCGGGTTTCAGATTTTGGCAGCAGAACGATGGAACGCGCGCGTGCCCTCGGCGACAAAATGGGTCTCAAGTTTGGCCGGGAAGGCGCGGAAGTCGGCGCCGAAAGAGCAGCTGAAAGGACGGTTGTACAGACTGCTGAAAGGACAGCTGAGGCAGCGGCTCGTGGCGGCGCTCAAGCAGCTGAAAGTGGTGCACAAGGATGGTTTCGAGGAGCTTTAAGCAAGGCAGGAACTGCCATTGCTGAAAAAGGCGTTATGGGTTCACTTGGAGCGGTAGCCAAAGGAATTGGACATGGCTTGGGTATCGTGGCTTTTTATGATGCGATGAAACATTCCGGACAAGCAGCCATTTATGGTGCTTATGGTCTTGAGGAGGAACGGAACTTGGCGCTTAAACAAGCGGGCGTATCAACCGCCGCTGGTGCTGCGAGCGTGGCTGCGACCGGTGGTAGTGCAGGTGTTGGTATTGGAGTCGGCGTTGTGGCTTCTGTTGGAGCTGGAGTGGTCAATGATAGGATGCAGAACACCTTGGATTTAAATCAGAACGCTCAAATGGCGGAATACCAACAACGAGGCCGAGATCAGATGGCGGCGTTGCAGGACCGAATGCACACGCAGGGGTTGCGCGGTCCCGCGGCTCCTAATGGTGCGGCGAATGACCCCAGCGTCCAATTGGCAGGCAATCAAACGCCTGGTGGGCGGATGACGCCGGCGAGCAATGTGCTGATGGGCGAGCGCGGTGGACAGCTGGCGGCGATGCACGGAGTGGCTAACCCGGCAGCGACTCCCCAAAATGTTGCTAATCCCCAAGGACCGACACGAGTGGGTCAAGTGGCACACATGGGAACGGTGGCCGGTAGCGATCAAAGTCCGATGTTCGACCCTGCAGTTCAGGCGCGGCGCCAGCATGAGGAGATGGTGGGTGCTCGGAATAATAATAAGGCAAGCGGTCTTGCCGCTTAACGTGGCTGGCTTAGCGCTTGG
This sequence comes from uncultured Verrucomicrobiaceae bacterium, assembly GCA_964473925.1. GTDB lineage: Bacteria > Verrucomicrobiota > Verrucomicrobiia > Methylacidiphilales > CAYYVW01 > CAYYVW01. Next base: position 17,971 of record CAYYVW010000011.1, read on the forward strand.
TTTCTCGTTCGGTCGAATCGCGCACGAGTGGGTTGCAGCACGCTAATTTTTCTAGTTTGTCTCGGAGCGGAGCGCGGGCGTAGGATTGGGCGCGCGACTCTGGGACGCGGACGCCATGCCACTCAAACACTTGCTCGATCCCGCGTCGGCGGCGCTCCACACGTACATGGGGGCGTTCTTCCATAGTCCGTCGCACGGCGCGTACATCCCCGATCCGTGGCGGGCGCAGTCAACGGTGGTGCTTGGTTCTCCGACAAGCGGCGCTCGGGAGTGGCTCTCGGCTCTGGCGTTTAGTGACGCCGCGAAAAGCCGGCCGGTAATTTTCGTAGACGCATGGCCGACGCGCGAGGCGCTCGACTCGCTCTGGTACTGGAACCACGTTGTGGCGGGGCGGCCGTTCTTGGCGTTTCTGCCGACAGACGGATTTTCGGGGCTGTCGCACAGTTGGAATCCGCTCTCGACCTCGACGCAAAGTATCCAGTCGATTGGTGAAACAATCTTCGCCGGATACCGCACGCCCCCGCCGCCGGCACCGGTGGTCAAAGGCAAGCCGCCTGCGCCGCCAGCGAAAGACGCGCCCGGGGCGCTCGAGCGGAATATCTTTCTGGCGCTGCTGCGCGCGATGCAAAGCGCCGAGCTCTCCTTTTGCCTGCGGGACGTGCGTGCGGCGATCGAGGATCCGAAGGCGCTGGATGCACTGGGGACGCTCGTGCGTCGCAGCGGCAAGCGGCATTACGATACGGTGACGAAAGAGGCGGAATCGCAGGGGGAGGATTGGCTCGACGCGATGAGTGGGCTGGTCGACTACCTCAAGCAGTTTGATGTCTACACGCTCAACAGCTACAACCCGCAGATTGATTTGGAGTGGCTCATCTACACCGACGCGACGGTCTACTTTGGTCTGCCGCAGGTGGGGCCGCAGGCGAAATCCTCGGGCGTCCTCGGGCAGCTCTTGCTGCAGCAGGTGATGGCGCTGGCTTCGTGGATCCAGACCAACGCGCGGCTCTACCGGCGGAGCGTCTCACTCATTCTGCATGGCGCGGGGGCGTTCGCGCGGCCGCAGACGGCGGAGACGTTGCAGCGGATGCGCGCGTCGGGCCTGCTGACGACGCTCGCGTTTGAGGACAAAGCGGCCATGGATCGTGTAGGCCCCGAGTTCTCCGAGCAGCTGCTGGCTTCCAAGCCCAATGCGCTCGCGTTCCCGGGATTGGATGCGGCATCGGCAGATTGGTTCTGCCGGCTGGCGGGCTCAGAGCGTGAACCGGCGGGCGGCGCGCGCGCGCTCGAGAAGCTCGGGCCGGGGCAGTGTTACTATCTTCCGTGTGAAGAGAAGGAGCGGGCCGTGCGTCTGGTCCCAGCCGCGCTCGCCGGAGCGCCGGATCTGCCGATGCGCCGCTACCACCGGCTCCACTACCCGAATCCGCCGCAGCGGCGGGGCTTAAACTTGAACAGCCAGCGCACGCCTGAGGCCGAGAAAGAAGCGGCGCGCGCCGCGGGCACGCCGGCCGGGTTTGATCCGGAGCAGTTCTTCTACCAGGATTTTGAGAAGGAGCTGGCGGGCGGGGATTAGGGGCGGCCTGCGCTTTTTTATTTTTAGGTGCAGCCAGCGCCACCCGGCCTACCAGCAGGTCCTGCAGGGCCAAATCCTCCCGGCCCTCGGCTGACTAGACTGATAATCTCTTGGACAGTGAGCGCGCCGCCGGGAAGTCCACCGCGGATAGGAGGGATAGGAGTGGCAGGACTTGGCGGTGCTGATTCGACGGAGTGTATAAGATTCAGATCGCCGGACGTGGGCTCTCCGGGGGCTTGTCGACGCACAACGCGGTTAGCGGGAATGAACGAGCTATGTCTTCGGCCAGTTGCTGGGTCCGTTACTTTGTCCGTCGCTGTCCATTTGAAGCCGTCTTGCATTTGAACGTTGGCTCCGACCATGAAAAAGGCGTTTTGAAGTTCAAGAGCGCAGCCCTGGCCAATGGCACCGTCCGCACCTAGCTGAAAGGCGGAATTTTTGACACTCAACTTGGTGTGCGGATCCTCTCCCAGACGAAGCGCTGGGCCGACCGGCACGCCGATCAAAGCACGATCTGCAACGTCCAACATGGATACTGTTCCCGCCGGCGTCTTGCTTACCTCAATGACAACTTTTTCTCCAACGGTGACTCTTTTACCAAGAGTAACGCGTGCGCCTCCGCTTGTTTGAAGGCGGGCGTGCTTGCCAAGGTGCAGACCTTCTTTCGCTTCAACGCCATCGCCGATGTTTGTGTGTTCGGCCAGGCGGGTGGCGCGTCCCAGTTGAACGTTTGCTCCGACAGTACAGCGGTTGATGGTGGGGCAATCGGCACTACTGAGCTGCGAGCCCCTTTCAATCGTGGTGCCGGGCCCGATGGTGGTGTTAAAGCCCACGATGGTCGGGGCGTAGCTGGGAAGGGAGCCATCTGCCCCTACGATTTTGCAGGGCTCGCCCAGGCCGATGCGGGCGCCTTCACCGATAGCAGTACTCGGGAAAACCAGGACGTTGGGCCCCAATTGCGCGCCTTTATAAATATGCGGCCCATGAGGGCTGAGATTTGGGTTGGTGGCCATCATTGCTTTGTCCGGCAAGACGAGAATCCCTTGGGTGGCATCTCTGCCGTTGGCAAAGCGGCAATTGGAAAGCGTGACGCTGCCGTCCTTACCGGCGATGGAGGAATCCCCGCGTTGTTCACGGGCAGCGCCCGGCGCCGGCAGGAGCTTCACTCTGCAGTGCGGGCCCGTTTCACTTTTAGGCAGGACCTCTACCTCCATCCCATGCCAGAGCAGGTGGGCGAGTTGTTCCGGAGAATAGTCTGTGGCTCCCATAAAAAACGTTACTTCTTTCTTTGTTGTGCCGCTATTGCCACCGTTTGTCTAGGTGCAGAAAGATGAAGAATTGTTTAAAATAGGCCTTCAACGGAAGCCAAATGCAGGCACTGGAGCTGTGCAGCTTAGGAGGAGGAGCTTCTTGGGCGTGGACCGACGGCCGGATTTGGGCCGCGTTTTCGCGCGACGCCAAACTCCCCCAGCAAAAAACAAATTCGGTTAGCGTACCTTCGACCAAACCAGTGGCGGCAGATCGCTGTTATGCGAATCGTTGCCGCTTTCATCGCTGCTGGATTGCCATTTCGGTGCGAGCACGTTGTGGCAGTTCATGGCGACGAGGCTTGGGCGTTGGTTGGTTCCCGTGGAGCGTGACCGCTGAAACGGCCGCCGTACAACCATGGTGGCGTTAGATAACTATTTTTTGCCGCTGGGGTCAAGGGGTTTAGAACGGTTTTGAAAAAAAGTTTTGGAGGATGAAAAAAATCCTGCGCTTTCGTCATTCTGAACGAAGGCGTAGCCGGAGCCCGAGGGATCTGGGTGAGAAGAGTACCAATGTGTCGGATGCGGGTCCGCATTCAGAATGCAATCCGATAGAACCCAGATCCTTCGACTGCGCTCGTTTCACTCGCTCCGCTCAGGATGACGGTGTTCTGTAAGTAACAAAAATCTGCGTCATCCCGAACGAAGCGTAAGCGAAGTTGAGGGATCTAGGTTGAGGAGGTGGCAAAACGGTCGACCCCGTCCGCATTTAGAATGCAAACCGCCTGCACCCAGATTCCTCGACCTTTCGATTCGCCTACGGCTCGCTGGAGGGCGGGCCTCGCTATCGCTCGCTCGGGATGACGGAAGCCTCACGCGGCACTACTCTTGCGCATCCGGCAGCTTCACCTTCCCGCCCCACGAGAGAATTTTCGCCTTCGCGCCGGCGGCTTCGGCTTCGGCGATCTGATTGTTGCGGACGTACGCGAGCGAAAGGCTCGTCCAGGACATCTGGTCGTTGGGGTCGAGCTCGGTGGCCTTGAGCCCGGCGGCGATCGCTTCGGGGTAATTGCCGCGCTTCATCTCAGCCATGCCCAGCGCGTGCCAGCCCTCGACGTACGCGGGATCGAGCTCGATGCTGGCGCGGTAAAGCCGGACGGCCTCTTCCAGGTCGCCGAGCGCGAGCGCGGTGTTCCCTTCGTCAAAGAGGGATTCGCGCTGCAAGAATTGTTCAGGCGTGAGTGGCGGCATGTAGAGGGCATTTTGGTTCGAGTGCCCGGTATTGCAAGAGCGAATGGGAGATGGAAACTTTGGAAGCGTTTTCCTGATTCACTATCCAAGGCTACAAAGCATTGTCATCCCGAGCTTGTCGAGGGACCTGGTTTCGAAAAATCAAGGTGAGTACGAAAAGAGAAGAACAGCTTGAAGACCGGATGCAATAGCATGACGGCCGCGGTTCTTTGCTGCTAGGTCCCTCGACAAGCTCGGGATGACAGATCTGCGCGCAGCAAAATTCCTGCTGAAACGTTTGGACTTTTGCAGGAGGGTGCGGCAAATAAAATAGTCAGGAGATTTTATTCTATGCCAAATGTTCTACGTCCCTACGTTCATCATAGAGCCTTTAATCCCGACGTGCCCCGTTCACACCAACGAGTGCTCAACGCTTGCCTCGGTGGATTTCTTCTTTATGCGTTGGGGGTAGGCGCAGGGTTGATATACGAGGCGGCGCACGCTTCGAAAAAAGATGGCTCTGTTGCTTCCGGTGTAGCGGCGTCGTTACAAAAGGAAGCTCCGAAAGTAAGGGGTACGGGCGTGTCAGGTGTTGTGGAAGACGCAGGAGAAGCGAGAGCACAAACTCGTGAAGGCGGGCGTGAGCTGTGGAGCCTCTCTTTTCCCGGTGGGGATTAGCCGAAAAACAGGTGCAGGGTGTCACGGGAGCGTGTTATAAATCGGCTCTCATGAGTGAATCTTCCGCCCTTCCTCCGCGTGCCGAGGCCGTCGCGGTGCTCGAGCAGTACATTCAAAACGAGAGCCTGCGCAAGCATTGCCGGACGGTGGAGGCAGCGATGCGCTGGTTTGCGCGTCAGGCGGGGGAGGATGAGGAGCTGTGGGGCATGGTCGGGCTGCTGCATGACTTGGATTACGAGCAGTTCCCCGAGCAGCACTGTCACAAGACGGTTGAAATTTTGGCCGCGTGGCCCGAGGTCGTGCGCCGCGCGATTATGTCGCATGGGTGGCAGATCTGCACGGACGTGGAGCCGCAGTCCCGGATGGAGAAGACGCTCTATACGATCGACGAGCTCACGGGGCTGATCACCGCCTGCGCGTTGGTGCGCCCGTCCAAGTCGGTGCGGGATGTGGACGCGGACTCGGTAATGAAGAAGTTTAAGACCGCGAGCTTTGCGGCGAAGGTGGACCGCTCGGTCATCGAGCGCGGTGCCGGGATGATGGGGCTGGAGCTGCGGGCGCTGGTGGAGTTGACGCTCCAAGCGATGCAAGAGCAGGCCGAAGTGATCGGGTTGGCGGGGAATTAGCTGCTCCGGTGTAGGTGGACAAATCGCCGCGCCTGCGGCATTGATCTGATTATGAGCAACTCTTCAGGAGCAGAAAACACAGCCGTTGTACAATCTTCTGTGGGGTCTTTAGGCAGTAACCCAAATCAGCCCGTGGGTCCTGGAGATGAGAGTATTGGCGAGTCGCTGGGTGGAAGTTCAGCGGGACGCTCATCCCGCACTTCCCGAACTGCTGTGGGGGCTATCGAGCATTGTAATCGACGCGGAAGGGGCGGCCGTGGTGGTGGTTCCCATTTTTTTGGCTAATAATTTTATCTGGCTATAATTGGTTGGTGAGCAAGCTGAATTCGGTCTGGCTGTGAAGTCTCGTTAAAAGCGGGATCGATGGATTGCAGGATTGTGTTGCGTCTTGTGTTGAGCGGTATGTTTTCACCGCGCTCAAATTAATGACTGATTTTCCGTAGTTTGGAGAAAAACATTCACACGCATTAAATTTCCTTAATAAATCTACGTAAGTCCGTCAGTACGTGAATTTTTTCAATAAAAAGCTGTTGACGATTTTGAGCAAGTGGTGTTTAAAAGTGGCAAGAAGTAGCAAAGCTTTCTTGAGAGTAGGGAACAATGGACAAACAGAGCATTCGCGCGAGTTACGTGGGGACGTTCGAGCACTCGTTCGATGCGAAGGGCCGCGTCACGGTTCCGACCGAATGGCGGGATGAGTCTTACGAGAGCCGGCTGCATGCGTTTGAATCGCGCGAGGGCTGCGTGAAGGTGTATCCGGCGTCCTGGCTTTCGCGGTTGCAGTCCGACATCGCGACTACATCAAAGATTGATGCTCCACAGCGCCGCCGCTTGGAAGCGCTCGCGAGCTTGGCACAGGCAACGACGTGGGACGGCCAAGGGCGCATTATGGTCAAAGAGCGGCTGCGGAAAAAAGCCGGGCTGCAGAAGGACGCCGTCTTGGTCGGGTGCCTAGATCATTTTGAGGTTTGGAACCAGCAGGCGTTCGCGGCGCGGCCGCAGGCGCAGATCACTCTGGAGGAAGCCGTGGAGTCGCTGGGACTTTGAATGAGAGCAACCTGATGAGGAGAAACTCAGAACAGAACGAATGAAAAAGCGTACGCGCGCTGGGAACAAGGGCGAACGCCGGCGAAAAGCCGGGTTGCTTTTGACGCAGCGGACGCCGTCGATCGGACAATATTATGCACTTTTTTTTCCTGCACGCTCAGCACTCGACGTCGCTCCGGAGGTCCGGGCGTGAGGCGGCCGCTCGCGCCGAGTCGGCGCACGCTCTTTTGCGGGTTCTCGAAGGCCAAGGACGCCCAGGGGCAGGCAGTGGGTGCGGCGCTCGTGCGGTTGGCGCGTCGGAACGCGTACGAACTGGTGGGCTTGCGTCGGCCGCCGTCCTTCAACCCTTGGAAGTCGAACCCGGCGTGAACGCGCAAGCGCACGTGCCAGTGCTCCTCGAGGCATTTTTGACAGCAGTAAATCCCAAGCCCGGTCAGCGCTGGATCGACGGAACCTTCGGTCGGGGTGGGCATACGCTGGCACTCTTGGAAGCCGGTGCGGAAGTGCTGGCGTTGGATCGGGACCCAGAGGCGGTCGCCGCGGCGCACGCGCTGGGCGCGGCATGGCCCAAGATGCTTTCTGCGCAGCAGCTGAATTTTGACCAGATGGCCGACGCGGCGCGCGCGCGGGGGTGGGAACAGGTGGATGGCGTGCTGCTCGACCTGGGCGTTTCCTCTCCACAGCTCGAGACGGACGTGCGCGGGTTCAGCTTGCAGCGCGAAGGCCCGCTGGACATGCGGATGGATCCGCGGGGCGGTGTGACGGCTGCAGAGATCGTCAACGGCTGGGACGCAGAAAAGCTGGCGGAGATTTTTGCCAAGTACGGCGACGAACCGCGCGCGCGTGCGATTGCCAAGGCGATCGTCCGGCGCCGCGAGAAAAAGCCGTTTGCGACGACGACTGAGCTGGCGGAGTTCTTGGCCGGTACGGCGAAAGGCCGCGGCCGCGTGCATCCGGCGACCCGCATTTTCCAAGCGCTGCGCATGGCCGTGAATGATGAACTGGGCGCGCTGGAGCGTGCGCTCCCGCAGGCAGCGGCGCTTGTCAAACCCGGCGGCGTCGTGGCGTGCATCAGCTTTCACTCCGGCGAGGATCGGCGCGTGAAGCGGTTCTTCCAGAAATATGCGGGCCGCGAGATGGAGGATGATTCCGATGGGAAGGGAGTCTCCGCTCGCGTGCGCGCGTTGCAGCCGGCTGAAGAACGTCCGCAGTATTTCGAGCGTATCGCTCGGTTTTTGCCCGACGCGGCGGAGACCGAGCACAATCCGCGCGCGCGGAGCGCCCGCCTGCGCGTGGCATGGCGCAGCGCGCTGCCGTGGCTTGCTTTGACGGAGGAGCGGGCATGAGTCGCAACCGTGTCAAAAATAGTCAGACGCTGCATTGGAGCACCATCGTCAAGTGGGGCGCGCTTGTTGGCGTGTTCGCGCTGCTCGGCCTGAGCTACTTGGTTTTCAAAAATCAGATCGTCTCGACGGCATCGGAAACGGCCAAGCAAGAGAAGCAGCTGCGGCAGATCGTCGAGCGCAACCGGCAGCTGTCGGTCGACGTGGCGCGGCTCAAATCTCCGCAGCGGCTGGAGCGGTACGTCGCGCTGGTCAATTCTCGGCTGCCAGCGCCGCAGCAGTTTGTTCGCATCACCGAAGAGCGGCTGGTGCGCCTGGACCGGACGGCGGGCGGCATGCGCGTCGCGCGGGCCGGGACTGAAACCGCGCTGGCGTCTCCTTAATTTTTAATCACCCGAGGAAATTTAAATCATGCCCCACCGCCTCTTGCATGCGATTACGGGACTGGCGCCCGCACGTCGCGCGCGGGGGACGGCGGCCGGCGTGGGTCCGCTGCCCGGGCAGCCGCAGGATTTAGCGGTGCGCCAACGCGTCTTGTGGCTGACGGTGATCGGCGCGTTTGCGTTTACGCTGGTCGGCTTGCGGCTGGTCTACATTCAACTCGTTGGGCATGAAAAATACACCGAGCTGGCGGTCGCTAATCACCTGCGCCGTTTTGAGCTGCCCGCGCGTCGCGGCGATATTCTCGACACGCATGGCGAGCCGCTCGCGCGCACGCAGCTGGTGTACGACGTACGCTTGGATGGAAAAAATTTGGCCGAGCCCGAACGCGCGCTGCGCCGAGTCGCGGCGGTGCTCAACGTTCCGGCGGCGCCGCTGGTCAAGGCGTACAGTCCTGCGAACCGGTATTGGCTTGTCGGGCGCAATGTCGGCGAGGCAGAAGCGACGGCCCTGCGGGCGCTCGGGCTGCGCCAGAACTTGATTTTGGAAGAGCGCCTGATGCGCGTGTATCCGAACGGCGCGCACGCCAGTCACTTGATCGGTTGGCTGGATGACAAGGGGATGGGTGCCAACGGCGTCGAACGTGAGATGGAGACGACGCTGCGCGGGCTGCCCGGCGAGCGGTGGATCGAACGCGACCGCAAAGGTCGGGAAATTTCCGCGTACCGTCGGAAGGATCAGCCGCCAAGCGACGGATTCTCGACGATGCTTACGATTGATCTGGAGGTGCAGCATATCGTCGAGGAGCAGCTCGACCGGTTGGTGGAGCAGTATCAACCCGCGGGCGCATGCATTATTGTGACGCAGCCCAAAACGGGTGAGATCTTGGCGCTGGCAAACCGGCCGACGTTCGACCCGAATCGCCGCGACGAGCGGCTGGCGCAAAATCAGCGCAATCGGGCGCTCGTGGATCGGTATGAACCGGGCTCGACCTTCAAAGTGGTGACGGTCGCGGGCGCGCTCGATCAGCGCGCGGTGACGCTCGACATGCCGTTTTTCTGCGAGAACGGGGTGTTCCCTTACGGCGGCGCGGTGCTGCACGATCACGAGCCGTACGCAACGCTGACGGTGCAGCAAATTTTACAGGTCTCGAGCAACATCGGCACGGCGAAGATTGCGCTGCTTATGGGTGAGAATCGCATGCATCACTGGGCGGAGAATTTCGGCTTTGGTCGCGTGACCGGGCTTTTCGCTGGCCAGGCGGAGTCGGCGGGCGTGCTGCGGCCGGTCGGGCGCTGGTCCAAACTTTCGATCACGCGCGTGCCGATCGGGCAGGAAGTCGCCGCGACGCCGCTGCAGATGGCGATGGCGGTTGGCGCGATCGCCAACGGTGGACGGTTGATGGCCCCGCGATTGGTGCGACGTGTGCTCAACGCGGACGGCAAGCTGGTCAAGCAATTCAACCCGCAAGTGGTGCGGCAGGTAATCCGGACCGATTCGGCGCGGTCGATCTCGCATGCGCTCACAACGGTTGTTGAAGCGGGCGGGACGGCGGTGGCGGCGCGCGTTCCCGGCTTTACCGTCGCGGGCAAGACGGGCACTGCGCAGAAATTTATCGACGGACAATGGTCCGACAGCAAGTACCTGGCGTCGTTCATCGGTTACTTGCCGGAAGAAAATCCGCAGGTGCTGATCTCCGTTTTTGTGGATGAGCCGCGTACGAAACCCGGCGCGTACTACGGCGGGATGGTTGCGGCGCCCGCGTTCCGGCAGATCGCGCAGCGCTTGGTGCACGTTTTGGATTTAACGCCCACGCCGCAAGCTCCCGGCGCGCCGGTTGCGATGCCGGTGGTCGCGCATCGCACGGGAGGTGCCCTGTGAAGCTGGCGGATCTTCTCACTGCAACGCCGGCTGTGCGCGTGACCGGGCGGACCGATCGCAAAGTCACAGGTCTTTGCTATGATTCGCGCCGACTGCGCGCGGAAGAAATCTTCTTCGCATGGCGCGGCGAGAAGCTTGACGGCCATGCCTTTATCGCAGATGCGGTCGGACGTGGCGCGAGCGCGGTGGTTCTGGAGAGCGCAGAATTTATTGCCAACGACGGTCCGGCTTATGTCGAAGTGACCGATGCGCGGCGTGCGCTCGCGCGGATGGCGTGCGCGTTTCACGGAAACCCGGCGCGGGCGCTGGGCGTTATCGGCATCACCGGAACCAATGGTAAGACGACGACTGCATTTTTGCTCAAGCATCTGTTCGCCGCGCAAGGCGAGTCGGTGGGCCTCATTGGCACGGTGCAGTACGAGATCGGCGCGCGCGTGATCGCTGCGGCCGCGCGGACCACGCCAGAGGGGAATGACCTACAGGCGCTACTCGCGCAGATGCGCGACGCCGGTTGCACGCGTGCGGTGATGGAAGTTTCTTCGCATGCGCTCGCGCAAGGTCGGACCGATGGGTTGGAATTTGCCGCGGCTGTCTTCACCAATTTCACGCCTGATCACTTGGATTATCACGGCTCGATGGAAGAATATCTGGCGGCCAAGAAAATTTTGTTTACTGCGCTCGGTAAATCGAACGTCGCGGTGATCAACTTGGATGATGCCGTGCACGTCGAGATCGCGGAGGCGGTTCCCGCGGGTGTGCGCACGATCGGCTACGGGATTGAAAATAGCGACGCCGAGGTCTGCGCGCGCGACGTTTGCCTGCAAGCGGACGGAACGCGGTTTGTGCTGGAGCTCGGCGGACAGTCACTGGCGATTCGGCTGCCGCTCGTCGGCCGGTACAATGTTTCGAACGCGCTGGCCGCAGCGGCATCCGCCTGGAGCTCGGGGCTGACAGCAGAGCAAGTCGCGCAAGGTCTCGAGACAGCGCCGCAAGTTCCGGGCCGGATGCAGACGTTGCGTTCTGGCGACGGCGTGACGGTCGTGGTGGATTACGCACACACCGAAGATGCTTTGGAGAAAGCGCTGACGGCGCTCCGCGCGCTCGAACCGCGGCAGCTCGTTGTCCTCATCGGTTGCGGTGGTGATCGCGATAAAACCAAGCGGCCCGCGATGGCGCGCGCAGCGGTGGAGTTCGCGGACGAGGCGATCTTCACGGCGGATAATCCGCGCAGCGAAGCGGCCGAGGTGATCTTGGATCAGATGGAAGCGGGCGTTCGGAGCACAAAAAATTTCCGCCGTATTGCAGACCGTCGCGAGGCGATCGCGCAAGCGGTTGCTGCCGCGCAATCCGGGGATGTGATCTGCATCGCCGGCAAGGGGCACGAAGCAACGCAGGAAATCGCCGGCGTTTTTCATCCATTCGATGACGTGCAGATAGCGCAGGAATTTTTACAGCGGAGGGCTTCAACATGAAGCCGATGACGATGGAAGCCCTCGCGCGCGCATGCGGCGGACGGCTTGTGCAGGGGTCGGGCGCGGCGACGGTTGCTCGCTTTGCGATCGATTCGCGGAAGCTCGCGGCGGGTGATTGCTTTGTTGCGATCCTGGGCGAGGAGCGTGACGGGCATGCATTCGTCGGACAAGCGGCGCAGAGCGGTGGGGCAGCGGCGATCGTGTCGCACATGCCGGAAGAAAAATTGCCGGAAAGTTTTGGCGTGATTCTCGTCGATGACACGCTGGCCGCACTGCAGCGCGTCGCAGCCGAGTACCGCAAGACGCTGCCGGTGCGTGTTGTCGGCGTGACGGGTTCGAGCGGCAAGACGAGCACGAAGGAGCTGGTTGCAGCGGTGCTCCGCCAAGCCGGCTCCACGCGCGCGAACGTGGGCAACTTGAATAATCACCTCGGCGTGCCCCTGACGCTGCTCTCGCTGGAGTCAACGGATGCATGGGCGGTCGTCGAGATGGGAACCAATCATCCGGGCGAGATCGCGCCGCTGGCGGCGATGGCGCGGCCCGAGATTGGTGTGCTGACGGGTATCGGCACCGCGCACATCGAATTTTTTGGCAGCTCGGAAGCAATCGCGCAGGAGAAGGCCGAACTGGTGGCGGCGCTTCCGTCCGAGGGCGTGGCCGTTCTGCCCGCAGCCGATCCGCACAGCGAAACGTTTGCGGCTCGCACGCGCGCGCGCGTCATTTGGGTGGGCGACGGCTCAGAGGCGACGTGGCGCGCACACACCCTGCGCATGACGACGACGGGAATTACGTTTGAGTTGGAAGGGCCGTCGGGCACGCACCCGGTCCGGCTGCCGACGCACGCGCCGATCATGGTGAACAACGCGTTGTTGGCCGCAGCGGTCGGTGAAGCGGCCGGGCTTTCGATCGAGCAAATCGCGCGCGGCCTGGAGAGCGTGACGCTTCCATCGCAGCGAATGGAAGTGCTGCCGCGCGGCAGTGGCTGGGTTTTGAACGACAGCTATAACGCCAACGCCGAGTCGATGCAGGCGGGCCTCACGACGCTGGCCGAGTTTGCCGCGCCGGGGCGCAAGATCGCGGCGCTGGGCTCGATGGGAGAACTGGGCGAGTGGGGTCCGGAGCTGCATCGCCGTGTTGGCGCCGCGGCGGCGCGTGCACGCGTGGACCTGCTCCTGGCGATGGGTCCGAGCGCGAAGCTCATTCAAGAAGGTGCGATCGATGCGGGGCTCTCTGCGGACGCATGCCGCATCGCGGCAGATGCGGACCAGGGTGCGGCGGTTCTGCTTCCCTTGCTGCGCGAGGACGACTGCATTTTGGTGAAGGGCTCCCGCTTCATGAAGTTGGAAAAATTAACCGCAGCACTCGTTGCTGCCCAGGCCAAGAGGTAATCGCATGCTCTATTACTTGCATCTTTTTTCGGCGCATTGGGGCGCGCTCAACGTATTTAAATACGTGACGCTCCGTTGCCTAGGCGCCGCAGCGACGGCGTTTGTGATTTCGCTCCTCGCGGGCCCGTGGGTCATCCGCCGCCTGCGCGCGCTCAAACTGGGCCAGCCGCTGCGGACGCAGAAAGAAGTGCATCGCCTCGCCGATCTGCACGAAGGCAAGCAAGGGACGCCGACGATGGGCGGCGTGCTCATTTTGGGAGCGGTGACGATCAGCACGCTGCTCTGGTGCTTGCCGACGGTGAAGCTGGTGTGGATCGTGCTGGGCGCGCTGCTCTTTTTAGGATGGATGGGCGCGGTGGACGATCACGCCAAGATCCGCCTCAAGCAATCGAAGGGGATGACGGCGAGGAAGAAACTCGCCGGCCAATTCTTGGTCGCCGTGGCGGTGACGTTCTTCCTCGTCTGGGGCCCGTCGCCGACGCCTGCCGCGCGGGAGCTCTACATTCCATTCTTTAAGCTGCCGGCAGTGCTCGACTTGGGCATTTTTGCGGTTCTCTTTTTCGCGCTGGTGATCGTCGGCACGTCCAACGCGGTCAACTTGACCGATGGCTTGGACGGCCTGGCGATCGGCTGCACGGTGACGGTTGCACTGGGCTACGCGATTTTCGCGTACGTCGCGGGCAACGTGAAAATCGCGGAGTACCTCCACTTGCCGTACGTCGCGGGTGCGGGGGAACTGGCGGTCTTCTGCTCGGCGCTGATGGGCGCGGGCCTGGGCTTTCTCTGGTACAACAGTCACCCCGCGCAGGTATTTATGGGTGACACCGGCTCGCTTGCGCTGGGCGGCGCGCTGGGCGTCGTGGCGATCTGCGTCCATCAAGAGCTCGCACTGGTGATTGCCGGCGGCGTGTTCGTCGTCGAAGCGCTCTCGGTGATGCTGCAAGTGGCCTCCTTTAAACTGACGGGCAAGCGGCCGCTGGCGATGGCGCCGTTGCACCATCACTTCGAGCTCAAAGGCTGGAGCGAAACCAAAGTGACGGTTCGCTTCTGGATCCTGAGCCTGGTCTGCGTCCTGCTGGCACTGGCGACACTCAAGCTGCGGTAAAATTTTAGATGAAAACGGAATTAGAAATCAAAAATAAAGCGGTGGCCGTGCTCGGTGTGGGCGAGAGCGGCGTCGCGGCGTCGCGCTTGCTGCAATCGCGCGGTGCGCGCGTGACGGCGTTTGATGAGTCGCAAGAAGCGGATGCAAGCGAGTTGCGTGCTTTGAACATCGGTGTCGAACTCGGCGCGCAAGCCCTGGAAAAAATCAGTGCAGGAAAATTCGATCTGGCGGTCATCAGTCCCGGGATTGAGCTCAAATCGCCGCTCGCAGCGCCGCTGGTTCGCGCCGGTGTGCCGATTTTAGGAGAAATTGAACTCGCCTCGCGCTTCTGCCAGTGCCCGATCGTCGCGTTGACGGGAACCAACGGCAAAACGACGACGACCGAATTAGTGACGGCGGTCCTGCAAGCTGGCGGCAAGCGCGCGATCGCGGCGGGCAACATTGGCCGTGCGTTCTCGAGTGTCGTGGATGAGACGGCGGATCTGGATTTCGCGGTGTTGGAAGTGAGCTCGTTCCAGCTTGAGACGATCGAGCGCTTCCGCCCGGCGGTGAGCGTCTACTTGAACCTGACGCCTGATCATTTGGACCGGTACGCTTCGATCGAAGAATACCGTGCGGCCAAGTGGCGGCTTTTTGAAAATCAAACCGAGCAAGATTGGGCGGTCGTGCAGCAAGAGGTGGAGCTGCCCCGCGGCACGCGCGCACGGCGCGTCACCTTCAGTGCGGGGGATGCAGGTGCCGATTACACGCTGCGCGGCGGGATGCTCTGTGCACGCGGGCGGGAAGTTTTCGCGCAAAGTGAGACGCAGCTGGCGGGTCCGCACAACGCTGAGAATCTGCTGGCGGCGCTCGCGGTCGGCGACCTGTGCGGCGTTTCTCACGAAAAAGCGGCGGAAGCGATGCGTGCGTATCGCCCGCAGCCGCACCGGTGTGAGCTTGTGGCGGAGGTTGACGGCGTCACGTACATCAACGATTCCAAAGCGACGAACATTGATGCTGTCGAAAAAGCGCTCGCAGGGATGACCTGCCGCGTGGTGCTGATCGCGGGTGGAAAAGAGAAGGGGCTCGATTATTCCCCGCTCACGCCGCTGGTGCGCAAGACGGCGCGCGCGTGTGTGCTCATCGGCCAAGTTCGCGAGAAGTTGCGCGCGCTGTGGAGCGACGGGGTTCCGTGCGAAACGGCCGAGTCGCTCCCGCAAGCGGTCGAGCGGGCGGCGCGGCTCGCGCGCAGCGGCGACGTCGTCCTGCTTTCTCCCGGCACCTCCAGCTACGACATGTTCTCTGGCTACGAGGAGCGGGGAGACGTTTTTCGTGCAGCCGTCAACGCGCTTAAGGAGCGCAAGGCCGTTTAATTTTTTTAACCACAACCATCACCAACCAGGAGATATACATATGGAAACTGAAAATCAGAAACCGCAAACCGGCGGACTACGGCTCATGACCGTGTTTGTTGCGGTCTTGGCCTTGCACGTCTTGGTCATCGGCGGCATCAGCGTCTGGCATTTGTTCAGCGGCGCCGCCGAGCCTTCCGACGCCATGGCAAAATCAACCACGACGACAACAACTGCGGATAAAGTCGCGGCGACCGACGACGCAACAGCCAAGCCGGCAGTTGCAACGAACACCACAACGCCCAATCCGACGGACCCCGCTTCGGCTCAGATGACGATGCCGACCGCGAGCACCACCGCAGCGACTGCGACCGCTTCCGAAGCGCTGGCGCAAACACCCGCGCCGCTCGACGAAATGGCGCCGACGACTGCGGCGGCGTTCACCGGCAGACTCGCTCCAGGTCAATTAGTACCTGATTTAGCGGCTGCACCCGCAGTTGGAGCTTCGGCCCCAGCGGCGGTCTACATCGTCCGCTCCGGCGATACGCTCTCGCGCATTGCACGTCGGCAGGGGACAACAATCCACGATTTGCGTCAGGCCAACGGCTTGAAGTCAGATGCACTGCGCATTGGGCAAACGTTGAAAGTTCCAGCGGCGAATCGCTCCACCGCAGGAGCGCCCGCGGTTAAAATGACCAAGACGGCTCCGACGGCGGTCGCAATGACGGAAAAAGCTCCCGCAGGATCTTCGATGTACACCGTCGCTCCGCGCGACACGCTGACCAAAATCGCACGGCAGTTTAAGACGACGCCCGCGGCGATCATGACGGCCAACCAGATCAGCGATCCGCATCGCCTCAAAGTCGGCATGCGCTTGGTGATCCCGACCTCCAGCGTTGCGGTGCAGGCGGCACCTGTCGCTCCGGCTCCGACTGCGGCGATCATGACGGCCAGCCAATAAAAAACTGAAATTATCTATAAAGAGATCCATTTTATGCAACGGCACATCGGAACGTTCTTGCTCGTCGTGGTTTTGAGCCTCGCCGCGCTGGGACTTTTGATGCTGGCGAGCATGAGTGGCAAGCTCGCGGCCGCGGGCTCCGCGCCGGATCTCTACGAACATCTCCGCCGCCAATCCCTCTGGTTGGTGCTCGGTGGCGGAGTGTTCGTGCTGGCGATGCGGGTGGATTATCACCGCATTGCCGGATGGGCCTGGATCGGCGTTGCGGTGGCAATCGTCTTGATGCTCGCGTGCTTCATTCCGGGAATCGGCAGAACGGTCAAAGGGGCGACGCGCTGGCTCTGCCTGATGGGCTGGACGGTGCAGCCGTCGGAGCTGGCGAAAATCGCGCTGATTGTATTCCTCGCTGGATGGCTGGCGCGTTATCGGGATGAGCTCGACGATTGGAAAAAATCGATCGTCGTTCCCGCGTCCGTGCTTATGGCGATGGCGCTCATCGTGCTGCAGCAGCACGATTTGGGATCGACCTTCATGCTTTTTGTTCTGTTTGGCACGATGCTTTTTTGCGCGGGCGTGCCCAAAAAATATTGGATGCCGGTGCCAATCGTAGGGCTGCTCTCGGTGCTCGCGATTGCACTCTCGATGCCCGAGCGGCGCAGCCGCATCTTCGCGTTCCTCGATTTAGAGGGGAACAAGGAGGGGAAGGGCTACCAAGTGTATCAGGGAATTATCGCGCTGGGTTCGGGCGGACCGTGGGGCCTGGGACTGGGGAACAGCCGCCAGAAAATGTATTACCTGCCCGAAGCGCATACCGATTTCATCTTTCCGATTATCGGCGAGGAGCTGGGCCTGTGGGTTGCGCTCGCGGTCGTGACGGCGTTTTTGGTTTTCGCGCTCTGCGGCGGATGGATCACGCTGCACGCGCCGGACATGCTGGGCGTTCTTCTCGGTGCGGGAGCGACGACGCTCATTGCGTTGCAAGGTTTGATGAATCTGGCGGTCGTCACGTCGCTGATGCCTGCCAAAGGAGTACCGCTGCCGTTTGTCAGCTACGGCGGCTCGAACCTAATGGTCTGCCTGGCGTGCGTCGGGCTCCTGTTTAACATTCAACGTAGCGGCTACTACGATCCGCCGACGACATCGCGCCTCATGCGCGCGCGATCGAGTCCGCGGATGTAGGCACACAAATCATTTTGATTTTCAACTTTCAATGCAATCCATGGCTACCATCTTAATCGCGTGTGGCGGAACCGGCGGGCATCTGTTCCCCGGAATTGCCGTCGCAGACGCATTGCGCGCACGCGGGCATGAGGTCGTGCTCATTGTCTCGTCTAAAGCGATCGATGGCGTCGCGCTCGAAGGCCGGCCGGAGTATCGCGTGCAAACGCTGCCGGCGGTCGGCTGGCCGGGATGGGGTGTGCGGGTTGGTGGTTTCGCGGTGAAGATGGTGCGCAGCGTCAAAGCGTGCCGCAAACTTTTCGCAGCGCATCGTCCGGACGCGGTGCTGGGAATGGGAGGCTTCACGAGCGCCGTTCCGCTGCTCCTGGGAAAATGGCGCGGCTTGCCGACATTTGTGCATGAGTCCAACGCGGTTCCGGGGCGCGTGACGCGCTTGGCGGCACGGCTCTCCGCTCGCGCGCTCGTCGGGATCGAGGAATGCGGCGCTCGTCTTCCGCGCTCCAAGGCGCGCTGGACCGGGACACCGATCCGCGCCGAGCTCGTCCGGGTCGATCGCGCAGCGGCAGCGAAAGCGCTCGGAGTGGACGCGAATCGCAAAACCATTTTGGTGATGGGCGGCAGCCAGGGTGCTCGCGGCTTGAATGAGCTGGTGCTGCGCGCGCTCCCGCTTTGGAACGCGCAACACGATGAGTGGCAGTTCTTGCATTTGGCCGGTCGCGCGGATGCATCGCTGGTCGAGACCAATTACCGGCGCCTCGGCTTCAAGGCGCTCGTGCGGCCTTTTGCCTCCGACATGCAGCACTGGTACAGCCTGGCGGACGTCGCGATCAGCCGCGCCGGCGCCGCGTCTCTCGCCGAGCTCGCGCACTACGGTCTGCCCAGCGTGCTCGTCCCATTCCCACAAGCGGCGGATAATCATCAGCGCTACAACGCGCAGGCGTTCGTCAATGCAGGGGCCGCCGTCATGTTCGCGCAGGAAAAATTGGAGCCAGAAGTTTTGGCAAAAGAAATCAGCGCCATTTTACAGAGCGGCGAACGTCGGCGCACAATGAGCGAAGCGGCGCACAAGCTCGCGATGCCCGCCGCGGCAAACCAAATCGTGCAGGAGATCGAAGCATGCCTGAAGAATTAAAAGAGCTTCTGGCGCGGCTGCTCGCTCAACCGGGCGCGGGGTTCCATCTCGTCGGTGTTTCCGGCAGCGGGATGATCGGCCTGGCGCGCTTGCTGCTGCAAAAAAGCATGCGCGTCTCAGGCTCGGACTTGATTCGGACGCCGGAGATCGACGCGCTTGAAAAGATGGGCCTGAAATTTTTCACCGGGCACGCGGCAGGAAATGTCGGCGAGGTGGTTGCGCTCGTCTACTCGTCGGCGGTCGTGCCGGAAAATTCCGAGCGCGCGTCGGCCGAAGCGCGCGGCATTCCGTGCATCCGGCGCGGAGAGATGCTCGCAGCGCTCGCGGTGGGCCGGCGCGTTTTGGCGATCGCGGGAATGCACGGAAAGACGACGAGTGCGGCGATGCTCACGCACATACTGCGCGCGGCGGGACTGCACCCTTCTTATTACGTCGGCGCGTCAATGCCGTCGCTGGGCTTCAGCGCGTCGCTCGAAGGCGAGTGGTTTGTGATTGAAACCGACGAGAGCGATGGAACTTTCACGCTGATTGAGCCCGAGCACACGCTGCTGCTCAACGTCGAGCGCGAGCATGTCGATTATTACGGAAACGAATCGCTGCTCTGGGAGGCGTTCGGGCTGCTGGCCAAAAAAACGCGCGGCAGGCTCGTCTACTGCCAGGACGATGCTGGCGCGGCCCGCGTTGCAGCAACGGCACCCAACGCCGTTGCATTTAGTGTCGAAACAAACGCAGCGTTTTGTGCGCAAGATATTCTGCTCGAGCCGAGCGGGACGAAGTTCCGCGCAGTACAAGAAGGAAGCAAACCGGTGGATGCGCGACTGGTCGTGCCGGGTCGTCATAACGTGAGCAACGCGCTCGGGGCTGCAGCGATGGCAACGCTCGCCGGTGTGCCGCTGCGCGCGGCGCTTGCCTCGTTGTCTGATTTTCGCGGCGCCGGGCGCCGATTTGAATACAAGCTTGAGCTCGAGCAAATCCGCGTCGTGGACGACTACGCGCATCACCCGACGGAAATTCGCGCGACGATCGCCGCGGCCAAGGCGCTGCAACCCAAGCGACTGCTCGTCCTTTTTCAACCGCACCGGTACACGCGCACGCAGGCGCTGCTGGCAGATTTTGCGCAGGCGTTCGCGGGCGCCGACCGTCTCTGGATTTCAGAAATTTACGCGGCCAGCGAACCCGAGATTCCTGGCGTGACCGGCAGCGTGCTGGCCGAAGCGGTCCGCGCCGGCAGCATGCCGTCGGTCGAATTTGTTGCGGATTTGAAAACGCTGCATCAACGCGTCTCGCGCGAAGCGCAACCCGGCGATTTGATTCTGGTTCTGGGCGCGGGCGATATTACCCAAGTTGCCGATTCTCTTGCCGAAGAGCTGCGATCCTATTTTGAGCTGAGCGTGCAGCTCACTCCTGCAAGCAAGCTCGTGCGTCAGGAACCGATGGCCAAGCACACGACGATGCGCGTTGGCGGTCCGGCGCAATTCTGGTTCGAGCCGGCCGATGAAGCCGATTTGGCGGCGGCGCTCCGCTGGGCGTCGCAGCATGGAATCCATGTCACGCCGCTGGGGCGCGGAAGTAATTTGATTGTACGCGACGGCGGTATCCGCGGCTTGTGCGTTCATTTGGCGGGTCCGCATTTCAGCCGCGTCGAAGTGCAGGACGATCGCATCACGGCCGGCGCGGGCGCGCGGCTCAAGGTGATTGTCGCTGAAGCCAAAAAACATGACCTGGGCGGATTTGAATTTATGGAAGGCATTCCCGGCAATCTCGGCGGCGCGCTCCGGATGAACGCTGGCGCGATGCAAGGCTGGACGATGGAAGTGATCGAGTCGGTCCGCTCGATGGACTTGCAGGGGAACGTCCGCGAGGACAAGACAGACGCGCTGGAAGTGCACTACCGTAACGTGCCGCATTTTCGCCAGCACATCGCGCTTTCTGCGGTGCTGCGCGGCGTTGCCAACCTGCGCGAGGTGATCACGCAAAAATTGAAAAGCTACAGCGAGAAGCGGTGGGGCTCACAGCCCGCCGCGCCCAGCGCCGGTTGCATTTTCAAAAATCCCGGGCCTCTGCCCGCGGGCAAATTGATCGACGAGCTTGGGTTGAAGAACGCTGCCGTCGGGGCCGCGCGCGTCTCAGACGTGCACGGAAATTTTATCGTCAATGATGGAGGTGCAACGGCTCGGGACGTGCTCGCCCTCATCGAACAAATCAAACAAAAAGCCCGGGGAGAAAGAGGATTGGAATTGGAAATGGAAGCGATCGTATTGGGAGAAGACGTATGAGTTACGGATTAAAAAAAGTTGCGGTGCTGATGGGCGGCCCGTCTGCCGAGCGCGAAGTCTCGCTGCGCAGCGGTGCGGCTGTCGCGGAAGCGTTGCGGACCGTCGGTCATAACGTGGTTGATGTCGTCGTCGAAGGGAAAGAGATCAATTTGCCTGATGGTGTCGATATGGCGTGCATCATGCTCCACGGCGGATTTGGCGAAGACGGCGAATTGCAGGAGCTGCTCGATCAGCGCGGAATTCCGTACACAGGCTCAGGAGCGCACGCGTGCCGCA
Source organism: uncultured Verrucomicrobiaceae bacterium (assembly GCA_964473925.1). GTDB lineage: Bacteria > Verrucomicrobiota > Verrucomicrobiia > Methylacidiphilales > CAYYVW01 > CAYYVW01. The sequence goes on from CAYYVW010000011.1 coordinate 39,094, forward strand.
TCGCGTTTGATAAAATCGAGGCGAAAAAAATATTTGAACGAGAAGGCATCCCCACGCCGGCGTGGCAGATCATCAGCGACGCCAAAGAGCTCAAGCTCGAATACCCGGTCATCGTCAAGCCGCCGCGGCAGGGATCGACCATCGGCGTCACGTGGGTGAACGAAGCGTCGCAGTTGGCGGGCGCAATCCAGACGGCACTCGAGAAAGATGAGCCGACGGATTCAAAATCCAGCAAGCGGGTTTTGGTCGAATCACTCATTCGCGGGCGGGAGCTGACTGTCGCGATTCTGGGCGACCGCGCGTTGCCGGTGATTGAGATCGTCGTTCCAGTCGGTGTCTACGATTACGAAAACAAGTACAAAGCAACCGGCTCCCAGCATCTCTGCCCCGCGCCGCTCGACCCGACAGTGACCAAGCATGTGCAGCAAGTCGCGGTCGCGGCGCATCGGGCGCTGGGCTGTGCTGTTTGGTCGCGAGTGGACATCATGCTCGACGAGCAAAATCAGCCGCACGTTCTGGAAGTGAACACCGTCCCAGGCATGACGGCCACCAGCCTCGTTCCAGACGCGGCGAAGGCGATCGGCATGACGTTCCCCGAGCTGTGCGATCAAATCCTCAAGCTCTCCCAAACCAAAACTTTATGAGCCGACAACTTGATTTCTCTTTCCGTTCGCCGCGTCCGCCCAAGTTGGCGGTGCTGCACGCAACCGCCGTGCCGCGCAAAAAACAAGATCCTGCGCGCTTCAAGCGCTGGGGACGGTGGGCGGCGCTCATCGCGTTTTCGCTGGTGCTCGTCGGTGCCGGAACGCATTTGGCGATGCGGCAGCTGATGCGCAAGACGCTCTATGAAAATCCCCGCTATGCGCTTCGCCGCGTGACGGTGGAGGGGAGTGCCGAAGAGTTGCAACGCGCTGTTCAGCAGGCCGCTCGCCGGCATCTGGGAGAGAATTTGATGAAGCTCGATCTAAAGCGGCTCCAGGTTTCTCTCGCGGCGCTGCCGTATGTTGCGTCGGTAGATTTGGAGAAACGCCTGCCCGATACGCTGCTGGTCCGCGTTCGGGAGCGTCAGCCGCTCTTGCGGATCGTCGCAACGCATTCCGAATTCCGCACGCCGCAGGTGTTTTACTTGGATCGAGACCGCGTTGTCCTCAAGCCACGTCAGGGAGAGGTCGTGCGTTCACTGCCCGAGCTGGTCGGCTTGCCACAGCTGGTGCTCGAGCCCGGCCAGATTGTCGATCAACGTGAAGTCACCGCTGCGGTGGAGCTACTCAAATATATGGAGCTCACGCCGCTGCGCAATGCGTTGGACCTGCACACGATTGAAATCATCTCGGCGCTCGCGCTGCGGATGCACACGCAGGCGGGCTCCATCATCACGTTCCGCATCGATTCGATCCCCGAGCAGCTCTCGCGATTGCAAGAGGTGCTCGAGTATTCGCAGTTGCATCAGCGTGCGGTTCGCACCGTGGACCTGACGCCCGAGCGCAACGTCCCCGTCACCTTTCTCAATTAAAAATCAACGCACTTAACCAAATCAAACAAGGCACATTTTTATGTTCTGGTGGAAATCCAATCCTAACATCCTCGCCGCGGTCGAAATCGGCACGACCAAAATTTCGGTCGCGCTCGCCGAACTGCGGCCCGACGGCACGCTGGCGCTCCTCGGAATCGGAGAAGAGCCGTCCAGTCAAATTCGCAAGTCCGAGATTGTCGATTATGAAGCGGCTGCGCGCTGTCTGCATGCTGCGCTGCTCGATGCGGAGCGCAAGACGGACGTCGCGATCAACGAAGTCTACCTTGCTCTTTCCGGCGCACATATCGAATCGACCAACGTGCGGCTCTCGATTCCCGTCGAGACCGATGACCACCGCATCGGCGTGGAGCATGAGGAGGAACTTTCCGATCTTGCGCGCAGCCACACGTTGCCGAGCGATTACGTGCTCATCCACGATCTGCGGCAGCACTATTACCTCGATAACGGCGCGGTGGTGGAGAATCCCTCCGGGCTCTCTTCCAAGCGGCTGACTGCGGCATATCATCTCGTTTACGGCGTGACCAATCGCCTGCAAACGCCGATCCGTTGCCTCAAGGAGTTGGCGATCGACGTGCGCAACTACGCGCTGAGCAGCTACGCAACGGCGCAGGCAGTGCTCGATCGCTCCAAAAAACAAATGGGCGCGATCGTCATCAATTGCGGCGGCGGCGTGACCGATTACATCGCCTACGCGCGCGGTGCGGTGCAGCACACCGGCGTGCTCAGCGTCGGCGGCGAGCACTTGACCAATGACCTTGTGTTCGGACTCAAGATTCCGTACATCGTCGCCGAAGAGCTCAAGAAAACGCACGGCAGCGTATCGCAGGACGCCGCGCGCCGGCACGAAGAGATCGCGCTCCCGGGCAGCTACCACTTCCAGGCGCGCAGCTTCCCGCGTGAGTCGGTCGTCAAAATTCTCCGCGCGCGTCAGCAGGAAATTTTCCAGATCGTGCTCGAAGATCTACAAGCGCAGCCGTTCTGGCAGGATTTCACCGGGACGGTTTACCTGACCGGTGGCGGCAGTCAGATCGACGGCATCTTTCCGCTCGCGCGGGAAATCTTCCCATGCCCCGTCGAAGCGGCGCGGCCCATTCCGTTCGAGGGCGACCAGCAGTATGCGAGTCGGCCTGAATTGACGACCGCGCTTGGGCTGCTGCTCTACGCGCGGCAAGCCGAGCTGGAAACGCCCGTCCCGCGCGGCTGGATGCGCTGGGGGCATTCACTCAAGAAAGCTCTGGCGGCGCTCTACACTCTTTAATTTCAACTCCACTTCACCGACGATCCTTACCTCTCACCCAAGCTCCTCTACCATGATCGAATTCATGAAACACTCGACTCACGCAAACGAAAAAAACCGCAGCGGCAAAGGACGGCGCGTCCGCGTCATCGGCCTGGGCCAGACGGGCATCGCTGCCATCGATCAACTGGTGCTGCGCCGCGGCGGCGTCGCCGATGTCTGGGCGATGGATACGGATGCGCAGACGCTCGAAGCCTCTGTCGCGCCTGAGAAATACTTGGCGGGGACTGCGGTTACGCACGGTCTCGGGTGCGGCGGCGATGCGGCGCTGGGGCATGAAGTCGTGGAGGCAGATGCTGAGCGGTTAAAAGAACATATCGCCGGCGCGGAGTTTCTCATCCTCACCACAGGCCTCGGCGGCGGCACTGGTGCGGTGCTTGCCCAGCAGTTGGCAACGTTGGCGAGAGAAGCAGAAGTGCCGACGCTCGCTGTCGTCTGCCTTCCGTTTCATTTTGAAAGCCGTCAGCGGCTCCAGCGCGCGATCGAAGCGGTGGAAGCGTTGCGCGCGACCGCCGACGGAGTCCTCGTCTTCGCAAACGACCGGCTCTCGGCCGCTTCCTCGCCGGGCGCGAATCTGCGGAAAAGCTTCCATCACCTCGACCGGACGATGGCCGCGACGGTGGAATCGCTCGCGCTCGCATTGCAGGGTAGTGGTCTCATTCAAATGAGCTTCAGCGATGTGCGCAGCATTTTTGGCCGCTTCACCGGAATCGAAGCACTCGAGAACGCTTGGTGCGGTACGGCCGAAGCGTCCGCTGCGGAAAGCCAAGACGGCGCTGTTGATTTGAAGGCGCTCGTCACCGAAGCATTGGCGCATCCGCTGCTTTCGGGCGCAGGCGTCTGGTCACAGGGAGATCAGGTGCTCGCCTGCGTTCAGGGCGGCAGTGAACTGAGCCTGTCTGAAGTCCAGGAACTCGTGCGCGAGCTCGAAGTGCAGCTGCCGATCAAGCTCCCGCTCTCGGTCAGCGCGACGATGCGGCCGAAGGCAGATGGCAAGCTCCGCCTCACGCTGCTGGTCGCCAACACCACGCACACCGGGGAATTGCCCGAAGCATTCGCGCGCGCAGCAGCAGCTGTCGGATCGAGCTCCAAAAAACCGGAGCCGGCTTTCTCCGATTCACTTCTGGGACTTAACTACGCCGATGCGCCCGCTCCAGCATCGCTCGTGGAAGCAGGATCCATTTCGGTCGAGCAGGAAGAATTGCCGCTGGCTCCCGAAAGCCGCGGCCGGTTCGAGCGCTCCGCCGAGACGATCTACAAAGGACAGGATCTCGACATCCCCACCTTCCGCCGCTGGCGGATTCCGGTGCAGGCCTAGCGTCCTTGCCGCGGCAACTGCGCGAGCGCGCGTCCGTATTCGGTTGAGCCGAGGCGGCGCGCTTGCGTGAGCAGCTGAGCGGTGGAGATCCATCCGCTACGCCACGCGATCTCTTCGGGGCACGCGATCATCAGACCCTGGCGCGCTTGCACCGTCTGAACAAAATGCGCCGCCTGAAGTAGCGAGTCCGGTGTCCCGGCATCGAGCCACGCATAACCGCGGCCCAGCACGGTCACCTTCAGTTGGCCTCGGCGCAGATACGCGCGGTTGAGGTCGGTGATCTCCAGTTCGCCCCGAGCGGATGGCTTGAGTCGGCTGGCGAGTTCCGCGGCTTTTCCGTCGTAGAAGTAGATGCCGGGGACTGCGAGGTTCGATTTGGGATGCTTGGGTTTTTCCTGAAGGCGCCGGACTTTTTTGCCGGTCGCATTCAGCTCGACGACGCCGTAGGACTGAGGATCGCGGACGGGGTAGGCGAAGATCTGCGCGCCGGTCTTGAGCTTCGCCGCTTGTCGAAGTTTTTTGATCAGATCGGTTCCGAAGAAAAGATTGTCGCCGAGCACTAGGCACGCGGGCTTGCCATCCAAAAACTTGCGGCCGATCCGGAACGCGTCGGCCAGACCGCGCGGCCGGTTTTGCGTTGCGTACGTCAGGCGCAGTCCCCACGCGGCGCCGTTCCCGAGCAGGCGCTCGAATTGCGGTGCATCGGCAGGGGTGGTGATCACCAGAATCTCGCGGATGCCGGCGAGCATCAATGTCGACAAGGGGTAGTAGACCATCGGCTTGTCATAGATCGGAAGCAGCTGCTTGCTGATTGCATGAGTGAGCGGAGCCAGTCGCGTTCCATGCCCGCCGGCTAAAAGAATTCCCTTCATGCTAAAACCCTTTCTTGGCGAATGGTTTGAATCCAGTCCTGATGCTGCAAATACCACGACACGGTTTTCTCAAGTCCTTGCTGGAGAGAATGTTGTGGATTCCACCCAAGTTCGTCAGACGTCTTTGTTGCATCCAGCGCATACCGCCGATCGTGTCCTGGGCGATCCGGAACATATGTAAGCAGCTTGATATGAGGTTGATAAGAAGAATCGGGGAGTTGCTTGTCCAAAATGTGACACAACATCTCAACCAATGCTCGGTTTGTGGTCTGATTCCCGCCTGCAAAGTGATACGTTTGGCCCGGCGTTCCTTTGATAAGGGCTCTCCAGATTCCCTCACAATGGTCGGTCACGTAAAGCCAATCTCGGATTTGCAGGCCATCCCCATAAATTGGAAGTGGCTTGCCAGCAATTGCTTGCAAGAGAATCACCGGGATCAGCTTTTCTGGAAACTGCCGCGGCCCATAGTTGTTCGAGCAGTTACTGATGATGATGGGAAGATTGTAAGTAGCTGAATAGGAGCGCACTAGGTGATCGCTCGCCGCCTTGCTCGCTGCGTAGGGGGAACGCGGGGCATACGCTGTGCTTTCATTGGCAGGAGGAGCCTCCGTAGGAATATCACCGTACACCTCATCGGTTGAAACATGGTGGAAGCGGTGTCGGGTCGCGTCCGCATTTCCCCAGGCGCGTCGTGCCGCTTCAAGCAGGCGGAGCGTCCCGACCACATTGGTTTGGATGAATATTTCAGGCGATTGGATCGAGCGATCGACGTGGGATTCTGCCGCGAAATGGATGACGACGTCGGGATGGTGTTGCGCAAACACCTTTTCCACAGCAGCGGCGTTTGTAATATCTTCGTGGATAAACATATGACGTGGATCTCGCTCGGCGGCGGTGAGATTCCGTTTGTTACCTGCGTAGGTGAGGGCATCTAGATTGACGACTTTGGCAACGACGTCCGCAGGCTGCGCGAGCAACTGATCGATAAAATGAGAACCGATAAACCCAGCGCCGCCCGTCACCAGATAGGTTTTAGGGGAGGGCATAGGGCGTGATGGAGCAGGGTGAATTGCGGATGAACGCTGCCTGAAGGTGAGTCTGATGTCGAGAGTGAGCGGGTGGGGTAATGCTTCAAACCGGGTTTGTTATCGACACGCTTTTCTCGAGTGGATAGTAGTGATGCTACTCCGGTTTGAAAATGGTGTAAAAAATACAAAAAGAAGACAATTTTTAAGATCATAACATCCTTTCAATAAACAACTTACATTTTTTACATTTAAACACTAAAATACTTGACTATGTACCCCGCATGAGCGAGCGTTAGACAGGGTATTTTAACCTCAAAAATCATGGCTTGGAGAATTCCACATGGAGTCCGTCTCGGACTCGCGCTCGGCCTCGGAACGGCCGCGCTGGCGCTCGCGCACGATGAGACCGTCATCTACGGCTTGAGCAGCGGAACTCCTTCCGCGTCAGCTCCGTCCGCAGTGGTAAAAGTTTCGACGACGCCCGCCGCAAAAAAGATTGTCCCGGTTGCGAAGGAAGAAAAAAACGCCGCGACTTCCCTTCAAAAACTTGTGACAGGTAAGCCGGACGCGACGAAGGCTGCTGCTCCAAGTCTCCCCGCAAAGTCGTCTATTGCGGTGGAAGAAAACGGCTTCCCCTGGAAGCGCAAGATTGTGACAACGTATTTTTGGATCGGGCAGGGCTCGACCAGTTACAGTCCGACGACCAACTACAGCAGCGCGTGGGACCGGCGCTGGAAGAGCAATTTTGGTGGGACGGACGATCCGCAGCAACGGATCGGGTTTACGCCCCGGCGTTTTGCGGCGACGCTCAATCCGTTTTACGTGGCGCTGCCGTTTAATGATGTCAAGTATCCGCGGCTCGCGCGCAAGCATGTTCCGTGGTGGAGCGAGTCGGCGCACCGGCAGGAGCCGTATCAGTCGCAATGCCGCGGCCGCTGGGTCGAGATCCGCACGCTCGATGGCAAGACGTGTTTTGGCCAGTGGGAAGATGTTGGCCCGCTGCGGTACGATCACGCTTCGTATGTTTTTGGCAGCGAGCGGCCGCGCGTCTACAGCAAGGCGGGATTGGATGTTTCCCCGTCGATTCATGATTATCTGGGACTCGATGGGCTTGATTTGACGGACTGGCGTTTTGTGGAGCCACATCAGGTGCCCGCGGGGCCGTGGCTCAAGTATGGCGAGCAGGCGATTGTCTTTTCGGCGCTCAAGCGGCTCGAGCGTCCGGGCCAGCCGAAGCTTTTTCCGGTGCCGTAGCGATTGCGCTGTTCTTTGCGCTGAGCTGCAATTTTTTTTGATTAGGCCTCAAATTCATGTCATCCCGAGCTTGTCGAGGGACCTAGTGTCGAAGAATCGAGGTCGGCATACCTGATTGTTGCCGCTGCACGCGGTTGTTCTTCCTTCAACTCGATACGTTATGCAGACTGGCCTGGATGTTTTGCAACTAGGTCCCTCGACAAGCTCGGGATGACAATGTGGTGTGACCGGACGAGGGGAGAGCGCACAGCTCAGGATAACGAGGAGGTTTTGTAACTGCTGTTTTTCTACAAGATTGCGCGGGGAAGGGCGCTCTGGCTAAGTTCACCTCGTGTTTACGGGTCTGGTCGAAGCGGCGAGCCGCGTGCTGCGCGTAGAAGCGAATGCGGAATCAAAGTCCGATCGGCGCTTGTGGATTGAGCTGCCGAAGTCGTGGACGGACGTTCAAGTGGGCGAGAGCATCGCAGTGAATGGCTGCTGCTTGACCGTCGCCGAGTTGGAAAAAAAGAGTGGAGCGATTTACTGCGCATTTGATCTTCTCGCTGAAACGTGCCGCGTGACAAATTTAGGAGACGTTTCTTCCGAGGGGCGCGTAAATCTTGAGCGGGCGCTGCGGGTCGACAGCCGGCTGGGCGGCCATTTTGTAACGGGACACATTGATGCGGTGGGCCGCGTGCAGGCTTTTGAAAAGCGCGGGAGCGATTATTATCTGCAGGTAGAGATTGAGCCCGTCGATGCGCGATGGCTGATTCCCAAAGGCTCGATTGCGGTCGATGGTGTGAGCCTCACCGTTGCAGAGGTAAGCGCGAATTGGTTCAGCGTGTGGATCATCCCGCACACACGCGAAGTAACGACGCTGGCTGATTGCGCGCCGGGCACGGGCGTGAATTTGGAGTTTGATCTTTTAGCCAAGTACGCCGACAAGTTGCTGGCGGCTTCCGGTAAGACTGGTTAATTCAACGAAGAACGCTGTTTTTATTTTATGAATCCGACCGTCACCGCACTTCTGGCATTGCAGGATTTGGACAAGGCGATTCATGCGGCCGAAGTGAACCTGGAAGCACTGCCGGGCAAGCGTGCCGCGCTCGAATCGCACACGCGCGGCCAGCGGCAGGCGCTCGAGGCGCATCAGGCGGCGCTTCGGCAGGCCGAGGTGGATCGGAAAAATTTGGAGCTAGAGGTCTTGAGCGTCGAACAAGCTCTGGCGCGTTACCGGCAGCAGCAAATGGAGACGCGCAAGAATGACGAATACGCGGCGCTGGCCAAGGAGATCGAGCACGGCCAGGAGAAGATCCGCGCGCTCGAAGATCAGGAGCTGGCGGTGATGTTGCGACTGGATGAAATGGCGGCGCAGACTCCGGCGTTGCAGCAGGCGCTGGATGCGGCCGAGGCTCAGGCAACAACAGCGCGTGAGAAATTCGACACAGAAGAAAAGCAACTGCGAGCTAAGCTCGAAGAACTTCGTGGACAGGTGCAGGCGGCAGCCGATGCGATCGATGCCGAAACGGTTGGGCGATACCGGCGGATTCTCGCCAGTAAGAAAGATGCGGCTGTCGTCTCGATTTCACATGAGACGTGCGCCGGGTGCCACATGAAGCTCACGCACGCGACGGCGTTGCAGGCCAAAGGCGGGCAGTCACTCGCGTTTTGCGACAACTGCGGGCGGATCGTTTACTGGCAATCGGATTAGTTCGTCGGCAAAAACTCTTATTGGCAGCGCGCGCGGGCCGGATTATATTGCGGCTCACCTTTTTTCAGAGAAGACCATGGCAGAATTTGCGAATCATTACCCGGACAATGTCGCGGGCAAGTATTACGTCGACAACCAGTGCATCGACTGCGACCTGTGCCGTGAGACGGCGCCGCAGAATTTCACCCGTAATGATGACGGTGGCCACTCATTCGTCTTCAAGCAACCGACTTCCGAGGACGAGGAAAAGCAGTGTCAGGAAGCGATGGAAGGCTGCCCGGTCGAAGCGATCGGCCAGGACGGTCCGGCGGCCGAATAAGATTCAGTCGGCATTTTTCCAACCCCAACCGAGCGCCTTGCACTGGATTGTCGAAGCGGCGGCTGCGGGCACACGGCTCGACGCGTGGCTGGCGGCGCGGCTCGAGCGCTCCCGCGTGCATGCGAAGCGGTTGATTGAGGCGGGCGGGGTGGACGTTGCTCCATGCGCAAAATCGAAAGTCGGCGCGCATTACCGGCTTCGTGTCGGACAGACCGTGACACTCGATGAAAAAATCCTCGAGTCAGTGACTGAGGCGCAAAAAATTCCGCCGCTTAAGGCCGAAGCGATCGCGATTGATGTCGTGTTTGAAGACGCACACCTGGTCGTGATCAATAAGCCCGCGCATTTGGTGGTGCATCCCGCGGCAGGGCATGCAACCGGGACGCTCGTCCACGCACTCCTTCATCACTGCGGTGATACGCTCGCGCGGCGCGGAGGGTTGCAGCGGCTGGGGATCGTCCATCGGCTGGATAAAGAGACCAGCGGCCTGATCGTCGTCGCCAAAACAGACGTTGCACATGAGCGGCTTGGAGCGCAGTTCGCCGCCCGCTCGGTTGAGAAAACGTACCAAGCTTTGGCGTGGGGACGTTTTCGATCGGAATCGGGAGCATGGGCGGGTGCAATCGCGCGCAGCAAGACCGATCGCAAGAAGATGTGCGTGGTTCCCTCAGGCGGACGCGCCGCGCGGACGGAGTACCAGGTGCGCGCGCAGTATGCCGCCGCCGCGTGGGTGGAGTGCCGTCCGCACACCGGTCGCACGCACCAGATTCGCGTCCACCTTGCGCACGCAGGGCATCCGGTCGTGGGAGATGCCGTCTATGGACGTGCGCGCCGGTGGGAAGGGAAGGGGCCGGCTCCGAAGCGGCAAATGCTCCACGCGGCGAAGCTAGCATTCGATCATCCGATGACGGGCAAGCGCCTTTCCTTGACGGCGCCGCTGCCGGCTGATTTTATCGCGTGCCGGAAAGCGCTGGCGGGCTCGGGACAAAAGCGCTGAGCTGCACCTTTCCAAACAATTTTTTATGACTTCTCCCGCTGCTTCCGTGCGCGATGCGCTGCGCGCGTATCTCGAGTGGCTCCGTGCGGACGGGCAGTCGTATGTGCGCCTGAGTCGGACCGCGTTGACGGCGTGGCGAGAGCAGGTGGTGGGGGCTTCCAGTGCAGCTGCGCCGATAGTTTCCACAAAAGTGCAGATGGTGCGTGAAACGCCTCCTACTCAAAGGGCTGCTGCTTCTCCGGTTGGCGCCGTACAGGCAGCTGGTATAATTTCTTCTGACTCATCCTCCTCTCCGATTATGGCTCGCGAAAAAAAATATTTAGATGCAAGTCCCGCCATTGCGGTAGAAGGCGCGACCAAGCAGGAGAAGCTCCGCCACTTGGCCGAGCGCGTCGCCGTTTGTCAGAAGTGCCCGCATTTGGCGCGGACGCGCACGCAGACGGTGTTCTCTTCCGGCAATCCAGAGACGCGGTTGATGCTGGTGGGCGAAGCGCCTGGCGCGGACGAGGACCGGTTGGGCGAGCCATTCGTCGGCGCCGCAGGTAAGTTGTTGACGAAGATGCTCGCAGCAATGGGACTGACGCGTAACGACGTCTATATCGCCAACATCCTTAAGTGCCGGCCGGATATGCCCGCAGGAGCATCGGGCAATCGCAAGCCGACGACTGAAGAGATGGCGACGTGTTTGCCGTACCTGAAAACGCAGATTGATATCATCGTGCCCGAGGTGATCGTCGCGCTGGGAGCGACGGCGGTGGAGGGGCTCTTGGGCGTAAAATCTCCGATGAATCAGATGCGCGGCAAGTTCGTGCAATGGCGGGATATTCCGCTGATGCCGACGTATCACCCGGCGTATCTACTTCGTAATCAACGGATTAGTGAAAAGCGCAAAGTTTGGGAAGATTTGCTGAGGGTGATGGAGCAGCTTAAGATGCCCATCAGTAAAAAGCAGCGGGACTACTTTTTGACGACCGTGCCTTAAGGGTGGCCCTCAAAATAAAGCTGGGAGGTAGTTCGTATCTGGGCAGCAGGAAAGATGAATTTTTCCTAATAAATTTTTTTAAAATTCCTAAAAATTGATGCAAATGGGTTGCAAGTACCGCTGAATTTTATAAGGTTGCGTTTGTAGGTTCGTAGTTCCCCACGGCCCAGAGTTTTTCTCCCTGGCCAACGTTGTTTCGTTGTACTCAACCCAATCAACGAAAGTTATTAGATTCATGAAACTACAAAGTCGTCTTATTCTGTTTGCCCTCTACCTGACCGCAGGGTGGATGGGCCTCACTCTGTCGGTATCGGCTCAAACGAGCTATACCTGGGCCAATGGGGTTGCGGGGGGGGATTGGTCTACAGCTACCAACTGGACGCCGAACGGCACGCCGGGCAATCGCGATTCTGTGTTCTTCACAGATCCGACGGGAACTGTTGTCACCAATCTGAATATTACGTTAAACGGAGGATTGCCGGCGAACAATGGTCTGCGCCAATTGGACTTTAATAGTTCCAGCGGGGCAGCGTTTCAAGTCAACCTGCAGGCTCCTTTGACGCTTTCCAACGGCGGTAATCCGCTGTCGGTGCAGCAGATTCACGTGGGCGGCAATACCAGCGCGGCTGACATTTACGTGAGCGGCAGCAATCTGATTGCGGCCAACTCGGCGATTCAGTTTCTCAACGATTCGGCGAACGGCGCGCTGCGTATTTTAGAAGCAAGCTCGAGCAGCATCTTTATGGGTGCGAATCAGCTGAAGTTGACAATCACCAACGGTGGAACTATCCGCATTGAAGCGCCGATCGAAGGCGTGGGCTCGGTGGTCGTGGACGCGGGCTCCAACGGCGGCATTGTGACGCTGGCGGGGGCCAATCTCTACACAGGCAACACGCAAGTGAAGACTGGCACGCTTAATATACTGGGCATCATTGGTGTTCCTTCCGCTTCGCTTCAATATCGCATTGATCCCGCCGGAACATTGGCGGGCATCGGCTCGATCAGTATCACGGATTTGAGAGGTAAAATTTCTCCCGGAAATGCGACGCTGCCTGCCGGTCCGGTTAATTCGATCGGGACGATCACTGGCTTGGGAAGCTTATCTTTTGGCGGCGGTGCAACTTATATCTGGGACTTGGGCAATGCGAGCGGTGGCACTCCGGGAACGGACTGGGACTTGGTATCGGTTACGACGTTGATTTCCGGCGGCGGTGTTAAGACTGTCCGGATCAATAATCTGGATCCTTCGTGGTCTGGACCGGTGACAGGGCGTGCTTATAAGATTATTGGCACAACGGTTCCGGTTCCCCAAGTGGTGGCCAATTTGTATACGATCTCGCTGGGCACGGGATGGGGCAGCACTCCGGTGAGCTCCTTCCGCCTGCAAGGCCGATTGGATGGCATGTACTTGGTAGAAAACTAAGCCCTTCCTCTCCGGAGGAAAATAAAACCCCGACAGTGCGCGTTGCTAACCGCAGCGCGTCTGTCAGGTGTTTTTTTGGGAGAGACCCGCAGCGCCTCAGTCCAGGAGCTGGGGGTTCTACGGTACGCTTGACCGAGAGTCGCCGCCGGAGACAAACGGCCGTGCGTTGCTGATGCGCGGCACAGGGACCTGTTTCGGATTGGTCAGAGATTGCGTCGCAGTAAATGCTTCTATGACGGTCGACGGAGGAGGGCGCAGGTGCCGTTCTGCGGCATCGACGAGCAAGCGAGTTTGATCGAATTTATGCCCATGTCCTGCGGAGGGCATTCCCAGGATTGCAGTCATAAGCCGGACATCACCGCGAAGCACTGTCGCTGTAAATGCGTGTTGAAATGCTCCAAATCCTGTTTTGGCGGCCTCCATGCCTCTAATCTCGTGAGAGCCATTTGGATCCCATAATCCCAAGTTGGTAGTCTCGAGACGGACTCTCTTGCGGCCGGCCGCTCGTTCCCGGTAATCCCGTTCAGCAGCGGCATCTGGCAATTGCGTCCCTGCCGGAATTTTAATCGTGCTGGGGTCGTGATCAAAAGCCAACAGTGTGTGCCGCGGAGTTGAGGCAATTTCTTCCAAACCGGGATGCTGCCTGAATTGCAGAAAAAGCTTTGCCAAATCCTCTGTGGGCATGGTGTTGGAAGGGCCGTGAGCGCTGGGCAATCCGTTGGCATTGAAAAATTGGGATTTGAGGCCAAGTTCAGCCGCCCGCTCATTCATTCGAGCGACGAATGCTTCTTCCGAACCGGCAGTATCACGCGCAAGCGCCCGAGCCGTGTCATTATCCGAGGCCATGAGCAGGCTGTGCATTGCATCTCGCTTGGAAACCCACTGCCCGGCTGCGACGCCGTCCAGGCAGCTGCATTCCATGCCTCCGCCCTCTTTGTCCTCCCTCGTGAACTGGATGTAGCCGATCAAGGTAGGATCGTTTTCATAGACCAGCAGTGCCGTCATAAGTTTACTGGTGCTGAGGGCAAGCTGCTGGGTATCGGCTCCACGACTGGCAAGGAGGTTCCAGTTGCCAGAACCAGCCGGCATCTCTGCCCAGACGAGGAAATGCTTCAGGTTGACACCGCGCGGGATTTCCATCGGCGGGAGGGCTGCCTGGGAAGCGTTAGGCGCGTGCGCGGGCGGCGGCGGCTTGAGTGCGTCCACCAGTGCGGGTGGCAAGGAGGGACGCGGCAGTACGGAGGGAGAAGGCTTGCCCGCGGCGGTAGGGAGCAGGGCGCTCAAGACGGCAGCCCCCAATGCGCGCAGCGGACGGCGTGTGGGGCGGGCGGCGGAAGAATCAGGCTGGGAACGACGAGCCATGGGTGAAATCAGAGAAGTTCCTATTAATATACCGCAGCATGGCCAAAAAACCAACCTGCTGTCATGCCGAACGCGACTGAACAAACACTCTAAAGCGGCGAACGGACAGCCGGGCCCGGAGGCGGGGCAGGTGCTCCGCCGAGTGCTGGGTTGGAGCCGAGCGGATGTGGAACGACTTGAGTCTCGGAGGCCGCGGCCGGGCCCAGCGCCGACTTCTCGGCCAACCGGGCAAAGCCGTAATCAAAGAGCTGCGGCGCATCGATCCACTTATTTTTACTTTGAAGGAGAACTAGGAGCAGCTCACGCCCATCGCGTGTTGCTGCGGCGGCGTACGTGTGCCGGGCTAGGACCGTCCAGCCGGTCTTGGCCGGTCCCATACCGGGGTAGACGCCCAGCAGACGATTGTGGTTTTTGAGGCGCTGTCGCTTGGCTTGTGTTGAAAGCTGGTAGTACTGCGTGCCGGCGATTTTTCGCAGCAGGGGATACGAGATGAACTTCTGAAAAATTTTGAGCAAGTCCGCAGCCGTCGTGTACTGCCCGGGGGCAGGGAGCCCATTGGGATTGACGAAGCGGGTTCCTGTGCAGCCGAGCTCGCGTGCGCGCGCATTCATCAGGTCGACGAACTGCCCTACAGAACCGCTCACATGCCGCGCTAGAGCCATCGCCGCATCATTGTCCGAGCCTA
>CAYYVW010000012.1:0-52930 GCA_964473925.1 uncultured Verrucomicrobiaceae bacterium
TCGTCTCTTCGGAGAGCCCGAAGATGCCGGGAAGCAGCTCGGTATTCTTATCATGGACCAAATTGGTCAGATCGCCGCCGTCGTCCAAAATCATGTTGAGCGCCTGCCCATCCGGCCAGCGGATCGTCTGCTCGATGCACCAGTCGTACTCCTCCAGCGTCTCACCCTTCCACGCAAACACGGGGATGCCCGCCGCCGCCATCGCCGCCGCCGCGTGGTCCTGCGTTGAGAAAATATTGCACGAGCTCCAGCGCACCGACGCGCCCAGGTCAATCAGCGTCTCGATGAGCACCGCTGTCTGAATCGTCATGTGCAGGCAGCCCGCGATGCGCGCGCCGGCCAGCGGCTTTTTGCCTTTGTACTTCTTGCGTAGCGCCATCAGCCCCGGCATCTCCTGCTCGGCAATCGTGATCTCCTTGCGACCCCACTCGGCCAGCGACAGGTCCGCCACTTTAAAATCACCCTCGCCCTTAGGCGCGGCCGGTTTGTTCTCTTTGCTTTTGGGGGATGTCATGGTGGAAGCGGTCATAATTGATAAATAAGGGGCCCGCACGATGCGTACGTTTTTCCGCGGAGGCAAGCGCGGAAATACGGACCGCGGCAGGCTATGAATTAAGCCAGCACCCGTGGCGTCGAGAGACTCACCCGGTTAACTTCTCGTTCCCACAGCGGTACTTCGCCGCAATCCTCCAACGCGTAGAATTGCGCTAAGCCGCCGGGCCGAGCTCCATACAAGATTGTGTTGAATGTCGAGACGGGACATTCCTCGGCTATGAATCGGTCCTCAAAAAGGTTTCGAGTTGCCATCGAGCCAACCGGACTGCGCTTGCGCCAATACTCATCCCTCGCGCGCGCCTTGTCATACACGCCAACCATCATACTAGCACCCAACGCCATCAGACCGACCGCCACCGGCAAGATAGATTTTCTCCATGCCGAGCCAGAGCTTCCATGAGCGCATGCTGCAACCAAGCTACTAATCACACGACGTCCTGCTGCCATGATAGAACTCGTGCCGCAGCAAGAGTGGAACGTCAATCTGAGCTTAGAATTTACAATGTACGCTTTACTGAGGCGTCCGGCCCTCTTCTGCATATCGTCTGGCGATCTTTGCAGGATCTAAATTTGGGGGCCGATGCAATGGCGGCAACACTAAAATCGGACTTCCATTGGGAAGTCTTACAATTAATCGATCTTTGGAATCCGCACAAAGCTCGACCTCTTTGCGGTATACAAAACCGTCATGCCGACCCCCAAAAGCCAGTCGCTCGCCGAAGCTGGGAAGACAACCTTCCGGCAAGCCCCCATCCACCGCCTTCTTTGTCGCTGCAGCGGATTCCGGAAACGCGTGCCGGAAAGCCATGTCTGCGCCACGAGGCGCTCCTAAGATGCAAGCTGCTACTAACGTCCTAAAGGCGAGTTTGCCTGCCGCTTTCACAGCTGTGTTACGATCCTGACGCCACGCGCAGACTTGGCTAATCAGTGTCTTAAAAGACGGCCGCTTCGGTTTATCTTTTTTATCGTTAGCCATAAGATTCTCAACGCCTTGGTTGACGGCGATACCACACCCCTACCGCAACAGATCTCTTGCGTCCACCTGGCGGCGGGAGATTTTGAAAAAAATTCACATTTTCGTCATCCCGAGCTTGTCGAGGGATCTGGGTTCTGTGGGTGCCGCATCGCCCTGCGGGCGAAGATTTCTCGAATCGGGCCTAAAGGCCCTCCCTCGAAATGACGAATTTTTTTTTAAACTGTACCCCTACCCCCCGCACGCCTTGCGCAGGGCGGCGGCCTTGTCGGTCCGCTCCCACGTGAGGGCGTCGAGGTTATCGGTCCGGCCGAAGTGGCCGTAGTTGGTCGTCTTGGAGAAGATCGGCCGATCCAGCTTGAGCTGCTTCATGATGTTCGCCGGCTTGAAGCTGAACACCTCCTGCAGCGCCCGCGCGATCGCCACGTCGGAGATGCGCCCCGTGCCAAACGTGTTCACGTAGAGCGAGACCGGCTCGGGGTGCCCGATCGCATAGGCGAACTGCACCTCGACGCGCTCGGCCAGGCCCGCCGCAACGATGTTCTTAGCAACGTAACGGCCCATGTATGCCGCGCTGCGGTCGACCTTGGTGGCATCCTTGCCGCTGAACGCGCCGCCGCCGTGCCGGCCCATGCCGCCGTAGGAATCAACGATAATCTTGCGGCCCGTCACGCCCGCATCCCCCTCGGGTCCGCCGATCACAAACCGCCCGGTCGGGTTGACGAGGTAGCGCGTCTTGCGATCAAAGAGCTTCGCCGGGAGCGTCTTTTTGATGACCTCTTCAATGATAAACGAGCGGATTTCAGCATGCTTTTTATCCGCCGCGTGCTGCGTGGAAACGACCACCGTGTCGATACGCACCGGGCGATGGCCTTCGTACTCGACCGAAATCTGCGTCTTGGCGTCCGGACGGAGCCACTTGACCTTCCCCTGCTTGCGCAGCTGCGCCAAGCGGCGGCCCAGCTTGTGCGCGAAACTAATCGGCGCGGGCATCAGCTCGGGCGTCTCGTTGCACGCAAAACCGAACATCAGACCCTGGTCGCCCGCCCCCTGCTCCGCCGTCTCTTTACCATCGGCCGAGCGCGCATCCACCCCTTGCGCGATATCGGGGCTCTGACGGTTGAGCGCGTTCAAAATGCAGACCGAATCCGCGTTGAACAGCTCCGCCGGATCGTTGTAGCCGATGTCGCGGATCGTCTCCCGCACCGCGCGGATGTAGTCAAAATTCGCCTTCGAGGTGATCTCTCCTGCCAGCACGATCAGATTCCCTTTCGCCAGCGTTTCGCACGCCACCCGGGACTTGCGGTCCTGCTTCAGGCACTCGTCCAAAATCCGGTCCGCGATCGCGTCGCACACCTTGTCCGGATGCCCCTCGGTCACCGATTCAGAGGTAAAAATGTGGCGCGCCGGACGTTCCGACGTGTGCATGAACTTTTTGGACATAAGGCTGGCACGTTACAAATTGCTCGCCGCGTTGCAACTGCAAAACCTGGGAGCACCCATGCCCCAACTTAATCTTCATTTTTAACATATATTTATGATTCATCTCTAAAAATTCCTCATGCCCAAACGCCCCTTGCCGACTACTTGGAAGAAATCCGCTCATTTTTTATGCACCGGCACGCTCTCCTCCACCCTTCTAGTCCTATTTTTCGGACAAATTCGAAAGCGACCATCCACCCATCCGCAAAAATTGAAGACTGCATTTTCCCATTTTTTGGACAAGGCGTGACCATTCGCGAAAACGTCCGCCTGAACGAATGCGTGGTCGGCGGAAACGTTAACAATGGCGACACCACGATCGAACAGGGCGTCTGGGCCCGGAGATGCCGTTTGGGGGAAGTAGACCTTGCTTGCGTCGATAGCAGAACTGCCGGGAGCATCCCCACCCGGCTACTCGACTGCTCGCTGGACGGCACTGCTCTTTCCGGCGTAATTGCCCAAGGGCTCGATGTTTCGGGCGGCCCTACCACGGTCTCCTTGTCGCGATCTCTCCTGATCTCCACAGACGGCCACCCCATCACCATTGAACCCGTCACGTCGGACCCCTACCGCATCGAAGGCGTGTATTACGTTGGCCCGGGCTTTCAGGCCACTCGCCCCGAAGAGCTGAATGTTCAAGCCTACTCCAATAGCAATCTTCTGAGCAGCGAGGGGACTATTCAACCACATTTGGAAGCCTTGCAGTCACTTCTGGAAGCTGTAGCTGCGCCGCTCCTGCCGCCGACCGTTGCGCCAGTCCGTCCCCCTTCTCTCCTGTCTTGTGCAAGGGCCGCCGAATGCATGACCGCACTTATCCACACCAGCCCGTCATGTCGGATCTTCCGCCAAGAACTTGGACTTACTTAACTCATGATGAGCAGCTCGTCTCATCCCGACCGAATATGACCCCGAGCCCAGCTCGCTTGACGTTCTTTCGCGCGCTCGGTAACTCCTCTGCGTGAGTTCGGAGAATGGGAGCAACGCGGTTCTTGTCGACGCCGCTCCAGAAGTTGAAGCTCCCAGCTCCTCCGCCCTCCCTCCCCTTTTCGTACTTCCCGACGGCCGAATCGGTTTTATCGACCAAGCCTCGGGGAGATGCCTCACCTTTGCTGGCGGGCCCAGCGAGACGATGCGCTTTTTGATTGAAACAGCGACGAACCTCTATCTCACCCCATCTTCCCAACGCAGCATCCTGGCAGACGCCAAGGCTGCGTGCATCCTCACCCCTCCCGCGGAACTCGAAAGCGTCGTCACCGCTTGCACCGGACGCCCCGTGGAAGCGACGCTCCGTCACATCCTCGACGACCCCGTCGTCCACGCAGAACGCCGCGCCCGGTATGGGCCGGAGGTTTAGTGGGGCAAGCTTCTAGCTGCTACAGGTGAGGCCTGCGATGTTCCTGCCACGCTTGGCGAAATTCACTCACAAGTCCACGGCCAATCGCACCGAGCCTCTCCACAACGCCCACACGCCCTGTAGGACTCCACTCTACCGGCACCGCATGTAGTGCGTTCCAAGAATTGCCGGAAGGATAGGCCGGAAGATTATCTGCGATTTGCAAATAGGACCTATCACCCGCCTTCAGCGGAGCAATTTGACGGGCCTGTTCTAACTCCAGGTTGGCACGCACCTGAACGTCTTGTCCAACAACGGTGCCTGCCGGCACGGCCGCACCAGCCACTATGGCAGACCGTCTCCCTAAAACAGTGCCCGCGCCTACTCTGGTCATGGCACTTTCATCATCGCATTGAATGCTAGCACTGGGCCCGATAACAACTCTCCCGCCAATGCGAACGTTATTTCTTCCATGTCTATTCAGAGAACGTATATCCGCTAATGGAAAAACAACGCTGTCTGCGCCCAAACAATCTTTGGGGGTTACGCGTGCGACATCAGCCAGATCCGCCACCACGGCAAAGCCATCATCTCCGCGACGTCGGTCTCCTACCTTTATCACCTTGGCGCGAAACGCCGGATAAGGGCTCCCGTCTTCAGTGCACAAGCCCAACGGCTGCAACTCGGCGGGATCCTTAACCAACGTACGCGGATCAAATTTTGCTGCTCTGTTTATTCTTAATTGGCACTGGAATGCTCTCACTGCATTCGCCACGCGATCCGGATCGAGCGCAGGTGTATAGCCAGGCGTATTGACTGATGAACTGTTCACACCCACTTGTTACCGCCCGCGCTGCAAAACGTCCGATGAAAAAATCTAAATAAATGGCCGACGCGCCTTCCCGCACACTCTGTCGACAACCCCCATAAAAATCCCACACCACCCCCTTGACTTTCACGCGAAACCGCCGGAAGTTACGCTATGCGAAAAATCGCCATTCTCCCCGTGTCGGCCTGGATCGGGGCGGCCGTTCTCCTTTTCACCTCCGCCTCGCTCTGCTCCGCGCAAGAGGTAGGCAAAGCCCTCTACGCAAAAGGGTATCAGACGACGATCTGGATCGACTTCTGGAACATCGGCGTGCGCGACACCGGCGTCTTCAACCCCGGCGTCACCTGGCCCAACGCGCCGATGTTCTATAACGATCTCGACCGCGCCAGCGCCGATCAGCGCTACGGCATTGGCTCAAGCCACCGCAAGGGCGACTTGGTGCAAGAGCGCCGCTCGATGACCATTCTTCAAGCCGTCGTTGCCGACCCCAGCGTCCAAGCCGCACTCGGCCTCCCCTCGGGGTATCAAGCGAGCAAGCTCGATCTTCACGATGTTTGCATGCTCAAGTCCGGGCGCAACAGCTCCGCTTGGGACACCGTCGTGCTCCCCGTTTATCGCCAAGTGCTGGCAAACCGCGGTAATGGCGTCACCCTTGTCACCATCCCCAACGGCCCCGGGCAAGAGAGGCCCAGCCGCTATCAAGTCTCCGGCCCGCCCATTCCAAACCTGATTACCGATCCAACCGACCCCCGCGTCTTGAGCTCAGATACCGGCACCAGCCCCGAAGACCGGCCGCCCGTCAACCCGACTGATCTTCCTCCAGCCGGCGGCGGTGGCAGTGGCGGCATCGTCCCGGGCAACATCGGACCACGCGGCGACCGCAAGCTCCCGCCCAACGGCTTCGTACTACCCGCAATCCAACCCTTTGACGTCAACGATCCCTTCAAGGGCATCCCTGGGATGGAAGGCATCGGCAAAGGCAACAACCTCGCTCCCGCCACCACCACGGCACGCCCCGGTCCGCTCGGCGCCCAGGTAGCTCCGGCGCCCACAGTCAAAAAGCAAACCGCTCCGCGTCCTGCACCGACAACCTGGAAGGGCGCCAACAGCGATCCGTTTGAGATCGAACCCAGCGTGGCGCCCGGCCCACGCCCCCGCATCACCGACCGCCAGCCTCCCGAAGGCGGCACCGTCAAGCCCAAGAAATATTTGGATGAAAATCTTGATCTGCCTCCCAATCCAGGACCTACGGAAGATGAGGAGACCGACCCCGTGAACGGCGGTGGTGGTGGTCGCGATGAACGTGACGTTCAAAGCGACTAGCGCGCCGCTGCGACCGCTGCGCCTTCTTTGGCTTCCTGCAAACACTCGGACAGCGCATCGGCCGCCTGGTCAAGCTGCTCGTAGGAGTGCGCATCCGAAACCTGGAAGCGCAGCCGCGCGTGCCCTTCCGGCACCACGGGGAATCCAAAGCCCGTCACAAAGATATGCCGCGCGAGCATCCGCTCCGCCACCGCGATCGCGCGCGCTGTCTCGCCCAAAATGACCGGCACGATCGCGCTTTGGCCCTCGAGTGATTCAATCCCCCGCTTGCGGAACGCCTCGCGCAGATGCGCCGCCTTCTTCATCAGGCTCTGCGGTTTTTCGGGATGCGCGCGCAGGAGCTCGAGCGACGCGACGCCCGCCCCCGCGACCGAGGCCGGCAGCGCGTTGGAGAAAAGATGCGGACGCGAGCGCTGCACGAGCATCTCCGTCACCGCGCGCGGACCTGCGACAAAACCGCCCGTCCCCGCACCCAGCGCCTTGCCGAGCGTGCCGGTATAAACATCGATCTGGTCCATGACGTTGTAGAGTTCCGCTACGCCCTTGCCCGTCCGACCGACAACGCCCAGGCCGTGTGAATCATCCAACACGAGCAGCGCACTGTACCGCTGGCAAAGCTCCGCAATTTTATCGAGCGGCGCCAGGTCTCCCTCCATCGAGAAGACGCCGTCAGTAATCACGACGCGCCCCGGCGCATCCTGATGCTGCTTGAGAAGGCGCTCGAGATCGTTCATGTCCGCGTGCTGATACACCTCGCGCACGACGCCCTTGGCCACCATCCGGCACCCATCAATAATGCTCGCGTGGTTGAGCGCGTCGGAAATCACTACATCGCCCGGGACGGTGATCGCCGGCGTCAGCCCCGTATTTGCCGCCCAGCAGGAGGAATACGTCATCGCCGCTTCGGTTCCGTGCAGTTGCGCGAGCAGGTGCTCGAGCTCGTCATGCACGGCAAGGGTTCCACAAATAAAACGAACCGACGCAGTGCTCGCGCCGTACATATCGAGCGCCTTCTTCGCCGCCGCGACGATCTGCGGATGATTAGAAAAACCGAGGTAATCGTTCGACGACATCACCAGCACCTGGCCGATGTTCTGCATCTTCGCCTGCGCGCCGATGGGCGACTCGAGCGGTCGCAGCCGCTTATACGTCCCCGCTTTGCGCGCGGCATCTAATTCGGTTTCAAGTCGTTTCAGGATCGGATTTTTTTTCATAAGGCGGAGAAAATGACGCGCGGGAACGAAGGCGCCCACGAATCCGCCGACAATCGCGCCCGGGAGAATCCCCTGTCAAGCTCAAGCCGAGTTTGACCGATCGATAGTTTGGAGCAAAAACCTGACCTTGGGGCTTGCGTCGTCCTCTCGGCCCTGATAATAGCTAACTCGTTGATAGTTACTAAGATGCTTGCTTGTTTCAGCCAGATCGGCCAGTTCTCCGATCCTGTGAATAACTTTCTGGCCGGCTCAAGTTATTCACAATAATGTGATACAAAATCGAATTTTATCAAAAAAATTAGTTGCCTTAAAGATAACCTTTAGTAGATTAAAGATAACAATTTAATTGTGAAGCAGTCCTCAACACGGAAATTACTCGCTCTGGCCAGTGGCTTGGCGATTGCTTATCTTGCTTATAATCAAGCAATTGCAGCTACTGCACCCATTGCTCCAGAGGCAATTGATCCTGCCACAACCAATGCCACGAGCGGGAGATCCTCCACAGCAAGCTCTATGGCTAAAGCAAAGGCGGCTGCCATTGCCTCCCGCGGAGCCACGGCCAGTGCCAATGCCCGGAATACTGCTGCAACGAATGCTTCGGCAGGAACGCTCTCTCCGAGTGCTGCCCCTGTACCGACAGCTTTAGCACCCCTCCCCACCGGCTCGACTGAGCCCACGATGGCGCCGATTCCCGGAATCGATCCAGCCGCGCTTGCAGGCAATGGCTCAAGCGCAACCGCTTCCGCCGGATTAGACATGACCGCTGCCGGGGCCAGCACGAACTCGGTCAAGATTGTCGCCGTTCCCGACGGAGCTGCAACCCCTGCTCCTACGCCCGGCATCTCCGAGCAAGATTTGAATCAAGCCCTCAGCCAGGGAACATCGGTGCCCAACGCGCAGCAATCGGCTTCCGATACAGTCGCGGGCGCCCTCTCTTCCGACGATGCTTCCAAGGCTGAGCCTACGCTCAAACCCGTCCCACCCGATACGCCTCCTTATGTCGATCGTGGCAAGCGACTGCATGCCGACCCAGCTGGTTCGTTCATGAAGCGCCTAGCGTGGGAGGCGATCTCCACCTCGCAAGATTGGCGCCTGCGCTGGATCGCGCCCGACTTTGGGCGGCTCGGCGTGCGCATCGTCCATAAAAAAAGCTTAACGATGGCCCGTGGAGTGGTGATGCCGTGGCGCCGGGATCAGCAGGGCTTCCCCGAGGTAGTTCTGCACGTCGTGGTTGAAATGCCCGTCCTCAAGCGCGTCGCCCTGACCGACCTCCAGCGCCCCGTAGAATCGGTTCCGCTCGATATCCGCCAATATGTCTCATTCTACCCGCAAAAGGGCCGCTGGTGGGCCGCGGCGAGCCCATACTACGTCACCCTGGGCAAGCGGGGCGATTCTGTGGAGCTTTTGTCCATCCGCGAAGGCAAAGGCGCCTGGTCTGCCTGGGTGGGCAGCGGCGGACTGGTCGTGAAGGACTTTATTGAAGGCGGTTTGGCGGCCGCTCGCAGCAAGATTGTCCGCACTTTCCGGGACGAAGAAATAAATTGGTTTTTGCGTGGGAACAGTGATGTGATATTTTATCTCAGGCCCCGAATGAACCAACCTTTCCCTCGACAGACGCCCACGGCACAGGCCGCGGCTACCCCTTCCACCCCTTCCCATCCGACGCTCTAACCCTAGCCCGAACCATTAATCTTTCTTTATGAACGCGAGTACCTTGGCAGTGAAAAAATTGAGCTTTCTTAGCGCCGTATGCATGCTTCCTCTTTGCATTGCCGCTGTCTTCCTTGCTCCGTTGACGTCAGCGTGGGCTGTGCCATCACTCCCTCCTCCTGCCACTGTTCAAACAGGTAATGGGCAAGACCTCCAAGGGATAAGCGGCGGCGTCGCTGAAGACCAAGCCGATGTAAGGGGTTTATCTGGAACAGGCATTGTAGCTGCCCCCGCGCAGGTGCCCGGCAATCTGACGGATGCCGAGTTTAGCACCAAGTACCTGTTTGAGGTCGCCTACGCATGGGCGGGATGGGCTTTGCTCGTCGGCCTGGTAGTGGCAGCGCTGTATGCAATGGGAGGCCGGTACCAAGTGGCCTTTGGCATTGCGGGTGGCTGCTGCATCCTCTACGGCGGCATCTACCTCCTGGCAATGGTCCGCGACTCCATGCAGTACGGTCCGATCTTCGGAATTTTCTAACGCTCGCATATCACCCAAAACAGCTTATCTTTTTTCAACCACTTTTCTCTCACACCAACAACGGCAAACTAAGGAAATACAACATGAAGCTAATCAAACAATCCCTCAACTCGGTGCTCAACTGGGTCGGCGCCTGCAGGCGCATGGCCACGCAGCGGCCGGCCGCTTGGCTCGCCCTGTTTGTGGTGGCGTTTGCCGGTGTTGCTCCTTTGGGCGTAACCCCCGCGCGGGCGATCTATGAAGTTCCCGGGCAATTTGCCCAGCTTCCGGGTCGTGTGGACGACGCAGAATTCAAAACCGGCAACCTCTTCAATCGCTTGAGAGGTTGGGCGGGCTGGGTTCTGATCGTTTCGTTCATCATCGCGGCTCTGTTCGCGATCGCGGGCAACTACAAATACGCAATCGGCATCGCCATTGCGGCAGTCCTCCTCTACGGCGGTATCTACCTCCTGGCGCTGGTCCGCAGCTCCATTGTGGATGGCTAAAGAACGTAACGGAGAAACATCCCTTTCCTCTTGGACGGCCGCAAGGTCGTCCAAGAGGCGAAGGGGTTCAAAAAAAGCTTTTGCTTTCTTAGGAATATGAGCCGCCATCTCTCGCTTTTCATGCTGGGCGGGTTCTTCCTTTTATTTATAGCCAGCGCGTCTGCTGCTTGGGCTGCCATTCCAGGCGCAGGGGCTGGCGGTACGCTGCCCATCACGGCCAACGGCGGTTTAGGCGGTTCGGGCATCGTAACCGTGATTACAAGTCGTTCGACGACGCTTAGCGACGCTTTCCGGGATGCCTCCATCCTTTACTTGCCGATTTATGGCATTGTGCTGGGGATGTCATGGGCGACTGGCCAGGTGCAGGAAAACTCCCTCATCAACTTTATTTTTGGCTGCATTTTTGTAGTGGGCGCGCAGTTGCTCGTCACGCTCTATGCGGTGATTTACAGCTTTTAAGCGCTCCGGCAGCACTAGTTTCTTTCCATCCTCCCTCCTAAAACCCTCTATTCTAGCACTTGAAATAACCCATTAAACACGTATATTAAACCATATGAAAGCCACCGCTCCTTCACTTGTAAACCGCCGTTCTTCCTTGCGGATTTGTCAAAAACTTTGTCTGCTCGCCGCTTTCGTTTTTCTACTCGGAGCGGGCATAGAGACTGTCAGCGCCAGCGGCACGGCGGCCAGCCTTGCGACTCGCATGGGTAATTTTAAGACCAACATTTTGGGCGTTGTCGGTAACGCGATCTGCGTGGCTTGCGTCACCGGCGCAGTCTATTACGCGTTTGAAGGCAACACCAAAGTCGTCGGGATGTGCATCGGTGGCGCGTTTGTCGCCTACGGCCTGCCGTACATGGTACGCGTGGTCCAGGATACCTTTGCTTAAAACAACATAGGCGCTTCAGAAACCCGCCGCCTGGTTGCAGGTGGCGGGTTTTTTGTTTAAATTAAAAGCAACCGCTGATTTTTATTCTTATGGCCGGAATGCAAAACATGCTGCCCACGACCCGGGCGAGCCAGATTATCCAGGATAAGGGGACAGAGGCGTACTACCTGTTTATCATCCTGCTGGTTTTTGCGTTCGTTAATAAATTCACCGACAATTTCCCGCTGTCGGTCATTGTTAGCATTATCATTTACATCATCTTCAAGCTCTACTTGAACGGCAAGCCGCCCAAATTTTTGGAGCACCTTTTCATTTATTTTGCGACACCCAAGAAGTACACGCACCAGTTTGGATATAAGGAATCTTTGTTCAGCGACGTGGCTTGATCGCAGCGTCCCTGGGACCGCTTCCGAAAAAGCGCCCCAGAGCGCGGGCTGCTTTTTTGTGTGAACAGGCCCTCATCTCATGCTAGAGTAACAGAGGTGGTGAGGGGCATCCCTCCTGCACCCAGAGCTCTGGGAGGCAGCTCTTTGATTTCTATGGCTTCAGTAAACGGCAACAGTGGCAATGGAGACGAGAAGGCCACGACCCCCTGGGGACGATGGCTCGATAAGCTCAAGGCTCCGCCGCGTCTATTTGGTCCGCAAGCGCAGGACAAGGTCGTCGAAATTCAGGAGGACTTCCCCTACCGCGATCTGCACGGCCGGTACTTGATTGATGCCTTTGGCTGCGTCCACGCGTTCTATGAGGTCGATGCCCCCGCGGCAGACGTTGCGAGCGCAGAGCTCCTGGTTGAAATCCAAAAGTCGCTCTCCAAGACTCTGGGCCAGCTTCCCGATCCGATCTTGCAGATCCAATTCTGCTACACCCGCAATGGGGACTACCGCGACTTTGTCGTCCGCCACATGGAATTCCCCGCCTCGTGGGAGGTCGCCGGCGAGATGCGCCACATCCGCGGCGAGCGCCTCCTCGAGCTGGTCAAGCGGCGCCTCATCACCCGCAGTAAAACGCTGATGATCCTCACCTGCGGCCCGCAGGACGAGATGGTCGAGGGCAAGTCGATCCGCCAGCAGTTCAGCGCGAACAAATCCCGCAGCGGAGGCTCGCTGCCGCGGCGCATTCTACGCAAGGCCGAGTTCGACATGGCTGTCGGCACGCTGCAAACGGCCGAGACCGTCGCGATGGATTCGCTCTCCAAAGTCGGCATCGGCCTCACGCCCATGGGTGGGGAATCAATCTGCTCCTACTTCTACCGGCTCTTTAATCCGGATCTGGCGATCGACCTGGGCCTGCCGCTGGGCTTTGACGAGCGCATCACTCCGTTTTACAACACGTGGCTTCTGAGCGACGTCTATCTCAAGGACAGCTGCTACTTATGGGGCGATTACTACCACGCGCTGGTAAGCATTCCGCAGGAGCCGCACGAAACGCAGCCGCGCATCATCGAGCAGATCACCACGATGATGCCCTTCAGTGATTTTCGCATCACCCTCAACCTCCGCCGGACCGATAAGACGCAGGAGATTGACGCGCTGACGCTCGAGCGCAAACGCGCCATCGGCAAAATCAAGCTGGGTAGCGACCCCTTCGCCGCGGTCAATAAAGAGACGCGCAGCAAAGGCGGCGACGGCATGGGCTCGATGATGGCCGAGCATAAGTACGACATCGACGAGGTCAACGACATGCTCGTCGATTTGCGCGCCAACAAATCGTACCTGATGCGCATGCAGCTGGTCGTCCATCTCTGGCACCGCGACCGCAAAGAGCTCGAGCGCCGCTCCGAGCTCACGCTTTCGCGCATCGCCAACATGAACAAGGCCAAGGGCTGGCGGGATGCACACTCCTTCCGTCCTGTCTTCATCAACTCGCTGCCGGCGGTTTACATGCCGCTGCTGCGCACGCGCAAGGTGCGCGATACGATGGCGATGGATTTAATCCCGTTGCACAAAGGCTTCGAGGGCGGCCGCAGTCCGATGGCGCTGCTGCACAACTCCACCGGCGGACTTGTGGCGATCGATCTTTTTGAACGCTCTGAAACACCAGCGAGCTTGTGCTTCGTGAGCGGTGCGACTGGCTCCGGTAAATCCGTGCTGGTCAACTTGCTCATCGAGCAGCATTTGGTAAAGGACCCCGAAACTGGGCAATCTCCGCTGCTGCTGATTCTGGATATCGGCGGCAGCTATAAGACGCTGGTCGAAATGCTCGGCGGTAAATATATCCCGTTTGACGCGCAGAACCCGATTTGCATCAACCCGCTGCAGGTGACGGCCTCCAGCCGCGGCGGCATCGTGGAAGAGCCCGATACGCTCAGCCGCACGCGCATGCTGGCCAACCTGGCGGCGATGGCCTACTCCCCCGCCGATCCGGGCGGCGAGCTGCCAACGTCGCACATCAACCTGCTCGACGGCATCTTGACGCAGACGTTCTACCACGCGCAGGCAGACGGCGCGACGGCGGTCACGCTCAGCATGCTGCTCAAGCGCTTGCGCGAGTTTATCGAGAAGGACGGCGCCGCCGATCTTTATCAGCGGCTCTCCACCTTCACCGGCGAAACGTACCGCGCGTGGGTCGACGGCCCGACGCAGATTGATATTCAATCCGAGGTCGTCTGTTTCGACTTGAAGGGGATTGACTCAATGCCCGTCCTCTCGCGAGTGATGGTGCCCATGATCATCAACTACATCTACGACATGGTGATGCGCCACAAGCACCGCCGCAAAATCGTGGTCATGGATGAAATGTGGAAGTTCTTGCTCAACGATCAAATGCTCGAATTTGTCATGGAAGCATACCGCACATTCCGTAAAGAGAACGCCGCCGTCATCGGCATCAGCCAGGCGCTGCGCGACGTGGGTGACAATCCTGCGATGGCGCGCTCGCTCGTGCAAAACACTTACATCTGGTTCCTCCTCGATCAGCAGAAGGCGGACGCGCGCAAGTACGCGGTCGAGTTGCTCACGCTGACGGACGGCCAGGCAGATATTCTCGGCTCGCTCGAAGCGCGAAACCGGATGGATTCATCCGGTAATATTGAGTCTTTCCGCGAAGCGCTCATGATCATGGGCCAGGGTCGCAGCGGGCACTCGGGCCGCATCCGCGTGCAGCTGATGCCCGAGGAGTACTGGATCTTCACCACCGATCCGCAGGAAAAACTCATGCGCGACCGTGCGATCGCGCAGTTTGAGGGCGACCTGACCAAGGCGATTTTGTACCTGGCCAAGAAGCACCCCGGCGGATTGCACCTGCGGGAGCAAGAGTTGGCTTGAAAAAGAGAGCGCTTTTCTGGAGCGTCGCCGCCTTGGCGATTTTAATGCTGGCCCCCGGCTCGGCCCGGGCCCAGTCAGCACCCGCCTCCTCCTTTACCGCAGTTGCGCCCGACAAATTTAGTAAGCTCGATCAAGAGCCGCGGCTTACGCACCAAGTCGGCGACGACCGGCTGCTGCGCTACCTCATCAAAAATCCGCCGCCGGTCGGGCAGAAGATGCTCCTCCAGCGGCCGTACCTGGAACGGGTCGTAGCACTCTCCACCAAGAACGGCAGCGCGCTGCAGCTCATCGGCGCGTCGCTGCATTCCGGCGACGAACTGCTGCGCCGCGCCATCACGACGATGATGCAGGAGTATAACTTCTCGCAGCGACAGATTGATTCGGCGATCAGTGCGTGGGCGGCCAATACCCCGACCGATTCGATCCGCGCGATCCTCGAGACGCTCCCGCAGCGACCCGCCGCGCTGGCGCCGCTCGTGCAGTATCTTTTGGACACGTCGCTGGACTGGCCGGGCGTCTGCAGCCGCACCCGCAGCGTGTTGGCCCGGCGGGAATACCTGACGCCCGAGATGCTCCAAGCGGCGCTCATCGGTAATGAGCTCATCACCCCTTCCCGCGCCCAAGAAGTGCTCACCGCTGCTGGGCAAGATGACGTGGCTGCGCGCTTCCGCCTGATGACGGCAATTCTCAACCTCCTTCCGAGCCGAGGTACGGTCGCGCGTTTCTTGCAGCAGCCGGTTGCAACGCCCAACGCGTGGCTCACTTACATCTGGGATAACGCGGCGGCGGGCGTTGCCGCCAACCCCGTGCATCTGAGCGAATATGTCCGGCGCTTGGGCTCCCTGCGGCCGCTCTACGACCAGTGGCGGACCGTTCTGATTGAAGCGCTCACTGAGGAAGACAAAGAATTCTTTCCCGGTTACTACCAGGCCGCGATTATTGAAAAATCCCGGTTCGCCTGGACCGTCGATAATCTCCTCAACGCCGAGCTCGATCCGCAGCTGGCCGAGGCCGGCACGCGCAAACTGCAGACCGTCCTGCGCGAGAAGATGCTGCTGCAGCTCAAAGTCAATGAGGCGTTCAGCGACTGGGTTTTGTGGCAGTTGACCCGGCCAGCGGAAGCATTCTGCCTGACGGTCCGCGCCGGGCTCCCCACCGTGCTGAAGGACTCGGTGGAAATCAACCGCCGCATCACCGCTTCGCTCGATCAGCTTTCCAAGGGCCTGCAGGCAAAACTCGAAGAGCTCGGCGTTTTTAATTTTTATGGCGACCCGAGCGTCTTCCGCCAGCGCGCTGCCCGCGGCAATTTGGATGAAGACGCGTTGCAACGCTTCGGCGAATCGTTCGGCCAGATTCTGCGGTACGACGATACGGCGTGGTCGGGCTTCCTCTTCAATGCGGAGCAGCGCCAAGCCCTCGAGCCGCGCAATGACATCCGCCAGCAGGTCATCTCGGAAATTTTAGTGCGGGACGTCGGATCCCTTGCCGCGCTCGTTCAGACGATTCAAGCCAATGACGCACTCCTCAAACGACTCTTCGGTGACTGGCTCGTCCGGCAGAAAGAGATCGCAAGCATTGAGATGTACGAGGACTGGCTCACCCAGGTCAACGCCGAGGTGGCCAAGCGGCAGATCACCGGCAGTCCGCAGGTGGCGCAGTTTAAATCCCGCTTGCTCGAATTTCTGCAGACCCGCGACGGCTGGCGCGCCATGGAAATCCGCCTGCTGGCCGAAAGCACACTGGTCAACTTCCGCTTGCGTGACAGCTTGATCGCCTACTTAAAGACGCATCCCGATTCCCTCTGGAAAACCCTCGGCATCACGACCTCCACGCAGGGCCAGCTCAACGCGTCGCTCGGGCCGCGGCTGCAGCATTTCATCCAGTACAGCCAGATCCACGCGGACCTCCTGCGCGCAGTCTCCGAGCAAAACCAGACCGCGACCGACGTCCTCTTCCCCGTCTGGGATAAACTGCTCGCCGATCGCGCGCCGGTGCTCGAAAGCATCATCAACACCATCCTGGAAGGCAATGTCCTGGGCGATCTGTATTTTGTTTTCCTGAACGCATTCCTTGAGACAATGCAGACGCCGCAAAATGCCAAGCTGCTGGAGCCGGCGATGCGCTCCATCCCCGAGCTGGCGAACATCCCCGATGCCACCATTCTCCAGCAGCAAGCCCGCACCATGCTCCGCAACCAAGCGCTCCGCGCCATGCCGATTCTGATCTCAGGCATGCGGGACGATACGTTCCGCGAGGACTGGCGCCGCGCGTTTATCACCCAGGTGCGCATCTTTGGCAAAAGCTATGTCGTCGCCGATCACATTCAGCGCAAGACGCAGCTGCAGGATGTTTGGCAGGCGCAGGTAAGTCAGGCG
Source organism: uncultured Verrucomicrobiaceae bacterium (assembly GCA_964473925.1). Taxonomy (GTDB): domain Bacteria; phylum Verrucomicrobiota; class Verrucomicrobiia; order Methylacidiphilales; family CAYYVW01; genus CAYYVW01. The sequence continues at coordinate 16,913 of CAYYVW010000012.1, forward strand.
CTTTTTGACGATCCGTCGCTCCTAGAGCAAGTGCTGCGCGCCTTGGTCGTGCGCAAACGGTCCGATACCGAGTGGGTCAACGCCGTCCAAGTACGGCGGGAGCAGGTCGCGCAAGTCATTCTCCAGGACCGCATCATGTTCGAGCAGCTCTTGGCGCATAAGCAGGACCTTTTTGCCTCCGTCCTGCGGGAAGAAGCCGTCAAAATCTTCGGCCAGAACATCGCTGAGGGCTGGTTGGGCCGCAGAGTCGAGCCTTGACGGTGCAAAACGCCTCCGTAATTTTGAAGCTTGTGAAGCGTTTTCGGCTTTTTCAGATCCTCACCGGGGTTCTTGTAGCTTCGTTCTTGGCTGCGTGCGGCACTGCGCCGCCGTATTCCAAGGGAGACGGTCCGACGCGCCAGCTCGGCGACGGCATGGTGCGCTACGGCAGCATCGCGGCGGCCGGCGCGGGCGGCTTCTTTTTGGGCGAGCAGCTCCTGGGCGGAATTGAAGGCGGCATTGTCGGCGCGGCAGTGGGCGCGGCTTCAGCATACGCTCTGACGCGTTTCTACGATAACAAGCGGCTGGATGCTTATAAGGTTGGTTTCAAGGATGGTGAAAATTCCGCCCGCGGCGAACTGGTCAACGAGATCTGGCGGCGCGAGGCCGTCTATGGCATTCCGCCCCCGTACTCCGAATATGCGATGGGCACGCCCCGCATCCGCAATGTCTATGTGCCGACGCGGACCATCAACGGCGTCACCTATCCCGGCGACTATCAACAGGTCCCCGTTTACAAGTAAGGCGTAACACGGCCCCGCTCGGCTTTTACTTGGCCGGCACGCTCGGGAAGCCGACAAGCTGTTCGGTGAAGTCTGCAACAAACTCTTCAAATGAGTACTCAAGCTTGCGACGCGCCTGCCAGAGCGCTTGCACCGATTCGAGCGTTCCCCACTCGGCCGTCGGCAGCGCGCTGTTGCCGCTGAAGCCAACGCCGAGAGTCTTAACCAAATGGTTGGCCGCCACGACCGCGTGCACCAGCAGCGCTTTGGGTTTGAGCGAGGCTGCCGGCGCTTCATGCAGCTGAACCGCCTCAGCCAATGCAGCAGGTAATCCGCGATCCGAAAGCCAACGCCCGCCGATCTGCGCGTGATCGAGCCCAAAGATTTCGCGCTCGCACTCCGCCAGCGACATCGGCCGTTGCAGCGATCGCTCCAGCGCCGTGAAGTACGCATACGGGTAGAGCTCTCCTAAAATGCATTTGCCGATGTCGTGAAACGCGCCGGCCGCGTACTCCAGCCCCGTCCGCTTCAGGCCGAGCGCATCATAGAACAAATCGATCACCAAGCCGCACGCGATCTGGTGCTGCCACACCGGCTTCCAGTCAAAGGTCGCGGTTTTTGAAACCGGCGCTTTCATTTCAAAATTGAGCCCGAAGAACGTCAGCGCGAGCGCCCGCGCGCGGCGGAGGCCCAGCACCTCCAGCGCCTGAGCATCGTCCGTCGGTGTGATGCCGGACATTTTTCCAAAAAACTCGGCCAGCTGGAACGCCGCTTCGCGGAAGCCCGGGATTTGCTCGGCGGCCTGCGACAAATCTGCCAGATCGCCCTCTTGATCGAGCGCGATCTCGGCAATCGTTCCTTGTAACGCATCCACCATCAGCGGCCGCTGCGGATTTTTGTAAGTATCCCACACTTTGTTGGGCGACAGGTTCAAATTGACGTCGGCCACTTGGGAAGCAGACCAGTCGTTATTGGACCGGAGCAGTCCATGCAGGCGTGCCGGATCGCTCCCACCGCGCGGCGCGACAACCGAAATGACCGGAGCGATGGGCGCCTCGGGCAGCGGGCCGCTCTGATAGCGGAACCGGTCGACGTGCGCGAGCGTCTCGGCCAGCTCTTCGTAATTTTGAAACCGGTCCTGCGGCTTGCGTTCCATCAACTTGCGGATGAGATAAATCCATCCGAGGGGCACGCGCGCCTGCTGCGCCACTTCCATCGGGAACGGTTTTTCCAAATGCCCGGCGATGATGTCTTCCACCGTCGCGCCGTCAAACGGCGGATGCCCGGTCATCAAATGAAAGAGGCTCGCCCCCAGCGAGTACATATCGGTGCGTTGATCGGTCGGCTCCCGCTCGATCTGCTCCGGCGAGACGTACGCCGGCGTGCCGAATGCATCCCGCTTTTTCTCTTCCTCCATCAGCGCGCGGTTCAAGCTCTCGGCCAATCCGAAATCGGTCAGCATCACCGTGCCGGGCGGATCGATCAGAAAATTTGACGGCTTGATGTCCAAGTGGACGATGCTCGCCTGGCTGGCGGCCTGCAGCGCGGCGACCGCCTGCTGCATGAACCACAGCGCCTCCTCCGTCGTCATCAGGTGGTTCATCTCGATCCAATCGTCGAACGTGTTGCCTTCGATGTAGGCCATAGAGAAAAAAACGATCTCATCCTGCTGCCCGACGTAATAAATCGGCACGATGTTCGGATGGCGGAGCGCGGCGACGGCCTGCGCCTCTTGCAGGAAGTACTGCACCTGCTCGGGATTTGACGCCCACTCGGGCCGCAGTACTTTGATGGCGACGTAACGCTGCAGCGCCGGCTCGATCGCCTGGAAGACGACGCCCATGCCGCCCTCGGCGATTTTCTGCATGATGACGTAGTGGGCCAGGTGAGACCCCGCCGCTAATTCATCAAATGTTTTTGCCGCCTGCGACATGCTTCAACCGAGCACTATAGTGCTCGGTTGAGAGAGAAAATAAAACGATAAAATCAGTGCGAGCCAAGTCCACCGCCGCCTTTACTTTATCGCTCAATGAAAAACGCCGAACCGCCCCTGGAGGAGCGGCCGGCGTTTCTTGTGGATTTTTATCCTACGCTTACGCTTTGGCTTCTTTGGCCTTGCCCGCCGCAGCAGCTTCGGTCCCGGCGTTCTTTTTCTTGGCCTTCGGAGCTGGCGCGCTGGGCGTGTAATCCACCCACTCGATCAGCGCCATTTCGGCGGCGTCGTTGAGGCGGGGCCCAAGCTTAATGATGCGCGTGTAACCACCGGCGCGGCCGGCAAAGCGCGGTGCGATCTCGGTGAAGAGGCGCGACACCGCCGTCGGCTGCTTGATGCGTGCGACCGCCAGACGGCGGTGGTGCAGCTGGCCTTTTTTGCCAAGCGTGACGATTTTTTCAGCAAACGGCCGCAGCGCGCGCGCCTTCGCGAGCGTCGTCTCAACCCGGTTGTGGCGGATGAGGCTGACGACGAGGTTGGCGAGCATCGCATCGCGGTGCTGGCTCGTGCGGCTGAGCTTGCGGGTGTTTTTTTGGTGGCGCATAAGAAGGAAGAGTGGAGGTTCAGAGAGAACGGGAAGAACTTTAGTCCTGGAGCGCTTCGACCGGCTCTTCGATCAGGCCCGGCTCAAACTTGACGCCAAGGCCGAGGCCCAGCTGCAAGAGCTTGTCCTTGATTTCGTTGAGCGATTTCTTGCCGAAGTTCCGGTACTTGAGCATCTCCGCCTCGGTCTTGGTGGCCAACTGGCCGACCGTGGTGATGTTCGCGTTGTTGAGGCAATTCGCCGCGCGGACCGAGAGCTCGATTTCGTTGACGCTCATCGCCAAGAGCTTCTTGAGCTTGCTGTTTTCTTGGCTGATCTGCGTGCTGGCTTCTTCAAACTCGATCGGACGCTCGTCGAAGTTGACGAACAGGTCGAGGTGATGGCGAAGCACGGCCGAGGCCTGCAACAGCGCTTCGTCCGGCGTGAGGCGGCCATCGGTCCAGATTTCAAGAACCAAGCTGTCGTAGTCGGTACGCTGGCCGACGCGCGCGTTTTCGATCGCGTACTTGACCTTGCGGACAGGTGAAAAGAGCGAGTCCACCGGGATGACGCCGATGGATTGATCGGTGCGCTTGTTGTACTCGGCGGGGACGAAGCCGCGGCCAACTTTGACTTCCAGCTCCATATCGAGGCGCTGCTTTTTATCGAGCGTCGCGATGATCTGGTCGGGGTTGACGACTTCGACGCCAGAGTCGAGCTTCACATCGCCCGCGACCACTTCGCCCGATTTATTGACGCTGAGCGTCAGCATGCGCGAGTCCCGGTTCGGAAGCTTGAAGAGCACTTTTTTGAGATTGAGAACGATTTCGATGACATCTTCGACTACGCCGGGCATCGTCGCGAATTCATGCTGCACGCCGCCGATTTTGACGGATGCGACCGCCGCGCCTTCGAGCAGCGAAAGCAAAACGCGCCGCAGCGAGTTGCCGATGGTGGAGCCCATGCCGGCCTCGAGCGGGCCCGCGGTGAACTTGGCGTAGGTGGGAGTAGCAGTTGCCTCGTCTTTTTGGAGGCGGTTGGGGATTTCGAATCGACCGAGTCGGATAGGCATAATTATTTTTTCCAGAAGCCCGCTGGGTTTCCCGAGGCCGCTTTCTTCCAACTCCCGGGCGATGCCACGCCTTCGGGAAAAATCGGAATTAAACGGTCCGGACCAACAGCCGGCTAGTAACGTCGTAGAGGGTTGTGTTGAAGGCCAACTGCCCGCCAACGTTCGAGCGGGCGCCTGGCCGGTGAAAGGGTTAGCGGGAGTAGAGTTCGACGACGAGCTGCTCGTTGCCGATCGGGTTGATTTCTTCGCGGGCCGGCATGCGTTTGATTTGGCCCTTAAATTCTTCTTTTTCCAGCGCGAGCCAGTCGGGCACGGGCGCGATTTGCATCGCTTCGAGCCCCGTCGCTGCAAGGCGGCGGCTAATCGACGTGTCTTTGATCTGCACGACATCGCCCGGCTTTGCATGGTAGTTGCCGGCAGTCACCTTGCGGCCGTTGACTTGGACGTGACCGTGGACGACCATCTGACGGGCCGAACGGTGCGAGTTGGCGAACCCAAAGCGGTAGACGATGTTATCGATGCGCGTTTCGAGGAGCTGCAGTAAATTCTCACCGGTGACGCCACGGCGGCGGCGCGCGATCTCATAATAGCGGCGGAACTGCTTTTCGAGCAGGCCGTAATACAGCTTAAACTTCTGCTTCTCGGCGAGCGCTTCACCGTAGCCTTCTTTCCGACGGCGGCCTTTATCGCCATGGACGCCCGGGGGATAATTTTTGCGTTCGAACGCTTTGGAGGGACCGAAGAGCGCAACGCCGTAACGGCGGCTTTTTTTGGTACGGGGACCGCGATAACGTGCCATAAAATCAGAAGTGCAGAATTACGAAGGGGAAGTTTGAGGTTTTACACCCGGCGGGATTTGCGCGGGCGGCAGCCGTTGTGGGGCAGCGGCGTGACATCGGTGATGGAAGTGATTTCTAGGCCGATCGCTTGCAACGCACGGACGGCGGACTCACGGCCGGTGCCCGGACCTTTGACGCGGACGCGGACTTCACGGAGGCTGGAGGCCTGCATGGCATCAAACCCTGCGCGGTGGGCGACGACGTTGCCGACGTAGGCAGTCGCTTTTTTGGAGCCACGGAAGCCGCACTTGCCGGCGCTCGCCCAGGAGAGGACATTGCCGCTCAAATCGGTGATGCAGACGATCGTGTTATTGAACGTCGCCAGAACGTGCGCGATGCCGCTGGTAACATTTTTGGCTTTCTTGGATTTACCCGTCTTGGGCTTTTCCATCAAATTGGGGTCGAGCGGCATTTCGGTCAGGCTGAGCTCACCACCAGCCGCGGCGGGAGCGGGAGCCGCAGCAGCAGGGGCGGCGGGCTTGGCTGCTTTTTCTTTTGGAGCCGAAGCTTCTGCCGGTGCGCCTTCAGCGCTCGCTGCTTTGGCAGGCGCCTTGGAAGCGCCGGGGGCTTTCGCCTTGGCCGGAGCTTTGCGCGCAGGCGTGGATTCATTCGCGGAAGCAGCGGCGGGTGTTTCGGCTTGAGCTTCAGGTTTTGGAGTCGATTCGTCGGACATAAAAAGAGAGATGCGATTAAGAGAGCGCGGAAGGATTCAGCGTAAAATTTAAGTCTTAGCCGTTTTGGCATCTTTATTGCGGACAACGCCGACCGTCTTGCGTTTGCCCTTGCGGGTGCGGGCGTTGGTGGAGGTGCGCTGACCCCGGACCGGCAACCCACGGCGATGACGGATGCCGCGGTAGCAGTTGATCGCCTGCAAGCGCTTGAGGTTTTGCTGCTGCTCGCGGCGAAGGTCGCCCTCGATGGTAAAGTTGCGCTCCTGGATGACCTGCAAGATGCGCGTCATTTCCTCGGCCGTGATCGCTTTGGCGAGCGTCTCTGGCTTGATCTGCGCCTGCTCAACAATCAGCAGAGCGCGGCTGCGGCCGATTCCGTGCAGATCGGTCAGCGCGACCCATATCTGTTTTTCGGAGCGAATATCAATTCCAAGGAGGCGTGGCATAAGGATCGAAGGGACGGTGGAAGATTGTGATTGAAAACGGGCCTTGAAAAGCAGCAGGGACGATGCGCCCCTACCCCTGGCGTTGTTTGCGCCGAGGATTGGCTTTGTTGATGACGCGTAAAACACCGCGGCGCCGAACGAGTTTATCGTTAGGATCGCGTTGTCTGACGGAGGCCCGAACTTTCATACTTTTTATATATTAAATTTTTACGACTTTTTATCCGAAGACGAAGCCGCCTGGCCCGGCAAAAGGAGCCGACCACGCGTCAAGTCGTAGGGTGAGATTTCTAGCAAAATTTTCTCTCCTGGCAAGTGCTGAATGAAGTGCATGCGCATGGAGCCCGAGGCGTGGGCCATCAGCCGGTGCCCGTTGGCCAGCTCGACCCGGTAGACAATCGGCGTCACGGCCTCAATCACCCGAGCGGTGACGACGTATGGATCGCGCGGATGCATGGCAGAAAACGCCCTTTAGGGACGGGTTAAAATCTCCGGCTCACCTTCTGTAACTAGCACGGTATGTTCGAAATGCGCAGATCGGGCGCTGTCGGTCGTCACCACCGTCCACCCATCGGCCAGGATGCGAACCCCCGCCTCTCCCACATTGATCATCGGCTCAATGGCCAACGTCATCCCGGCCTTGAGCTTCTGCAATCCGCCCGCCGTGACGTAGTTGGGGATCTGCGGCTCCTCGTGTAATTTTTTTCCGACGCCGTGGCCGACGAACTCGCGCACGACGCTAAAACCGTCTCGCACAGCGCACGCCTCAACCGCCGCGGAAATATCTCGCACCCGAGCACCCGCGCGGGCTTGCGCGATGCCGGCGGCAAGCGCGTCCTGCGTGCAGCGGCAAAGTTTTTGCGTCGCGGCGTCCGCTTCTCCGACGATGACGCTCACCGCCGTATCGCCAATCCAGCCGCCCAGCACGATCCCAACGTCGAGCTTCACCAAATCGCCATACTGAATGGAACGCGCGCCGCCGATCCCGTGCACGACTTCCTCGTTGAGCGAAATGCAAATCTGCCCCGGGAATCCGCGATAGCCCAAGAACGCACTCGTCCCGCCCTGCTGGGCGATCAGCTCACCGGCCATTGTATCAATTTGCTTGGTCGTAACGCCGGGAGCGATGGCCTTGGCGAGCGCTTCTCGAACGACGGCGACGGCGCGGCCGCTGGCGCGCATTTTTTCAATTTCCGCCGGTGTCTTGATCGGAATCACGGTACAACTCTACCGTACTAAAGAGATGGTGACAAACGCGAGGACGATCACCGCGAAAAAGACGTAGACCCAGACCATCATTCCGCCGTCGGGCGCCTGGCCCTGTGAGCCGACGCCGCTGGTCGCGCGGCCGCGGAGCTTGCCCTTCTTGAGGAAGCCGTCGTAGTGCCGCTGCAGGAGGAACGTCTCCATCTGCCGCATCGTATCGAGCATCACGCCGACCAAAATCAGCAAGCTCGTCCCGCCGAAAAACTGCGCCGCGATCTGCGGAATTTGCAACGTGCTTTGGACGATCATCGGCAACACAGCCAGGATCGTCAGGAAGATTGCGCCGGCGAGCGTAAGGCGGGTCATTGCGAAGTCCAAGAAATCAGCCGTCACCTGCCCCGGACGGATGCCAGGAATAAAGCCGCCGTGCTTCTTCAAGTCGTCGGCGATTTGGACGGGGTTAAATTGCGTCGCGACCCAGAAGTACGAGAAAAAGAGAATCATTCCGCCAAAGAGTGAATAGTGAACCCAGCCGGTGTTGAGGTGATGCGCGAGCGACGCCGCCATCGGAGATTGCGGGAAGAGGAAGCCGACGATCATCGAGGGGAAGAGCAAAATCGATTGCGCAAAGATGATGGGCATGACGCCCGCGTAATTGACGCGCAGCGGCAGGAAGGTGCTCTGCCCGCCGTAAACTTTATTGCCGCGCACCTGCTTGGCATACTGCACGGGAATTTTGCGCATCCCTTGCGTGATAGCGATCGTCGCGGCAACGACACCGAAAAGGAACGCGAGGAGCAGCACGAGCACCAGCGGACTGGTCGCGGGCGCGTCGGAGGACGGGACAAATTTTTCCCACGCTTGCAAAAGACCTGCGGGCAGGCGCGCGACAATGCCGACGGTGATGACGAGCGAAACGCCGTTACCGATCCCCTTGTCGGTGATCTGCTCGCCCAGCCACATGAGCAGCATCGTGCCTGTCGTCAAGGTGATGACCGTCAGAATCCGGAAGCTCCAGCCCGGCTCGGCGACCAGCGGGCCGACGCGCTCAGTGATCTGGCTGATGCCCTGCAGGAAAGGAATGCTCTCGGGGTTCTCAAAACCGACGGCGAAAAGATATCCCTGAAAAATGCAGAGCCCGATCGTCATCACGCGGGTGTACTGGTTGATCTTCGAGCGGCCGCCCTCTTCACGCGCGAGCTTGTTGAGCGACGGAATGACCGCCGTGAGCAGCTGCATGATGATGCTCGCACTGATGTACGGCATGATGCTCAAAGAAAAGATCGCGCAATTTTCAAGCGCGCCGCCGCTGAACAGGTTGAAGAGACCCAGCACGCTCCCCTGCGCCTGCTGGTCGATTACGTTGGAGAAAAATTCTCCCAGCACCGCCGCGTTGACGCCAGGGCACGGAATTTGCGCACCGATGCGGACCACGACGACCAGCGCGAGCGTGAAGAGGATGCGCTGGCGCAGCTCGGCGATCTTAAAGCAATTGGCAAATGCGGCGAGCATGTCGGGTTAAAAAAATGAATCTGTTTTTTGGTGCCTGCCGGGAAAAATGGAAAGTTCCGCCCTTCCCCACGCGCAGCCGGATTGCCTGCAGCCCTATTTGGCTTTGCTGGCCTTAGCCGATGCCGGCTTTGGCTTTTCAACCGCAGAACGCACTGGCTTGAGCTCGAGCGTGCCGCCGGCTTTCTGGATTTTTTCCTTCGCTCCGGCGCTGGCCGCGTGCACGCGAACCGTGATTTTCTGCGTCACCTCTCCGGTGCCCAGCAGCTTGACGCCGTCGTAGCGACCATTAATGAGGCCCGCTTTGCGCAGCGCTGCTTCGTCCACAATTTGGATGCCCGCTTTGGCGAGCGCATCGAGCGCGCCGACGTTCACGGGCGCGTACTGCACGCGGAAATTCACATTGTTAAAGCCGCGCTTTGGCAAACGGCGCAGCAGCGGCATCTGACCGCCTTCAAACCCCAGACGGATGCTGCCGCCCGAACGGGCCTTCTGCCCCTTGTGGCCCTTGCCGGAAGTTTTGCCGTGGCCCGAGCTTTCGCCGCAGCCCAGCCGCTTGACCCGGTGCCGAGCGCCGGGGCGTGGTTTCATCGTGTGCAGTTGCATGATCTAAAGTTCCCTGAATAATTGAAGTGAAAGATTCTACGCGAAGATTACGCCGCGACTGCAGCCGGAGCTTCAGCAGGAGAGGCAGATTTGACGCGCTTGCCGCGGAGTCGCAGAATGTGATCCCGACCGCGCATTTGGCGCAGCGCCGCGAGTGCTGCCTTGACCATATTGATCGGATTGTTGGAGCCGAGCGACTTGGCCAATACGTCTTTAACGCCGGCGGCTTCGAGCACCGCACGGACGCCACCGCCCGCGATGAGCCCCGTTCCCGGAGAAGCGGGACGCAAGAGAACGCGTGCGCCATCGTACTCGCCGTATGCTTCGTGCGGAAGCGTCGCGTCTTTGAGGCAAACTGTTTCGAGCTGCTTGCGCGCCGCGTCGGTCGCTTTGCGGATCGCATCGGGCACTTCGTTGGCTTTTCCAAAGCCAATGCCGACTTTACCTTTGCGGTCGCCGACGACGATCAGCGCACTGAAGCTGAACGTGCGGCCGCCCTTGCGGACCTTCGAACAGCGGTTGATCTGCACGGTGATTTCAACCGGCGCATCTGGATTGCTTTGCTCGGAATCGCGGTTGCGAGGGGCGCCCCGTCGGCCGCCGCGACGCTGCCCGGGACCGCCGCCGCCGCGCTGGCCGCCACGTCCGGGACGTTCCGCGGGCGCGGCAGTAGGAGTGCTTGCCTCCGCAGCGGGAGCTTCAGCGGCTGCAGGAGCCGCTGTTGCAACGGGCGCCTCGGGCGTCGGTGCGTCGTTCGTAGAATCAGTGGGGGCGGGAGTCGCGGGTGTATCTTCCATAAAATAAGTAATTAAAATTTCAGGCCGCCGGCACGAGCCGCATCGGCCAGCGCTTTGATTTTGCCGTGATAGGTAAATCCGCCGCGGTCAAAAACCACCAGCTCGATCCCTTTGGCTTTGGCTTTTTCAGCAACCGTGGCACCGATTTTTTCGGCGCCTTTGACGTTCGGGCGATGCTTTTGCGCTGCCAAATCTTTTTGAGTCGTGCAGACAGCAGCGAGCGTGCGACCGGCCTCGTCATCAATGAGCTGCGCGTAGATGTGCTGTCCGGAAAAGTGGACAGCCAGGCGCGGGCGCTCAGCGGTGCCGCGCACCTTTTTGCGGATGCGCGCGTGGACGCGGCGGCGTGCGATTTTACGAGTAAGCGTGGGCATAAGTTAAGAATAGGTTGAAGATTACTTGCTCTGGGCAGTCTTGCCGGCCTTGCGGCGAGGCTTCTCACCCGCGTAGCGGACGCCCTTGCCTTTATACGGATCGGGCGGAGCGAAGGCGCGAATTTCAGATGCGGCGGCGCCGACGCGCTGCTTGTCGATTCCTTCGATCGTCAGCTTGGTGTTATCGGTGACGGTGATCTTAAGATCATCGGCAATCGGATAGTTGATCGCGTGCGAAAAGCCGAGGTTGAGCACCAGCATTTTGCCTTGGATGGCGGCCTTGAAGCCGACGCCTTGGATTTCGAGGGATTTCTTGAAGCCTTCGTTCACGCCGTGCACCGCGTTGGCGAGCAAGCTGCGCCACAAGCCGTGGTAGGCGCGGTCCTGACGGGCCGTGCCCTTGCTTTCGACAATGAGCGTCGTCCCATCCAAGCGGGCAGTGATGGGGCCGGTGATCTTCAGGCCGAGCTTGCCCTTGGGCCCCTCGACATTCACCTGCGGACCGTTGACGGCAACTTTCACCTTCTCGGGAAGTGCAATCGGTTGGCGACCTATTTTAGACATAAAACTTTTGGTTGAATCTGAATGGAGTGGATTACTTGATGAAAAGCAGGACTTCGCCGCCGAGCTTGAGCTTGCGCGCTTGGTGGCCCGACATGACGCCCTTGGAGGTGGAAAGGATGGGAGTGCCCAAGCCGCTGGCGACTCGCGGGACATCCCCACTGCCAACGTACCAACGTCCACCCGGCTTGCTTTTGCGCTCGATACCCGTCATGGCGTATTCGCCGCGCTCGCCGCGTTTGAGGCGGACGCGCAGTCGGCGATGGGCAGACTTTTTCTCAGAGAGCGTTTCAACTCCATCGGCATAACCTTCGTCTTGGAGGACGCGGGCAATTTCTGCCTTGAGCTTGGAGTGCGGCACGACGACTTCGGGTAGGCCCGCTCGGAGAGCGTTGCGCAGCGCGGTCGCGAAATCGGCGATAGGATCGGTTTGCATAAAGATATAAGGATTAAATATTTTGAATCGGCAGACTACCAGCTGGATTTGGTAACGCCGGGGACTTCTCCCCAGGAGATGAGTTCGCGCAGCTGAATGCGGCTGGCGCCGTACTTGCGATGGTAGCTGCGGCGACGGCCCGACATATTGCAGCGGTTGTACGCGCGCGTCTTGAATTTGGGCGGCCGGCCTTGCTTTGCGATCCAGGATTTCTTTGCCATACGGGTGTAGTTTTAGATTGATGCGGTAAGGGTGTAATTAATTCTTTTGCGAAGCTTCGGTGCGCGGCTTGTCGGAGAATGGCATGCCTAGCGCTTCGAGCAGTGCCCGGCCGTCCGCATCGTTCTTGGCACTCGTGACCAGGGTGATATCCATCCCCAGCGCCCGCTTGACCTTCTCGAGCTCAATCTCAGGGAAGATGGTGTGGTCGGAAATGCCGAATGTGTAGTTGCCTTGCCCATCGAATGCGCGAGGTGAAACACCGCGGAAGTCGCGGATGCGCGCCAGTGCGGCGTTGATGAACCGCTCCAGAAATTCGTTCATGCGGCGCCCGCGGAGGGTGACGCGGCAGCCGATCTCCTGGCCCGCGCGGAGCTTGAAGTTGGAGATGCTCTTGCGCGCGATCGTACGCACGGGGCGTTGGCCGGCGATGAGCGTGAGATCATTCACTGCTTCGTCGAGCGCTGCCTTGGGGTCGGCGGCCGAGCCCACGCTGCAATTAATAACGATTTTTTCCATCCGCGGAACCTGGTGCAGGTTTTTGTAGCCGCGGGACTCCACGAGACGCGGCGCTATCGTGTCGCGGTATTCGCGCTGCAGGGAGGAAAGCGTAGGAGCGGTTTTCATAAAAATGGATTCTTATTAACTGATATTCTAGCTAGCTTTGGCAGTTTTGGGTTTAGAAGCAGCGGACGCAGCCGTGCCACGCTTGGAGCGGCGTGCATCATACCGTTCGGCGGACATGACGTTGGACCAGTTGAGCCAGCCCTCTTTCTGCGCGAACCCGCCTTGTGGCTGCTGCTGCGAGCGGCGGACGGATTTTTTGATCATCCCGACGCCTTCAATCAAAACGCGGCCGCGGTTGCGGGAAACGGCCAATACCTTGCCACGGCTACCGCGATGCGCGCCTGCCATGACGACGACCAGTTCGTCCTTTTTAACCGGCGCCTTCGCGACGGGTTGAAACGTGCTTTTGGCTTTTCGTGCGCGGAGCATAACTAGACGACCTCCTCGGCGAGTGAAACGATTTTCATAAACTTAAGATCACGCAGTTCACGCGCGACGGGGCCGAAGATGCGCGTGCCGATCGGCTCGCCATCGTCCTTGATCAGGACGACCGCGTTGTTATCAAACCGGATGTACGAGCCATCCGAGCGCCGGCGGCGTTCGCGTGTGCGCACGATGACGCATTTGACGACCTGCCCTTTTTTGATTGGGCTGGAAGCATCCGCCTCACGAACGTGCCCACGGATCACGTCGCCGAGGTGGCTAGTGTTTTTCTTGAGCGGTATGACCTTGATCCGGCGTGCGCCGCTGTTATCGGCCACATCCGCCCAGGTGCGTACTTGAAATCCCATAAAATAATCCGGTGAAAGCTAGCGTTTCGATTTAAAGTTAGGTTGAAGCAGATTCCTTGAGCACGATTCCCGCGACATCATCCGCGCGGCGTTTGACGGCCACCAAGCGCCACCGCTTGAGACGGCTCAGCGGGCGCGTCGGACTAAAGGAGACCTGATCGCCCACCTTAGCCTCGTTTTTCTCGTCGTGCACGTAAAACTTCTTGCTGATTTTGATGATTTTCTTGAAGCGGGCATGCGGAACGCGGCGCACCACGCGCACAACGATGGTCTTGTCCATTTGGTTGGAAACGACTTCGCCCAGGCGAAGCGCAGAGGCCGACGCGGGTGTCGCGGCGGCGGCAGAAGGGGCGGATTTCATAAAAGGTATTCTCTATTGATTCTATTAAATTATTTTTTCGCGGGCGAGACAGTCGCTTTGTTTTTGCGCTCGGTGCGGAGCGTTTCGATCCGCGCGACTTGCCGCTTGAGCTCCCGCAGGCGGCTGGGCTTTTCGAGCTGACCCATGCGCTTGCGCAATGTCAGGTTAAAGCGCTCGGCCTGCGCTTCCCGCGTTTTGGCGGTAAGCTCGTCATCGGTCATGCCGCGGAGGGTTTTGAGTTCGTTGTTTTTCATAGAAAGCGTTTGGCTAAATTTTTGATTTAGAACCGGCCCTTGCGGGTAATAAAGCGCGTGCGGAACGGCAGCTTGGCATCTGCCAGGCGGAAGCACTCGCGCGCTACCGTTTCGGTGAGACCGTCGAGTTCAAAGAGGACCACGCCGGGCTTGATAACCGCGACCCAGTGCTCGGGCTGTCCCTTACCTTTACCCATCCGGGTTTCAGGCGGGCGCGAAGTAACGGACTTATCTGGGAAGACGCGGATCCAGAGCTTGCCCTTGCGCTTCATGTTGCGGGTGATCGCAACACGCGAGGCCTCGATCTGCACGTTGGTCATCCAAGCGCGACCGAGCGCCTGCAGCCCGTACGAGCCGAAACTGATCTTGATGCCACGCGACGCGAAGCCTTTGCGACTGCCGCGCTGCGTTTTGCGATACTTGACGCGTTTGGGAACGAGAGCCATAGAATTTTCTAGTGAGCGATGGAGTTAACTAAGAATGGTTGAGGAGGTGCAGGTTATGCGGCTGACGCTGTGGGTGCGGCATTGGCAATGGGCTCGTCCTTGCGGCAGACCCAGACTTTGACGCCAATTTTTCCGCTCGAATGCGCTTCGGCAAAGCCGTAGTCGATATCCGCCCGGAGCGTATGCAACGGAACGCGGCCCTGGCGCTGTTCTTCGGTGCGCGCGATATCGGTGCCGCCCAAGCGGCCCGAGCAGCGGATGCGCACGCCGTCGGCGCCGGCATCCATCGTGATTTGCACAGCCTTTTTCATCGCGCGGCGGAAGGAGATACGGCGCTCGATCTGCAGCGCAATATTCTCGGCGACAAGCTGCGCATCGAGCTCGGGCGCTTTGACTTCTTTGACGTCGACCAACACTTCGCGGGCAACCTTGGAGAGCGCTGCCACCTCTTCGCGCACCTTGTCGAGCTCAGCGGCTTTGCGGCCGATGATCATGCCCGGACGTGCGGTGTGGATGTTGACGCGCAGGCGGTCGGACGCGCGCTCGATGATGATGCGCGAGACGGCGGCGCCGGCGTACTTCTTCTTCAGGAAACGGCGGATCTGCCAATCCTCGTACAAGTAGATCGGAAATTTGCGCTTGTCGGCATACCAGACCGAACGCCACTTGCGATTGAACGCAAGGCGGAAGCTGATTGGATTAACTTTTTGTCCCATAACTTTTAGATTTTTTGTAAATTCGAGGAAAGGTGCCGAAGGCGATTAGGCTGCGGGTTTTTCGGTCTTGGATTTGGAAGCTTTTTTCGAGCCGGAAGCGCGCGCGGGCTTTTTGGCAGCCGTTTCGGGCGGCCGCTCGGCCAGAGTGATGTGAATGTGGCTGGTGCGCTTGCGAACCGGGCCCGCCGAACCGCGCGCCTTGGGCTGGAACCGCTTGAAGGTGGGCCCCTCGCCGACGACTGCTTCTTTGACGATGAGATTATCGACGCGCATACCGTGGTTGTTCTCGGCGTTGGCCATCGCGCTCTTGAGCGTCTTGGCGACAAACGCCGCACCTTTCCGCGGCCAGAAGCGCAAACGGTCAACCGCGTCGTGCACGGACATGCCTTGAATGGCGCGCGTCACTTCCCGCACTTTGAATGCGGAAATCCGCACCGCGCGGGTGATCGCCTTGGCTTGTGGAAGAGCGGGTGTCGTCATGATGAGAATTTATAAGATGAGATTACTTGGCCGCTTTCTCGGTGTGGCCGCCGTGCGCGCGGAACGTCCGCGTCATCGCGAATTCACCGAGCTTATGGCCGACCATGTTTTCGTTCACCGTCACTTGGATGAAAATTTTTCCGTTGTGCACCGCGAAGGTCATGCCGACAAATTCGGGCGTAATGACGCACCAGCGCGACCAGGTTTTGATCGGTACCTTGGTGCCGGTGGCACGGGCCTTCTCGACCTTTTCCAGCAAGCGCAGGTCAACGGCTGGGCCTTTCTTTAAGCTTCTGCTCATAAAATAATAATTCGGGTGTGGGTAAAGGTGTTAAGGAAACGCCGCGCTATTTCTTCGCGTTGCGCCGCTGAACGATAAAGCGGTTGGAGGGTTTGTGTTTGGTGCGCGTCTTTTTGCCCTTGGCCGGCTGGCCCCAAGGAGAGACGGGGTGCTGGCGTCCGCCGCCACCCTTGCTTTTGCCCTGACCGCCGCCCATCGGGTGGTCGACCGGGTTCATCGCGACGCCGCGCACGTGCGGACGGCGACCCTTCCAGCGGTTGCGGCCTGCTTTGCCCAGCGAGACGTTCTCGTGCTCGGCGTTGCCGACCTGGCCGATGGTGGCCTGGCATTGCTGGTGCAGTTTGCGAACTTCGCCGGAAGGAAGCTTGATCTGCGCGTAGCCCGCGTCGAGCGCCATGAGTGTCGCCGCTGCGCCAGCCGAACGGACCATCTGGCCGCCGCGACCGGGCATAAGCTCAATATTGTGAATAAAGGTGCCGGGCGGAATTTTTTCCAGCGGCAAGGCGTTACCCAAATCGGGCGCTGCCGTTGGGCCGCTCATGAGCTTGGAACCAACCGCAAGGCCGATCGGAGCTACGATGTAGCGCTTCTCGCCGTCGGCGTATTGCAACAGCGCGATGCGCGCGGTGCGAATCGGATCGTATTCGATCGACTCGACCGTCGCCGCGATGCCGTGCTTGTTGCGGCGGAAATCAATAATGCGGTAGCGCTGCTTATGGCCACCCCCGCGATGACGCGAAGTAAGCCGCCCGTGCGCGTTGCGGCCGCCCGTCTTGCGCAGTGCGCGCGTAAGGGACTTCTCGGGACGGCTCTTGGTGATCTCTTCAAAAGAGGCCAGCTGCGTCGTGCGCAGCGACGGCGTCAGCGGTCGGAAAGTTTTGAGGGCCATATATTAAATTGGGTGAAGTTCGTTCAGTGATGGATGCGAATTGCCTACACGAGCTCGATTTTTTCGCCGGCAGGCAAGGTGACGAGCGCTTTCTTCCAGTGCGAGCGGCGGCCGGGGCGATTGCCGCGGATCTGCTTTTTCTTGCCTTCGATCTGCATGGTGTTGATGCGCAGCGCCTTCTTTTTGAAGAGCGCCTGGACGGCGTGGCGGATCTCCTGCTTGGTGGCGTTGACGGCCACGCGCAGCACATACTGGTTGTGCTTCTCGGAAAGGCGGGAAGCCTTTTCGGTCAGGCAGACGTCTTGGATAATCTGGTAGGGATCACGCATGGCAGGAAGAGGTGAAAGTTAAAAAATTAATCCTTCTTGGAGGTGGAGGAGGTGGATTTTTTCGCAGCCGGTTTTTCGGTAGCAGCGCCGTCGCTCTTGGAACTTTTCTTGAGACGCTCGGCCAGCACTGAAAATGCCGCTTCGCTTACCAGCACCTTCGCGTGCTTGAGAATTTGCTCGGCGTTGAGCTCGGCCCCCGTCGTCGTCTCGAGGCGCGGATGGTTGCGCGCGGCCCGGTGCAAGCTGGCGTCGGGCGCGGCGAGGACTAGGAGCAGTGATTCTTTCTCGGTCCGATACGGAGCCAGGAGCGCGACGAGCTCTTTGGTCTTGGGCTTGGAAAGGGAGATTTGATCAAACATCATGAGGCCGCCGGACTGCGCGCGGACGCTCAGCGCTTTTTTGAGGGCGAGCTGCTTGACCTTTTTAGGCGTCTTCTTGGAATAGTCGCGCGGATGCGGACCGAAGACCACGCCGCCGCCACGCCAGATGGGCGAGGAGGCGTACCCGGCACGAGCGCGGCCGGTCCCCTTTTGCTTCCAGGGTTTTTTGCCCGAAAGATTCACGGTCGCCTTGGTCTTGACCGAGTGCGTGCCGGCGCGGCGGTTAGCGCGATACGCAACGACCGTTTCGTGCACGGCTTGCGTGCCGCGGCCGTTGGCGATGAGCTCAACTTGCAGGTGACGCGTGGCGTCCGGAAGCGTGAGGGCGGTGGCTTTCATGGAAATTCTGGCTCGGTTATTGAAGGATTATTTTTTAGAGGCCTTGACGATGGGCTTGTTACTCTTGCTGGCGGCTTGAGGCGTCCGGGCTTTGGGCTGACCTTTGATGGCCAAGCGAACCAGGACGTAGCTGCCGCGCGGCCCCGGGATCGCCCCGCGGACCAAGAGGGCGTTGTCTGACTCGCGCACCTGGACGACGCGCAGATTCTGCACGGTAATACGCGTCTTGCCCATCTGACCAGGCATGCCGTGGTTCTTGTAAATGCGGCCGGGGGTGGAGCGCTCGCCGATCGCACCGTTACGACGATGCGTTTTGGAGCCGTGCGCCGCGCCTTGTCCGGCAAAGTTATGCCGGCGAACGACGCCCTGGAAGCCCTTGCCCTTGGAAATGCCGATGACGTCCACATACTCGCCCGGCTGGAAGCGGGTGACCAAAATAGCATCGCCCACTTTGACCGGCTCACCTTCGGAAGGAACGGGCAGCTCGCGCACGAAGCGGTGCGCGGCGACTCCGGCCTTCTTGAACTGGCCCAGCAGCGGACGCGACAGGCGCGATTCTTTCTGAGTCGCGACGCCGACCTGGAGTGCTTCGTACCCGTCACGCTCGCGCGTTTTGATCTGCACGACCGCGTTGGGTTCGGCCAGGATGACGGTCACCGGCGTGATCATGCCCGCTTCGTCATAGACGCGCGTCATGCCAACTTTTTGTCCGAGGATGCCTTTCATGAGCGTTAAAAAATCGAATGTGAGGATTGGTAAATTATAGTGAAGTGGGCTTAGGCGGAAGCAGCAGCCGGCTTAGCTTTTTTGGACGGAGCCGCCGAGCTGGCAGCCGCGGGGGCGGATTTGTTTTCGACAACTTCGATGGAAATATCGACGCCTGCCGGAACGCTGAGCTTTTTGAGCTCGTCGATCGTCTGCGCCGTGGGGTCTTTGATGTCCAAGAAACGCTTGTGCGTGCGCTGCTCGAACTGGTCCATGCTCTTTTTATCGACGTGGGGAGAGCTGTTGAGAGTGAACATTTCGATGCGGGTGGGCAGCGGAATGGGACCCACCACCACCGAGCCGGTGTTGGCCGCGGTGTTGCGGATTTCAACGGCCGTCGCGTCGAGCAGGCGGTAGTCGTACGCCTTGAGGCGGATGCGGATGCGGGTCTTTGCCATATAAAATTCTCTGGGTGGTTTAAAATTATTTCTTCTGCTCGGTGATTTGCGCGACGATGGAAGCGGGCACTTGCTCGAAGTGCGACGGCTCCATTGAGTAGGCCGCGCGGCCTTTCGAGAGCGAACGGATGTTGTTGACGTAACCGAACATTTCGGCCAGCGGCACTTCGGCGTGCACGTTGGAGCTCGTCCCCTTGCTCTCGACGTTCATGATCTTGCCGCGGCGACGGTTAAGATCGCCCAAAATATCACCCTGGTATTCGTCCGGCGTGGAGACCTCGACCTTCATCATCGGCTCGAGCAAAATAGGCGCGGCCTTTTTCATGGCGTCTTTGACGGCCATGCTGGCGGCGATTTTGAACGCGAGCTCGTTGGAGTCGACCTCGTGGTACGTACCATCGAGAATATTGACGGTGACGTCGATCACCTGCGAGCCGTTGATCGTGCCGTTGAGCAAGCCCTCTTCCACACCCTTTTTGCAGGGGCTGATGTATTCTTTCGGAATGTTGCCGCCGACGACTTTGCTCTCGATGACCGTGCCCGCGCCGCGTTCGTTCGGGAAAATCTCGAGGATGACGTGGCCGTACTGACCGCGACCGCCGGACTGCTTGATGAGCTTGCCTTCGCCGCCGGCTTTTTTGGTGATCGTTTCGCGGTACGCGATTTGCGGCGCGCCGGCGTTGGTCTGGACGTTGAATTCACGCCGCAGACGGTCGCAAATAATATCGAGGTGGAGTTCGCCCATGCCCGCGATAATCGTCTGCCCCGTCTCTTCGTTGGTGGTGACAAAAAACGTCGGATCTTCTTCCATCAAGCGGCCGAGGCCCTCGCCCATTTTCTCGCGGTCTGCCTTGGTCTTGGGCTCGATCGCCATCGAGATGACCGGCTCGGGGAAGGACGGCGGCTCGAGCACGATATCAAAATCTTCTTCGCAGAGCGTGTCGCCCGTCTTGACGTCCTTAATGCCGACGATCGCGGCGATATCACCCGAGTGCACGACGTCGATCTCATCCCGCTTGTCGGCCTGCATCTGTAGGAGGCGGCTGATGCGCTCGCGCTTGTTGGTGCGGGGGTTGTAAACAGTGTCACCCTTCTTGAGGGAGCCGGAGTAGACGCGGAAGAATACGAGCTTGCCGACGTATTCATCGCTCCAAAGCTTGAACGCGAGCGCGCAGAATTTGCCGCTGTCGTTGGGCGAGACGGGAATGTGCTCGCGCGTATCCGGGTGCATCCCTTTTTGCGGAGGAATATCCAGCGGGCTTGGGAGGTAATCGACAACTGCATCCACCAGCGTTTGGACACCCTTGTTCTTGAATGCGGACCCGCCGACGACGGGAACAAATTGGTTGCTGACGGTAATGCGGCGAATGGCCTGCTTGAGTTGCAGCGGCGTGGGCTGCTTTTCTTCGAGGAAGAGCTGGCCGACTTCTTCGTCCTTATCGGCGACAGCTTCAACCAAATCCTGCAGGGCCTTTTTGGCCGCTTCCTGATACTCGGCCGGAATCGCTTCTACCGAATAGACCGAGCCGAGCTTATCGTCGTCGGAGTAAATGATGGCGCGCTGATTGACGATGTCGATCTGGCCCTTGAGCTTGTCCTCGCTGCCCAGTGGCATGAGCACCGGCCACGCGTTGGCGCCAAGCTTGCTGCGCATTTCGGCGACGGCGTTATCAAAATTCGCGCCGGTGCGGTCCATCTTGTTGACGAATGCGATGCGCGGCACACCGTACTTATCGGCCTGGCGCCAGACGGTCTCAGACTGAGGCTGGACGCCCGCGACGCCACAGAAAACCGCGACCGCGCCGTCGAGCACGCGGAGCGAGCGCTCTACCTCGGCGGTAAAGTCGACGTGGCCGGGTGTGTCGATAATGTTGACACGAAATTTTTGACCCTCATACGGCTTAACCAAGCCCTCTTCCTTCTTGGCAGTCCAGAAGCACGTCGTGGCGGCGGAAGTGATCGTGATGCCGCGCTCCTGCTCCTGCGCCATCCAGTCGGTGGTGGCGGTTCCATCGTGCACTTCGCCCATTTTATAAATGGAGCCCGTGTAGAAAAGAATGCGCTCGGTCGTCGTCGTTTTGCCCGCGTCAATGTGCGCGGCAATACCGATGTTGCGCGTCCGTTCAAGCGGATACGCACGGTTCGGCGAATTGAGGCCAGCGGCGGCTGGTTTGGCTGGGGCGGTGGCGGACATGAGACGAGGCGGTGAGAAGTGTGAGCGTAACTGTTACGAGCGGTTGGAGCGGAAATTGAGGTGGGCAAACGCACGGTTGGCCTGGGCCATCTTGTGCATTTCTTCTTTTTTGCGGATCGCCGCGCCTTGGTTGCCGGCCGCGTCGCGCAGTTCGGACGCCAGCGCTTTGAAGGCCGGGCCTTTGCGTTTTTTGGCACCCTTGACGAGCGCATCGATCGCCAGACGGCGGCCCCGCTCGGGGGTTACCTCCATCGGCACTTGAAGCGTTGCGCCGCCGATACGACGGGCCTTTACTTCAAGGCGAGGACGCGCGTTTTCAATCGCGCGGTTCAAAAGCTCGAGCGGATCACCGCTGGCGTTGTCTTTATTAATGAGGTCGAGCGCGCCGTACACGATGCGGGACGCGAGGGCTTTCTTGCCCCGCTCCATGACGCAGTTGATGATCAGACCGACGACGGGGGACTCAAACCGGCTGTCAGGCACGGTGACTCGGATAGTAGCGCGATGGCGTCTGGACATAACGAATTCTCTGTAAAAGTTATCGGTTGATTATTTTTTGGCGTCGCCGCTTTTCTTAGGACGCTTGACGCCATACTTACTGCGCGAAACGTTGCGGTTGAGCTTGTTGGTGCTGGACGGACCGACCGCGCCGGTGGCATCGAGCGTTCCGCGGACGATATGGTAGCGCACACCCGGCAAATCCTTTACGCGGCCGCCGCGGATGAGGACGATCGAGTGCTCCTGCAAATTGTGGCCTTCGCCGGGAATATAGGCGATGACTTCATGCCCGTTGGTCAAACGGACCTTGGCGACTTTACGCAGCGCCGAGTTCGGCTTTTTGGGCGTACGCGTCATTACCTGCACACAAACGCCGCGGCGCTGAGGGCAGTCTTTGAGCGCAGGCGACTTGGTCTTCACCTGAGTGCGGCGGCGTCCCTTGCGGACAAGTTGTTGAAGCGTAGGCATAGAAATTATTTTTTGATCGGTTCCGGCCAAGCCGGGATTCGCGTGCACGTTCCCGAACAAAAAACACGCCGACAAGGGCGTGTTCCTACGATTTTACTGATCGCATGGAGGACGATCTGCGCTTGGAGGAGCGGTAAAGCTCCGGCAGACCGTCGCACGCATTTATCGGACCGTGCTTGAAGCAGCGGTAGCTTTGCAAAAGCAGGCCGGAGACGGCATGCTTTCGGTGCAAGCGGCCCCTTATCTCGGAAGACAAGGGACGATCAGCTTTGCAGGTTTTATTAAACCGCGCAAGGAGTTTTTTCAGTTTTAAAAGTGGGGGGCTCAAGCTACCACCACCCCCACCGGTTCTTGTATGGGAATTCTTCGCGGGGACTTGCTTCTATCGGAAGCGAATGAACCGCTGCAGCCAAAACTCCGGGGGCTCTCCGCCCACCCGCATGCTTGAGCAATGCAGCATATGGACCTTGCTTAATCCCATCGTCCCCGGCCGATTCTAATCCTAGACTCTGCAAAGCCTGGTTTCGTGCTTCAACAACTCTAAGCCATTCAGCAGCAGCAGCTTGCACATGCTTTCCATTACCATATCCTGCGCTTGAATCTGCCATTTGCACATTCCGCCCAGACAGGCGTTCAACCCATCCATTCTTACCCGGCCGTTTAATAATCAAAACCCGACCTTGCGCACCATAGCTGGGAGAAAATTCCACTCTACCACCATCCCACACTGGATCAATGGAAAACCTAGACACGTAACCTTGGCGTACTCGTCCATCAACAAGCTGCGGCACATCCAGATCTACTGTACGAAATAAATCATCCTCATCCACACCGGACACGACTAAACGATCCCCATCAACGCGCGTGACACGATCTACAGTGGGACCAACAATACCCAGGCTTTGACCGATGGCCTCGGCGTATTTACGCATGGGAAAATTTGGAGCCACCATACCTATGTTTTCAAGAAGTACCGTCCCGCGCTCCGATCGTCCACCTAAAATCCGTCCGAGCCCCCGAACCCGTTCGCTCCCAGCTGGAATCGAACCAGCACTCTACGGTTTAGAAGACCGTTGCTTTATCCGTTAAGCTATGGGAGCCAAGCCGTTTGGCCGCGAGGGACTATGCTGCGCCCGAAATCGCGCAGCAAGCAAATCACGCGCAGCCCTCGGGGATGGCCAACCATCCCTTTAACGCAGAGCCTAGGAAACGCTGCCAGCCTGGGCCAAGCGCGTTTTGGATGGAGCCGCGCCTTCGCGCATTTCGCGAGCCGCTTGCACCATGAGGATGAGCGCCGCTTTGGTCTCGGCCCACGCGCGGGTCTTGAGGCCACAGTCGGGATTCACCCACAGCTGGTCCAATGGAATGACCGCAGCGGCCTTCTTGAGCAGCGCTCCCATTTCCTCCACCGACGGCACGCGTGGCGAATGGATGTCGTAGACACCGGGCCCGATTTCGTTCGGGTACTTGAAGTCGACGAACGCCTGCAGGAGCTCCATCTGCGAACGTGATGTTTCAATGGAAATGACATCCGCGTCCATCTCAGCCACTGAGTGAATGATGTCATTGAATTCCGCGTAGCACATGTGCGTGTGGATCTGCGTTTGATCGGTAACACCGCTGGCCGAGAGACGAAAAGCATCCACCGCCCAGCGCAGGTAAGCGTTCCAATCCTCGCGGCGCAGCGGCAAACCTTCACGAATCGCGGGCTCGTCAATCTGGACGACGGAAATGCCCGCCGCTTCCAGGTCGACAACTTCATCGCGAATCGCCAAGGCGATCTGCTTGCACGTCTCGCTTCGCGGTTGGTCGTTGCGCACGAAGGACCACTGCAGAATGGTCACCGGACCGGTGAGCATTCCCTTCATCGGTTTTTGGGTAAGCGACTGGGCGTAGCGCGACCATTCCACCGTCATGGGCTGGGGTCGCGACACGTCGCCGTAAATGACCGGCGGCTTAACGCAACGGGAACCGTACGACTGCACCCAGCCGTTTTGCGTGAAAGTAAAACCGGCGAGCTGCTCGCCGAAATACTCGACCATGTCGTTGCGCTCGAACTCACCGTGCACCAGCACGTCCAAGCCCACTTCCTCCTGGAATCGGACGCAACGCTCGGTCTCTTCACGCAAGAATTGGTCGTACTGCGCCTGGGTTGTGTCACCTTTTTTAAATGACGCGCGGGCCTTGCGAACCTCGGCCGTCTGCGGGAACGAGCCGATCGTGGTCGTAGGAAATGCCGGCAGCTGCAACCGCTCGCGCTGAACCGGGCGGCGCTTGGAGAACGGGCTTTTCCGCTGGAGCATCGGCCCAGTCACAGCAGCGGCACACTGCTTGACGGCTTGGCTGTGGATGCGCGTGGAACTCTTGCGCGAACTAACAATCGCATCGCTTGCTTGCAGTTCTGCATCAATGGAGTCGCCATTGGCCGCTTTCGTTAGCGCGGCGATTTCGCCCAGCTTTTGCTTCGCGAAGGCGAGCCATGACTTTACTTCAGTATCCAGTTTCGTTTCGTGCTCCAAGTCCACCGGAGCATGCAGGAGCGAACAGCTTGGACCTACCAATATGCGATCGGTTCCCAATGCTTGCACCGCACGTTGCACGGTCACGGAAGCTTGGCGCACGTCACAGCGCCAAATGTTACGTCCATCGACGAGGCCAAGTGAAAGGCTCAGATGTTTGGGAATTTGCGGCAACAGCTCGTCCAACTGCTGCGGTGCGCGCACGAGGTCTACGTGCAGTGCATCCACCGGCAACGCCAGTGCAGCAGCCGCATTATCCCGCAAACCTTCAAAATATGTGGCAATTAGAATTTTGAGCGAAGGGGCGGCAACACGCAGCGTTTGATACGCGTGCGCCAATGCTTTACGGGTTTCCTCTGTAGCATCCAATGCCAATACCGGCTCATCTAGTTGCACCCACTCGGCCCCGGCGTCTGCGAGGCGCTTGAGGATTTCTGCATACACAGGCAAAAGGTTTTCCAGCAACGTGAGCAGCGCGAAATCACCTCCCTTGGCCTTGCCCAGCGTGAGATAAGTAACCGGCCCAATCAATACCGGACGCGTCGTGATGCCCAAGGCTTTGGCTTCGAGAAATTCATCCACGGGCTTTGTGGAGGAGAGTTGAAATTTCTGGTTCGGTGAGAATTCCGGGACGATATAATGGTAATTGGTGTCAAACCATTTGGTCATTTCTGCTGCCGGAACGCCTTTGCTGCCACGCGCGATGGCAAAGTACGTGGCTAGATCAACGTTGCCGCCTTTCCAATGGTAGCGCGGCGGGATTGCTCCGACCAAAGCGCTCGTGTCGAGTACCTGGTCGTAAAAGGAAAAATCATTCGATGGGATATGATGAATGCCGGCGGTTTTCTGCAATTGCCAATGCGCGGCACGCAAGGTTCGCGCCGTGTCTTGGAGCGCAGTCTCATCGATGTCACCTTTCCAAAAGGATTCGAGTGCGGTTTTCAGCGTGCGCTTGGCGCCAATGCGCGGGAAGCCGAGGGATGAGGATAATGCCATAGTTATGTCTCCTAGTGATTGTGGTATTGTAATTGGCGGCAAACAGCTAGCGGGATGTCAGCCTTGTTAAAAGTGTAAAAGTGGAATTCCTTAACGCCATTTGCCAATAGATGAGTGCATTGTTCATAGAGAAACTCGGCAGCAATTGCCTGTTGCGCCTGGGCATCACTACCGGTGTTTTCAAAGCGCTCGCGCACACGCTCGGGAATGTGGCTGCCGCATTTCGCGGCAAACTCGGCCACCCGGGGGAAATTTGAGACTGCGATCATGCCCGCGACAATCGGCACTCGGATGCCAGCCTTGCGCGCCCGTTCGATAAAACGCAAGAAGTGATCATTGTCGAAAAAGAACTGGCTGATGGCGCGTGTTGCGCCGGCGTCGATCTTGCGTTTTAAATAATCCAGGTCTTTTTCCTGGCTTTCCGCCTGCGGATGCTTTTCTGGGTACGCCGCGACGGAGATTTCAAAGGGCGCGATGGTTTTAAGACCTGTCACTAATTCTCCGGCGTAGCGATACCCGTTCGTCGTTACTGGGTAATGACCATTGCCGTTGGTGTATCCGTTTCCATTCGAAAATCCCGGGGGATCTCCACGCAACGCCACGATATGCCGGATCCCCTGCTGCCAAAAGCTTTCCGCAATCGTGTCTGTTTCTTCCCGCGTTGCGCCTATGCAGGTTAGATGAGCAGCGGTCGGAATTCCCGTCCTCTCTTGGATAGCTGCGGCGATGTGTCTGGTGGTTTCGCGTGTTGAGCCCCCAGCACCGTAGGTAACAGTCATGAAACGCGGGCCCACTTCGGACAGGCGATGCGCAGTTTCTAAGAGCGTTGCTTCGCTTTTAGCAGATTTAAGATTAGGAGAGAATTCAAAGCTTAGTTGCATGCCACGCCTCCTAACGATTTCGCTGCTTGAGTCAGATCGCGGATCAAATCCTCGGGATCTTCCAGACCAATACTGAATCGGACTTTCTGCCCCGGCGGCAGCTCGGCCAGCGTCCGCGCCGGCTCAACCTTCAGCGCGAGCGACACATGCCCGGCCCAGCCTTCACCAATACGCACTAGGAGTAAATCATCCAGCAATCGCCTGAGTTTTTCCGCTGTCACTGACTTATCAAAAACCACAGTGAAAAGGCCGTTGCCTTTTTTGAAATACTTCTGGAAGCGCTGGTAATCCGGGGAGGTGGGCAGAAAGGGGCAAAAAACTTCCTGCGTGAAGCGTTGCTGTTGGAACCATCGGATCACTTGTAACGCTGACTGGTAATGCCGATCCAATCGCTCCTTCGTTAAATCCACGCGCGCAAGCAGGCGCTGACAGGTCTGCGGGCACACGGCCCCCACGCCCAGCGCGCGCGCCATGGCGGCGAGCGCTTGGTAATTTTTGTCTTTGTCGGCAATCACCACGCCGCTGGGCGTATCCGCGTAGCCCGCTTCGTATTTTGTGGTAGCTTGGACGACCAGATTGACGCCGTGCTCCAGCGGCTTGCACCGGACATGGCTGGCCCAGGTATTGTCCATCACGGTCAAAATCCCATTCTGCTTGGCAACCGCGGTGATTTCCCGAATGTCCGGAATTTCAAACGTGTGGCTGCCCGGCGCCTCTAGATAAATCAGGCCGACG
Source organism: uncultured Verrucomicrobiaceae bacterium (assembly GCA_964473925.1). GTDB lineage: Bacteria > Verrucomicrobiota > Verrucomicrobiia > Methylacidiphilales > CAYYVW01 > CAYYVW01. The sequence goes on from CAYYVW010000012.1 coordinate 44,230, forward strand.
CTTCTGCCAATGCGCTTGGCTTGGTTGATGCGCCGCTGGATTTCTTCACCGTCTGCGCGCGAACGATAATGATAAATGCGCAAATTGGGATTGAACCGGGCAAAGGCATTGAGCGCCCGCTCGGCGGGATAGTAGCGATTATCCGGAATTAAGATTGTCGGCGCTTCACCGGACAGGAATGTGAGGAATGTAGTAGACAGCGCGCTCAGGCCCGAGGGTAGCAGGATTGCTCCCGCGCCACCGTGCAATTGGGCGAACTTTTTACAAACCGCCGCGGACTCCGCTGTGTTAACGATGCCATACTCCGCACCGCCATACAAACTGTGACCCCGATCCGCCTGCTCAAAGGCAAGGCACGATTCAAACGCGACGGTACTTTGACCGGGAATCCCGGCGACGTTTTCCACATCGCCCAGCCCTGTGGGATTGAGAAACCCCTTGGTCTTGCGTAGATCCAGGAGCGGCAAATGAATCGCGCGTGTTTGCGAACCGCATTCTTTGAGAAACGCACTACGCCGACGCAGCTTCGTGGCAAGCAAATCCACTGCGACAGCACGGACGATTCTTTTGACCGGCGGCTTTCTGGAAAAATTTAAAGCGCGCGGATAATTCGTAGGCGCGTCGTCCGACGAAACGGGTGCATGATAGGCGTGTAGCTGAGTCATTTTTCTTCCATGAGTTTGTGCGCGAATTGCACTCATGGGGAAGGGTCCCACACCAATGCCATTCGCATCGGGACCCATAGCGGAAGCAAAAGCCTCTCGAACTACAGCGCTTTAGCATGCTTAACGTGATGCAAGCTGCCCCGTCAAATCTCACGAGTTGTTCCAGTCAAGCCGGAGCAACTATCCATCTAATACCGCAGGAAGTCAGAATCGTCAAAGAAAATTCAAAGCAGCAGTTGGATTATTGCCTCGATTACTATTATCAAAAATTAAGCTTGTCCGGGCTTGTCATGATTTACTGCCTCATAAATCAACGGGCATTGGCATGCGCCAACTTCTCACCCAACTATAGCAGTTCACTCCAAGATTGACACAGTTTGGAGCCGGTTCCCTGAGCTTGTCGAGGGCCTGGCCACAAGGAAGTTTGCACGTTCAGTTCAATCGCCAATACCCACCACCCGCGCCAACCAAGCCCTTTGACCGTGGGGCGCTATGTCCGGGCTGCAAACGCTCCGGCAAGCAAATCACAACGCGCCGTCGCCATACCCGACAACGACAGGAAGGCCGGTGTGGTCCCGGACGCGCGCAGCCAGCATGTCGATTTCTTCGTCAGCCAGCGCGGTGATCCACGCCTCGGGCGTTTTGCGTGCGACGGTGTAGAGCTGCACGCCGAGCAGAGTTCCACCCGCAGCGCGGATCTCGTCGAGCTGATTCAAGTACGCCGCAACCTCGGCTTCGGGCGGCGGCTGGTCGTGGACGCGCGCGAAAAGCGTCTGGATCCACAGCGGACACCACGCGGCCGTAGCGGTGATGTTTTTAGTGATGCGCTCAAACGGGATCGATGTGCGGTTGACTTGGCGAAAGTAATCCGGCGTCCCCGCGTCAAGCTTGGCCCAGACGTCATGCGCGCCGCCCATCATGATGCGCAGCCCGGCCTGCACCCCCGCGCGGTCGAGGCACGCGGCGTCGGTGATAAGAATGAGCTTGGTCTCCGGCGGCGTCATCTTTCCGCGCAGCTCGAATGCGAGTTGGACCGCTTGCTCAAAGACCGGGCAAGTCGTTGGTTCGCCGTCGCCGCTGAAGGCAATGTCGTTCAACCGCCGCCAAGAGATCGGCACCTCCGCGAAAAACGGATCTTCAAAAATACGGCCCGACTTCCAGTCGCCCAGCAAGCTCTCCAGCTCCTGCGCAAGAACGGCCAAGTCCACTTCCTTGATGCGGCCGGGCGTCGTCCGATCGACCGAGCAATAGGCGCAATCAAAGTTGCACTTCTTATCCGGATTTAAGTTGATGCCAATCGAGAGCCCGCCCGCGCGGCGCGAAATGACCGGATAGACGTAATAGAAATCGCGCCAAGACCGGTTGTGATCCCGATGCGCAGACAGCAGGCTGGCCGTGGACATAGCGGGCGGCGTTTATCCTGTTCGGTCGGAGAGCAGCGCCGCCGGTTCGCGTTTCGGATAAAAAAGCCCAAGCGACGCGGTGAAGCCGTGCAGGCTGTTGCGCCCGCCGACCGGACCGATCTCTCCATTGGCGAAAAAACCGGCGAGCGGCAGCTGTTCGAACGCGTGCTCGATCGCGCGCGCATCGTGATGCTTCGTCGGGAAAAGGTGCGTGCCGCGTCCGTTGCACGAGCAGAGAATCCCCGCCAGCGGAGGAGTCATCGCAGCGTAGTCGGCCTCGCGCTTGAGTAGACGGTGTAGCTCTTCGGTCGCGGTCGCCGCTTCCAGCAAGTGATACTGCGCCGTTTGCCCGACGCGCGGCTCGCCGGTGATGGCAACCGCACCGCTATCGGGGTCCGCGCCCAGAATCGTGTGGACGAAGAAATCTCCCTGGGCAAAATCTTCCACCTGCTCGCGCTTGGCCAATCCCGCGAAAAGATGTCCGCGCGCGTTGCCAGGACCGGCGGTTTCTGCGGCGGCGTCCTCTTTGTGATCGGGCTCTCCCAGCTTGGCAGAACGAGCCGCAGCCTCTTGCCGGCGCTGGCGACGGTACGCTTCTCGCAAAACCTGATACGCCGGCTGGGAACCGAGCGTGATTAAAATATTCTGCGCTGCGCCGGTGATCGTGAGCGGCTCTCCAATCGGCTGGCACCCTTGCGAAACAACGCCGCGCAATTCAATCGGTCCTTCAAAGCCGACGGCGACCGCGCCTTCAACTAGTTTGCCGTCCATCACGCGCCAGCTGCGCCCGAACCCTTGCGCGCCGCCCGAGAAACCGCCGATCGTCGCCACACCCGGATAGGCCGCGTTCCATTGCGACAGCCACTGCGTCGCTGAAAATTTCTCGTCGAACGGATCTGCAAAAACCAGCCACCCGGCGGCGCGGTCGGGGGCAAGGCCCGCGCGCGTGTGCCAGTCGGACGGACTCTGCGCCGCCTCAACATCATCCGCGTTGAAAGAAAAAACGTGAGTCTTGGTCCCCGGCAGACGCAGAAAAAGGAGCGAAATGCCGCTCTGGTCTTCCGCCTCGTACCCGGACGCGATGAGCCCCTGCCCGCTACTGCCGACGACCTGGGTAACGCGACCATGCAACCGGACGACGTCGAGCCAGTCGCCCGCGCGCTCGGCGTAATCGGGCGAGAAAAAGACGACCGCCAGTGTCGGGTTGCCGCCCAGCTCCGTACGCAGTCCTTCGCAAGCGCTGGCCAAGCGCTGCTCGTCATAGGCCCCAAGCACAAGAGCACTGGCCGAGGCGGGACCTTCGGGCGCGGAGGAGCTGGCACGGCGCGCGACCTGCGCAGCCGCAGGGAAATCAGACGGGGAAGGAGCCTCTGGCATCTCATATTCAATTTCGTGCCGCTCAAGCAAATGTCAAATGCCAACGGTGCTGGCTTCCGTCGTCATCCTGAACGGAGCGAGCAATTGCGAACAGAGTTGAGGGATGACGTCGGTGTGTTACTCACAGCGCGCGTCAGATTCACACGTTGCGTACGGACGCAGCGCGGAGCTAGGATCTCCATTGCAGATGCCCCGCCCCCGCGTCCATTCCGGCTCAGCGCCGCGGCCCGCCAATTCTGGCCACGCAACCGCGCTGCGAAGCGACCCGATAGCGGCCAATTTTCTCTCGCATCTTGCGCATCAGCGCCGGTACAGCCCGCGCACAGTGGAAAATTACACGCAGGCTCTCGCCGAGTTTGCGGCGTTTTGGCGCGAGCAAAAAACGGATGTGGCCACCGCGTGCGTGCCGTGGTGGGAGTTGGAGCCAGCAGCTTTCAAGGCGTACCTCTATCACTTAACGCGCGCACAAAAGCACGGAGCGGCGAGCATCCGGCTGCGGTTCGCGGCGCTACGATCGCTCTACCGCCACGGGATCCGCCAGCAGCAGATCCGCGCCAATCCGGTCGCAGGAATTCCGCTGCCCAAGCTCGGGCGGCGGCTGCCGATCTTCCTGACGATCGAGCAGATGCTCGCGCTGCTTTCCGGGCCGCAGCACAAATGGAAAGCGCAGCAGCAAAAAAAACCGACCGCCGCTTCCCAGAAAAAAATTACGAGGCCGCGCGGAGTGCCATTCGCCGACTGGATGCGGTGGCGCGATACGGCGTGGCTGGAGATTTTCTACGGGAGCGGCGTGCGCATCGCCGAGCTCGTCGGCCTGAACCGCGCCGACTGGGATGCCGCCGAATCGACGCTCCGCGTCCGCGGCAAGGGCGGCAAGGAGCGGCTCGTCCCGCTGCTGGACTCCACGATGCGCGCACTGGAGCGGTACGTCGCCGATTGCCCGTTTCACGCAGAAGCCACAGGGCGCAACTCCGCTGCGATGCCGCTCTTTCTCTCCCACCGCGGAACGCGGCTGGGCGCGCGCGCGATTCAACTGGCGCTCAAAGAATATCTGCGTATCGCGGGCTTGGACGCGAAACTCTCGCCGCACAAGCTGCGCCACACGTTTGCAACGCATTTGGTCGATGCCGGAATGGACCTACGCAGCGTGCAGGAACTGCTGGGCCACGCGCACCTAACGACGACGCAGATCTACACGAGCGTCTCGGCCGAGCGCCTCAAGAAAGTCTACCGCGCCGCGCATCCGAGGGCGTGAATTTCAACTTATTGAAAAAAAGCTAAAATCCTCGTTTTTCAGTCAATCGCCTTGCTTCAGCACGCGCAAACCGCTTTGCCGCTTTCGCACCGGTTCGCTGCCGAATCCTTTCAACAGTCTCTGCAAAGCCGCTCTGACCCATTGTGCGCAGATCCGTACTTGCTGTCTCGCGCGCACGTCGACTCACGTTCTCCAAGGCAGCCCCTACACTAACTCCTACCACCGTCGCAACTCCGAGGTAAGCCATGATCGCCATCGGATCGAAAGAAAAATTGCCGCCGGTGAATTTATTTGTCAGGGCAGCAGCACTTGCAGCAACAAGAAGCCCAGCTGTGCCTGCTACTGTTCTGAGCAAGCCTTTAGGGCCGAGCCCTGTCGCGGCTAGTTCTCCACACTCTTTCAAATCCTCTGCGTTTTGACTGCGAATGTCGCGCAATCCCTGACCGCGAGCACCTGCGGCAACATCTTCACGAAGCGTACCGACAACTTTGCTATTAGCGCTCATACACCTTGAAGATACTGCACGCAGTGAAACTTTTTTGTTTTTCCGAAGGCTGCCGCTGTTTCGCCATCGGCTCTCATCATCACCTTGAAAAGGGGCAGCGCAAGCTGTCGCGCAGGGGCGGGTCACCCCGCTCCGCCCTGGAGAGCTTAGCCCTTCTATCATGATACGCTTCTGGATTATCAATTCTGGAAACTACGGAAGCCCTGGGCATATAAGGTCGTGACAGATTAGGATCAGGCGGCGTATAGCCTGTAAAAATGAGTGGCTTGCCTGCGTGGCTGCGTGGCGCCGGATTTACCGGTCTAGCTCGTATTGGTTCTGCTGAATCGGAACCGCGGCCTAAACCTGCTTTCATTAGTTGAAGTAATTCTTGGAAATTCATTACACCCTGAACATACCGCGCGAACTGCAACTCGTCCACTTGCTGCAACATTAAGATTTGTTTACGGGCGGACCATCCTTCCCCCACCGAGCACGGAAGGTGGAGCGGCCCTGGGCGGCGAATTCGCGCTCGAAATCGGTTTGTGGATAGTTCTGTAACTTCCACATTGGCAATGAATTAAGAAGCTTCTCTGGCATGGAATCTATGCACGCGCGGGCGGCTTCAAAATACTCGGCATGGTCGGTGGTAAGGCGGAACTCTCCCCCTGGCACCAGGACGCGCGCGAGCTGCTGGACAAATTCTGGCTGCACAAGTCGCCGGTGCGCGTGCCGCGCTTTGGGCCAGGGGTCTGGGAACATCAGATGAATGATGGAGATGGATTGCGGCGGAACCAGGTACCGCAACAAATAGCCCGACTCGATTCGCAGCACGCGCAGGTTGGCGCTTTGGTTTTTGAGAATCGCCTTGGCAATTTTGCGCGCCCGGCCCAGCAGGCGCTCGACCGCGACGAAGTTGCGCCCGGGGTTCGCCGCCGCGTGCGCGATGATAAAACCGCCGTCGCCCGCGCCCAGGTCAAGCTCGACCGGATGCGCGTTTCTGAAGATCGCCTGCCAGTCAAACGGCGTGCACAGATCGTGCGGATAGAGCCACCCCGCGCCGGGAACATCCGAAGGAAGTGAAGCGCGTGGACGAAGTTCTGAATGCATACACTCGCCTAAAGTTTGGTAATGGATTGCTTTGAAAAAACGTCATTTCGAGGGAGGGCCGACAGGCCCGATTCGAGAAATCTTCGCCTGCAATATGATAACAGGCCTACAGAACCCAGATCCCTCGACAAGCTCGGGATGACGAAACTGTCCGGTCTTTTACAGTAGTCCATTACCTAAAGTTCGAAGCCCCCTACCCCTGCGCGCTTCTTTTAGAGCGCCGGATGCAGCTCGCCGGGCGGTGCCAGCTCTGGATCCAAGTCGCGCGCTGAGGCTTCGGTCGCAAGGCCGCGACACGCGCGCTCGAGACACGCGTCGAGCGATTCCTTCCCGCGGAGGATCTCAATTTCCATCCGTAAAAAATAGATGGGCACCAGCGGCCGCTCGACCCGCGGCAACCGCACCGCGTCTTTCTCGGTCACAACGAGGAACCGCGCCGCGCGCGCGCGGGTGCGCTCGAGCGCATTGAGCACTTCGTCTTGATTGAAGCGGTGATGGTCGGCGAAGTGGCGAAAGTAAACGACCTCGGCGCCGAGCGCGCGCAGGCCGCTTTCAAAGCTCTCGGGCCGCGCAATACCGCAGATGGCCCCAATGCGCGTGCCGGCCAGCGCATCCAAGCCAAGCCGTTCCTGCGTGTTAACGTTCTCCAGATAGAGCGGATGGTGGCGCGACTCAACGATCGGCGCGTGGCGGTTGTGGCGGCGGATTTCCGCGATGAGCTCGGCCGGCGGCGCACCGTCGCACTTGGTGATGATAACGAGGTCCGCACGGCGCAGATGGGCGGGCGGCTCGCGCAGCGTTCCGCGCGGGAGCAGGCGGCGATTTCCAAACGGCGTCTCTCGATCCACCAGGACGATATCGAGCCGTTCCTGGAAGCGCAGGTACTGGAATCCGTCGTCGAGCAGTAGCGTATCGGCGCCGAATTTTTGGATCGCGTGCATCCCGCTTTTGACGCGGTCCTTATCGACGAGCACGGCGACGTCCTGCAGATTTTGCGCGAGCATGTACGGCTCATCCCCCGAGAGGAGCGAATCGAGGAGCAGCGACCGGCCGTCCGTCACCACGCGCGGCGGCGGGCGTAAAGCGCGGGGCTGCGAGCGCTCGCGCAGCCGCTGCCAGAGCGGACGGGGCTGGCTTTTGTAGCCACGGGAGAGGATCGCGACGCGCCGGCCCATGCGCGTGAGCTCGCGCGCGAGGAATTCGGCCACCGGTGTCTTGCCCGTTCCGCCAACCGTCAGGTTACCGACGCTCACGACCAAACAGCCGAGCGGGTGCGCCTGTCCCAGATGCCGCCGGTACCACCACCACCGCACGCGGACCGCCGCTTTATAGAAGTGTGAAAAAATCCCCAACAACTTTCGGAGCAACGCGGCGCGCTTGCCAGAGCGGCGCTCGAGGATGACGTCGATGGCGAACTCCTCGAGCCGGTCGCGTGTTTGGGAAAAGGGCATGGTGGAAGGCGTATGAAACGCCGCTCACTATGCCATACCCGGAGCGACGCGGCAACTCGGGCGCAAATCGCTTGCCTTCTGGAATTAGGCATGCGCTTAATCTGCCGCATGCGCTCTCTTTTAAAGCACCTGCTCATTGTCGCTTTACTCACTCTCCTCGCGTCGGGCGTTTCGGCGCAAGCGAAGGAAAAGGAGTCGCTCTACGATCGGGTGCTGCGCACAGGAGTGGTGCGCGCATGCTACGCGATGAATCCGCCAGTGCTGATGAAAGACCCGAACACGGGCCAGCTTTCCGGAATTTTTTACGAGGCCGTGAACAAGGCTTTCGCCAACGTCGGCATCAAGGTGGAATGGACCGAGGAGGTCGGCTGGGGCCTTTTCCCTGCGACGCTGATGGCCGACCGCTGCGAGATTGAAGCCTGCGCCGCGTGGGTGACGCCCGCACGGGCGAAGGTGTGCGACTTTTCCATCCCGCTTTTCTACAGTCCACTGGGCGTCTGGGTACGGCCGGACGATCACCGCTTCGACCAGGATTTTTTGAAGATCAACGACCCGGGCGTCACCTGCGCGACCTTGGATGGCGAAATGTCCAGCGTGGTTGCCAAGGAACAGTTCCCCCTGGCAAAAGTGTGCGAGCTGCCGCAGCTGGGTGATATTTCACAGAATCTGCTCAACGTCGTCACGAAAAAGGGGGACGTTGCATTTGTCGAAGCGGCGATCGCGCATAACTTCCTCAAGCAAAACCCCGGCAAGCTGCGCAACATCGCCGAGAAAAAACCGTTCCGGGTATTTGGCAATGCGATCATGTTCAAGCGCGATGAAGTCGAGTTCAAGCACATGGTTGACTTGCTCTTCACCGACCTGCTCAACAGCGGCTACATTGAAACGCTCATCAAAAAATATGAGCCGTTCCCCGGAGCGTACTACCGCGTGACGCCCGGATATAAGGCGCCTTA
>CAYYVW010000013.1:0-49018 GCA_964473925.1 uncultured Verrucomicrobiaceae bacterium
CTTCCCGGCATCATCGGGCTCTCCGAAGATACGACGAACGGCGTGCATCGCCTGGCCGAGCGGGAGAAGAAGGGGACGCTCAAAGTGCCTGCGTTCGACGTCAATGGCTCGTGCACGAAGAGTAAGTTTGACAATTTCTTCGGCTGCCGCCACTCGTTTGTCGACGCGCTCAACCGGGCGATGGACGTGATGCTCGCGGGCAAAATTGTCGTCGTCTGCGGCTACGGCGACGTCGGCAAGGGAACGGCGCAATCGGTCAAAGGCTTCGGCGCGCGCGTCGTCGTCACTGAGATCGATCCGATCAATGCGCTGCAGGCGGCGATGGAAGGGTACGCAGTCGTCACGATGGAAGAAGCGGCGGCGACCGGCGACATCTTTGTGACGGCAACGGGCAATGCGGACGTGATCACCCGCGCGCACATGGACGCGATGAAGGACCAGGCGATCGTCTGCAACATCGGCCACTTTGACAGCGAGATCCAGGTCGCGGCCGTGTTCAACGACCCCAAACTCAAACGCATGCAGGTCAAGCCGCAGGTCGATCAAGTCACCTGGCCCGACGGCAAATCGATCTTCATCCTGGCCGAAGGGCGTCTGGTCAACCTCGGTTGCGCGACGGGCCACCCGAGCTTTGTCATGTCGGCCTCCTTCACCAACCAGGTGCTCGCGCAGCTGGAGCTGTGGACCAATCGCGAATCAAACAAGTACGCGCGCGGCAAGATGTACGTCCTGCCCAAGAAGCTCGACGAAGAGGTCGCCCGGCTGCACTTGGAGAAGCTCGGCGTGAAGCTGACGAAGCTCACGCCTGAACAAGCGGCGTACCTGGGCATCCCGGTCGATGGGCCGTATAAGCCTGAGAGTTATCGGTATTAGGCGAGCGCAGCGAAGTTCCACGCTCTTGTCATCCCGAGCTTGTCGAGGGACCTAGCTTCGGAGAATTTTGGCACGCTGACCTTATCCTTGCCGCTGCACGCGGTTGTTTTTCATCTAACTCAAGAGTGGTATTTGTAACAGCCTCGCTGCTTTGCAACTAGGTCCCTCGACAAGCTCGGGATGACACGTTTCTGGGGGCGGAAGGAGAGCGCGCGAGCTCGGGATGACGAGGCGTTGTCGCTAACAGGTAAAGTAGGTTTTAGCGGGAATTCGTGGCGGGTTAGGCAACTCGAACCGGCACTGGGCTTTAGTATCAAGATTTGTAATGAAAGTGTCCGTTTCGCATCGCACTGAAGCTTTTGGCTTCTCTACTGGCGGTACTTCCGGTTTTGGCCCGTCCAATTCGAACAGCGTTTCTCTACGGAGTGGTAAGCGTTTTGGCATATTTGGATTCGTCCTTGTGCTGTTCTAGTGCCGCAGCTGCCTGATTTCGTCAACGAACCTGGGGTATAAAAATGCTGCTCAATTCGATGCACGCCTTCGCGCTTGGCGGCGGGCTTGGGGTTGGGTAGGCTCTTAGTCAGAGCCCGCCTATGAATTTAAAGCCTTTGATCACCACACGTTTGCGGCGGACGGCTTGGCTCTTAGGGCGCGTGACGCTGATTGCAATCGCAGCGGGCTTGAGCGTCTCCGCGGCGCCCAACGCAGACGGCATCTCCAAAGTCCCGCCGATGGAGTTTATCCAGGCGCGGCTCTGGAAGAACATGCGGCTGCAAGATTTTCGCCTCGAAGGAATCGTCCGTACTTCCAAAGCGAAGTATCCCATCATCCTGCGCACGCGCGGGCATGAGATGGTGTACGAGTTCCAGGACCAGCCGCTGCAGATTCGCGTCGTGATGAACTCGGAGCAGGCGGTCATCCAGAAGCGCGCGAATTCCAAGCAAAAATGGCGCACCCTCAGTGGAGAAGAGCGCAAGAGCTTGGTACTGGACTCGGACATCGCGTACGAAGATCTGGGGCTGGACTTTATGCGCTGGGAAAATGTGGAAGTACTGGGGACCGACAGCATCGTCACACTGCCGGCGTGGGCGTTTGAGGCCAAGCCGCCGCGCGGCGAGAGCCGTTACGCCAAAGCGCGTTTTTGGATCAGCAGCCGGCACTACGCGTTCCTGCGGGTCGACGCCTACAACACGCGGGGCGAGGTCGTCCGCCGTGTGGAAGTCAACGGAGTGCAGAAGATCGGCGAGGCGTACGTCATCAAAGAGATGCAGGTCTCGTCCATGATCCCGGGCCGCGAGCTGTCGCGCTCGCGCACATACGTGGAGATCCGCGAAGGCAAGCCCGGGTCTTCGGGGTTGGGTTAGGAAAATCGGATTCATTTTAGGTTCTGTCCATGAAGCTTCTCCTCCGGCAGCGGGACGCAGTCGCGATCGGCCTCGCGCTGTTGTGGGGCTGCCTGATTGTCGCCGCGCAGTGGGTCGGCGCATTCGATCCGTGGGAGGAGCCGCTGGTCGATTGGCGGCTGAGCATCCCGGGTCGCGTGCCGCCGCCGGATGCCGATTTGGTCCTGCTGTCGCTCGAGCGTGAAGCAGCGGGCGCGGTTGATTCTGATACCGAGGGGCGCGCGCGGGCGCGGCTCGATTACGCGCTGGTGCTGCGGGCGCTGGTTACTTACGCGCCGCAGAGTGTGGTGCTCGAGCCGCTTTTCAACGAGCCCGACGCGCAGTACGAGGCGTTCGATCAATCGCTGGCCGGGATGCTCGCACGGACCAACCGTGCGGTGCTCGCCGGTGCGGCGCTGCAGCTGGGGACGGGGACGCTGCGGGGGGATATTCCGCCGGTCAATTTGAACCGATTAGTCGTGCGCGGGCGGCTGGATGATTGCCCGCAGTTTGACCGGCTCATCTGGCCGATGGATCTTTTTGCGCGCCGGGCTGCGGTCGGAATTGGCAATCTCTCGCCGGACGCGGATGGACACTGCCGCCGGCTGCCGCTTGTTTTTGTGTGGCAGGGACAGGTGACGCCGTCGCTGGCGTTGCAAGCCGCCGCCGCGCGGCTGGGTGCTTCAATGGAGCGGACCGAGGTGCTCCTGGGTGATCGAATTAACCTGCGAGATAATCATGGCCGCCTGCTGCGCAGCGTGCCGATCGATAACGAAGGCCGGCTGCGGCTGCGCTTCCGGCTGCGCGCGGCGCCGGTGTGGCAGGTGAATTTTGACGACATCCTCATCTACGCGAGCCAGGCCGACCGCGGTGTCCGCCCAGATCAGGATCTGCGCGTGCTGCGCGATCGCCAAATCTGGATTGGCTATGCCGCGCCCGATACCGCGCCCGTGCAAACGGTCGTGGGCGGTCTGCCCCCGGTGCGCGTCCAGATGACGGCAGTGCGCAATATTTTGGATGAAGATTTTCTGCGGCCGCTCTCCTCGGGCTGGCTGCTGATTCTCTTTTTGCTCGTGAGCGTGCTGGCCGTGAAGGCGATCTTGCATTGGGATTATCTGCTGGGCGGGTGCCTGCTGGTCGTCCTCAACATCAGCTGGTGGCAGATCGGGCGCGCGCTTTTTGTCCGGCACAATTGGGTGCTGCCGCTGGTGAGTTTTGCAGTGCTGTGTGCAGGCGCATTTGCACTGGCGCTGGCGTCGCGTTATTGGAACAGCACGCCCACTCCGGATGAACCGGAAGAAAAAGAGGAAATAAAAGCCGAAGAAAAACCGCCGACCACGGATGTCTCGCTGGAAGAATTTGCCGAAGGCAAAGGACAGGCGGAGCAAACTCCCAAGCCCGCAAAAATTGTGCGCGAGCCCGTGGGGCCGCTGTTTGCCGTCCCGTCCGACACGCCGCTCAAGCGCTCGGTGTTTCAAGAGAAAGAATCCAAGATGCCGCCGCCGGCTCCGGTGCGGCGCGGCCATCCGGGGATGGTGCCTCCGCCGCCCGAAGAGCCGAACCGTCCCGGCGGCATCCTCTATTGGCTCGAAGGCGTCCGCCGGCACTTGCGCTAGCGTTTTGGCTACGCTCCAAACCACCAGAGCAGCGCGAGGCCCAGCGCAATCCGGTACCAGACGAACGGCCAGAACGTGTGCGTCTGGACGTAGCGCAGTAGCCATCGGACAACAACAAACGCGGAAAGGCTCGCGACGATAAAGCCGACGGCCAGCTCCTGCAGCGCCGCAGCGTGAGAAAGCGTGAGGAGCTCCTCACGGTGCTTCCAGAAAGCGTACGCGCTGGCCGCCGCCATCGTGGGGATGCCGACGAGGAAGGAAAACTCGGTCGCTGCGGGGCGCGCGAGCCCGAAGAGCATCGCGGTGATCATCGTCGCGCCGGAGCGGGAAGTGCCGGGGAAGATTGCGGCCACCACTTGCGCGAGGCCGACGGCGATCACGATTGGCCAAGTAATACGCCCGCTTTCTTTTGTGCCGCGCAGTCGCCACTCAGCCATGCCGATCACCAGTGCTCCGATGAGCGTTGCCCACGCGACCGGTGCGACGCGCTCGGGTAATTCCCACCCGGCTTTGCGCGCGAGCAATGTTCCGACGACCGTGACGCCGACGGCGGTGATGAGCTTGATGACGTAATCCCGGTTCTCACGCGCGTGGAGGGCGAGTGCGGTGAGCCGCTTGCGGAACACGAGCGCGGCGGCAGCGATTGCGCCGAGCTGAATGATGATGGTGAAAGCTTCTCCACGCCGCCCGAGCCATTCCCCGGCCAGGAGCAGGTGTCCGGTTGAGGAGATGGGTAAAAATTCTGTGACGCCTTCAATCAGTCCCAGCAAGACGACCTGCCAGAACCATCCCAATCCTAAAATTGCTTCCGCTAACATCGTGGCCGGTGACTGTGAAGAAACGCCGCGGGGTGGAGCAAGAAGAATCGGCTGTGCTTACTTCGCTGAGCATGACGACGTTCTGTAAGTAACAAAAAATCCACGTCATCCCGAGCGGAGTGAAACGAAGTCGAGGGATCTGGGTGAGGACCGGTGTGCGCGGTGGATGCCGTCCGCTTCAAGAATGCGAACCTCCAGAACCCAGATCCTTCGACAGGCTCGGGATGACGTGCTTCTGGAGTTGGAAAGGTTCTACATCACCTCGCACTTCAGCGAGGCGTGAGTTAAGCAATCGTCGCCGCCGGCACAGGCTCGGGCGTTGCGTTGGCGGGGAGGGGGGCCTGCTTGCGCGCTTGGACAAACGGTCCGAAATGCGTGCGCATGAGCGTTCCGATGTATAAGTCGTTATTGAGTTTGCCCAAGAGGTCCAGGTCATTGCCGAGCGGCGCCATCGAAACGAGCACGTACCGGCCCAGCGTTTGCGGCGGCACGTCGCGTTCGACCAAATTCATCACGTCTTCGGCGAGGCGGACCACTTCGGGCGTGGCGGGAGCTTTGGTAAAGCGTGTGTCTTCACGCGGACGGCTCGCAATATCGATGAGCGCGTGGCACGCCGCTTCGGGGATTCCGGGGATCGCGCGCTGGAGAATGATCGTCTCCACTTCTTTGTTGGGCCAACGCATGCGCGCGCACCGGCAGCGGCGCAAGAGTGCAGAGCTCGCGTCACGCTGATCGTTTTTGGTGATGACGACGATGTACTGCTTGCGATTGACTTGGAAGTCGCCCAGCTGCGGCAGATAGAGCCCGCCTTCGTTGAGGAAGTTGAGCAGGAACGCATCGACGGTGCGATCGGCTTTATCGATTTCATCCAGGAGCAGCACAACGGGGTGGTCGTGGCTTTTCTCTGCCGAGATGGGGAGGATGCCTTTGGCGCGGACGCCGTTGATCGCGATCGGGTCGAGCAATAGCTCTTCCCGCCCGGCTCCAGGAAAGAATTGGAACTGAATGAGTTCTGCCTTGAGCTGATGCGCGATGTACTTGGCGAGGTACGTTTTTCCGCAGCCCGGAGGGCCATCCAAGAGCAGCGCGCTGATGTACTGCTTGGACCCCATTTCGGCGATCGCAATGTCGGCCTGAAGCCACGTAACTGGATCTGTAACAATGTAATCCATAAATTAACTTATCTTAACAAAAGATAACACAACTACGCATAAATAATAACCAAAATCAATTTGACTGACCTTGCTTTCTATGGCACCAGTTATCTATGAGCAAGAAAAAGTTTTCTCGTGTCGTAACAGCCTGTGTTGGGGTGCCGCTTTTGGGTGTGGTTACATTCCTGACCGTTCATTTTGCGACGGCGCCAAGGGTGGAGGCGGTTATTTCAGTGACAGATGCTGCGCACATTGCGGCTACTCAAGCGGCTGCGGTTATTTCTCAGGCACAACGTTACTCCCAGATCGGCTTTTTGGCCGATCAGCTCAGTGAACAAATGCAGTGGCGCATGACCGACCAGATGCGCATGCAAATGCAGACGATCACCCGGCAAGTCCAAGCGGCCTGTGGTGCGTTGACAGCTATCATGAGCTTGGTGGCCCTCAACCCGATGGGCGAAATTATGAGCATCGCCAAGTGGGGTGAAATGGCGGTGAAGGATGGTTTGGTGCACGGATTCGATCCTTCTCAAATCGGCGATATGATCATGCCCAGCGGGCGGCTGATTGCAGAAGTCTTGACTGCGGATGCGCTGCCGCGTGCGCTCATTAAACTCAAGTTTCCTGAAGACTTCAAAAGACTCGGCCTTCCGTTTGACAAGCTGCCGCCATTGCCCAATCTGCCTCCGCTTCCCCCACCACCTCCACTCCCCCCCCTTCCGCGTGCCTTTAACGAGGCGCCGCGCCGGATGCCGCTGGCTGCTCCGTGGTTTGTCCGCGTCGCGAATGTGCCTAAGGTCAATTACAAGGACGTGCTCCGGTACTGGGGTATGGAACGCAAATACGCCGGCGTGAATCCTTACGAACGCGATATGCGCCAGGGCGCGATTCTGCCGCTCTTTATGTCCGGCGAGCCGTCCTTTATCGCGCGCCCGGCCGTCCAGGGTGAGGACTTGCTGCAAAAGAATTTTAAGAGCGGCCGGTTGGTGGATCGCTTGAAGGTGCGCGCCTACTACAGCGCGGGCGATGGATTTAGCTACGATCCGGTCTTCGGAGACGTCAAGGATGCCAAGCCGGAGCTCGACATTGACAACACCGTTTCCATGGGCGCGCGCGAGGCAATGGAAAGCGCGGTGCCCGGGATGGAGAATCCGTACCGCGGCTTTACCCGCAAATTGCTCCCGCTAGTTCTCGCGAAGGCTGAGAAGGGCGGCGGCGGCAATCGCATCGGCATCACGGCAGACGAGATGCAGGCTTATATCGAGCAGGGTGGCATTATCCCCGAGGAGGATGAAGACAAGTATCTGGCCCCGACGCCTCAAGCGGTCTTCCAGACGGCCAGCGGTGTGGTCCGCAAGAGCGGCGTGCCGATGGTGCGCACGGGGATCCCAATCGTCTGGGAAGGCCGTCAAAAAGGCGGTAAGTGGATTCTCTCGATCGGTTCCGGCCTCAGCGACAAGCTGATCCCCAACGGTAAGACGGCGGTCGAGCGGATGGGCCTGCTCAAGAAGCATGAGGCCTTCATGGGAGCTCTCGGCGATACGATGGCCAAGATCATCGAGCCGCTCACCAAGCTGCAAATGCTTTTGACGGGCGCGGCAGGCGCTGCCAATTACTTTGGTGTCGACCCGCAATTAGCCGGCATGGTCAACCAGATGCAGCATGAACTCTCCCAGCTCAAGCGCACCATGGTTGAGATGCAGGACTGGAAGCAGGGCGCCGTCAACCAGCAGAACCGTGACCTAGCGGACGTGGACGTGCAGGTCAATCGGTGGGTTGATAAGGCTGAGCCACTTGTTCATGCGCGAGTGATTGCGATGCAGTCGGGCGGACGGCTTGATTTAAAGCCGGGTGATACGGACGATGATGACGATACGGGCGGCGGCGATCTAAGAGATACTCCTGCAGTGAGCTTCACCGCTCCGACCCGGCCGATTCACCCCATCCTCTTAAGCGTCGGGGCATTCTAAGGCCGGACATCCAAAACCCAAAAGCCAATTCTAGATCATGTTGTTTATAGAAATGTGGATGGGCTTTCGGGTTGTCCGAAGCGCGTCCGCCGTGGTACGTGTTAGTCAGTAATAATTAAAAGGCCCTTATGCTCTTACCCTTTTTGGCCCAAGTTAGTTCGGAGACGATTATCCGGGCTATCGGGATCGAGCTCGATACGAGGCTCTACGAGACAGCGCGCAACTTGGGCGTAGATACGATTGGCCCTATTGCCCTTGCCGTTGCGCAGGGCACGCTTCCCATTACAGTCTTAGCCTCTGTGACGTTCATGGGCTTCCGGGTCATCCAGGGAGAGGCGATTGTCCAGGGCCTGATGAAGCTGCTGATTACTGCAATCATTGCTTACTTTATGCTGGTGTCCCAGCTGCCACAAAAGGTCATGGATGGCTCGCTGAAGGGACTGGGGGATGCGGGGGGCAAGGTTTCTGAATACCTTATTAATAACTATACCGGAATCAGCGTTGCGGGTACGGGAAGGGCCGCGGCAATTGTGGGTTGGCAAAAATGGATTGGAGATGCGTTGCTCCCCGGCAACCAGCCAAACCCGAAGTACAAATATAATTAC
Source organism: uncultured Verrucomicrobiaceae bacterium (assembly GCA_964473925.1). Classification (GTDB taxonomy): domain Bacteria; phylum Verrucomicrobiota; class Verrucomicrobiia; order Methylacidiphilales; family CAYYVW01; genus CAYYVW01. The sequence goes on from CAYYVW010000013.1 coordinate 8,419, forward strand.
CAGTTTATCCGGGAAGTTATTTTTGACCCGGATCCTGCTCAGATCACCACCGAAGAGCGGAATTATTATAATAACTTGGTCAATAATCCAAGTAATGCCAGCGACCTGATGAAAAAAACGTTTGGCTCTAACAATGTTCCTCCAGGGCAAAATTATACACCCGCTATTGCACAAGCGCTTTTCAATACAACCACCACGCTTCAGTTGGCGATGATGGCAGCGACGCAAATGATGGCCGGCCAGCTTTACCCCACTTTTAGTTACGCGGCGGTCATGGGCGGGGCGTATTATGCTTTTTTTATTGGACTGGGGCTTTCTTTTTTCGTGCCAACGCTCATCTGGTTTAAAAAGACGGAGGAAATTTGGGGCAATTCTTTACGCGGGATGGTCTCGGTGCTCATGGTCGTTTTCTTTTATCCTGTTTTTGCCGGCGTCGGCTTTGTGTTCTCATTTAATATGTTTGAAGTGATGTTTAAGCCGCTCGGTGTTTTTGGAGGTACGGGCGTGTCGGGCTTGGGGATGGGCCGGGTGCTCAATTCGCTTTTCATGGATAATTTTGTAACGGCGTACAATGCGATTGTTCCGGTTGGAACTCCTGTTGTCAGTGGTCCTGGGTTTGAAGAGACTGTCCGCGGAATGCTCAAGATGTTCTTGGTGGTGGGCCGTCAAGTGGGTGGTGTCACGATTATCACGGCATTCATTGCGGCAGGTAGCAGTTTGGCGATGGTCGCTGTGAAGATGGGATCGCTGTGGGATAAGGGCTTTGCAGCGAATGAAACTGGTCTGATGGAGGGCATCAACCAATCCCTCAATCAGATCCAAGGGGCGATCATGGCGGGCCTGAGCTCCATGTACCAGAGCGGCGCCCAGAGTGCCGGTGCGGTCGGTGGTGGCTTGATGAGTGGTATTGGGCGCCGACTCACTGGCGGATAATCGAGCCGGGACCCGCGCTTGATTTAAGCTTTTTTAAAGGCTCTCGCTTCGCCTACAACATCGGCGAGCTGAGGTAGCGCTTGGCCGTTTCGATGGTGATTTCGCCGTTGAGGACTAGGCGCGTGGCCTGCTTGGCGAGCGTCGTAAAGCCGCGCTCCTCGTTAAACTGGCGGATGCGCGTGGTTGCCTCATGCTGCTCGAGCATGTGAATGATCGGAGGATCGATTGGCAGCGCTTCTAAGATCGGAAGGCGGCCCGCAAATCCGGTCCCGCGGCACGAAGGACACCCGACCGGCTCGGCAAGCTGCGGCGAGGCGATATCCATCGACGGGAAGGGACGCAGGTCTTCGGGGCGCGCATCCCGCACCCGCTTGCACGCGGGGCAGAGGCGCGGCACGAGCCGCTGCGCGAGGATGAGCTTGACGCAATTGGCCATCGTCACCTTGTCGATCTTAAAGCTGGTGACAAACCGCTCGATCGCCGCCGCGGCATCCAGCGTGTGCAGCGTCGTCAGTACCAAGTGGCCGGTGAGCGCGGCCTGGACGGCGATCTCCGCAGATTCCTGCGAGCGGATTTCACCGATCATGATGACGTGCGGGGCTTGGCGCAGCGCGGCGTTGAGCGCGTTTTCAAAGGTGATCCCCTTGGACGGCTTGACCTCGACCTGGTTGATATCTTCGACGTATTTCTCCACCGGATCCTCAATCGTCAAGATGCTGCGCTTGGGACTATTCAAATAATTCAAGCACCCATAGAGCGTCGTCGTTTTACCCGAGCCGGTGGGGCCGGTGACGATCATCATGCCGTCGTTCTGATCGAGGAACCACATCAGCGCGTTACGCTCCCGGTCCGGCAGCGCGAGCTGCTGCAGTGAGGACAGGCTGGAGGAGAAAATACGGACGACGACCTTCTCTTCGCTCTCGCGCAGAACCAGGGCTGAGTAGCGCTGGTCGTACCGGATGCCGTTGACGACGTGAAAGCCGGAGCCGTTCTGGATACGTCCGATCTCGGTGTGGTCCATGTTCCCCTTGATCTTGAGGCGGACGAGCAGCTGGTCATACAAGCCGCGGGTGATCGGCGCCTGCTCGACGCACGAGCCGTCGATCCCGAAGCGGACGCGGATGCGGTCGGGCTTGGGATCGAGATAAATATCGCTCGAGCCCATGCGGATCGCGTTTTCCAGGATGCGCGTCCAGAGCTCGGCTTCGCGACCTGCCTCGCCGTGCCAATCGCGGACGACGAGCGGCTGGTGCGGCTCGGTATCGACCACGTCGTCGGTCTGCCGGTCGAATGCGTCGGAGAGGCGGCGCGCTTCGCCGGGAGAGATCGCCAGCGGACGGATCGCCCGCCCACGCATCTGCTGGTAGAGCTCGTCGATGAGCGCTTCATTAGTGGGCTCGGTCATCGCGACCCAGACGACCGTGTCGGTCGCGCGGACGACAAATGCGAAGGAGTTGCTCAGCACGCTTTTGGTTTGCTCAAAGCTGTAGGGCAAAATGACCGGGTAGGTGGGGTCGCGCAGCCAGAGATCCTCGACCAATGCGCTGACGCTCGAGAAGCTCTCCGCGTCAAAGCCCAGGAGCCCGCACCATTCGGGGAGTGATTCGCTTTCCCAGGAAAAATCTTGGATCACCTGCTTGCGCGCAATCATCGTCACAAATGCGGCGTAGGAGTGGGGCGAGAGGCAGACCGCGGCGGACGGGCGCTCGCCCAGGTGCCGCGCCGCGTAGCGCAGGGCGGCGTTTTTGCTCCACGGGTTCAGGACGCCGATGATGAGGACAGGATCGTCCGCGACGATGACGGCGAAGTGCTCCCGGTAGAGCCCTTCGGCGACCGGCAGCGCAGCAGTTGCGCAGACGCCGAACTTGGGCGTGACCGGATAGACCGGCGGCGCGTCTGGGATCTCCGCGATCGCATTGAGCCAGCGTGACTCGTTGATTGAGCTGATGTTGCGCGCCAGGTGTGTTTCTAGCCTTGCGTTGGGGTCTTCCTCCCGCCAGGCGTGCAGCGACTGCACTGTGACGAGCGAGGCCCGGTAGATAAAGTCCTGCAGGTGTGAGGCCTCGTTCTGGCGGTCGGCTTCTTCAGACATCGGGCTCTACTTATGCGAGGCTACCCACGGCAGCGCAAGCATGGACTGGACGTTCTGCTCCTGCTGCGGTAAAGGGACCCAGGTAAATCAGTTGTTTTGTTGTTATGGGTCGCAAGCTTTCCGCAGTCGGTGCCGTAGGGGCGGACCCATCGTATTGTGGGATGCCGTCCGAGCTGCCGCTTCTTGCGCTTTCGGCGCTGAATGCGCAAAACCTTAAGGAAGTGCTTCAAGAAGTATGGGCGGCAGCAGGTAGGTGCCTGCCTGGTGAAATGCCGCCCAATTCATTTCGCTGCGCAGAGGCGTTAGCGGTCTTGTCTGAACGTTTTGCAGAAATGTACGAAACAGTTACAGGGATGTTTAAAGGGGTCTGCCAGGCTTCAGGCATTCAAGTGCCCATTGAAACACGAAATATCGCCCGCCACGGAGCGCATCTTTCCGATGGAGAAGCCATTGAGCATTTTAGGGCCGAGGACCATCCACTGCTGCATGCCACACGCGGAACCTATCGGACTTTGCAAAGCGTGCGGGAGGACGTAATGGATTTGCAGCAGTTACCCGGGCGACGCGCGGATCAGAGTGATTGGATGCAACTGCGTTGGTCCATTGCCACTATGTTAGACCTAATGAATGGTTTTGCTGAAGATGCGGAGCCGAGTAATGGCGCGCTCAGCCCCAGTCCAAATCGCATCCCCAACAGGGGACAGCTCGTGCTTCCGTTAGTTGCGCCGTCTGCGTTGCAGCGAGTTTTTGTGCAGCCACAGATCGAATTGCCTGTAGCTGCTTGAAGCGCATCGCTCGTAAATCCGACGGCGCGCATTGACTAATGGGCGTGGGTTGGTTTCAATGATTGGTCCGCGGCTCGCGCTGCGCATTCCATGACTCCGCTCGAGACCCTTCGCCATTCGGCAGAACATGTGATGGCGACCGCCATTCTGCGATTGTGGCCTGAGACGCAGCTGGCAGCCGGGCCGCCGGTGGAGAATGGCTTTTATCAGGACTTGGAGATGCCGCACCGTCTCTCGCCGGATGACTTTCCGAAGATTGAGGCGGAAATGGCAAAGATCGTCGCCCAGGATCAGGAGTTTGTGCGCATCGAGGTCTCGCGTGCGGAGGCCGAGAAGCTGGGGAAGAGCGGACGCCTGAGTACGCTCGGCGAACGCGGCTTCCCGACCAAGTACAAACTGGATATTTTAAGCCGGATCCCCGAGGGCGAGCAGATCACGTTTTACCAGAACGGCGACTTCCTCGACTTGTGCGCTGGGCCCCATCTGAAAAGCACCGGCAAGATCGGCGCGTTCAAGCTTACCAACGTCGCGAGCGCCTATTACCGGGGCGATGAGAAGAACCCCCAGCTTCAGCGGATCTACGGGATAGCTTTCCCGACTCAGAAGGAGCTCGATGACTACCTCCACATGCAGGAGGAAGCCAAAAAGCGCGACCACCGCAAGCTGGGCAAGGAGCTGAGCATCTTCACGTTTGACGATGAGGTCGGGCCTGGGCTGCCGCTGTGGCTTCCGAATGGCGCCGCGATGATCGAAGCGCTCGAGGACTTGGCCAAGGAGACCGAATTTGCCGCCGGCTACGAGCGCGTCCGCTCGCCCCATATTGCGCGGGAAGAATTGTACTTAAAGAGCGGACACCTTCCGTACTACGAAGACAGCATGTTTCCGCCGATGGAGATGGGTGAATGCGAGGGAGAGGTTAAGACTCGCTACTACCTCAAGGCAATGAACTGCCCGCACCATCACAAGATCTTCGCGGCGGAGCCCAAGAGCTACCGCGATTTGCCGCTGCGGTTCGCGGAGTACGGGACGTGCTACCGGTACGAGCAATCGGGCGAGCTCCTGGGGCTGATGCGCGTTCGCTCGCTCCAGATGAACGACGCGCACATCTACTGCACCGAGGAGCAGTTCGAGGAGGAGTTCCGCGCGGTGAACGAGCTCTACCTCAAGTACTTCAAAATATTCGGCATCGACCGGTACCAAATGCGCTTCTCGACGCACGACCCAGCGCGGCTCGGCGACAAGTTTGTGAACGAGCCCGAGCTCTGGGAAAAGACCGAGGCGATGGTCCGCGATGTGATGACCCGCAGCGGCGTCCCGTTTGTTGAGGTCGCCAACGAGGCGGCGTTCTACGGACCGAAGATCGACGTGCAGGTGTGGAGCGTCATCGGGCGCGAGTTCACGCTGGCGACCAATCAGGTCGACTTTGCCCAGCCCAAGCGGTTTGAGTTGGAGTACACCACCTCGCAGAACACCAAAGCCACCCCGCTGTGCATCCACCGCGCGCCGCTGGGCACGCATGAGCGCTTCATCGGCTTTTTGATCGAGCACTTCGCCGGCGCATTCCCGACGTGGCTTGCGCCCGAACAAGTGCGGCTGCTCACCGTCACCGAAGCGGCGCTCGAGTACGGCCAAAAATTGCTCAAAGAACTCCGCGGCGCACGCATCCGGGCGACGCTCGATGCCTCGGGCGAGAAGATCGGCTCCAAGATTCGGCTTGCCGTGGGGGCGAAACTTCCGTACATGCTGGTGCTCGGCCAGAAAGAGGCCGCTAGTCAATCCGTATCCGTGCGCAGCCGAAAAAACCAAGACGAAGGGGCCCAACCGTGGGCGGAATTCTTCCCCCGGCTCCAGACTGAAATCGCGCAACGTGCGCTCTAATTTTGCGTTATGCATTGACGCTTTTTCCCCGAGGCTTTCGTCTCTGTGTGCGAATTTTGTGCACGCCTTGTTTGACAAAGCTCCAAAGCCCTCTTCTTCCCCTCTCACCCTTCATTTATCCCTAGGAGATTCCTATCAGCGCCCAGTACATCCGTGTAAACCAGCGCATTCGTGCGCGTGAAGTCTTTGTCATCGGTCCCGATGGCAAGCCCCTGGGCGCCATGCCCACGGCCCAAGCGCTGGGAGTGGCCAAGCGCCGCGGGATGGATTTGGTCGAGGTTTCTCCCAACGCGAATCCGCCGATCTGCAAAATTTTGGATGCCGGCCGCTACCGGTACGAGTTGGCGAAGAAAGATCGCGACAGCAAAAAGCACTCGACGGTCATCAAGCTCAAAGAGCTCAAGTTCCACATCAACATCGATCCGCACGACTACGCGACCAAAATGCGTCACGCGGAAGAGTTCCTCTGGAAGGGGATGAAGGTAAAGATCGCGCTGGTCTTCCGCGGCCGCGAAATGATGCACCAGAACATCGGCCGGCAGCTTGTTCAGAAGATCATCGCAGACCTGGCCCAGATCGCCACGCCCGACTCTATGCCTAAGCAGATGGGCAAGATCATCCACCTCATGCTCACGCCGCTCCCGGTTGCCAAGCGCCAGCGCAAATGGAAGGCGGAGGATGATACCTCGGCCGATGAGCCCGCGAGTGATATCCATGAGGATGCCGCGCCGGAAGCTCCGGCGGCAGAATCGGGCGCCGGGCTCGCTTCCTTGGGCGATGCATTCGAGGCGGGGGCTAAAGACCCCGCTCCGTCGGCCGGAAGCGACTCGCAGGGAGCCTAATTCAAGACGGCGACAGAGCTTTGTCATCCCGCGAGCTACGCGCTTCTCCCTTCCAACTCCAGAAGCATGTCATCCCGAGCTTGCCCGAGGGATCTGGCTTCATGGAATCAAGGCCATCACTGCAAATAGAAGCACAGTTTGAAGCCTGGATACGATAGCGTGACGACCTTGCTTCTTTGATACTAGGTCCCTCGACAAGCTCGGGATGACAATGGGGTGTGAGAAATGAGGAGGGCGCGGAGTTCAGGATGACGGGGAAGGGAGGCTCAAATCCCCCAAAAATACGGGCTTTACTCCGGGGGGTGGGTTCGCTATCACAAGTCCCCCATTTATGCCAAAGCCCATTGCCCGCAGAAAAACCAAGAAGGCGATCGCCAAGCGCTTTAAGATCACCGCCACCGGCAAGGTGATCGCGCACCAGGCGGGCCGCCGTCACTTGGCCGCGAGCAAGAGCCGCAAGCGCAAACGCCATCTGGCCAAGCAGCGCGTCATCGATCCGTCTGATCATCAGCGGGTGATGGCCTGCTTGCCGTTCGCTTAGACCCCACTTACTCCACGAGATTTTTTTATGCCACGCGCCACCAACGCTCCCGCCTCCCGCGAACGCCGCAAGCGAGTCGTCGACAAAGCCAAAGGCTACCGCGGTCGCCGCAGCAAGCTCTTCCGTTACGCCAAAGATGCGACGATGAAGGGCCAGTACTGGGCCTACCGTGATCGCAAAACGCGCAAGCGCAACTTCCGCACGCTCTGGACGGTCCGCATCAACGCCGCCTGCCGTGCCGCCGGGCTCACCTACAGCCGTTTTATCGAGGCCCTCAATAAGGCCAAGTTGGGCGTCAACCGCAAGATCCTCGCCGAAATGGCTGTCAGCGATCCTGCAGCGTTTACAGCGATCATTAAGTCGATTAAAAGCTAGTCGTCCGGTTCGAAAGCCGGGCGGCGCTTCACCGGCTTACCGCAGCATTCTCATTGCAGCGAGAGTTGGTGAAAACCACCAACCCACCTCATTTTCAATGCTCTTTTTATGAACGCGCAACCTTCCTTGCAGGACGATCTTACCGGTTTGCAGCAAGAGGCGCTCGAGGCCATTGCCTCCGCCTCCGACGCCGCCGCGCTCGAGCAAGTCCGCATCAAGTACCTCGCCCGCAGCGGTTCAGTGCCCGCGCTGATGGAGCGGCTCAAATCCGTCTCCGCGCAGGAGCGCCCCGCACTGGGCCAGGCGATCAACACGGTCAAAAATGCGGTGCAAGAGGCATTCGCCTCCAAGCAACAGTCGCTCTCCGGAACGGGGACGCAGGAAGATTTTGACGCTACGCTTCCCGGGCGGCCGGTCCCGACGGGGTCGCTGCATCCGCTCACGCAAACGCGCGCGCGGGCCGTGGAGATTTTTCATCGCTTGGGTTATGTGATCGCCGACGGCCCGGACGTCGATTTCGAGTATTACAACTTCGATGCGCTCAACGCTCCGCCCGACCATCCGTCGCGCGACGCGCAAGACACCTTCTTCCTGGCCAGTCCCTGGCAGGCCCAGCGCACGTCGCATACGCCCACGCATCCGGGTAAAATTCTGCTGCGCGCTCAAACGTCGACGGTGCAAGTGCGCGCGACGGAAGGGCGCCAGCCCCCGATCCGCGTTGTCGCGCCGGGCCGGTGCTACCGACGGGATGAGATCGACGCGACGCACGGCATGTCCTTCCACCAGATGGAAGGAATGTGCGTAGACGAGGGGATCACTGTTGGTCATTTGAAAGGCACGCTCGAATTTTTCTTCCGTGAACTCATGGGGAAGGATTTGGAATTCCGCTGGCGGCCGCACTTCTTCCCGTTCACCGAGCCGAGCTTTGAGGTGGATTGCCGCCGCCCGGGCAAAAAAATCCGCGGCAAGGAATGGCTCGAGATCTGCGGTTGCGGCATGACCGATCCCAACGTACTCGAAGGCGTGGGCATCGATTCGGAAAAATATACCGGCTTTGCGTTCGGGTTCGGCCTGGAGCGCGTCGCGATGCTCACGCACAGCATCCCCGACCTGCGTCTCTTCCTGGAAAATGATGTCCGCTTCCTGAGCCAATTCGGCGACGGCTCGGCCAACGCGTAGGGAAATCTAGCTGTATGGATTACAAAAACACGCTGCTACTGCCCAAGACTGATTTCGCGATGCGCGCGGAGCTCCCGCGCCGCGAGCCGATCATTTTAGAGCGGTGGCAGCGCGACCGAGTGTATGAAACGTTGCAGGAGCGCCGGGCCAAGCGGCCGCGCTTTGTGCTGCACGACGGTCCGCCGTACGCGAATGGCGATTGCCACATGGGACATGCGCTCAATAAGACGCTCAAGGACATCGTCATTAAATCCAAGAGTATGGCGGGGTTCCTCACACCGTACGTGCCGGGCTGGGACTGCCACGGTTTGCCGATTGAACACAAGGTGGTGAAGGATTTCGGCGCCGACTTTACCGATGCGGTGGCAATCCGCAAGAAATGTCAGGAGACGGCGCTGCACTTCATCGACCGCCAGCGGGAGCAGTTCAAGCGCCTCGGTGTTTTTGGCGATTGGGGGAACCCGTATCGCACGATGGATCCGGCGTACGAAGCCGCGCAGTTGCGGGTGCTCGCAAAGCTCGTGGGCAAAGGTCTCGTCTATGAAGGACTCCAGCCGGTGCATTGGAGCACGGGTTGTCAAACGGCATTGGCCGAGGCGGAGGTGGAATATAAAACGGTCGTCGATCCGACGGTGTACGCGGCGTTTACGTTGACCGATGCTTCGGCGAAAAAGTTGAAGCTTCCGGAAGGCGCGGCACTGCTCATCTGGACGACAACGCCCTGGACACTGCCTTCGAACTTGGCGGTCGCGGTGAAAGCGGACATGGAGTACGTGTTGGCGCAGGTCGATGAACGTTATCCGGTTTTGGTATCCAAGAATTTGCGCGAAAAGATTCCTGGCTTAAGTGAATCGAAAGCGACGCGCACGTTTAAGGGAAGCGAGTTGGTGGGCTTAGAATACCAGCATCCGTTTTTAGAACGGACGGGTAAAGTCTACGCAGCGGATTTTGTGACGGAGGCTTCGGGCACGGGGTTGGTGCACATTTCGCCGGGGCACGGTTCGGACGACTTTTATCTGGGGCGCGAGCATGGCCTGGAGCCGCTCTCACCGGTGGATGATCAAGGAAAGTACACGGCGGAGTGCGGCTTGCCCGAGCTCGTGGGCAAATACGTTTTCGACGCGAACAAGGACATCGAGCGCATCCTCACTGAACGCGGCGCTCTCTGGGCTCGGGTTGATTACTCGCACGAGTATCCGCACTGCTGGCGCTCAAAGACGCCGATTGTGTTCCGCGCGGTCAAGCAGTGGTTCATCAACTTGGAGAAGATCAAGCCCAACGCGCTCAAAGCGATCGATTCAGTAAAGTGGATTCCCGCGATCGGCGTCAACCGCATCCGCGGCACGGTCGAAACGCGCGCCGTCTGGTGCATCAGCCGCCAACGCAACTGGGGCGTGCCGCTGCCCGCTTTTTATCAGCCGGATGGAAAACCAATCTTCACCGAAGAATCGGTCATGCGCCTGGCGGACATTGTGGAGAAGGAAGGCTCGGATGTGTGGTTTGCCTCCTCGAGTGAGGAACTTTGTAAGCGCCTGGGACTGCCCGCCGGATTAACCAAGGGCCGCGACACGCTCGACGTGTGGATCGATTCGGGCTCGAGCCACGCGGCGGTGCTGCAGCCTGCGGGAATGTTTCCCTGCGACATGTATCTGGAGGGAAGCGACCAGCATCGCGCATGGTTCCAGTCGTCGCTGCTTTTGTCGGTGGCCACCAGCGGAATCGCGCCGTTCAAGGAAGTACTGACGCACGGTTTCATTATCGACCTGGAGGGCCGCAAGCTTTCCAAGTCCAACACGCAGCAGAAGCGCACGGACCTGGAAGGCCTGTGCGAACAATATGGCGCGGATGTGTTGCGCCTCTGGGCGGCGGGTCAGGATTACCAGGGAGATATTCCGTTTTCAGAAGACATCTTCGCGCGGGTGGGGGACGTGTACCGCGGCTTGCGCAACACGTTCCGCATTTTGCTGGCCAACTTGCACGACTTTGATTTGCAGCGGCACCGCGCGCCGCGGCCCGACTGGACGGCGCTCGACCGCTACCTCCACAGCCGCCTGCAGGAGCTCATCGACGAATGCCTCGCCGCGTACAAGGCTTACGAATTCCACCGCGTCTACCACGCGCTCAATCTCTTTTGCACGGTCGAGCTCTCCGCGCTCTACGTCGACGTGCTCAAGGACCGCATGTACTGCGATGCCGCGAACGACCCCAAGCGCCGCGCTGCGCAGACGGTGATGCGGGAGATGCTCAGCACGCTCATCCGCCTCGCCGCGCCGTTCATTCCGTACACCGCGGAAGAAGCGTGGCAGGCACTCGCCGCGTCCGATCTCGCGGCAGCAGGCAAAACGCTCGATGTCGCGCCCGACGCCGCCGGCATCCGTTGGGTGACTGAGTCCGTCCATCTGCAGGAATTCCCCACGTCCATGTCCATGCCCGACCGCGAAGGCCCGGCCTTCCGTGAACGCTGGAAAAAACTGCTGGCCTTGCGCGAACTCGCCAACCGAGAGCTGGAAAAAGCGCGCGCCGCCAAGCAAATCGGCAAGTCGCTCGAAGCGCGGCTCGAGGTCTCCACGCCGGATGAACAGCTCGCCGCAGAAGCGCCCGCGCTGCTCGCTGAGCTGCTCATCGTCTCACAGGTGGAAATCAAAACGGGTCCAGAGCTCTCCGTCACCGTCACTTCCGCCCGCGGTAAAAAATGCCCCCGCTGCTGGAAGTACGACGAAGCGATTGGCGCCCATCCACAGCACCCCGACTTATCGTCCCGCTGCGCAGAAGTGGTCGAGACGGTCGCGGCAGGTTGACGCGCGAAGCACTTTGCGGCAATTCTCTAGCAACCCACGAAAGCTTTCATCATGTCAGATCGCAGTCAAGAACTCTGGTTTAAGGCCCGCTTCGACCCGCGTCCCGCTCGAACATCAGCCGAGCAAGCAAATGTTGAGGCGCGCTTTGGTGATAGAGATCCGGAAAAAGTGCGGCTTGGGTTGGTTAGTCTGATGGATATGACTAGAGACGACCGGATTGATGCTGTCAGGCGTGGCTTGCAAGCGTTGCGGAACGGGCGGTCGGGCCGCGATCCGCGTTAGGCTGGATTTTGCTGGGTTATGGGAGATCAACTTCTCCCGCGATACTCCGGTCTGGCGCAGCGGGCGGGCTAACAAGTGAGACGTCCAGTGCCCCGCCAAAGCGTAACAATTGCGCGCTCGCCCGGCTCATTGTCTTGGCATCCTCCGCTTGGTGGAGCAAGCGCAGGGCTCCCGCTGCGACAAAGCCCACACCACAACTTGCCAGGCGTGCTGTGTAATGAGGAGTATGCCGCAGGGCGAGTATGGTGGTGACGGCGACACCCGCGACTACCCAAGCGGCTGTCTTGAGTCGCCCTAAGTTTTTGTCTGAGAGTCGCGCAAGACGATTTACCACGCGATTTTGAGGCCGCGTGGCTTGGCTAAGAACGTCCGTCAGAAATTCGTGAGTGGCAGGGTCCATAGGCAAGCGCGGGTCGCCTTTATAATACCGAACGGCTTGCAAAAAGTCCGCTAATCTTCATTCATTTTTTCGACAGGCGCCACGACCACCCGCACGCCGTCCAGGGCAATGACGACGACGGGGGTGCCGGGCTCGATCAGGTCGCCTTCGGTGACGACATCGACGGGCGCGCCGCCAAAGCGGGCGGTGCCGGACGGACGCAGCAGGGTGAGGGCGACGCCTTCCTGCCCGACGCGGACGGGGGCGGGCCGCGCATCCCCCTCCCGGCGCAGCGTCGCGGCATCGAGCTTGGAAGCGAACACGCGCTCGGGGAGGAAGCGTGCCGCCACGGCAATCGCGCCCAGCGCCAGCGCGCAGGCCAGGCCCAGCTGCGCGAGCGGCGCTTCCAGCTGGACGAGCGAAGGCCAGCCCGTCTCTTGCGGGTACCGGTCCATCATCGCCCAGAGCAGCGCGCCGAATGCGAGGAAAAGCCCGGCGAGAATCGGCAGCAGCACTCCCGGGAAGACAATCACCTCAAAGAGAATCAGCGCCACGCCCGCTACAAAAATGAGCGCCGGTCCATAGCCCGAGAGGCCCGCCACGTAATGTCCGCAGAAAAAAACCAGGAAGCACGCGGCCGAGGCGATGCCGAAAATTCCAAACCCCGGCGTCTTGAACTCCAGATAGCCGCACACGATACCCGCCATGAGCAGCAGAGAAGAGATCATCGTCACGCCGCGCGCCAAGCGCTCAAAGCCAGTCGGTTCGACCGTCACCACGCGCGCATCCGGCCCCGCCAAGGCTGCGACGAGCAGGTCCAAGCTCGCGACTGTCCCAGCGGAGAGCAGCGGCCGCGGCGGTTGTCCGTACGCTTGCGCCGCCTCGGTCGCGGTGAGCGTCAGCGCCCGGCCCTCAGTCTTGCCGCGGACTTTTTTCCCCTCGATCACCAGCTCGGCCTTCGGGTCGATCATCGCGTCGAACACCTCGGGGTTGTGGCCGTTTTTCTCGGCGATGGCCCGGCCGATCGCGCGGTAGACGGAGAAGACTTTCTGCTCGTAGCTGGCGGGCAGCTCCTGCACGCCGCCGCCGGATTGGCTGAGCATCACCGGCGTCGCGCCGCCGATCACCGAGCCGGGCGCCATGTAGATGGTCCGCGCCGCCGACGCAATGAAGGCGCCCGCGGAGATGGCCTTGGTATCGACGAACGCGTAAATTTTCTCGGGCCGGTGGAACTTGCCCAGCGTCCGCATGATCTTCTCCATCGAGTCGCCACGGCCGCCGTTGGTATCCAGGTGCAGGACGAGCAGGTCCGCGTTCGCCGCGTTGGCCTCTTTCACGCCCCGGCGCGCGAGGTACTCCATGCTCTGCTCCACGTCGTCCCGGATGGGGAGGATGTAGACGAGGGGGGCGGGAGCAAGAATCGTCGCGGCTTGCGGGCTGGAAGAAATCTGCGCGTGCGTTGGTGCGTTTGCTCCAACAAGCAATATCGTGATGCTTAAGAGAAGGAACTTGAACCGAGCGCGCATACAAAACCATCAGAGAGGGCAATAGAGGAAAAATCCCTGGGCAGTGAGGGGCTCGAACCCCCGACCCTCCCGGTGTAAACGGGATGCTCTACCACTAAGCTAACTGCCCGATTCGGAGAAGGATATCACTCGGGCCATGAATCGCAAGCTGCGCTTCATGCTTAGCTTGGCATTTCCGGAATGGGAGATGGATTCACGGATGGCCCGGCAGAGGGGCGAGGAGAAACATCTCTTCCATCAGCGGCTAGAGAGCTCGTCCGAACTGCCCCGCCAAACAAGTTCGCCAACGCCGCTTCCGCTCCGGTGGCTGGCAGCATGGGAGCTGCTTCGGGGGGTAACGTCAAATTTTGTTCGCAGCGCAGCGCTAATTTTTGCAAGGCGGCCAAGGAACCCTCAACAGGCGGAGTCTGTTGATTTGCAGGCACGTTCAAGGAGTAGAGCCCAGGGGCTACTTGCTGAAGCGACGCTGAGCCCGTTTGGTCAACCGCGAGTCCGCTGACCCTGCTTTTGTCAGATAGGGCCCAACGTGCGGTCGCTAACCGATAAGCTCCATTGCCTTCGTCATGATATTCAACCTGACAAGGGAGAGGGCCGGGGCTTCCGACGTTGTCATGATGTACGCCCACGCGCTTACTGGCTTTTCTTATCATTCCATCTCGATCATGGATGATATGGTTAAAAGGTGCTTCTACTCTTCCGAAGAGATAGGCAGATAAGGGACTACGCGGATCATCCGGAATGCGCAATTCAACTTGATTGCCGGACGAAGTACTAATGCCCTTTAGCGTGACAGACTTATCATCTGCCTCGACAATCTCCAAGCTACTGTCGAGCGGCATGTCCCATCGCTCCAGCACAGCGCGTTCAGTGGGATCGGTTATAAAGTAGTCAACGGTACGTCTATTCCTATTCATGTTTCTTACATATACCGCAAGATTCATAAAATGAATGCCTTTAAACAAAGGACATTTTGTCCTATAACATTGGCTAAATTGAGACAAAATGTCCCATTCATTGCTTTATAGATATTAGCCTCATTAAAATTTTATTCATTGATAATCAATAAGTTGCAAATAAAATGGATCAAATAGATGACTTTGGCACGAAATATGCTAATAACATGTTATGTCAAAAGTTTTAGGTATCGATTTAGGAACCACCAACTCCTGCATGGCCGTCATGGACGGCGGCGAGCCGGTGGTCTTAGAAAATTCCGAGGGCGCGCGGACGACTCCGTCGATCGTCGCATTCACCAAAACTGGCGAGCGTCTCGTCGGCCAGGCCGCCAAGCGTCAGGCCGTCACCAACGCCAAGAACACCGTCTTCTCCGTCAAGCGCTTCATGGGCCGCAAGTTCAATGAAGTGAAGGACGAGACCAGCCGAATTCCCTACGGCGTCGTCGCGGCTGCCAATGGCGATGTGAATATTGAGGTCGAGGTTGGCGGTGAAAAGAAGACCTACTCGCCGCAAGAAATTTCCTCCTTCATCCTGGCCAAGCTCAAGGCCGATGCCGAAGCCAAGCTCGGCACCAAAATCACCCAGGCGGTCATCACCGTCCCGGCTTATTTCAACGACAGCCAGCGTCAGGCAACCAAAGATGCCGGCAAAATCGCCGGCCTTGAAGTCCTGCGCATCATCAATGAGCCAACCGCCGCGTCGCTCGCGTACGGCCTGGATAAAAAGAAGGACGAGAAGATCGCGGTCTACGACTTGGGCGGCGGCACGTTCGATATCTCCGTGCTCGAAATCGGCGAAGGCGTCTTTGAAGTCAAATCCACCAACGGTGATACGCACCTGGGCGGCGACGACTGGGACAACACCATCGTCGACTGGCTCCTGGCAGAATTTAAGCAAGACACCGGAATCGACCTCCACGGTCAGGCCGACGCTATCCAGCGCCTCAAGGAAGAGGCCGAGAAGGCCAAGATCGCCCTCTCTTCCTCGCACGATTACGAAATCAACCTGCCGTTCATCACGGCGGACCAGACTGGCCCCAAGCACATCCAGAAAAAGCTCACGCGCGCCAAGCTCGAACAGCTCACCGATGCGCTAGCCGAGCGGACCGTCAAGCCGGTGCAAGCCTGTCTGGCCGATGCCAAGCTGGGCGCCGCGGCGATCAACGAACTGGTCCTCGTCGGCGGTATGACGCGCATGCCCAAGATTATCGAGACGGCGCGCAAGCTCATCGGCAAAGAGCCCCACAAGGGCGTCAACCCGGATGAAGTCGTCGCCATCGGCGCGGCTATCCAGGGCGGTGTGCTCCGGGGCGATGTCAAAGATGTCCTCCTGCTCGATGTCACGCCGCTCACGCTGGCGATTGAAACGGCCGGCTCTGTCGCGACCGCGATGATTTCGCGCAACACAACCATCCCCACGCGCAAATCGCAGATCTTCAGCACGTACTCCGATAACCAACCCGGCGTGGAGATCAAAGTCCTGCAGGGCGAACGCCCCATGGCGCGCGATAACAAGCAGCTGGGGACGTTCCATCTGGACGGCATCCCGCCCGCGCCGCGCGGCACGCCGCAGATCGAAGTGACGTTTGATATCGACGCCAACGGCATCCTGCACGTCTCGGCCAAAGACCTGGGCACGGGCAAGGAACAGAAGATTTCCATCACCGGCTCCAGCGGTCTCTCGAAAGAAGAGATCGAGAAGATGACCAAGGATGCCGAAGCGCACGCCGAAGAAGACCGCAAGGCGCGCGAGCAGGTCGAAGTCCGCAACGTCGCCGACTCAGCCGCGTACGGCGCCGAGAAGATGCTCCGCGAGCTGGGCGACAAGATCGACGCTGCCCAGAAAACCGAGATCGAGGCAGAGGTCGCCAAGGTCCGTGAAGCGCTCAAGGGCGAAGATATGGCCGCGATTCAATCCGCTGCCGACGCGCTCAACCAAAAAATGCAAGCGGCCTCGGCCGAGCTCTACAAGCACGCCGCCGAAAAAGCGCAGGAGCAGCAAGCTACCGAAGCAGGCCAGCCCGGCGCGGGCTCAGGCAGCGAAGGCAGCAACAACGTCAGCGATGCCGAATTCGAAGTGATCGATAAGGAGAAGCAGGAGTAATCATGGCGATGAACGCCTGCGCCACTCGTCATTGTGGATCTCACACCCTTGTCATCCCGAGCTTGTCGAGGGATCTGGGTTCTGGATGCAGACTCTACTCCGCCAGATTTCTCGACTCCGTTCGCTTGCGCTCTCTTCGCTCGAAATGACGATGGTGTGACGCTCGGTGTCAATTTAAGAACAACGTAAACTCAAAACACTCACCAAAAAAATCAACCCAACCAAAAGAACAAACAAAACTATGGCAAAAACTCAAATCCGTCCGCTGCGCGACTACGTGGTCGTCAAGCGCCTGGAAAAACAGGAACAATCCCGAGGCGGGATCATCATCCCCGATAACGCCAAAGAAAAACCCCAAGAAGCCGAAGTCGTTGCGATCGGCTCGGGCAAAGTCCTCGAGGACGGCAAGATCCTTCCCTTTGAAGTGAAGATCGGCGACAAAGTGCTGGTGGGCAAATACAGCGGCACCGAAATCGAAGTCGGCGACGAAAAGCTCGTCATTTTGCGCGAGGAAGACCTCCTGGCCAAAATGGGCTAAGCACTCCTTTTAAAATCAATCTAAACCAAGAACATCATTCTATAAAATTATGCCAGCCAAACACATTACCTACGCCGCCGACGCGCGGCAGGCGATCCTGCGTGGAGTCAACAAACTCGCCGACGCCGTCAAAGTAACGCTCGGTCCCAAGGGCCGCAACGTTGTCATCGACAAGAAATTCGGTTCGCCGACGATCACCAAGGACGGCGTCACCGTCGCCAAGGAAGTCGAACTTGCCGATCCGCTTGAGAACATGGGCGCGCAGCTCGTGCGCGAAGTGGCCTCCAAAACCAGCGATATCGCCGGCGACGGAACCACGACCGCCACGGTCCTCGCGCAGGCGATGTACCGCGAAGGTCTTCGCAACGTCACCGCGGGTGCTAACCCGATCGAGCTGCAGCGCGGCATGCTCCAAGCCGCCAACGCGATGATCGCCGAGCTCGACAAAATCTCCGAGCCGGTCAAGGACAAGAAGAAGATTCAACAGGTCGCGACCGTCTCCGCCAACTGGGACAGCACGATCGGCGAAATCATTGCCGATGCGCTCGAACAAGTCGGTAAAGACGGCACCGTCACGGTCGAAGAATCCAAGACGATCGACACCACGCTCGAAGTCGTCGAGGGCATGCAGTTCGACAAGGGCTACATCTCGCCGTACTTCGTCACCAACGCCGAAAGCCTCGAAGCGCTCCTTCCCAGCGCGTACGTCCTGATCCACGAGAAGAAAATCTCGTCGCTCAAAGACATGCTCCCGCTGCTGGAAAAAGTCGCCAAGGCCGGCAAGCCGCTCCTCATCATCGCCGAAGACGTCGATGGTGAAGCGCTCGCAACCCTCGTCGTCAACAAGCTCCGCGGCACGCTGCAAGTCTGCGCCGTCAAAGCGCCGGGCTTCGGTGATCGCCGCAAAGCAATGCTCGAAGACATCGCCATCCTCACCGGCGGCAAGATGCTCTCCGAAGACCTCGGCATCAAGCTTGAGAGCGTTACGCTCGAAGACCTCGGCCAGGCCGACGCCAAGATCGACAAAGAAAACACCCTGCTGACCAAAGGTAAGGGCAAGCAAGACGCGCTGCGTGGCCGGATCGAGCAGATCCGCCGTCAGATCGATGACACCACCTCCGACTACGACCGGGAGAAGCTCCAAGAGCGCCTGGCCAAGCTCGCGGGCGGCGTTGCCGTCATCAACGTCGGCGCGGCGACCGAAAGTGAAATGAAGGAGAAGAAGGCCCGTGTCGAGGACGCGATGCACGCGACCCGCGCGGCCGTCGAAGAGGGGATCGTCCCCGGCGGCGGTGTGGCCCTCATCCGTGCTCAGAAGGCGCTGGATAAGCTCGACCTCAAAGGCGATCAAGCCATTGGCGTGGAGATTGTCCGCAAAGCCGTCGAGCAACCTGCTCGCGCGCTGGTGGAAAACGCCGGCGAAGAAGGCAGCGTGGTCGTCAACGAAATCAAGAACCGTAAAGGCTCCGAAGGCTACAACGTCGGCACCGGCAAGTACGGGGACATGATCGCCATGGGCGTTCTCGACCCGACCAAGGTGACCAAGACGGCGCTGCTCAACGCGGCCTCGATCGCGGCGCTCCTGCTCACAACCGAAGCCATGATCAGCGAGATCAAGGAAAAGAAATCCGATGGCGGTGGCTCCGGCGCAATGGGCGGTATGGGAGGCATGGGCGGCGACATGGATTACTAATCCGTCGCTGGTCATCAGGCCGATACCAATCTAACAAGGCGGCCGCTTTTCGGGGGCATGAAAAGCTCCCCGGGAGGCGGCCGTTTTCTTGGAATCAACTGTTTTCGAAGATTTCACTCTTAATGCACTTTTTACACTTTTTGCTTGTCCGAGGGGGGCAAGCCCGAGCAGTTTGGCAGCTAGTCAAAAAAAGTTAAAATTTCTTAAAAAAGTAACCGGTCTTTTTCCACCCTTTGCGGTATTCTATGTTAATGACCGGAGTCGTACTAAGTAATACCCGCATGCGAAACGCTGCCAAAACCCAACAATTACGTGTTCGCGTATCGGAAGAACAGCGAGCCGCCCTCAATGAACTCGTTATTCAGCGAGCCAAGGACGAGACGCTCTCGGATCTTGTCCGTGAGATTTTAGACGAATTTATCAGCCCCAAAGGCGACCGGATTCGTTGCCAGATTTCTCGCACCGTCTACGACCGCGTTGCCAAACTGGCTCGCGTTTTGGATCGGGACGAGCAGCAGGTGGTTGAGCAATGCTTGGCTAATGTATGCGATGTCATCGACAGGCCTGAAATCAAAACGCCCCTCATCGTCGTCGAGCACCAGCTCCGGCAAGAGTATCAGGGTAAGAAAAGCGACAAGTCGTAGGCGCTGGAAAAGCGAGCGTAGCGGGGAGGGAGCATGGCGCTCTGTCATCCTGAGCTTGTCTCAAGTAGTCGGCTAGACTCCGGTGTCGCAAATTTTGCGTGGCGCGGTTATATCCATCCGCGCGCATGAAAAGCAAACGCCCCGCTAAGCCAACCGGACCCGTGGTGCCGTCGGGTTTCACGTTCACGCTGACAGCGGAGCAGTCGACGGCGCTCACTGCATTGCTCGAACGGGATCGGGAGCGCTGGGTCTTTTTTGAAGCGCCCTACGCCGTCCGCGCGGCGCGCCGCCCGGGGCTGACGGTGGTCCTGTATCAATCGGGCAAGCTCGTTGTGCAGGGGAAGGGCGCGCGGGAGTTTGTCGAGTTCACGCTCGAGCCAGAGATCCTCGGTGCGGCGAAGCTCGGGTATGAGGAGGTGCATGCGCCTGAACAGTTTGAACCCCACGTCGGGTTGGACGAGAGTGGCAAGGGGGACTTCTTCGGGCCGCTCGTCATCGCGGCGGTGTATGTCGAGCCGGTCAGCGCGCGGGCGCTGCTTGAGGCTGGCGTGTGCGATAGCAAGCGGATCGGCAGTGAGCAGCGGATTCGGGATCTGGCCGAGGGGATCCGCAAAGCCGTCGGACGCGGGCGCTGGTCGGTCATCTCAATCGGTCCAGAGCGCTACAACCAGATGTACAAGAGCTTTGCGAACTTGAACAAGCTTCTCGCCTGGGGGCATGCAACCGCACTCGAGAATGTCCTGGAGGTAGTCCCGGACTGCCCGCGCGCGCTCGCGGACCAGTTTGGTAACAAGCAGCTCATTCTGAGCGCCTTGAAGAAGAAAGGGCAAGCAATCCAGCTCGATCAGCGCACCAAAGCTGAAAGTGATATCGCCGTGGCGGCAGCCTCAATCCTAGCCAGGGAGCGTTTCTTGGATGAGTTACGCAAATTGGGACAAAAAGTCTCATGTGTGCTGCCCAAGGGGGCGTCGGCTCAGGTCGTTCAAACAGCCAAGAAAATATTTCAAGATGCTGGTATAGAACAACTTATAAATATTTCCAAGCAGCATTTCAAGACATTTGCCCAGGTGACTGGAACCGTCTGATAATCAGTATGTTAAAAAATCGAGGTTTTAAAAAATTAACATAAAAATTGTCATTTCTAGCTTGCTTTGATGTATATAAGACGATAATTACGCTTATATGCAAAATTTGACCAAGCGCGATTTGGTGATGCACATCAGTAACAAAATGGGCATCGTCCAGCAGACGGTCCTGAAAGTCGTGCAGGAACTGCTCGATCATCTGACTGAAGCACTTGCGAGTGGTCAGTCGGTAGAGCTTCGCAACTTCGGCGTGTTCCAAATCAAGATTCGCAAAGCGCGCGTGGGCCGTAATCCCAACAAAAAGCGTGAAAACCCGCAAGAGCGGGACGTCGTCATCCCGCCTCGTGCTGTGGTTAAGTTCAAGCCAGGTAAGAAGATGAAGAGCCGCGTGGGCAAGCTGTCGCCTGGCTCTATTAAGTCCTGAGCTTGTCCGAGCAGATAGCCATGGGGTCCGGCGGGTTTATCCTGCCACTCCCACACTCTTGTCATTCCGAGCTTGTCGAGGGATCTAGTTGCAAGCAGCAAGGTTGTCCCGCTTTTCTCATCAGCGCTGGAGGGATGAAGTGGAACGCCTCGGATGCCTTGCAGCCAGGCCCTTCGACAGGCTCAGGGAACCGAGGGGGTGGGTCGTAAGAGGTGAAGTGAAAAGGGCTTTGGTTCTGTGTAGTCCATTCTTCGAATCCGCTTACGGCCACGGCTTCGCTCAAGGGGCCGGCCTAATTGCGCTACTGTCGTGATAAGCCTCCCGCCCGTCGTTCGTCTTGGCGTATCACGCCGCATATTTTAATTTTTATTTACCTGACGTTTTGGGGCGGGTGCGGTACGGCATCCTCAACTTCAATAAGCTGCAATCGTAGTTTGTTTTCAGCACCGAAAAGAAAAGAGAAATTACATGGCCGGACAGCAATTCCTCGACAAACTCATTAATTTTTGCCGTAGCGATACTCCCAGTCGTCGTCAGTGGGTCCGCGGGATAAACCGCGGGGCCTTTGTTGCAGGACTTGCAGCGATACCAGTGGCCTACCTCATCGAACAGCGCGTCCCTTGTGACGTGGTGACGCTGGAGGGAGCTCAACTCCCCGGCGGAAAGATTGGTCCGCTAGGAGTCAAAAAATCCGGACCTTTTGGCGAGGCACTGCAATGCGTGGAGAAACTTGTGCCGCCGCCTCTGATACCCACACTTCAGATTGTCGAGCAGCGCGGGCCGCGAGACACAATTCCAGGAGCTTGGGAGTGGATGCGCGATCCGTTGAGAGACTCGGAAACGTGCGTGGCCGCTGTGGGAGCAGTGGTGCGTGATCGAGGTGGAGCGGCAAGCGTAATGGAACGGTGCAGTCGCAAATGCGACCCGTGGACGCATCCAGATTGGTCAGCATTGGGCCGCTAGTCCCATTCTCTAGAAGACACAGAGAATCAATAGCTTGCAAAAAGAAGCTTTTTTTCTTTTGTGCCGCCCACAAATTTAGGTGGACGCCTGACTGGTGTCGCGGCATGACATGGCTGCGGCAGCTGCCGAAGTGCTTTTAAATTTTATAGGAGTAATTGAGAATGAATTTTAAGGTCCCAGCAAAGTTGTCTGCTTTAAAAGATTGGGTCCAAAGCCGTGCAGCCGGGAAACCGGCACCCTGGCAGCCACGAGATACCAATGCGCTTATCTTCGTGGGCATGCTTGCAGCCTGTGGAGCCAGTGTTCCTATTGGTAAGGAGCATGCTGCTGCTCAATACCGAGACATGACGCTAAGCGTGGCCCGCGTAGTGGATGGCAAGACGGGGCGGCCTTTGAGCAAGCCGGTTCAACCAGAACCTCTGGCGCGCGCAACCGATTGTGTGGATAACACTTTGCCTGCCTCCTTAGTGGAGCCGCCGGCGACCAATGTGCGTGTGCGATATAGCATGATGATGGGCTGGCAAATTGGAGGCCAGAGCCGGGAAGAGCTCCGCGACGCCCAAACGTGCCGCAAGGCTGTCTGGACATTGGTTCGCGGACGTAACGAAGAATTATTGGTTCGCTTGGCGAGCCAGGGTGATGCCATGGGGTTGGCTCAGTTGCCTAGCAGGAGTGCTGCCGCAATGCGATGCTCACTTAAGTGCGACGATCGCTACCCCGAGTAAACAGCGAGTCGCTTGCGAGGAAGAGCGCTCTACTCTCCCGCCACGCGCTTGATTTTGGCGCCGAGCGCACCGAGCTTGGCATCGATCTTCTCGTAGCCGCGGTCGATGTGGTAGACGCGGTTGACCTCGGTCTTGCCGCGTGCGACCAGGCCCGCGATGACGAGCGCCGCGGAGGCACGCAGGTCGGACGCCATGACGGGCGCGCCGCTGAGGTGGTCCACGCCGGTGATGCTGGCCGTGGCATCTTCCAGCTCGATATGCGCGCCCATCCGCTTGAGCTCGCTGATGTGCATGAAGCGGTGAGGGAAGATTTTCTCGTGGACGACGCTCGTACCGGGCGAGAGCGCTGCCAGTGCGCAGAACTGCGCCTGCATGTCGGTCGGGAAGCCGGGGTAGGTCTCGGTGGTGATTTGCATGGCCTGCACGATGCCATTGGGGTGGACGTGGACGAAATCAGCGCCGACTTCCAGATTCGCGCCGTGCGTGCGCAGCGTATCTAGCACAGCGGTGAGGTGCGCCGGATCCATCTTCTCGACGCGAACGTCGCCCCGGCTGATGAGCGCTGCGATAATGAAGGTGCCCGCTTCGATCCGGTCGGGGATGACGGTGTGCTCGGCGCCGTGCAGCGGGCGGCCGCCCGCGACCTCGATCCGGCGCGTGCCGTGGCCGCGGACCGAGCCGCCCATCGCGTTGATGAAGTTGGCCAGGTCCTGCACCTCGGGCTCGCACGCGGCGCTTTCGATGACGGTGGTGCCGCGCGCGTGCGTGGCGGCCATCAGGATGTTATCGGTCCCCAGGACGGTGGAGCCGAATTTTCCGCCGAGGAAAATTTCTTTGCCGACGAGATCGGTCGCTTCCGCGGTGATATCGCCCTCGACGACATCCACCTGCGCGCCCAGATCGTGCAGGCCCTTCAAGTGAATATCGACCGGCCGGTCGCCGATGACGCACCCGCCGGGCAGGGCGATCTTCGCCTGCTTGCAGCGCGCGACGAGCGGCCCGAGGATGCAGATGGAGGCGCGCATTTTGCGCACGAGCTCGTACGGCGCGTTGGAGTGAATTTTCTCAGCCTTTACGCGGACGGTGCCAGTGGCGCGATCCCAGTCGACCTCGGCGCCGAGGAACTTGAGAATATCGAGCATGTACCGGATGTCGCTGAGGTCCGGGACGTTGTGGATCGTGCAGAGCTCTGGCGTGAGGAGCGTCGCGGCGAGGATGGGCAGCGCCGAGTTTTTTGAGCCGCTGGTGCGCACGGTGCCTTTGAGCGGGCCATTGGATTGGACGACGAGTTTATCCATGAGAAATTATTTCCGGGCGATGATGACGCGGGGCGTCTCGGTGAAGTCGGGCACCGTTTGGATTAGCGGCCAACCCCCCTCTGTGCAAAGCCTTTTCACAGCCGGGGCGTGATCGTCGCCGATTTCCAGAGCGAGCCACGAGGCCCGCCCGCGCGCTTGGGCGATGAGTTTTTCAATCAGATCAAGGCCGCTAGTGCCTCCGTCGAGCGCCAGCCACGGCTCGCGCTGCACCTCGGGGAACAGCGTGGGGATTTGTTCGGTCGGGATGTATGGGAGGTTGGCGACGATGCCTTGTGGGTGGACGTCTGCCGGCAGCGCAGCGAGCAGATCGCTTTGCAGGAAGCGCAAGTGGGCGCGTGCTTCGGGCGGGAGGAGGCGCTGGGCGTTTTCTTGAGCAACGGTGAGCGCAGCTGGAGAAATATCCAAGGCGAGGATTTCCAGCTGCGGAAAGCGCTCGGCCAGACAGATCGAGAGGATGCCGCTGCCGGTGCCGACTTCGACGACCGGTCCGGCGTTGGGATCGATCGCAGCGACGACTTTCTCGAGCAGGAATTCCGTCGAGGGGCGCGGGATGAGCACGTCGGGTGTGACGGCGAACCGCTTGCCGTCAAACCAGGCCCAGCCGGTGCAGTATTCGAGTGGGTGACGCTCGAGCCGGCGGGCGAGCCAGCCATTGAGCAGGGGGAGCATCTCGGCTGGCAGCGGTCGATCCGCCTCCAGCGCGACTTCGGCGGGAGCGACCTGCAGCGCTTCGGCCAGCATCAGTGCCGCGGTTTTGGGAGCGAACATCACGTCTGCCTCGGACAGCGCTTCGGTTGCGCGGCGCAGCCATTCCCGGGCGGTGGTGGGGGAGGGGGTGGACATTTTTCCAGCCCGAAAAATTACACCTTCTCCAACTCCGCGAGGCGCTGGTTAGCGGCGTCGGCAGCGAGCACGTCGAACATTTCTTCCAAATCGCCGTCGAGCAAGATGGGGAGGTTGTGCGTGGAAAAGTTGATGCGGTGATCGGTGACGCGGCTTTGCGGGAAGTTGTAAGTGCGGATCTTCTCGTTGCGCTCGCCGGTGCCGATCTGGTTTTTGCGGTGCGCGGCGTAGGCGGCCTCTTCGTCTGCCCGTTTTTTCTCGAGCAGGCGCGCGCGCAGGACGCTCATCGCTTTCTCGCGATTCTTAAGCTGCGAGCGGCCGTCTTGGCAGCGGACGATGAGGCCCGTTGGGATGTGCGTCACTTGCACCGCCGAGTCGGTTGTGTTGACGCCCTGGCCGCCGGGACCGCCTGAACGGCAGACTTCCACGCGGAGCTCCTCGGGCTTGATCTGCACGTCGACCTCCTTGGCTTCGGGGAGGACGGCGACGGTGGCGGTGGAGGTGTGAATACGCCCCTGCGCTTCGGTCGCGGGAACGCGCTGCACGCGGTGGACGCCGCTTTCGTACCGGATTTTTTTGAAGACGTCGGTGCCGGTCACCATGAAGACGATTTCTTTGAGGCCGCCCAGATCGCCGGGACTGGACTCGAGCACTTCAGTCTTCCAGCCGGTGCGTTCAGCGTACCGCGTGTACATCCGGTAAAGTTCGCCTGCAAAAAGCGCGGCTTCGGTGCCGCCGGTGCCGGCGCGGATTTCGACGATGGTGTTGCGCGAGTCATCCGGATCAGGCGGCAGAAGGGCGAGGCGCACGGCCGCTTCTGCTGCGGCAAGCTGGGGCTGGAGTGCGGCTAGCTCTTCCGTCGCCATTTCGGTGAGGGCTGCGTCGTTTTGCGCGGTGGCGAGAAGTTCCTGAGCGCCGGCGACATCGGCCTGCAGCTTCTCCCAGCGATCGACTGAAGCTAAGGACTGGCGGAGCGACGAGAGCTCGCGCGCGAGCTCCTGCGCCGCCGAGGGGTTGGCATAGGCATCGCCTTGCGAGAGGGCGTCCTCTAACTGGGCGAAGCGCTTACGCATCCGCTCGATGTGGGGCTTGAAGTCCATGTAAGTGGAGTGTTTTGAAGAAGTAGAGGAAAGGGAGCGTGAGATCGATAAAAACAGAACGCGCGGACGGGCCGTAACCCGTGCGCGCGTTCCAAGGAAAGGTCGCTACTTCTTCTTTTTGGCGGCTGTTGCAGCGGCGCCGTAACGGCGCTGGAACTTCTCGACACGGCCGGCGGTGTCGACGAGGCGCTGCTTACCGGTAAAGAGCGGATGGCAGGCCGCGCAGATGCCCAGTCGGATGGAAGGGCGCGTCGAGCGCGTTTGATAGGTCGCGCCGCAGGTGCAGGTCATCGTCGCATCGACGTATTCGGGATGGATTTCTGGCTTCATGGTAAAAAGGGGTTGGAAGGTCTGTCAGCGCCTCGGTCAGAACGGGGTTCTTTGAGAGGGCCGAGCAACCTACCCCTGGTTGGCCTTGGGCGCAACTTTTTTGTAATGCGGTGAGGATCCTGGAGGGGGAGGTCCTACTGAGGGCCTTGGGAGCGGCTGATTTGCAGATCCCGCGGACCATTGGGGGGAAGTAGCTTGCAGCCTCTGAGGGCTTCTTGGTCGGCGAGGCCGCCGGGAGCTCGGCCATATACAATTTGGCTTAAGAGATTCGGGCGGCACTCAGGGTGGGCTGCGGCAAGCTCAGCAGCTTCATCAGTAGATTCAGGTGACGTCGAGCGCTGGAAAGCATCCGCCAAACGGCCGGATCCGACTGTTGATATTCCGACTAAGCTCAGCATTCCGAGCAGAAACCACCCGCTCGCATGGATGCCGCCAGCTTGTTCGCGGGCGTGTTGTTTTACAATTGCTGTTTCACTCATAATGGAAAGAGATCGAGAGCTAACGGCCTATGCTGGCGGTGAGTCCGCGCGGGCTGACGCCGCAGTATTCGAATGCCGTGAGTACTGTTTGAAGTGAGGCCGGTCTGCCGGAAGCAGATTGTTGCGTTGAAAAAGCCTCGACACACGCGATCTGCTCGGGAGTAGGCGGCTCCACCGGGATTGTGCTCAAGGCTCGTGCGTAGCCCAAGGCCAGACCGGCTCCCAATGCGAGCAGATCTTTTCTCCAAGAAGTTTTCCCGAAGATGTGTCCGCGTGCGCGGCTTCTTAAGCCGTCGAGATTAAAATCAAAATCAAAGTTCATAATGGTTATTCCTGTGGGTTGAAGGTGATGAAAATAGATCCGTTGCTAAAACATCCGCGCGCCATTGGGGGCGGGGTGGTCGATGTTGATGAGGACGACGCGGCCCTGCGCGTCCGGGAAGCCGAGGGTGAGTACTTCCGAGAGAAACGGCCCGATCTGTTTGGGCGGAAAGTTGACGACTGCGGCGACCTGGCGGCCGAGGAGCTGCTCGGGCGTGTACAGGTCGACGATTTGCGCGGAGCTTTTCTTAATGCCGATCTCGGGGCCGAAATCGATCGTCAGCTTATAAGCCGGCTTGCGCGCCTCGGGGAACGCGTCGACCCGCTCGACGGTGCCGATGCGTACGTCGACCTTCTGGAAATCGGCGTAATCAATGAGGGCCATAGGTTTTTGTTAGCAGAGCCTTATCGGCAACCATACCTTGAAAATGAATGCCCTCCGCTTTGGAACGATCTTAAATAGGTACGCGTTGTGCCGGGAGGACAGGGAGTGCTGGGAGGCGCCGGAGGCCTTTGGAGGAGGGCTCCCAACCCGCATTCTCTCAGGGCTCCGCGCTGAATGCGTGTGTCTGGCTCGCTGCCGAACAGTGCCGACAGCCCTACAGGCGGCTTGCATTCGGGATGCTTGGCAGCCACCTCAGCAGTTATTTTTGCCATTTGTGGATCCATCGTGCGTCCAATGGATTCGAATGCGCGGCCTATAAGACCCACCGCAAGCCCCCCACCAACTAAAATTCCTACCGTGAGGGCACCGCGCCGGAGGATCCGTCCTGCCCGACCGGTGGACGCAGCTGCGCAATCGGATTTTAATTGGGTAAGCGTGCTCATAGGTTCTGTGGGTAAGTGTCGCAAGTCCGGCAAATTGTCAATTGACTAAATGAGGATTTATCGGGAGGGGCGTTCTCGGTGTTCAAACGGCTTGGCAGGAGGTGGCGGGTCTGAGAAAGTGCGCTCTATGAGACGGTGGATTGGCATTTTGGTTTTGAGCTTTCTTGCAGTAGCGCAAGGACAAGGATGGGCAGCGGATGCAAAACCGGTCTTCCGTCAGCTGGTTGTCGTAACGACGGAGGGCTGGCAGACGCATCGCGGGCAGATGCGATGCTTCGAGCGCTCAGTGCAACAGGGGTCCTGGCAGGCGGTAGGGGATAGCTTTCCTATCCTATTGGGTAAGAAGGGGATGGCATGGGGGCGTGGGCTGCATGCAGCGCAAGAAGGCGCACAGAAAAAAGAAGGCGATTGGCGGACCCCGGCGGGCCGCTTCCGCATTGGGATTGCGCTCGGGACGCTCAAAGGATTGCCGGTTGGTGCGCATGGCTGGCCGTATCGGCGCGTGACGGGCGATGACGCGTGGATCGATGATCCTGCCATGCCGTCTTACAATCAGCTTGTCCATGTGCCGCAAGAGCCCAAGCCGGCGTGGTTCGCGCGGCAGCGGATGAAGCCCGAGGATCCGACCTATCAGTGGCTGCTGCTCATCGAGCACAACTATCCAAAAGCCCAGCCGGGCGCGGGCAGCGCGATTTTTTTCCATACGCGACGAGGGGAGGACGTTCCTTCGTCGGGCTGCACGGTGATGGAGCGTGCGCGGCTGGAAGAATTACTGCGCTGGTTGCGGCCCGACGCTGCGCCCGAGCTCGTCCAGCTGCCATTGGAGGAATACCGACGCTTTCAGGCAGAGTGGGATTTGCCGCCTGAAGCGCAGTTGGGTACGGAGAAGTGACGGGCGGGAGGAATGGCGAGATTGTGTGAGTAAAAAAACTCTCGTCATCCCGAGCTTGTCGAGGGACCTGGCCTCGGAGAATGTTGGCAGGCTGACTTTATCCTTGTCACTGCATGGAGTAGCTCTTCATCCGGCTTAAATGAGAAAGGTGACGCAACCTTGCTACTTTGTGACTAGGTCCCTCGACAAGCTCGGGATGACAGGGAATTGAAACTTGCGGGAGAGCGCGGCGGGGCAAAGCTTTTGCCCGAAAATCACCCGCCAAACCGCTTGCGCTCGGCGTGAACGGCCCGGCGACCACGATGCCGCCAGAAGCGGTTCATTTCCCACGGTTCGAGGATGTGGACGATGAACACCCAGTAAGCACCAAATCCGCCCAGTCCAAAAATGGTCAAATAGACGGCAAAGCTAAACGCCGCGGCGCCCCAACGATCGCCCAGCAGCTGGTAGCCGATAGAAGCCGGGATGGTAAGGAGCTTCTCATCAATCCGGGTGGGCTCTTTGGTAAAGGTATAAACGTCGCCCACAATAGTGACGATGATCACTACGACAATTAGTCCGAGGATAAGGGACAGCCGAAGATCGAGTTTATCAAAAGCCATAACAGGAGAAGGGGTGGAGGTCTAAAAAATTATGCCGCGAGTGCTGCGGGTGCCGCCGGAGGTTTCTTGGCGCCGCTGACGGCATCGGGCTCGGCTTCGCGCTTGAGGGGTTCGAAGACGCGTGGGACGGGGATGTCCGGGTTGACGTCTTCGGCCAGGTCGAGCTCCAGGAAGGTGCGGATGACGGCCTGCGGTCCGCCGAAGCGCCGGGGCAGTTTAATGATGACCTCCCCATCCTTAAAGCGGACCAGGTCATGCGGTGCGACGATCCAGTCTTCAATCATATTCATCGTGTAGCTCGCGGCGCCGATCTCGTTTTTATTGAGCATGGTCTGCTCGACGGAAGAGCCGAAGGAGCCGGTCATGACGAATTTTTTACCGGCGATCATGGAGAACCATTCGATCGTCTCTTTGTCCGCAGAGGCGAACATGGCGATGGTCTGCATGTTGGCGACGATCGCGGCCATCTCTTCGCGTGAGACAGCTTTGAGGATGAGCGAGAGCGCCTGCGTGGCGAAGAAGCACGAGCAGCGGTACTCACGTACGCGGTCGCAGAAGTTGGCCTCACCGGTGCCCTTACCCGTGGTGACGGCGACCTGGAATTCGTCCACCATATAGATGAGCTCCCGGTCTTGGTTGAGCATGCGCGGCTGGCCGGTCTTCTCATCTTCAATCCGCATGATTTTGCGGCTCAGGCAGGTGCGGAAGTAGTCGGTCTTAAGCAGGATGTAGCAGAGCGTGGCGGCGACGGTGTACCGGGCCTCGGCCATATCCATCACCACGATTTTGCCTTGGTCGATAATATCGCGCCAACTCCACTTGCCGCCGGGCCGCAGCATTTCGTTGAAGGGCGGGAAGATGAGCTTATTGACCATGTTCGTACAGAACATCGCGACGGAGCCCGCCGTGCGGTCGTTGGCCGGGTTCAAATACTCATCCTTGAAGTACTGATAAAGCGGATCGCCGAGCGTATCCATCCCGTGGGCCTGCAGTACCTGGGTGTATTTTTGCAGCACCGATTGGAGGGCGCCGAGCTCGGACTCGGGGCGCTGGAGAGCGGCAATAGAATCAAACGCGTTGAGCATCTGGTCGTAGATCATGCTCCAGTTGACCATCTTCCGGTACATCGTCTCAGGCACATGCTGCATCGGCAATTTGCTCAGGCGGCTGTAGACGTGCGCGCGGACCAAGTCGCCCGAACGGACCAGGACGTGCTCGTGCTTGATCTGCTCGTCCTTGTTGCTGGTGGCGAAAAAGCCGTTGGCCGCCTGCGCGATCTTTTGCATTTGATCGAGGAGCCGCCCTTCGAGCTTGAGGGAAAGATTGGTGCCGTTGATGTTGACCGACTCTTCGGTGTGGTAGCCTTCCAGGAACGTGCGCAAGGCCGCGAGCTGCGCGCGTTCTTCCACCTTGGTGTCGGACTGGGCCGAGAGGATGCGCAGGTGCTCTTCGCAGAGCCGGCTGACCTTTTCCATTTCAGGGATGATTTCGACCGTTTGGTCGGCAAGGGCGCGGGAGTACTCTTGGAACTTGCCAAGGAACTTGGACGCCTTGTCGGCGTACGCGTCCACCTCTTGCTGATTGCGTGCTTGGCCGCGGTCGGTGAGCAGAAGCCCCAAGTACTGAAAGCTCATGCTCGGCAGCATTTTCGGATCGTGCTTCTGGATCCGGTGGTACATCTCAAAGATGTTCTGGAAGAGTTTTTCTGCCGCGTTATCCCAGAACGGTTCCTGCCCTTTGGCGCCTTCGTTGAAGGCCTTGAGCATGGCCATGAGTTTGGAGGCGCGCTGAATGGGCATTTCATCCGGATCGTCAAACGGATCGTAGCAGCAGTCCAAGTGATCAGGGCCGAAAAAGATGATGTCGTCCTCTCGCTCGTACTCTTTGGCCATGCCCC
Organism: uncultured Verrucomicrobiaceae bacterium; assembly: GCA_964473925.1. Taxonomy (GTDB): domain Bacteria; phylum Verrucomicrobiota; class Verrucomicrobiia; order Methylacidiphilales; family CAYYVW01; genus CAYYVW01. The sequence continues at coordinate 39,772 of CAYYVW010000013.1, forward strand.
AGATCGTGTTGACGAACTCGGCCTTCGGATCCAAGAAAAAGCCGCCGAACTTGAGCCGCTCGCGCTCTGGGCCCGGCGCCAGGTTGTAGCCGTGAAAATAGCTGCGGATGATGTGATTTAAGAAGCGGCGGGTTTTACCCGAACCGGACTGCCCCAGGATGAGGAAGTGGCTGTTGGCATCGAGCACGTTGAGGCCCGTACCATCGCTTGCTTTAATGGGCGGGCTGCCGGCCTTGGTCTTGATGACAATTTTGCCCATTTCACGCTTGGAGACGTAGGGGGCGGTGCGGCGGCGGACACGGCGAGCCGGTTTGACAACGGTCGGGCTTGCCCCGCCGTTGCGGTCGGCAGCCTCCTCGGTCTCGCGCTGCGGGCGCATCTCTTGCAAGCGGACTCGGGCGATGCTCTGGCGCTTCCACATCCAGGCCACACCCACGACCACTCCGCTGAGGGCCAGCGCGCCGCCCAATATAATTAGCAGTGGCAGCACGCACTTATTCTCGTCTATAGTGGGCCCGATGGCAAATTCTTTTGAACCGCCTGCCAATATGGCTGGCCCGGGTTTTGGGCCGTTGCTCGAAGAGCTGGCGGCGGGCCGGCTCGATGGTGTTTACACGACGCACGAAAACCGGACCCTGCTCGTCGATCATCCGCTCGCGTCCCAGATTGACGCAGAGCTCCTGCCCGCGCCGCAGGGATTTCTCTTGTTTCTCAAAGATCGGTACGCGCTCTATGGCTACCGGAGCCTCAGTGATTTTGCCTACGACTGCCAGCGCGGGATGATCGAGGCTAAGACGATCGCCGGTGCGCTTAGCTTGGGCCCGTGCCGCCGCATTTCAGGCGAAGCGCTCGAGGTGGTGCTTTCTGGGAGTGGACTCGCAACATGGCCTCGCTTCTGGGCAGCGACGCCGGTCGAGGCTTCTGAGATCGAGCTGCAGCTCAAAAAGCTCTACCCGCAGGGAATGGTACTGATTAAAAAGAAGCGGGCGCTTTCGATTTTTATTCCGCCGCTGGGAGCGGTGAGCTCCCTCCGGGTCTGGCGTTTCTTTTTGTGGGACGGGCCGCCGCTCGTGCGCCGCGCATTTGGCTGGATGCTGGCCACGACGGCCCTTCTCTTTTTCTTCGTGACGCTCACGTGGATTTCCCGCTGGCCGTTTTCGCTCGTCGCGGTGACGATCGGTCTATTTTTCTGGTCGTTCTTCCGCTTTGTCCGGACGGTTAACGAGCAAGGCCCGTTCACGGTCCTAGAGGCGGCCCCCACAACATCCGTGCCGAAGGGTCCAGGCCCGATGGATCGCTTGCTAGGAACGCGGAAAGGGTAGAGGGATTTTTAATCCTTCGCCTTCTCGAGCTGCATGGTGCTGAGAATTTCGAGCAAATAGGGGTTGCGGCGAATGTGCTGCATGAGCGTTTCGCGGCTTTCCTCGGCCAAACTTTGGATGCCCTGTTTGGTCCGGCCGTGCAGCATCCCGATGAAGGCGTAGCTGTGCTCCTCCCCGTTATGCAGCTTCTGTGTGGCGGCGGTGCAGCAGCCGGCGCTAAAGTAAGGGCAGTCGCGTTTTTCGCTGGGCTTAGTCTTGCGCTCGCAGCCCGATGTGATGCAAAGGCACAGCTTATAGTCGACGGCGTCTTCCACGTCTCCACGGAACAGCTCGCCAAAGACGTAGAGCACGTCGAGCCAATGCTCCTGCAAAAATTTACGCGGCCACTCGGACGGGTGCTTGAGCAGCGAGACCTCTTGGTCCCGGTTGGGCAGCTTGACGGTCATCACCGGCAGCATCCCCTTGGGGGCGGGGCCTAGGTGAATATAGTCGGAGAGCAGCGGCTTGGCCTCTGCTTTCGCCTGCTTGCGATCCATGCGTCTTATAAGCTACGGAAAAATACCCCAAAGGGCAAGCGGGGGAATTTGCTCACCTGTCATCCCGAGCTTGTCGAGGGACCTGGCCCCGGAGACTCTTGGTAGGCTGACGTTATCCTTGCCGCTACATGGAATGGTTTTTCATCCGGCTTGGATGAGAAAGGACGAACAACCTTGCTACTTTATAACCAGATCCCTCGGGCAAGCTCGGGATGACGAAGATATGGAGCAAAAGAGCTCCGTCCACTCACTAGGATGCAAGAAGGCAGGAGCGCTTAATGCACTCGCCCTTGACCCGGTTGGCCGGGAGAACGCGAAGGGTCGGGACTGAAAGCGCGTGTGACCTTGGCGGCATTGCCCAAGTTATGAAAGTTAGCCATCAGAGCTGCCGTCCTCTTGGATAAATCAGCAGAAGTAGTCAAACTCCTCCATGCGCCATCGTGATTATTAGTCACGGCTGCCAAAACTTCAGCAGAGCCTTTAACTTTAACTTGATTTTGGAGGGTCTGGGCTGCGGCAGTGGCCTTGGGAAAGCTGAGAGAAGCGCCAGCACCAGTAAGCCGAGGGCTAGTAGGACCGAAGCTAGCGCCCCGCTCCATTTCTCCGAGAAGGCTGCCAAGAGAGCCGCCATGCCGGGCTCCACCAAAGTTGTGTACAATAAGTGCCATAATTTCTACTGTTGTTATACCGCTAGGCTTGTTTTGCGTCTACCTGGAAAAGGCTAAAAAGGGATTAATCTTTCGTAATATTTGGAAGGGTTTTTTTGAGTCTGCAGAGAGTGTTTCTAGAGGGAAAAACGGAGTGCGACAAAGAAAGCCGGCCGGTGCAGGGAGGGAGGTACAACTAATCTGCACCGGTGGCTTTCTAATAGGGAAGTACCGCAGCCCCCCAAAAACGTCCACCTACTAAAAGCAGAAATATTATTGTTTTTTTTGCCCTCTGCCGACATCGTCTCTCGCATGGAGTCTGACCCCGGTGCCGCCCAGCCGACACCCCCCCCTTCCGGCGGAGCGCCCGAAGGCCCGGCCGGGCAGTCTGTTCGGCACCAGTCCAGCATCCAGAAGGCGCAACTAGTTCGTGAGCAACAGGCTGGAGCGGCGCCCGCGTCTCCCGCCCCTGCAACCATCCCGCAGCCTGTGGCTTCTGTGCCGACGCCGGCTCCGGGTGTGGACGCAGGCCAGGAAGTCCCCGCCGCCGCGATGGAGCTGGAAGAGGCGATCCGGCTTAACCCCGAATTCGACTGGACGGCGTCGGTGCCCAAATTTGACGAAGTCGGCGAAGCGGTCTTTTTTGCGTACCCGGTGCCGGTTGCCGAAAAGGCGATTGATTTAATCGTGACGCGCGCCGTGGCCAATGATATTTGCCTCATCCTCCGCCAGTTTGAAAGCCAGCGGCTCTTCTGGGGATTGAGTGATATCGTCATCGATCGCGCCGAAAGCCTGATGGGCGAGGGGATCACCTCTTCCGAAGCGATCGCCAAGGGCTGGTACGAGGCGGCGGTGATCAGCCGGGGGCTGACAGATCTGGTGCTCAACGTAACGATTTACCTGGGCTCCTTGCCGCCAGAAGAGGAAGAGGTTGTGCTGCCGGTTTCTCCATTACACAGCTACGGCATCTGGTACGCATGCCAGACGCTGTTGCATTATCTGGTCCCCAAAGCGCGGGAAATCCCCGGGTGGTCGTTTGAAGATTTGGACGCGACGGTCAAGGCGTGTGAGAACGTGCTCACGTTGCAGGAAGGACTGACAGAGGTTTTCGCCGACGATGCATCTCCGGTCAACAATCTCTACACCCGCGGCCTCTTTGCGCAGCTGGCGCAAGAAGTGCAGCGCCAGCGTGAAGCGGGCGAGTTGGGCGGAGCCGGTGCGCCGCCTGTGGCAAGCTGATTAAAGAGTTCCGCATTTTCGTCATCCCGAGCTTGTCGAGGGACCTAGCTACGGAGAATCATGGTTGGCATATCTGATTCTTACTGCTTCACGCGGTTGTCATTCTTTTAACTCCGTATGCACATGCGGCCTGAACTTTGTGCTTCATGCTAGGTCCCTCGACAAGCTCGGGATGACATAGGTTTTTCTGTTACTTGCAGAATATTGTCATCCCGTCCTCCCATTTCCTGCTGGCATTGGACGTGGCCTCGGGGCATCGTGAGGGGACGCGCCCCTGCGCCGGCGGGTGCGTTTAGATTCACTCCCAAGTTTCGCCGGCTGGACTATGTTGCAAAAAGTTCTGGCCGATATCCGCTTCTCCTGCAACGTGCCGAGCAACAGTTCGGCGGCCATTGCGCGCGCGGTGCGGCTGGGGCACTCCCGCGTGCTCGCCGAGGCCATTTACTCGCCGCCGCGGAAAGGACAGAACGCCGGCTCGGTCGTTTTCGCGCCGCATCATATTCCGGAGTATCAAGAGCTCTGGCAGGCGCCGCTCTCGGACTGGATGATCCAAACCGCGCTCGACCGTGGGCTCGATTACCCGGACGAGCTGGGGACGATCCGCAAAGAGGTGCTGGCGCTCGAGGAGTTGTGGGTCCTCTGTCGTCTTGGCCCAGCGCAGCTTGACGGATTTTTGGATGCGCTTAGCCTGGAGCACTTGGGCGAGCACCGGCGTACGGTTTTTGTGCTGCCAGAAATCCACGCTGCTATTGATATGCCGTACCCGGTTTGTTCGTTTCATCGGAGTGCAACGATTCGCCTCTGCCGGGGCTTGAGTCTGGGAGTGCTGATGCGGCGCTTGAGCGGCGGCTCCGTCTTTTGCTTGGAAGAAAATTTTTCCTGGGCCACATATCGGCGAGAGGTGGTGCCGTGACGACGCCGGGAGACGAATTGCACGGTCCTGCGCCCGGGGCCGAGGATCCGGCCCATTTGCCCGATGAGCCGGTGCCTAATCCCGGCGCTCTCGGTACGGAGGATGAGGCGCTGCTCGAAGGCCGGATGAATGAGGAAGTTTTCTATCCATGGCAGGAAGCTTGCATGCAGCAACAGCACCCGTGGCGCGCAACGCCCGAGCTGCGCCGCCAGTGGCTCCATCTGGCCCAATCGCAATCCCGGCTTGATCGAGAGATCGGGGTTGTCGCGCTCTGCCGGTGCAGTCAGTTGCAGCAGGACGAGCAAATCGCGATCGCGCATTTTTTTGACGAAGGGACGAACTTCTCCCACCTGCCGGCAATCCCCGCGGTGCAGCTGGTGTTAGCGGGCGCTTCGCCGCCGCCGTATTTATTTGCGGCGTATTTTTCCGAAGCGACGCCCAATCAACTCATTCTGCATGATCCGGTCGCCAAGATGCTGCTGAGCATGCTCACGCGGCACCCAGCCAATAAGTGGCTCTCGGAGGAATTCGCAAATCAGCAGGACATCCTGATGCATGTGGCGGGCGCGACGTATGGCCTCAATCCGCTCATGAGCCGGCCGCTGCTGCAGCGGCTGCTCGACTCCACCAATCCGTGGATCCGCGGCAGCGCGCTGGCCAACCCGGCGGTGCCGTTTGATGAAGCGTTCGCCTTGGTCAAGCGGGAGCAGCCGCTCGATTTCCCGGCGATCGGTTTGCGGCCAGATTTAACCCCAGCGCAGTGGAACCGCATTGCGGATGCGCATTTGCTCGAGGATACGTTTCTTTTTATCATGCTCGAGCATCCCGCCGCGCAAGGGGAAGAGCCACCGCCGGTCGATTGGGCCGACCCGAGCATTGATGCGATGCGATACTTTTCTGACCAGAATCATCTAGGGGCGCTCTGGCGGTGGTGGAATCCGCTGCTCAATCCGCCATGGATTCAGGATTCGATTGAAAGCATCCCCGAGCCAGGCCCGGCGCTGGCGTTCCTGCTCTTCGGCGCGCCGAGTGAATTTTTTGACGGCTCGCCGATACTGGATGATCCGCTGGTGCGCCGCCTCATCCAACAGCATCCCGATTTTGTTTCGCGCGCTTACATGTCGGCCAAAGAACAGGGGAAGTTGAACGAGATTCCTACCTCTGGCACGCGTCCGCCACCACCGCGGAGGTAAAAGCTTAAGATCGCATGCTAATATCCAGCGCCGGAGCTTGCCACTGCTGTTGCTGGCTGATCATTCGCTGAGCCATTTCACGCGCTTGTTGCTGGACGTGTTGCTCGACCCATTCCCGCGGCGGAACGGAACTGCCCAGTGCTTGCTTGGCGTTGGCTTGTTGAAAGAGCGCAGTCATCACCTCGGGCGACGGCGTTTTATCTCCTCGCGGCATCATCGCGATCGGGAGGGTCTGTGGTCCAGACGCGATGTGAAGCGGCGGCACGGCCTGGGCGGGTTCTGGCTGCGGCTGAAACCGGGAAAAATCATGCATCGGCTTCATCTGGGCCCACGGCTCACTCACCGCAGGCGCAGCAGCCGCGCCGGCAACTCCGGTTCCAACGGCAACCAAGGGTGAGGCTGTCGTCACAGCAGCTGCGGAGGCTTTTACATCTTCGCCAACACCTTGGACTCCTGCTTTGAGCCCTTGTCCGATTGAGCCGATCACCTGGGAAAGGGCAGAAGGTTCGGGCCCAGTTTTTTGCTTTTCGGCGGCGCCTGCTTCAACGGCCATCGCGGCTGCCATTCCGGCGAGAGCTTTCTCTGCTTTTTTGTCTCCCGCTTCAATGACGACGACATCTTCTTTCGGGCCTGCTTCCTTGGCCTTGGCGCCTTTCTCGGCCTCTGGCTTTGTGACTTCTTCGCCTTCCAGCCCTTTTTCTCCGACAGCCTGGCCGGCGGCAAGGCCCTCTGCTTCTGCCTTAACTCCTTCTTTTCCAAAAGCCTGGGCCTGTTCTTCAGAAAGAACCATCAAATCTTCTTCAGGTGCAACATCTTGTGGAAGTTCTTCATCCAAGCCAGGTTCTTCGAGCGGATTTTCGAGAGAGCCTTCTAGTGGTTCTTCCAAGGGAGCTTCAACAGAAGCTTCCGCGACTCCTTCAGCGACACCGGCGAGGCCTGCGCCTTCGGCAACTCCCTGGACTTGAAGATCTTCGGTGGGCGCGGCTTTCTGCCGTACGCGCTCCTGAGCGTTTTTACGTGCAGCGCGCTGCTCTTCGGTAAGCGCATCTCGTTGCGTTGTATCGTCTTGTGAACCGGAAGTCTCATCCGAATCATCATTTGAGCTCGTGCTGCTGGAAACAGGCATTGGAGCTGGAGGGGCGGAGAGAGAGCCTACTTCAACCGGACCGGAAAGCCCAAGAGCTTCTGGCGCAGGCCAGTAACCCGCTGTTGTTGAAGGAATTATCTCTGGCTGCGAAAATGCTGGAGTTGGGACGATGCTCGGCGGTGGAATGGGCGGCGTTACCACTTGGGCAGATGTTGCGCCCCAGCCGACACGTCCAATGCGGGCGTTGGGATCGGGAACCGGCTCGGGTTCTGATACGGGCTGATATGCTGGCTCTGGTATTGCGGTCTCTTCAGCAGCCACAGGAGATTCGGGGAAGGCAGCCGCGGCTTCAGCTTCAGCGGCAGGTGTTTCTTCCACTGCCATGGGCGCTTCGGGCTCCGGTTCAATCGGGATAAGATATTCGGCCGACTCTGGCTCAGAGTAAGGAGGAGGCGTGCGGAACGGGGCAGGCGGTGGGACCGACGGTTCCGAAGGGGTAGGAGAAGCGGGGCGTGCAGTGAATTTCATGACAAGACTTAGGGAGCTTGTTTAAAACTATATATCAGGATGCCAGCATCTTGGAGATGCCTTCTCGCGGTAGCGGCTACCAGTTAAAGAATACCATGCGCTTGTGCGAGGTGCAAACTCTTGAGAAGTGCGCGAAATAAGAAGAGGTCCAACGGGCATCCGCGCGCAATTATATAAATCCGCTTGCGCAAAGCGGCGGGCATGACGTACCGTGACCGGCCCTTCGAATCCGGAGGGAGTTCGCGTGTTTTCCGGGCCTGTAGCTCAGTTGGTTAGAGCATGCGCTTGATAAGCGCAGGGTCATTGGTTCAAGTCCAATCAGGCCCACGAAACGCGCAATTTTTTTTAAGCCTTCGTCTTTTTTAGTAGCGATTTTTAAAAGCGCGTTTTTTGCTGTTACATGAAAGTAAGGCCGTTTCCAAAAACGGAATCACGTTTTATTAAAAAATATTGAAGAAAGTTCTTGCGATCTTGTGCGGGATAGATATGTTTGACGCCCCGGTACGAGGCAAATTGCTTTGTCCCCCTTCGCGTGGAGCAGGGTTCGGGCGGTTTTTCCGCTCGGGTTTTTGTTCCTTAATTTTCGCGTCGGGTGCGTCGAGCGAATCGTTTTCGTGCTGGGTTTTGCTTTCAGAGTAAGAATCGGCCCCCGGGCCGGATTGGTTCCGAAGCAAAAAGCTCTTTGAAAACTGTAGGCAAGGCCATGCGGGCTTTCCGACTAAGATTGTAGCTTTTCGAAGTTACTTTCTTGGAATCGGAATCCCTGCAGGGTAGAAAAATACAACTTTATGTTGAGGCCGTCTGTTTTGACGAGGTGTGCGCGTTAAAGTGCTGCTTCGCAAAATGGGCGAAATTAAAGAGAATCATAAAACTCATTAAATCAATCAAGCTACGATAAGAGCATTGGATGAATGCCTTGGCGCTAGAAGGCGACGAAGGACGCGGTAAACTGCGATAAGCCTCGGGGAGCGGTAAACACGCTTTGATCCGGGGATTTCCGAATGGGGTAACCCGTCACGATTAATCTCGTGTCACCGCCGGCTGAATTCATAGGCCGGTGGGAGCTATACCCGCTGAAGTGAAACATCTCAGTAAGCGGAGGAAAAGAAAGCGAATGCGATTGCGTAAGTAGTGGCGAGCGAAAGCGCAACAGCCCAAACCCAGCAGCTTGCTGCCGGGTGTTGTAGGGCCGCGATGTGGTAGTCGAAAGGTTAGCAGAAACGGATGGAAAGCCGTCCCAGAGAGGGTGACAGGCCCTTATGCGAAAACCCGACGACGCCTAGCGGTACCCTGAGTAATGCGATGCACGTGAAACTTCGCATGAATCTGCACCGACCACGGTGTAAGGCTAAATACTCTCTAGCGACCGATAGTGAACAAGTACCGTGAGGGAAAGGTGAAAAGCACCCCGGTTAGGGGAGTGAAAGAGACCTGAAATCGTGTGCCTACAAGCAGTCAAAGCCCTATGGTTCGTCCAGGGTGATGGCGTGCCTTTTGCATAATGATGTGGCGAGTTGTGCTATGCAGCGAGGTTAAGTCGTTAGACGAAGCCGAAGGGAAACCGAGTCTTAATAGGGCGTTGAGTTGCATGGTGCAGACCCGAAGCGCGGCGAGCTAGACATGGGCAGGTTGAAGCGACGGTAAAACGTCGTGGAGGACCGAACCGGTAAAAGTTGAAAATTTTTCGGATGACCTGTGTCTAGGGGTGAAAGGCCAATCAAGCCGCGGGATAGCTGGTTCTCCCCGAAAGATATCTAGGTATCGGCTCGGGAAATTCAGTTC
>CAYYVW010000014.1:0-42384 GCA_964473925.1 uncultured Verrucomicrobiaceae bacterium
GAGCCCAAAGATGAATCTGCCCGACGCTTCGCAGAACCGCACCCGATCCTTCGACTGCGCTCGGGATGACGAGACTTTGGAGCTGAAATGATGAAGGCGCGCTTGCAGGATGCTTTGGGGCCAGGCCCTTCGACAGGCTCGAGGGAACCATTTGTTTATAGTTAGTTGCCATTTTGTACCCTTTGCGGCAAGGAACCTGTATCATGCAAGATGGTGACCTGCCGTGGTGGCTCAACCCCGATAGGACTCCTCTGGGGAACTGCTTGCAAATTCATGGCCAAGTTATGGTGCCTTTGACTGCCGACCCAGAACGATCTGCGGTGAATTTGCAGTATGGGATTTTTAAAATGGGTAGGGGTGTATGGGGCAATTATTTGGCGCTATGGGATCCAGAGAGCGGTGAACCTGTTGATCAGCAGGTTGCTTTCGGCGGCATGCATGGTGAGCACGTGCACATTGCCCTGCAACATTTACTGGTTGCGCAAGGGTCGGAAGACAGTCGGCACGTAAATCCACAAGCTGAGTCGGAAAATGCCATGGCAGACAACCGCGCCTTGCTCATTGGCGTACTGACCATTGTTGGCGATGGAGATGTGCAGTTAACGGCCGGCGTCTTGCGAAGGCAGGGAGATCGTGAGCTGCTGCGCACCCTATCCGCTGCCGTTGAATGGCCTGAAGTGGTTGCCGCCCGTGCAGAAAGAGGGGTAGAACCATTAACTGCTATTCAAATAGTAGATGCCGGTACCCGCGCAGGCACTGCAACCGAAGCAGCCGCCACTCCCCCAGCGCGGGAGCTTCCTTGGGATAAATTGGATCCTACGATATCGAATTAGGACCTCATCCTAAAACGCGATTATCTCCAACCCGTTCTTGGCTTTAAGCGTCGCAGCGCGATAGGATTGCGCTCTTGTGATGCCCCCTTCCCTCCGCCCACGGCCGACCGCCGCTGCGCGTGCGCTGGACACTCCCGAGCGGGAGCGGCTCCGCGCGCTGATGCGGCAGGTGCGCGCGATCGAGGTGCGGACGCGGCGGCTGGTGACTGAAACATTGGGCGGGGATTACCGGTCCGTGTTCCGCGGCCGAGGGATCGATTTTGACGAGGTGCGCGAATATACGCCGGGCGACGACGTGCGCTTCATTGACTGGAATGTGACGGCGCGCGCGGGCAAGCCGTTCATCAAGCGATTCCGGGAGGAGCGGGAGCTGACAGTGGTGATCGCGATCGATGCGAGCGCGTCGCTGGGGTATGGATCGGGCGCCGTGACCAAGCAGGAATGCGCGGCCGAGGTGGCGAGCCTGCTGGCCTTGGCGGCGGCGGCAAACCGGGACCGGGCGGGGTTGCTGCTTTTTACCGACCGGGTCGAGCATTACGTGCCACCGCGCCGCGGACGGGCACAAACGCTGCGGATGGTCCGGGATGTGCTCGGCTTTCAACCACAGGGAACCGGGACCGATTTGGAGGCCCCGCTGCAATTTGTTTCGGACGTGCTCAAGCGGCGGGCGGTGGTCTGCTTGATCAGTGATTTTTGTGCGCCCGAAAATAAAGGCGCGGCCCAAAAAAAGACCGGCAGCTTTGCCGAGAAGACGCGTCTGCCCGGCGTCCCTCCCCCGCTTCCGCAGCCGCCGCCCCTGCCACGTGGCAAGAACGCGCCAAGCACGTGGGACCAGGCCTGGGCGCCGTTACGCACTCGCATTCAACGAGTTGCAAAGCGGCATGACGTCATTGCGATGCAGGTGAGCGATCCGCGCGAGCGGGAACTGGCCGGCGCGGGCTGGACGACGTTCCAAGATGCCGAGACGGGGCGGCAGCTCGCCATCCCAACCGGGTACAGCTGGGTGCGAGAGCGATACGCCCGTGCGGCGCGGGAGGAGCAGGAGGCGCTCCGGCGCGTGATGGCCAGCGCGGGGGTCGATTGGCTCGAGCTTTCCACCGCCCGGCCGTACCTGACCGACCTGGCCCGCTTCTTCCACAACCGCGTGCGAAGGCGGAAGTAAGGTTAGGTGGACGTTTCCTCGCGACTGCGGCAATAGGCCGAAGAGCCTATTTTATGCGTGACCACCAACCTCCGCAAGCACCGGGAGAAATTTTTGAAGCGCTGGGGCAAATGTCCCGGGTCCGAAGTTACCGAACGATCTCCGCGCGATTGCTGGAGCCCAATCCCGAAACGCACATTCGAGAACTTCTACAATCCTTTCCCGAAGGCACGCCGCCGGTAATGGTCGTTCTGGCAGCGGACGTGGATGAGACCTTTATCAGCGATAATGGCCGGGAGATTTGCCGGCGGCTCTTTAAGTTAAGTGAGCCCGCAATGAAGCGGAGGGAAAAAGCGCTGCAAAAAAAATGTGCGGAGACGGGACAGTCCTATGCGGAAGCGTTTTGGAATGATGTGGTGGAGCGTTCTTTGGCCCGGGGCAATGGCAAAGGCATTACCGAAAAGCAGCTGGCTGATTTGGCACAGAGTCGGCGCGCGGAACATTATCCTGGCGCGCAAACCTTGGGGAACCGCTTGCGCCAAAGCCTAAGCCAGATTTTCGGCAATGCGGTCAATTTTAAGTTTGCGTGCGTCAGCGCGGGTTCCTGGGAGTTGGGAGGAAATCTGGAATTCGCCAAGCATGTGGATGCCTGGTCTGGACTCAAGTTTAAGTGGCGACCTGTCCTCGATGCAAATGGTCAGCCCGTGATGGAAAAAAATAAAGACGGGAAAAAAACACCCCGGAGAGAGATTGAAGGAATTGAGTACTTGCTTCCGCCGGAAGGAAAAGCCACGGCCATGGAACAGATCGTAGCCGGACACGCCTTTCCCGGTTCGGGACCTGTAGCGCCGCAGGCAGTCGTCATCATGGGCGACGGCGGCACAACGGATGTCGAGATGTTCAAGTGGGGACAACAGAATGGAGCGAGCGTGCTGCTCGTTTCTCCTCACAGAGAGGGCATGGCCGCGCGGCGAGAGCGCGAGACAAAGTTTGGGCCGCATACCGATGCAACAATTTCTGCGAATTTTGGCCCTCATGGAGCTTCGTTTAGGACGATCCTGGGCGCGCTGATCCAAGCGGGAGTCAATGCGCTGGAAATCGCGCGCGACTTGGATGCGGGACACTCAACTGCGCAAGAGGTTGATTTGCCCTTGCAGATGGCCGTCCATCGGGACAGCTTAGCAGAGGAGCTGGCAACGCTCGGGCCTCGGCGCCCCGCCTCTCCGCGTAACCGAGATGAGGCATGCTTACGCGCGACACTTTCTCAAGAAACCCGAATCTAATTAAAAAAGGAGTAATGGATGAGAATACGGCTGAATTCTTTATTGTTGATGCATAACACCGTGGTGTTGCCAGGTGGAAAGATTGCTCGGGTAAGGGCTTCCGAATGTGATTTTGGCTGGGACCCGCAAACGATGCTCGCCGGATGCTTTTCCATGACGGAAGCGTCTACTACCAGACCTCCTCAACCCAAGCCCCGCGCGGCTGAACCGGCAGAGCCCATGTTTGTGTAGAGCCAAAACCCGGCGCGGTGCATCCACCGGGGCCACCAGCCGGTGAGGATGAGGAAGCGGCGCGCGGCGCGGAGCTCGGCGGGTGAAAGCTCGGAGGCGATGTCAGCCAGGAATTTTTTTGCGGCAGCGGACCCGTGGAGCCGTAGCGCCGCTTGGAGGTAATAGAACGGCAGCGCGCGTCGGCACGCGGAGAGGAGCGCGGGCCATTCGGCGCCGAGGTCTACGGAGAGCGGCGTGCGTTCAGAGAGGCGGCGCAATCCTTCGAGCGCTTGCAGGCTGTAGCGCCACGGCCGGGAGAGGTCGGTCGTCGTGTTGCCGGGATGCTGGCGGTATTCGAACAGAACTTCGGGCACGTAAAGAACGTCCCCCTGCGTGGCGAGCGCGGCGCTGAAGGCAAAGTCTTCGCACGCGAGATCATAAAACCCGATCGCCGCGGCGGCGCTCCGGCGGAAGAGCCCGGCCGATTTGTGGTTGAGCGGATACCCGCCCCGGTTGGCCAGTACCGCGCGGGCATACGCCGCGCCCTCCGCAATGCGGCTGCTCGCGGTCAACCGTGTGGTGAAAAAATTCCGGTCGATGACATTGCGAAAGGACCGGCCGTGGAGATCCAGATGCGTGTAGCCGGTATAAACCGAGGCCGCGTGCGGCGCGCGGGCGAGCGCATCTACCGTGTGCGTGAGGAATCCGGGCCGCAGCCGGTCGTCATCATCGAGCTTGAAGAGCAGCTCCCCCCGGCACGCGCGCGCGGCGAAGCTCCAGTGGGCCGTGCGGTCGGAGGGAAGCGCCGGCGGCTGGACGAATCGCAGGCGCGCATCTTGAAAACCATCGACGACACTCTGCGCGAGCGCCCCCGGCGAATCATCCGAGACGACGACTTCCAGCGGGCCGGTGAATCCGTTGCCTAACACAGACGCAATCGCCTCGGCCAGCAGCGCGCTCCGCGTCCCTTGCGTGGGAATAAAAACCGAGACGAGCGGTGCGGGCATGCCCTCATCCAAGCCGCGCGGGGGGCTGTGGGGCGAGCTTAAGTTTTAGAATCCTTTGCAGGATGACCGCAATCGTCAACCATGCCACCTGCTTCATGATTAGGTGGACTATTTTCTACCCGAGCGGCAAGTTAAAACACATGAGTGGTGGTTCGATTAGGCAAGAATTACTCAACGCAAAAGTTGCTCGTCTCGTCGGCATAGCACCTGACCCACACGCATTGAAAGGTTATAGCCCAATCTCAGGCCAACATGTTGTGCATGTTATTACTGACAGAGGCACCCCTTGGGGTTCGCGCACCTTTTATCATTTAAATTGGCTCGTAGATCCGGAGGTCTTTGGTCGTAAAAATCCAGCAGGTTATACGCCAGCTGCATTGGCAGCCGAAGCCCGTTGCCTTTTGGACACGGAGCTTGTTCTTGGTTCAGAGGCTCAAGAAACGGCTTCGTTGGGTATTCTGGAGGGCGCGTTGCCCAATTGCACCAAACGCCAGCGGGAGGCTATCGAAGCAGCGATTGCGGCGATTGGTAACCGTGTAGAAACTGCGCGTATGATAATGAGTAGAACACCAGCGGAACGGGGAACAGTAGTTGGTTTGAGCGGTAGCGCGTCTGACCGCTCTTCGGACATTCCTGGTGGACGCAGACAGGTCGAACTGCAGTAGTAAAATCGCGAGACCTTCGCGTCTTTCGATTGCATCTGGCGCGAACTTCGCTACTAATGCGCGTTCCTCATGACTTCCCCCGAAAAGATTCGTAACATCGCCATCATCGCGCACGTCGACCACGGCAAGACAACGCTGGTCGATCAGCTGCTGCGCCAATCCGGAACGTTCCGCGCCAACCAGGCGGTGGCCGAGCGCGTCATGGACTCGATGGACCTGGAGCGCGAGAAAGGGATCACCATCCGCGCCAAGAACGCTGCGTTCGAATGGAACGGCTATCATATTAATATCGTCGATACGCCCGGCCACGCCGATTTCGGCGGCGAGGTGGAGCGGATCATGCGGATGATCGACGGCGTGCTGCTGGTCGTGGACGCGGCCGAGGGCGTGCAGGCGCAGACCAAGTTTGTGCTGCGCAAGGCGCTGGGTGTGGGCGCGCGCGTCATCGTCGTCCTCAACAAGATCGACCGCGAGAATGCCGATCCGCACAAGGTGCTCGACGAGGTGTTCGAGCTTTTCCTCGAGCTGCATGCGACGGATGCCCAGCTCGACTTTCCGACCATCTACGCGAGCGCGCGCGACGGCTTTGCGACCATGGAATGGAAGGGCGCGGTGGACGAGGCGACACGGGCGCACGGCTTCCAGTCGCTCTTTGAGATTATCGTCGACAAGATTTCTCCCCCGCAGGCCGACCCCGCGGGCCCGTTCCAGATGCTCGCGGCCAATCTTGATTACAGCGACTACGTGGGCCGGATCGCCTACGGGAAGATTTATAGCGGCAGCGTCCGGGTGGGCGACAAGGTAATCGCGCTCCACGCCGACGGAACCAAAACCGCATCGCCCGTGACCAAGCTCTTCTCGCACCAAGGCCTGCAGAAGATTGAAGTGGAAGAGGCTGGCGCCGGGGATATCATCGGCCTGGCGGGCATCGAAGAAATTTGGATCGGCGAGACGATCGGCGCGCGGGAAGACCAGACGGCGCTGCCGTTTGTGGCGATCGATCCGCCAACGATCCATATGCAGTTTGTCGTCAATGATTCCCCGCTGGCGGGGCGGGAGGGCAAGCTGCTCACAGCGCGCCACATCCGCGAGCGGCTCGTGCGCGAGACACGGACCAACGTCAGCCTGCAATTTTCCGACACGGACAACGCCGGCATTTTTGAAGTCGCCGCGCGCGGAGAGATGCAGATCGCGGTCCTGGTTGAGCAGATGCGCCGCGAAGGCTTTGAGCTGATGATCTCCCGGCCCGAGGTCATTTACCGCAAGGACGACGCCGGGAACACGCTCGAGCCGATCGAGACGCTGTACGTTGAGATGCCAGCGGACAATTTGGGCGACGTTCTGCAAAACTTGGCGGCGCGCAAGGCCGAGGTGATCAACATGCATCACCACGCGACGACCGTTTCGGTTGAAGCGATTATGCCGACCCGCGGCTTGATTGGGTTGGAGACGGACCTGCTCAACCTGACGCGCGGTCACGGCGTGATGAGCCACCTCTTTAAAGAATACGGCCCGCTGCGCGGCGACATCGCAACCCGGACCAGCGGCGTGCTCGTCTCGATGGAAGCCGGGAGCTCCACCGCGTTCGCGATCGATGGCATCCAGGCCCGCGGCAAGCTGTTCGTCGGCCCCGGCGAGGAGATTTACGAGGGAATGGTCGTGGGAGAAAATTCCCGCCCCGGCGACATGACGGTCAATCCGTGCAAGGCCAAACACTTGACCAACATGCGCTCGCAGGGTGACGGCAAAGGGATTCAGCTGGACGCGCCGACGCGCCTTTCCCTCGAGCGCGCGCTCGAGTACATCGCGGAGGACGAGTACGTCGAAGTGACGCCCAAGTCGCTGCGCTTGCGCAAAAAGATCCTCGACGCCAACCGTCGCAAGCGCGCCGAGAGCAAAGCTACGGGGAGTTAAGACGGGCTTTCTTATCTGCGGCCACCTGCCCGCTGTGCGTGAGTCAGGATTGGTGGGGGTTGTCAATCGGCCTCGGTCGCGGTAGTGAGGGAAGCATGAACTCCGCCCTTCCCTCTCGCCGCGACTTTTTTAAAACCGTCCTCGTCCCCGCCGCAGCGGGTTGGATTGCCGGGAAATTCTCCAAGCCTCCGGGCACAGGCGGGCCCGAGACCACAGCGGTGCCATCGGCATTTGAGCGGCTGATGGAGCGCGGCGTGCTGCGCTGCGCGTACCTGCCGTACTCGATCCAATTCCGCAAGGACCCGAATACGGGCAAGCTCTCGGGCGTCTTCCACGATTTGACTGAGGAGCTCGGCCGGAAGCTCGGTCTGCGCGTGGAGTGGATCGAGGGGGACTCGTGGGCGACGATGTTCGAAGGGTTCAAGCACGACCGGTATGATCTTTTTGCAACGGGCATCTGGGAAAGCCCGAACCGCGCGCGCGTGGCGGATTTCACGATGCCGGTTTATTTTGACCAGGTCTGCGCTTACGTGCGCGCCGATCGGCGGGGACTGAACCGCTTGGAGGAGCTCGATTCACCCGACGTGAAGATCGCGACCCTCGATGGCGCGACAGCGGCGCTTTTGGCGCGCGAACATTTCCCGCGGGCGCGGACGCTTTCCCTGCCGTCGACGGTGGATATCGCACAACTGTTGATGGAAGTCAGTTCAGGCAAGGCCGACGTAACGTTCGCCGGACGTGAGGAAGCCGAGACGTTTATCCGCCGTAATCCAGGCTCGCTCAAGAGGCTCACCGACAAACCCGTGCGGTGCTTTGCCAACGTAATCGCACTGCCGCAGAATAATTTCGCGCTCAAGAGCATGCTCGACGCAGCGCTGCGAACCTTGCATTCAGCCGGAACGATCGAACGTCTTTTGCAAGCGTACGAGGAGTCGCCGGAAGCGAATCTGCGCCTCGCATTGCCCTATCAGCAGAATTGAGTTTTTGCGCATGCACGCGTAGCGTGGCCGCATGAAGCAGCCGCTGTGGCTCGTGGTCCTGGTCGCCGCCGGAGTGGCGTTCCTCGTAAGCTGGCTCATGCCTCGCGGTGGCGGGGGAGCGACGGCCAACGATCAACTCGCCTACGAGCGCGTCATGCGCACCCGAACGCTGCGCTGCGGGTATGTGCTTTATCCCCGCTACCTGATGCGCGATCCGAACACCGGAAAGTTTTCCGGAATTTTCTACGAACTGACTGAAGCGATGGGCCGAGCTTTGAACTTGAAGATCGAATGGACGGCCGAGACTAACTACACGGTGCTCACTGAAGAGCTGCGCACCGGCCGGTACGACATCTTTGCCGGCGGCTTCTGGCCCGAGGCGGCGCGCTCGGGCGGGCTCGATTTTAGCATGCCGGTCACGTACGTGGGGATTGGCATTTGTGTCCGACCGGATGATCATCGGTTTGATCGCAACTGGGAGCGGATCAACCAGCCCGACGTGCGCATCTCCACACTCGACGGGGAAATGGGCGCGCTGATCGCGGCGACGGAATTCCCGCGAGCCAAGACGCTCTCACTCCCACAGAACGCCGAGATGCCGCTGGTTTTGGAGAATATCGTCGCAGGTAAGGCGGATGTCGCCTTTGTCGAGAACGCCGTCTTGAGCACCTACTTGGAACAGCGCCCGGGCACGCTGCGCAACATCGCCGCCGCACAACCGCTGCGCATCTTTGGCAACACGTTTGCCCTCGCTAAAAAAGAGACGGCCTTGCGCGATATGCTCAACGCGGCGATTTGTGAGCTTTCCAATAATCGCGTCTACCAAAAGATCGAAGCCAAGTATGCCAAGCCGGGAGATTTTTACCCAGTAGCATTGCCGTATCAGCAGAAGTAAGGTTTGCGGGTTCTGGGCAAGCGTTCTAGAAAAAGATTATGCGAAAACCTTTCTGGCCGGTCGTGCTCATTGCTGCGCTTGTGGCACTCATCGTTACCTGGGTCATGCCGCACGGCACCCCTTCCGCCGCGGCCAACGCTCAGCCGGCATTCGAACGCGTCACGCGCACGCGAACGCTCCGGTGCGGATGGATCAACTATCCTCCGTGCTTCATGAAAGATCCCAATACGGGAAAGTTTTCCGGCATTTTTTACGACCTGACCGAAGCGCTGGCAGCGGCGATGAATTTGAAAGTCGAGTACACCACCGAAACGTCTTTTGGCATGGCCTCGCAGGATTTGGCAGCCGGCCGGTTTGACCTTGTTTGCAGCAATCTTTGGCCCTCCGCCTCCCGCGCGCTCGCGATGGAGTTCGCCACACCCGTCTCCTACTCGCTGATTTGCGCCTATGTGCGCGCGAACGATCACCGTTTTGATAAAAATCTGGACGCGATGAATCGCAGCGAAATAAAGCTCGCCAGCATGGACGGCGAAATGGCCTCCATCATCACGCGCGCAGACTTTCCGCAGGCGCAGGAGGTGGCGCTACCGCATAATGCAGAGATCGCCCTGCTGATAGAAAACGTCGTCACGAGCAAGGCGGATGGCACGTTCTTAGAAACGGCAATCGCGCGGCAATGGCTGGAAAAGAATCCGGGCACGATCCGTAATCCCGCACCGGAACGGCCCGTGCGCGTGTTTGGCAATTGCCTGGCTTTTGCCAAAGGCGAGACACAGCTGCGGGATGCATTCAATCTGGCGATCGAGCAACTGCTCAACAGCGGGACCTTTGCCAAGATCGAAGCCAAGTATGCCAAGCCGGGAGATTTTTATCCGGTGGCATTGCCGTATGGGATGCCGACTGCAAGTCCCTCCGGTAGCGGTTTATAAAAAAATCTTAATGAAGTGTGCGGCGGAAGCCATTTCCGAAGGTTGTCATTCGTTGTGTTTCGCGGTAATGCAACTCCATGACCCAATTCGCTTCCCTCGATCGTAGAACCCTCCTAAAAAACATCGCGGTTTCGGCTGCCGCCGGATGGGTGGCCGGGAAGATGGCTGGCGGTCCGGCGCGATCGGACGGCACGGAGCGCGCGGAATCAGCCTACCAGCGCGTGATGCGCACCGGTGTTTTGCGCGCCGGTTACTTCATCGAGCCGCCGCTGACGATGAAAGATCCGAACACCGGCAAGCTCTCGGGGATCGTGGTGGATCTGACCGAGGCGTTGGCGCGCGATTTGAATTTGAAGCTCGAATGGGTGGAAGAGGTGAACGCTTCGACGATGATCGAAGGCCTCAACACCGGCCGGTACGACGCGCTGTGCGCCAGCATCTGGAATATCGCGTCGCGCGCGCGGCACATGGAGCACTCCACGCCGTATCTTTACACACCGATCGGCGCGTACGTCCGCGCGGGCGAGCATCGATTCGATGCGGGTTGGGAAAAGGCAAATGACCCAAGCGTCACGATCGCGGGCATCGATGGCGACGGCGCGTTTCTCCTGGCGAGCAAAGCGTTCCCCAAAGGAAAGATCACGCTGCTGCCGCAATTTTCCAGCCACGCCGAGCTGCTGCTCAACGTCGAAGCGGGCAAGGCGGACATCACGTTTGCGATCTTGCCGATTTTTCACGGCTACGAGGCACACAACCCGGGCCGCCTGCGCAACGTCGCCGCCGCACGTCCGTTCAACGTCATGGGCAATTCGTTCGCATTCAAAAAAGGCGAGCTGGGCATGAAGAGCATGATGGACATGGCGATCATGACCTATCTCAACAGCGGCGAGCTCGATCGCATCATCGACCGGTACGAGGAGCACCGCGGCGACTTCTATCGCGTGCAGCGGCCGTATCGCGCTGCGAATGCTTAAATCTCAGCCCGAGGCAAAATGATGAACACCTCTCTTTCCACCCGCCGCGACTTCCTCAGAAACGCCGCTGTCTCCACCGCCGCGGGTTGGGTCGCCGGCAAAACAGCCAGCAGCCGGGCTGCGGGCGATGCCCTATCCCACCAGCCTGCCTTTGAGCGCATCAGCCGCGACCGCGTCTTGCGCTGCGGTTATGCGCCCTATCCGCTGTATTTTCTCAAAGATCCTAACACGGGCAAATTCTCCGGGATTTTTTACGAAATGATCGAAGCGATGGCCAAAATCTTAAACCTCAAAACGGAGTATCCCATCGAAACGACGTACGGAACGTTTGTCGAAGACCTCAAGCAGGGGCGCTTCGACGTCATGGTGTCGGACGTCTGGGCGTCGGGCGCGCGGGCGCTGGCGGCGGATTTTACCACCCCGTGCTCCTACACCGTGCTGCAGGCCTACGTGCGCGCGGGCGACACGCGCTTCGACCATCAACTCGAGAAGCTCAACTCCAAAGAGACGCGCCTGGCCACGATGGACGGCGAGATGACGTCCATGATCGCGCAGGAAGATTTTCCCCAGGCCCGCACGGTGGCACTGCCCAACACCGCGGAATTCACGCTGCTCATGGAAAACGTCGTCTCCGGCAAAGCGGACGCTACGTTCTGGGAGCCCGCCGTGGCGCGCCAATGGCTGGAAAAACATCCGGGCAGCATCCGTCCCGTAGCGCCCGGCAAACCGGTGCGTGTTTTTGGCAATGTCTTCGCGGTCGCCAAAGGGGAAATCCGGCTGCGCGACACCCTGGATGCCGCGGTCCAGCAATTGGTCCACAGCGGCGCCTTTGACCGGATTGCCGCCAAGTACACCCAGCCGGGGGATTATTATCCGGTGGCGGCGCCGTACCAACCTGCGGCGCTCGTTGCGCGGCAGTAATGGTTCATTGGGCTGGAGATTGCTATCCCGTCGCGCGGCCTTACCAAATGATTGAAGCAGCCGGGCATTGATGGGTACTCTGTGCTCATGAAAAGCCTCCTGCCCGGCGCGATTGCGGGAGCGGTCGTCGCCCTGGTGGTGGTGTTCTGGCTCGGGCCCGGCGCCGCTGGGCGTAACACGGCGGACAGCCAGCCGGCGTTCGAGCGCGTGACGCGCACGCGGACACTCCGGTGTGGGTACGTGTTCTATCCGCCGTATTTTATGCGCGATCCGAATACGGGGAAGCTCTCCGGGATTTTTTACGAGCTGATGGAGGCGGCCGCTCAGGCGATGAGCTTGAAGACCGAGTATGTCGCGGAAGCGTCGTTTGCGACAGTCTGTGAGGATTTAAAGCAGGGCCGGTACGACGTATGCGCGAGCGCCTTCTGGCCCTGCGCGGCCTCGGCGCTTTCCTGCGAATGCACGATTCCGATCAGCTATGTCCTCGTCAATCCTTACGTGCGGGCCGACGATCGCCGCTTCGACGGCAACCTGACGGCCGTGAATTCCGAAGGCGTGCGGATCGCGACGATGGACGGCGAAATGACGGCCATTATCGCGAAAACCGATTTCCCCGGGGCGCAGGAAGTCGCGGTACCGCATAACAGCGACTTTTCCATGCTCTGCCAAAATGTGGTGTCGGGCAAAGCGGACATCACGTTCCTGGAGCCTTCCATGGTGCGCCGCTGGCTGGCAGGGCACGCCGACACGCTCCGCAATCCGACGCCGGGCAAGCCGCTGCGCGTCTTTGGCAATTCGATGGCCTTGGCCAAAGGAGAAATGAAGTTGCTCACGGCGCTCAACGCGACGCTGCAGGAGCTCCTCCAAAACGGCGTTTACGAAAAGATCGAAGCCAGATACGCCAAGTCCGGAGATTTTTATCCGGTAGCGCGGCCGTATCAGTCGGCAGATTGAGCCTGCTTACTGAAGTTGCAGCGAAAGGTGATGGCCGGGATCACGCGCTTGCAAAAGCGCTGGATCATGAGCCAAAGAGACGATAGAGGAATAGGCCCTGCTAACTTGACCTGAGTCGGCTTGCAAAACATGATCCAACAGAAATTTAACAGTGGGCCATTCTGCCACAGGAATAGACTTGCCTCCACGTCCTTGAAGTAGGCGACCCTCGGCAGCCAAAAGCCCAGTAGAAGGTTCCACTTCAGTCGCGGGACTAAACGCCGGAGTTGGGGCAAATTTTTTACGCACCGCTGCTACAGGCGATGAAGATGAATGTCCGGGAGCCTGCGGCAGCGGATCGTTGAAACAGCGTGTTGCGCAGAGCACTCTGCCCGCAGGATCTACCAGCAGATCATCTGGAAATTCTTCCATGCCTGCACGCTTTTCCGGTATTTGCAGTCGATGCACCGTCTCTATTCCCGCTCTTGAAAGAGCCGTATAAGTGCCATCCCCCATTTGGCTTCTCAACCAACCTTTCGGTGACCCAATATAATCATCAAGTGAAAAGGCGGTGTGCTGTATTTGCAGATTCCCCATGGGGATAGGGGCCGGGAGTCCCGCTAAAGAAGAGGCAGTGGAGGTCATACGCTAGAATTACCGCAGGCCCTCTTTTTCGTCTACGTGTTTTGAAAACGCTCATTGGCCCTTTTATTTGCCGCACAAATTGCAGGTGCCAAGTAGCCGCGAGTTGGGTTAGACTTGCCGCCGCATGCACGAGGTCTGGCGGATTCTGGTAGAGTACCATCAGGCGTTTGCGTCGGGCCTTTGGGTGACGCTGCAGCTGTGCGCCAGCATCTGGGCGATCGGCATTCTCGGCGGAACGGCGCTGGGTTTCTGGGCATCGCACCACGCGCAGACGGTCGGCCGCGCACTGCACGGACTGGTGTTCGCCGCGGGCTCAATCCCGGTGCTTATCCTGCTCGTCTGGATGCACTACCCGCTGCAGACCGCGTTCGGGATTGTGGTTGAGCCGTTCTGGACGGCGCTGGCGGCGCTCTCGCTCGTCAACCTGCTAATGGTCGGCGATCTCGTCTTCAAAGCGCTGCAGGAATTTCCGCAGCAATACGTCACGGCCGCGCGGATGTACGGCCTCACGATGCGACAGACGGCCATCAAAATCCAGCTGCCGATGCTCGTGCGGCAAGTGCTGCCCAGCCTCATCCTCTCGCAGGTGGTGATGCTCCATGCGACCTTGCTCGCGAGCCTCATCTCCGTGGAAGAGCTCTTCCGCGTCGCCCAACGGATCAACGCGATGATCTACAAGCCGGTTGAGATTTACACCGCACTTGCGCTCTTCTTCCTGGCGATCTGTCTGCCGCTCAACCTGTTGGCGGCGTGGCTCAAGAACCGGTACACCCGCCAACTTTCCGAACGGTAGAGATCCATGCTCCGCGCCACTAACCTCTCCAAACACTTCGGCGACGTCGCAGCGCTCGACGGCGTCAATCTGTCGCTGGCGCCCGGAAAAATCGCCGCGGTGATCGGTCCCAGCGGCTGTGGCAAGTCGACGCTGCTGCGCGCACTCGCGCTGACCGAACCGCCCGACGCCGGGACGATTGAAGTCGATGACCAAGGCTGGGAGTTCCCGCTGCCGCCCGATGGTGAGCGCGCGATGCCGCATCCGTGGCCGAAGGTGCTGGTGGTCTTTCAATCCCTTTTCCTTTGGCCGCACTTATCGCTGCGCCGGAATATCGAGCTGCCGCTGGAGAACGTCGCCACGCCCGACCGCGCTTGGACGCAGCGGCTTATCGATGCGCTAGATGTCGGTCCCTTCCTTGACCGGCTTCCGTACGAAGCCAGCCTGGGCCAGCGGCAGCGCGTGGCGCTCGTGCGCGCTTTGGTGTTGCAGCCAAAATATCTGCTCTTGGATGAAGTCACCTCGGCGCTCGATCTGGAAAGCACGCGGCGCGTCATCGGTATTTTGCGCGAAGTGCGCGCGCGCGACACCGCCGTGCTGCTCGTCACACATCAATTGCGAATCGCACAAGAGTTGGCCGATGAGGTGCTGCTCTTTGACAAAGGCCGGATCATCGAGCAAGGCCCACCGGAGATGCTCGTCAATCCGCAGACCGAGCGCCTGCGCGAATTCCTCCTGCTCGATAGCGCACCGGGGGCGTAAGGGTAGCGGTACAATTTACGTCATCCCGAGCGAAGTCGAGGGATCTGGGTGCTGTAAGTTTCTTACCCTCGTGCAGGCGAAGATTTCTCGAATTGGGCCTGAAGGCCCTCCCTCGAAATGACGAAATTTTTTAACTGCTCCACTACCCACTAGAGCCCGTGCTCCTGCCAAAAATCTTCTTCCTCGCTCGTTGTCCCGGCAACCCAGTAGCCGGCTTCACCTCGCGCTTGGCGCTCTTTTTCAAATTCCGCAAGCGCTTCGAATGAAATGGCAAACGCAAACGCTCCCGGGTTTACCAGCAGGCCGGTCACACCCTGCCCTTCCCATTCCCGGCACCACGCGAGCGCGCCGATGAGGCGCAACGCCAAGACTGAGCCGGAGCGTGGCGCCGCCTTCAAAAAATCGTCGGCGTGATCAGCGTCCGAAAAAATTGCCAGGAGCAACTGCCCCTCGTGCTCAACGGCGTGCGGCACCGGAGCCTCGGCCGTTCCGACGTTAAGGAAATGCCACGCGGGAAGGCCATAGAGCAGCGCCGCCATTTCGGGCGCCAGCGCTTCCGCGCTGCTGGCTTCATCGCGCGCGGCGCGAACGGCTAAATCAAAGCGATCGGGCAGGCGGCTCATGCAGAAGCGTTTACGCTGCCAATAGGATGCGCAGCGGCGCGGCGACGTCAAAATGAAACCGTTTTTGCCTTTCCTCCACTCGCGTGTATCCTTCCATCCGATCTTCCCGCACTGCGCCATGAAAAAGAAGCCCGCCTCCCGCTCCCAGCAACGCGCCACAAAGCAAGCGCCGACGAAGGGTCCGGCACGTCGGGTGAATAAAAAATCGGAGCTGCAAACACCCAAAGCTTATTTGAAGGTTGCACAGCACACGACGACGCCCAAGCCAGAAGCTCCGGCGAAAAAAGCGCGCATCGGCGCACGGCAGGCGGCGGTCAAGAAGCCAGCCGTCGTGACTGAGGTTGCGACTCCAGCCCCCAGAAAAAAGAAAGTCACGGCCTCCCAGCGAGTGCCGGCAATCAAAGCAAAAGCTCCCACTCTTCCGGCTGCGTCCAAACTCGCACGTGAGAAAAAAGTCCCGGCGCCGCCCGCACCAAAAGCGGCGCAAGCGCACGGCCCGTTAGGAGAGCTGCCCGACGCGTACGGAACCGGCCGCTTGTTTTTAACTGCACGCGACCCACGGTGCCTGTTTGCGTATTGGGACTGGACGCCCGCGCAATGGGCGCAGCATCTCGCGCTCGCGCACGACCACAAAGTATTTCTGCGCTTGTTCGCCGAAAACGGCAGCCAGCGCCAGCAGCTCCACATTCATCCGGGGGCGCGCAGCTGGTACCTGCAGGTGGACGAACCCGACGCCGTGTTCTCGGCGCAGCTCGGCGTGTACGGAAAGGATCAACGCTGGCAGGCCATTTCCACCTCAGGCCAAACGCGCACGCCGCGGAACTATCCGTCGTGGCGACGGGACGTACAGTTTGTCACGCTCCCGTTCGACTGGCCGTTTTCCCGATTGCAGGAGCTCGTTGTCACGCACCTGCATCCCGGCGAAGCGCTCGCGGCCGGAATCGCGCGCCTGCAGGCGGAAGGATTTTCGTTTCCATTCCCGATCGAGCGGCGCAAGACGCCACACGTTCAAGGCGATGCTGCCGCGTTCGTGCAGGACTCGGGCGTTCGCCGCCAGGATGGATCGGTCGACTGGGCCGAGTGGGTCCGGCAGCGGCTCGAAGACTCCACCAGCTCCGGGCAGTGGAAGGGCGCTCCCCCCGATTTTTATCTGCACGTGAATGCCGAAGTGATCATCTACGGCGGCACGCGGCCGGGGTCGCGCGTGCGGATCGACGGCCAGGAAATCCCGCTCACCGATGCGGGAGAATTTTATTACCACTTCACGTTCCCCGACGGCAGCTTTCACATTCCGATCGACGCCGCGAGTGCGGACGGAGCGCAAACGCGCTCGGCGCTCCTCTCTTTCCTGCGCATGACCGCCACTTCCGGCGGGGTCGATGCAACCCCGCCGCCCCCACGCCCCGAACCTCCCGGCCGCGAGCCCGCAACATAAGCCCGAGATAATTTCCATGAACCAACCCCGCGGACATCTCGCCCTCGTCCTGCACGCGCATCTTCCGTTCGTGCGGCACCCAGAGCACGAGCATTTCCTGGAGGAAGATTGGCTCTACGAAGCGATCACCGAAACGTATCTGCCGCTCGTGCAGATGATGGATGGCCTCGTCGCCGACGGGATCGATTTCCGCCTGACGATGTCGATGACGCCGCCGCTGTGCTCGATGCTGCTCGATCCGCTGCTGCAAGAGCGTTACGTGCAACAGCTCGAAAAATTGCTTGAGCTCTGTGGCAAGGAGATCGAACGGACGCGGAGCGACCCCAACTTCCATCACCTCGCCTGGTTTTATCAAGAGCGCCTCCAACACTGCCGGCAAACGTACGAGCAGTACGGTCGCAACTTGGTCGGCGCGTTCCGCAAATTTCAGGAGCTGGGCAAGCTCGAGATCATCACCTGCGCGGCGACGCACGGCTACCTGCCGCTCTTGGCGCAGCAGCCCGAAGCGGTGCGGGCGCAAATCCTCATCGCGCGGGATCATTACCGTGAATGCTTCGGCCGCGATCCGAAAGGCATCTGGCTGCCCGAGTGCGCGTACTTTCCGGGGCTCGATCAATATTTGCAGGAGGCCGGCATCCGCTGGTTCATCCTCGATACGCACGGCATTTTATTTGCCGAGCCGCAACCCGTCCACGGCCCGTATGCGCCGCTCTTTACACCGACGGGCCCCGCCGCGTTCGGGCGGGATATGGAATCGAGCCACCAAGTTTGGAGCGCGGAAGAGGGCTACCCCGGCCACGTCGATTACCGCGACTTTTACCGCGACCTGGGCTACGACGCGCCGGAAGAATACATCCGGCCGTACGTCCAGGCGGACGGCATGCGCAAATTTACAGGGCTCAAGTACCACCGCATCACGGGCAAGACGCCGTACAAAGAATTTTACCGGCCCGACGTGGCGCGGGAGCGCGCCGCCCGGGATGCCGGCGATTTTCTTTCCAACCGCGTTCGACAAGTAGAGCACCTCGCCGGCACGATGAACGTCTCGCCGATCCTTGTCGCGCCGTACGACGCCGAGCTCTTCGGGCATTGGTGGTTTGAAGGGCCGCAGTTTTTGAATTTTCTCCTGCGCAAGATCGCGTGCGACCAGGAGATGTTCAAAACGATCACGCCCAGCGAGTACCTGCGCGCGCACCCCACGCAGCAAGTCGCAACACCGTGCGCTTCGTCTTGGGGGCACAAAGGCTATTGGGAAGTGTGGCTGCAAGATTCCAACGACTGGATTTATCTGCACTTGCACGAAGCAGGCCGCCGCATGACCGAACTGGTGCGGCGTTTTGTTCATGCGAACGTTTCGCCGCTGGAAGAGCGCGCCCTCCGGCAACTGACGCGGGAGCTCCTCCTCGCGCAGGCCAGCGACTGGGCGTTCATCATGAAGACCGGCACGATGGTCCCCTACGCGATCCGCCGCACCAAGGATCACCTGCTGCGCTTCAACCGGCTGCACGAAGCGCTTTCGACCGGCGCGGTGGACGAAGCGTTCCTGGCCGATTGCGAGTGGAAGGATAACCTCTTCCCGAATGTCAACTGGCGGTATTATGCCTGAGCAGATTTGAAAAATTTCTACACCCGTCATCCCGAACGGAGCGAGCTAATGCGAGCGCAGCTTGAGGGATCTGGGTTCTAGATGTAAACTCCACCGACTCAGATTTCTCGACTGCGTTCGCTTACGCTCTCTTCGCTCGAAATGACGACGCTAAATTAAAACGTTTCGAATGCTTTAAGCTTTTGCAAAAGCCGCGGCGGGATTATATCTGGCAGGTCCTTATGCGCGCTCCTCTGATTTTCGCGGTTCTGGTAATTACCTGCTCAGCGTGCACGGCAGCGCCGCCGAAAGAACAAGGACAGCCGCCGCTGCCGACGGTTCAGCTCAAAATCGGCGCAGCCGGGGCAACGCTGACCGCCGAAATTGCCGCCACGCCCGAGCAAGGGGAGCGCGGCCTCATGTTCCGCAAATCGCTCGCACCCGATACCGGGATGCTGTTCCTCTTGCCACGGCCTGGCCCCTTGGCGTTTTGGATGCGCAACACGCAGATCCCCTTAAGCGTCGCCTACTTTGGCAAAGACGGGACGATCTGGGAGCTGCACGACCTGGAGCCGCTCAACGAAACGCCCGTCCCCGGCCGCCGGTGGGATTTTGCCGGAGCGCTCGAAGTTCCGCGCGGATGGTTCCAGAAAAAAGAAATCGGCATCGGCGCCAAGATCGTCCCCCAAGGCAAGTCGTGGGCAGAGCTCCGGGCGATGGGCGTGGTTCCTGCAGGTCCTTAGTCCTCTCGTTTCCCCGGGGCTCTGCGAGGGGCCTGGCCCAAATTTTCTGTTACTTACAGCACCATGTCATCCCGAGCTTGTCGAGGGACCTAGTATAAAGCACCCAGGCCAGTGCGCATGTGCACACGGAGTTAAAGAAATGACAATCGCGTGAAGCAGTGACAATCAAGCGCGCTGGTCACGATTCTTCCTGCTAGGTCCCTCGACAAGCTCGGGATGACATGAATGTGGAACTTCATCCAAATACCCGACTACCGCCAAAAGAACTTGGCGCGACGAAACGACGGCTGTTATATATAGGCGTCCCATGACCTCCTCGACGCACTCTTCCCGGCGGCTGCGCTGGGCGATCGTCCAGTTCCCCGGCTCCAACTGCGACCAGGACTGCCTGCACGTCCTAGGCCAGGTGCTGGGCCACGACGCTTACTACGTCTGGCATAAGTCCCACTCCCTCGACCGAGCCGACGCGGTCATCATTCCCGGCGGCTTTTCGTACGGCGACTACCTCCGCTGCGGCGCGATCGCCCGCCTCTCGCCCGTGATGGAAGCAGTCCGCGAAGCGGCCGAGGCCGGCACGCCGGTCCTGGGGATCTGCAACGGCTTCCAAATCTTGTGCGAAGCGGGCCTGCTCCCCGGCGCACTGCTACGCAACCAAACGCTGCAATTCCGCTGCCAAACCCCGTGCGTCCGGGTCGAGAACGCGGGGACGATCTTCACCCGCCACTATCATAAAGGAGATGTGCTGCGTCTCCCGATTGCGCACGGAGATGGCAACTATTTCGCCGACGCCGACACGCTTGAATCGCTCGAGGCCCGCGGCCAGGTCGTTCTGCGGTATTGCGAGGCGGACGGCCAGGTGACGCCCGAAGCGGCTCCCAACGGCGCAGCCAACAACATCGCCGGAATCTGCAACGAAGCCGGTAACGTCCTGGGCCTGATGCCGCACCCCGAGCGGGCCAGTGAATCCATCCTCGGCTCGGTCGACGGGCTGCGTCTTTTCACCTCCCTGGCGGACGCCGTGCTCGAGCACGGGCGCG
Source organism: uncultured Verrucomicrobiaceae bacterium (assembly GCA_964473925.1). GTDB lineage: Bacteria > Verrucomicrobiota > Verrucomicrobiia > Methylacidiphilales > CAYYVW01 > CAYYVW01. The sequence continues at coordinate 20,288 of CAYYVW010000014.1, forward strand.
CCTGGAGCGCCAAAGCCGCTCACGCCGCCTAAAAATAGCCCCTCCCGGGGGTGCCTGCTTTCAGGCTTGTTTTTATTTGGGCTGCAGTGGCATAGTCCCGGCCCTTCCAAGCCCCCCGGGCCAAAACCCTTACCGCGATTGAATTTATGAAGCGCACCTATCAACCCTCGAAGAAACGCCGCGTCCGGCAGCACGGCTTTTTGGCCCGCACGCGTACCAAGAACGGCCGCGCCATCCTCAGCCGCCGCCGCGCCAAGGGGCGCGTCCGCCTGGCCGGTAAAAACACCCAGCGCAAGTTCGCGCGGCACACGAACGCTTAAAAAAGCAAAAATTAACAGGACGTTTGTAAGCTGCTGCGGCATATCAGCCGGAAGGAGCATTACAATATGAACGAGCCATCAAAAAATCCTGTAGTTAGAGCAGTTTCAAGGCTCCAGTCGCTTGTTGAACGCTTGCAAGCCGGGAGAGCAGAAAGGCGTGAAACAGCTCAGGCACTCGCTTCTATTGGCAGAATATTGAAGGACGGAGGATCGCCCGCTTGTCTCGGTGGAGTGATCTACGACATCTCTCGACCGTACAAACCTTCTCAGCCCCCTGTATCTCATCAAGGACCAGTAATCCCGTAAGGGTAAAGCTTGGTCCAGGATTTGAAGGCTTCCCCTCCTGCCTTTGTTTGAGACAATCGGCAAATGCAGGAGACGGCCGAGCAAACCCCTCAACGCCTCCCCCGCGCAGCCGTCATCCGCAAGCGCGCGATTCTCTACGCGCACCGCCGCCGGATGCGCCGGCTGGAAGCGGCTGGCTTTATCTTATATGCGGGGAAGGTAGACACCGCGTTCCTCCAAGCCGACGGCGCCGTCGCTTTCCTCACGCCCAAAGCGGTCGGTAATGCGGTTGCCCGCCAGCGCGTCCGCCGGTGGATGCGCGAAGTGTTCCGTCGCGAAATCCCCTGGCGCGCGCAGTCCGTCCGCTGGATCTGGGTGGCGCGCCCTTCCGCGGTGAAGCTCGGCTTTGACGCGCTGCGCGAGGAGATGCTCAAAGCAGCGGCCCAAATTGCATCGGACGCATAATTTTCGGCGCCTACGAAGCGTTGTCATCCCGAGGAAAGCTTGCTTTTAGTCGGCGGATTTGGTGGAACATCAGACCGCTTTTCCCCCAGCCCGCCCGATTTCCCCGCTTTTCCCTCTCCATGCAATCCTCCAGCAGCTCTTTTATGGACCGGCAGAGCTGGATCGCCGTCCTATTGTGCGTCGCCGTGATGATCGGCTGGCAGAGCTATCTGCATCACCGCTATCCCGACGCCGATAAGCCGCCCGTCACACAGACAAAAGCAGCAGCCCCATCCCTTCTCGCAGAAAAAGAGCCCGCACTCGTCTCCAGCAAAGCCCGCACTCCGGCGTCCGCCGTTCCCGAACAAACTGCGCTCCTAGAAAACGCGCAACTCAAAGCATGGATCACCTCCCAAGGCGGCGGCATCAGCCGGATCGAACTTAAAGAACACGCGCTCGAACCCGGTCAGGCGCCGCGCGTCGTCCTCAACCCGGGCAAAGGCGCGCCCATCTTCAACCTCACCGGCTGGGATGGCCTGCAGGAAGATTCCCTCGCCGATTACACCGTCGCGCAAAACGGGACTGCGGTCACCGCGACACGAATGCTCCCCGGCGGTCTGCGCCTCGAGCGGACGTATGAATTGGTGGCCGACTATCAAATCAAACTGCACCAGCGCATCGTCAACCCAAAGAGTCAAGCCGTCACCCTGCCCGCCTCGAAGCTGACCGTCGGAACCGTCAGCCCGCTGCACCAGCACGACAGCCCGCAATACTTAACGGCGGCCTGGTGGCCTGCCCAAGCGCAAAAATTTCGCAAAACACAGCTGCATCATTTTGACGCCGGCTCCTTTTTAGGCATGGCGTGGCGGCAGGCGCGCGAAACCATTCCCAGCGAAGCGTCCGACGGCCCGCTGGCCTGGACGTCGGTGCAAAACCAGTTCTTCGCACTCATTGCGTTTCCTTCTCCCGAAGCGCCGTTTACCGGAGCCATCGCGCACCGCCTCACGCTGCCGGACGCCGCCCCAAAAAACACGCCGGTGCCCGAAGGGTTGCGAGTCGAGGCGCGCGTCGCCGCCATCGAAGTCCCGGCGCTGGGCCATCAGGAACAAAACTTCAAATTGTACGCCGGACCCAAAGAACACGCTCGCCTCGTCGGCCTCGGGCAAAACGCCCAGTACGCGATGGACTTCGGCTGGTTTGGCATGCTGGTAGTGCCGCTGCTTTCAACGCTTCGATTTTTACACGGACTCATCCCCAACTACGGCGCCGCGATCGTGCTGCTCACGGTGTTGATACGCTTGGCGTTCTGGCCGCTGCAATCAGCCGCCAACCGCAGCATGAAGAAGATGCAGGCGCTCTCCCCGAAAGTGGAGACGCTCCGCACCAAGTACAAAGACGACCCGGCCCGCCTCAATCAGGAGCTCATCAGCCTATACAAAGAATACGGTGTCAATCCCGCCGGCGGCTGCCTGCCGCTGCTCGTGCAGCTGCCGGTCTTCATCGCGTTTTACGTCATGCTTCAAAGCGCGACCGAGCTGCGCAACGAATCGTTCCTCTGGGTCCATGACTTAACGCAGCCAGATACGGTCGCGCTCCTGCCGTACCTCGGATGGGCCATCAACCCGCTGCCGCTGCTCATGACCGCCACGAGCGTCCTCACGATCCGTCTCACTCCCTCCTCCGGTAACGCAGGCCAGCTCAAATTCATGCAGTGGCTGCCAGTGATTTTTTTAGTGCTCTTTTATAACTTTGCCGCGGCGCTCTCGCTCTACATGACGGTGAGCAACATTCTCTCCATGATCCAATCCTGGCACAGCTTGAAGCAGCCCCTGCCCACCCTGACGCGCGCGCCTAAGAAGGCGTAGCGTCCGCCGCATCGCCCGCCGGAAGCAACCGCATCCGCTTTTCCGCCAGCGGGAGCAGAAGCCGCGCCGTCGTTCCGCGCGTCGGGCTACTCTCGACCATCAACTCCCCGCCATGCTCGCGCGCGATCCGTTGCACGATCAGCAGGCCCAGCCCCGTTCCCGTCGGCTTGGTCGTGAAAAACGGTTCGAAGAGGCGCGTCACATGCTCGGGCGCAATTCCGGGCCCGTTATCGCTCACGCTGATCGCCACATGCGTGTCGCTCGCCGATGTCGCCAAGCGCACCAGCCCTCCGCTCTCCACCGCCTGCAGCGCATTCTTAATTAAGTTGTGCAGCGCCTGCCGGATTTGCCCCGGATCGGCGTAGACGAGCGGCAGCGCGGGCGCCACGTTCGTCTCAATCAATACATCCCGGCCCGCCGCTTCCGACGCCAGCGCATCGGCCGCCGCCTGCACCAGCGGATTGAGCGCCAAATTTTGCCGCACCGGGACGGTCGGACGGATCGCCTGTAAAAATTGCTTGAGGATATCGTCGAGCCGCCCGATCTCACTGCGCGCCGCGGTGAGAGATTCTCGCAAGCGCTCGGTCGCCGGATCCTGCTCGTTCAAATCGCGCAGATCGCGCTCAGCCAGTTGCAGGTGGATGTTGAGCGAATTGAGCGGATTGCCCAGCTCGTGCGCGACACCGGCCGCGAGCAGCGTCAGGACGCTGAGCTTTTCGGATTGCAGCGTCAGTTGGGCCTGCGCGCGCTCGACCGTCAGGTCATGGAAAATCAGCGCAAAGCCAACAAGCGCGCCCGGATTTTCATCCAGCGGCACCAAATAGAATCGCAGCAGCCGTCGCCGCGGGTAAGAGATTTCCAGCTCCCGGGAAAAAGTCTGCCGCTGCCCCAGCGCCGTCGTCCAGTCGACTTCTTTCAGATAACGGCCGATCGGCTCTCCGCTCGCGCTCGCCGGCTCAAACCCCAGCATTTCGCCCACCGCCGGATTCGCATACGCGACTTCTCCCGCGGGCGTCAGTACAAGCACGCCTTCTTGCAGCGACCGCAAGATCGTTTCGAGCAATCCTTTTTCACCCGCGAGGCGGATGAGCTGCTGCTGCAACTCTTGCGGCCCCAGCCGGTCGAGGCGCTCGAGCAATTTGCCGACAAAGCCGCGGTTCATAGACAGAGAGCTACAACCAACGCTTCCATTTGAGCCAGACGACCATTCCCACCGTCGTGATAATGGTAAGCAGGAGTATAAATGGGTACCCCCACGAATCGTTGATCTCGGGGATGTTGCGGAAGTTCATCCCGTACCACGTTCCGATGACGGTCGCGGGCGTCGCGATCGCCGTCACCAGCGTCAGCAGTTTGATGATCTCGTTCGTCTCATTCGACACCTTGTTCAAATAAACATCCAGCGAAAGGAACAGCTCTTCCGAGTACCGCGTCGTCGTCTCGCCCACGTGCACCAGCTGGTCGTAAACATCGCGGAAGTACGGGGTCAGCTCCGGGCGGATCAAATCAAACTCGCCGCGCGTGAGACGGGAGATCATCTCCTGCTGCATCAGCGCAGTCTGGCGCAACCCGACAATCTCCTTTTTGATAGAACGAAACTTTCTGGAAATACCCCGGACGCGCGCGGGCGCGAACACCTGCTCCTCGAGCTCTTCCACCTCACGCGTCAGATTTTCGAGCGCCGGATGGCATTGTTCGACGAGTTCATCCGCCAGCGCATGTAGCAACCGGTCAGCGGACCGGATTGATCCGGAAGTGGAGCGCGTGAGCCGCCCGGTAACCGCCGTCACCGCCTGGATTGGCTGGTCGTGATAGGTGACCAAGTAGTTCTTCCCCAAAAAGAAATGCAGCTCAGCCGTCCGGCACTTTCCTTGGGAGAGCTTTTCCACCCCGTGCATGATGATAAAAAGATAGCCTTCGTACTCATCGATCTTCGGATATTGATTGGCCTGCAAACAATCTTCGATCGCCAGCGGATGAAAGTGAAAGCCCTCGTGCAGCACTTGCTGCCGCTCCGCTTCCGTCGCCGCCGCAAGATCGATCCACACCGTTGCGTCCGCAGCTCCGGCCCGCACCGTTTCCAGCACACTCGGCTCAAACGGCACCTGCGTGGCGCGGCCTTCCCGGATGATATGGACCGTAATCATATTAGAAAACAAAGGAGCGACGACGTCCAACATGATGCCTTGCCGCGCCACCCTTGTCGAGGCTGGGGCCAACGCCTACAACACCCCCAGCAGACAAAAATCGACACGCGGCCAAATCTTTTCTAAGCTGTGCCCATCATGAGTCCGCTCGGTTCTCTTTTCGGTGGCCCTTCCAAAAAACCAGATGCGGCGGCAGCGCCCAAAGAAGAGCCGATCCGCGCCGCATCCGAAAAAGATGCTGGCAAGAAAAGTCTCTTTGGCAGCAAGTCCGGAACGGGTGGAAACTCCGGCTCTCGCGCCCGCGGCGGACTGGGCAGTTGGGTGCGCAATCCGCTCATCCTCGTCGCCGTCGTTTCTGTCGGCTGGTACTACCTGGGCGTGCTGCCCGCGCAGCGTGGCGCAGCGGCCGACGCCCAAGCGACCATCGCCGCCAAGCAGAAAGAAATTGATGCGCTCAAAAATGCCGAAGCCGATCGCACCAAAGCACAGGCCGAGCAAAAAGCCGCCGAAACGGCCAAGCCCTCCCTGCGCGTCGCCTCCACCCCTGCCGGTGCAGAAATCTTTTTCAACGGCGCGCCCGCTCCCGGCAACGCAAAAACTCCCGCCACAATCACCGAGCTGCCCGCCGCGGGTCCGCTGCAAATCGCGCTTCGCCTCGCCGGCTATAAAGAATACTCGGTTGAAGTCCAACTCGCCGGCGCGCCGCTCGATCTGGGCACCATCGCCCTCAAGCCGCTAACCGGCGGCCTCGCGCTTTCGGCCAACCGCTCAGGCGCCACGTTCACGCTCACGGGGCCCGCGGGCTTGCACAAAACCGGGGCGCTCCCCGCGCAGCTCGATGACTTGCCCGTCGGCAAATACACCGTCACGTTCGAGCACAACCGCTGGCAGCTCCCGGCGCAAGAGTTCGATCTCACCAGTAGTGAGCCGCAGGCCAAAGTCGCAACCTTTCCGTACAGCTCCTTGCGCCTCACTTCCGTCCCCGCCGGCGCAACCGTTTGGGAAGGGCGGCAGAAGCTCGGCGTCACCCCGCTGGAATGGAAAGACCTGCGCGCGTTCACCCGCACTTTCAGCCTGCTGCTCCCCGGATACGCGTTCGCACGCGTCACCGTTTCGTCTGCAGAAAATTCCGCTGATCCGGCCGCGCTCGATGTCGTGAAAGAAGTCGCGCTCGAAAAAAGCCGGGACTTCGAGACAAGCTCCGGCATGCCGATGGTCTGGGTCTCCAGCGGCACCGGCGGCGGCTTCTGGGCCGGGCGTTACGAGGTCCGCCAAGCGGACTGGGATGTCATCTTCCCCGGCGGCAACTCCAGCACCTTCCGCGGCGCGCGCCGCCCCGTCGAAACTGTCAGCTGGCTGCAAGCCGAAGATTTTTGCAAACGGCTCACGCAAAAAGAACGCGCGGCCGGCCGACTCCCCGAAGGCTACGTCTATGCTCTGCCGACCGAAGCGCAGTGGGACGAGCTTTCCGCAGATGCCTCCCCCACCAACTCGGTGATGTCCTACCACCAAACGCTGCTTGAGACGGCCGAGGCCGGCACTTCCGAACCTAATGCGCTCGGAATCTTCGATGCCGTCGGCAACGTCTGGGAATGGTGCCGGGATGAATACGACGCCGCCGGCAAAAATAATCGCAGCATGCGCGGCGGATGCTGGCTCAGCTCCAAGCAAAACTTTCCGTCCAAAGGAACGCGCAGCGGCGCGTCCGCGACGTACCGCGATCGCTTCATCGGCCTGCGCGTCGTCTGCGTGCCGGGGTCTTGATGTAAGTAACAGAAAAACTTACGTCATCCCGAGATCACACCTCTCCCTTCCAACACCAGAAGCACTGTCATCCCGAGCTTGTCGAGGGACCTGGCCACAAGGAACGCTGGTCAACTCACCCAATCGTCGCCGCTTCACGCGGTTGTTATTCATTAGACTCAGTGTGTATATGCAAAGCGGCCTTTGTGCTTTGCAACTAGGTCCTTCGACAAGCTCAGGATGACGAGGGCGTGTAACAGGAAGGAAGAGCAAGCTCGGAATAACGAATCTGCGAGCCGCTTTTTTGTGTTAACGAGCCCCAACTCGAGCTAAAACACTCGCATGGGCCGCTCCTTCTGGTCGCTGCTGAGCATGCAATCGATCGGTCTGACGATCGACAATGCGGCCAAGCTCATGCTTATGGCACTGGCGATCGCCGTCCTGCCGCCCGCGCAGGCAGGCCCGCTCAAAAGCCTGCTCGCCGTGCTGATGATTTTGCCGGCAATTTTACTCGCACCGATCGTCGGCTGGCTCGCCGACCGTCACTCCAAGCAAGAGGTAATCCGCGCTGGGCTCTGGATGCAAATGGCGATACTCATCATCATCTCCGCGGGGCTCACTTGGGGTCGGATTGAAGTCGCCGTCCTGGGCTTCTTTCTACTCGGCATCCAAATGGCGGTCCTCTCGCCCGCCAAGCAAGGCATCATCCGCGAGCTGGTTCCGGCGGTTCACCTGCCTGCGGCCGTCGGTTGGATTGAAGTAACGGCCATCGCCAGCATTTTACTGGGCACGCTCCTGGGCGGCGCGTGCTTCGACTGGTGTTTCGCGCTGCTCGGCGACGGCGCACGGCATGCGTACATCGCGGGACTCATAACCACCGCGCTCCTCGCACTCCTGGCCGGCGTCGCGCTCATCTACGGCTACCGGATCGAGCACACCCCCGCTCAAACGCGCGAGCCGTTCAGCTGGGCGTTTCTCTGGAGGCATTTCGGACATCTCAAACAAATCGCACGCATCCGTCCAGTGTGGCTCTCGATTTTAGGGAACAGCTACTTCTATGCGCTCGCCGGCGCGCTTTTTCTCACTCTGCTGGAAGTCTCGCAGATTTATACCGGCGCAGGCCCCGGCACCGGAACGCGCACCGGCATCTACATGCTGCTCATCGGCGGCGGCGTGATCGCGGGCAGCTTTCTCGTCACCTACCTGGCACCGCAAGAGATTGAAATCGGGCTCATCCCATTCGGCTCACTCGGGCTGATTGTCTCGGCGCTGCTACTGGCCTTCCTCCCGCCCGACGGGCCCGCGTATCTGTATGAGGCATCGCTGGTCCTTCTGGGCTTGTGCGGCGCCTTCTTCGTCGTCCCGCTCAATGCGCACCTGCAACACAGCCTGCCGCCCGAGGTCCGCGGCCGCGCGATGGCAGTCAACAATCTCGTGCTCAACGTGACGAGCGTTGTGGGCATCGGCATTCAATACCTGCTCGCACAAGTGTGGCTTGTCTCCCCCGCCGGTCAGTTTCTTTTTTACGCCGCGTCCACCACCATCCTCACAATCGCCGTCACCTGGCTCCTGCCCGAGAACACGCTGCGCTTCGCCCTCAAGCTGCTGATTCGCACGTTCTACCGGATCGATGTGCGCGGACGCAAAAGCATCCCCACCGAAGGCGGCGTGCTACTTCTGCCCAACCACCTCTCCTACGTCGACGCACTCGTCCTCATCGCCGTCTGTCCGCGGCGGATTCGATTTCTCATTTGGGAAGAATTCCACTCGAAAGCCTGGATGGCCTGGTGCCTGCGCCTTTTCCAAACAATCCCCATCAGCCCACAACGCGCACGCGGCGGATTGCAAGCCGCGGCCGACGCACTCGCACGCGGTGAAGTCGTCTGCCTGTTCCCCGAAGGAAAAATCTCCCGCACTGCGACGCTCGACCGGCTGCAAGAAGGTTACCGCCTTCTCTTGAAAAATTCTCCCGCGCATGTCGTTCCCGTTTGGCTCGAGAATTTATGGGGCTCCATCTTCTCCTACCGAGCGGGAAAAATTTTGCGCCAATGGCCCGCGCGCATTCCCTATCCCGTCTGGGTCCGGTTCGGCGAGCCAATCCCCTCCGCCGCCGCAACGCCCGCTGCGGTCCGGCAAGCGCTGTACGAGTTAGGGGCAGACGCTTTTGCCGCGCGTCCCGAGCTCGGTCGCCATCTCGGCCGGGTCGTCTTCGCTCAATTGCGCAAGCGTCCGTTTCGCTGCGTGATGACCGATACCACCCTGGGCGGAAAAAGCCTCCGCGCCGGAACGCTCCTGGCGACGGCCCTTGCCCTCGCGCAAGAACTCCGCCGGCTCACCACGCGCACCCGCGTTGGCATCGTCCTGCCACCAGGAATCGGAGCGATGCTCTGCAACGCCGCGTGCGTCTTCGCTGGAAAAACGCCGGTCAATCTCAACTTCACCGCAGGGGCAGATGCCTCCCGCTCGGCACTCACGCAATCCGGAGTCGATCTCATTTTATCGGCCGATGCGCTGCGAGAACGCTTGCCTGATTTCCCGTGGCAGCATCCCGGCGTGCGCACGCTTGATGTCAAAGCGCTCGCGCAAAAACTCCCCCGCTGGAAAATCGCGGCGTGGGGGCTTGCCGCGCTGCTGCTTCCCTCACCCGTCGGTGCGCGGCTCGCCGGCATTCCCGCGCACGGCGGCGGCCAAGAGGCAGGACTGCTGTTCACCAGCGGCAGCACGGCCGAGCCCAAAGGCGTTCCGCTCTCGCACCGCAACTTGCTCGCAAACCTGGAGCAGATCGACCGCCTGCTCGGCACGCAGCAGCTCAGCTCGCTCCTGGCCTGCCTGCCGATCTTCCACAGCTTCGGCTTCACCGTCACGCTCTGGTGGCCGCTCACCACCGGCCCCGCCGCCGTCGCGTGCGCCAATCCGCTCGAGACGCAGCGGCTGCTCGAAGTGATTGAGAAATACAAAATCGAACTGGTCCTCACCACACCCACGCTGCTGCGCGGCTATCTGCGCAAAGCCGAACCCTCGCAATTCAGCTCAGTCCGCCTCGTCGTCACCGGCGCCGAGAAATTACCCGTCCCGCTCTCAGAGCAATTCCAGGCCCACTTCGGCATGCCGGTCTGCGAAGGCTACGGCATGACAGAGGCGGCGCCCGTCGTCTCGGTCAACTTGCCGGATGTCCCACCCTCTCCCGCCACGCCCGACGGCATCAAAGGCACTTCAATCGGAAGCGCCGGTCGCCTCGCTCCGGGCGTCGCCGTCCGCATCCGCCATCCCGAAACGCGCGCCGATCTCTCCATTTTTGAAAGCGGCATGGTCTGGCTCAAAGGTGCGAATCTTTTTTCCGGATACCTCAACGCGCCCGCCGACACCGCGGATGCAATCGAAGACGATTGGTATCGCACCGGCGACCTCGGGCGTCTCGATGAAGACGGCTTCCTCTATATAGAAGGCCGCGTTTCGCGCTTTTCCAAAATCGGCGGCGAGATGGTCTCGCACGCGTACCTCGAGCAAAAAATCACCGACGCGTTTGAACTTCCAACCGAGTCGCTGCCCACGCTCGCCGTCGTTGGCGTTCCCGACGCGCGCAAAGGCGAAGCGCTGATCCTCCTCGCCGCCACGGCTTTTCCGGAAAAGATTGATGCAGCCGCATTGCGCGAGCGCCTCGTCCAAGCAGGCGTCCCCGCGCTGTGGATTCCGCGGCAGCTCCTCCGCATCGACGCGCTCCCGGTCATGGCCAATGGCAAGCTCGACCTCCGCCAGTGCCAATCGCTCGCGCTGGAACGCTCCACAACGACCGAGCTCGCGTCCAATTTTTCCCGCTCATAGCTCTCACCTCAGAGCGTTTTCCTCACAAGCGGAGCGGAGCTTCAAAGCATTGTCATCCCGAGCTTGTCGAGGGACCTAGTGTGAAGCACCAAGGCCAGTTCGCATATGCATACGGAGTTGAAAGAATGGCAACTGCGTCAAACGGTAGTAATCAAGTACGCTGGCCACGATTCCTTAAAACCAGGTCCCTCGACAAGCTCGGGATGACATGCTTCTGTAGGTAATAAAAAAAATCCGAATCAAGCCCCGCGCGGCAGCTCAGAGAAACGACGTGAACTTCCAATTTAAAGCTTCCTCCGCTTCCTCTTGATGAACGCCTTCGGAAATTTCTCGAACGCGTGGAACATCGCGCTGCTCGTCGTCACGCTCATCTCGTGGCTGGCGATCCCGCACCTGCTGCTACAACGCAAGCGGCCGGTCTCCACGCTCGCGTGGCTCTGGGGGATTTTGCTTTTCCCGGGGCTGGGCGCGCTTTTCTACGTCGTGCTCGGCACCGACCGCATTCGCCGCAAACGAATCCGCCGCCGCGCCGCATTTCGCGTGCTGCGTGAATTTGTCGAAGACACCCCCAATACCGTCCTCCCCGCTGCGCCGCGCGCCTCGGCTCAAATCATTGAAAAAATCCACGCACTGCCAGTGGAAGACCAGCACCTGCTCTCGAGCCTCAGCCGCATCCAGCAGGTCGCCCCCACCCTCGCGGGCGAAGTTGAGATTCTCCCTAGCGCGAAACTTTTTTACGCGCAGCTCCTCAGCGCCATCGCGTCCGCGCGGCACCACATCCATCTTGAGCTCTACCTCTGGCGCAACGACGAGGTCGGCCGGGCCATCCGCGACGCGCTCATCCAAGCCGCCCGTCGCGGCGTGCAGGTGCGCGTCCTCCTCGATCAAATGGGCGGATGGAGCACCCCGACGCGCTTCTTCCGTCCGCTCGTGGAAGCCGGCGGCCAGTTCTCCTGGTTTCAAACACTCCACCCGCGGCGGATGCGCTTTTGGCTCAATCTGCGCAATCACCGGAAACTGCAGATCATCGACGGCCACCTCGCGTTTGTCGGCGGCATGAACATCGGCCAGGAATACCTCGGCCAGGACCCGGCGCTCGGCGCGTGGGAGGACGTGCAGATCGCCCTCTCCGGTCCCGTCACGCGACAGCTGCAGGATGTCTTTGCCGAAGACTGGTACTTTGCGACAGAGCAAAAAATCACCGGCGCCGCGTACTATCCACCCGCGGCGGAGTTCAACGGCCCGCCCGCGCAGATTATCGCCGGAGGTCCCGACGACATGAATAACCCGCTGCCCGGGAGCCTCGGCCTGCTCTTCGCCGCCGCGCGCCGCCGCCTGTGGCTCACCGCCGGTTATTTCGTTCCGAGTGAAACGATCCTCGCCAGCCTGCAAATGGCCGCCTGCCGCGGCGTCGACGTGCGCATTCTCGTCACCGAAAAATCCGACCACCCGTGGATGGTCAAAGCCGGCCGCTCTTTCTACGACGAACTGCTCGCGTACGGCATCCGCATCTTCGAATCGGTCGACACGGTCACGCACGCCAAGATCGCACTGGCCGACGACGCGTGGGCGATGATCGGCTCAGCCAATCTCGACTACCGCTCGATGCGGCTCAACTTTGAGCTGAGTGTCCTGCTCCGCTCGGAACAGAGCAACGCGGCCCTCGCGAAAATCTTCACGCAGCGCGCGCATGCCGCCCGCGAAATCGAACGCGCCGCCTTTGCGCGCCGCTCGCGCTGGCAGAAATTGCAGGAAGGCATCTTCCGCCTGCTCGGGCCGCAGCTTTAGGCCACACATCCCCGTCATCCCGTCACACCCCATTGTCATCCCGAGCTTGTCGAGGGACCTAGCGTGAACCACAAAGGTCAGTTCGTATGTGCATTACGGAGTTGAAGGAATGACAACCGTGTGAAGCGGTAAGAATCAGGTGTGCTGGCCAGGATTTTTTGTAACTAGGTCCCTCGACAAGCTCGGGATGACAATATTGTGGAACGGGAAGAGACGAGCACGCAACTCGGAACGACAAACTCAAGTCCGAAACAACTTCTTCGCCTTATCAAAGAACGACGTCTCCTGCGGGAACGTCTTCTCATCGCAGCTCGCGGCAAACGCCTCCAGCTTCGCGCGCTGCTCTGGCGTCAGCCGCGTCGGCACCTCCACATTAATCTGCACGTGCAAATCGCCCCGGCCGCGGCCCCGCAAATCCGGCATCCCCTGTCCCTTCAAACGCAGAACTTTTCCAGACGCCGTCCCGGCCGGAATCTTCAGCGCCACGCGTCCGCTCGGCGAGGGCACTTCAATCTCCCCGCCCAGCGTCGCGCGCGCAAAGCTCACCGGAATGCGGCAGTAAAGATCCGCGCCGTCGCGCTCGAGCAGCTCGTGCGGCTGCACGCGGACGACGACATACAAATCACCCGCCGCCGCGCCGCGCATCCCCGCGTCGCCCTTGCCGACCGAGCGCAGCCGCGTTCCGCTCTCCACACCCGGCGGAATCTTGAACTTCACCGTCGCCTGGCCTTGCGTGCGTCCCTCGCCGCGGCACGTCTTGCACGGCTTGTCGATCGTCTGCCCCTGCCCGCGGCACTTGGGGCACGGCTGCGCGATCGAAAGAAACCCGCGGCCCATCACCACCTGGCCCGCACCGCCGCACTCGCGGCACCGCTCCACCTTCGCGCCCTGGCCCGCGCCGCTCCCCTTGCACGTCGTGCACGGCTCTTGCCGCGAGAAATGGATCTCCTTCTCGGCGCCGTGAAACGCCTCGTCAAACGTCAGCGTCAAATCGTACCTCAAATCGGAGCCGCGCCCATGCTCCTCCGCTTCGCCGCCAAAACCGCCGTCGAACATCCCGCCGAAAATTCCGCCCGAGCCAAACACCTGCCGGAAAATATCCGTCGGATCGTGGAAGCCGCCAAAGCCCCCAGCCCCGCCACCCGGCGCGCTGCCGCCCGGGCTAAACGCCGCGTGGCCGAACCGGTCGTACGCCTCGCGCTTTTGCGGATCGCTCAGCGCTTCGTACGCCTCGCCGATCTGCTTGAATTTTTCTTCCGCGGTTTTATCGCCCGGGTTTTTGTCCGGATGAAACTCCACCGCGCGCTGGCGGTACGCCTTCTTGATCTCGTCGGCCGAAGCCTCGCGCGCCACTCCCAAAAGCTCGTAGTAATCTTTCTTCGCGCTGGCCATGAATTCAATCTCTTAGAAAATAATTACAAACAATTACAACCGCTACTCACCCGCCGGAGGCTTCGCCACATACACCGCCGCGGGGCGCAGCAACCGGTCACGCAGCCGGTAACCGCGGCGCGTTTGGCTGACCACCGTTCCTTCCGGGTACTCGGTCGTCTCCTGCTCGCCCAGCGCCTCGTGCCGGTGCGGATCAAATGGCTGCCCCACCGCGTCGATCGGCTCGACGTTCAACTCCTGCAAGAGCTGCTGAAATTGCGTGTAGACCATCCCGAAGCCGTCGACGATCGCACGCGGATCGGTCGCGGTTTGCGCCGCCGCCAGCCCCATCTCAAAGTGATCTAAAAGCGGGAGAATTTTCTCCAGCACGCTCGTCGCGGCGTACTGCACCGCCTCCTGCTTCTCGCGCTGCAAGCGCTTGCGGGTGTTCTCCGCGTCAGCCAGAGCGCGCAGCAACTTGTCCTGCAGTTCGGCGACTGCCGCTTCTGCAGGCGCGGGCGCGTCGTCCACCGGCAGTGGGCTGAGGACTTCCGGCTCGGGGTCGGGATGAGGAGAATGATGTTTAGACAAAGCGGACAGAAAATACTGCGCTTTGCGCGCAAAGCAAGCCCAGGGGCCTAACTTCCCTTCACACACTGAATCAAACCTTGCCCCCGCGCGCGGGTTTGCGTTGTATAGACGGCAGTGAAAAATTTCTCCCAGCTCCGCCGCGCCCTCTCTTGCGGAAGCATCACCCTGCTCGCCGCCGCCGTCCTCACCGCCTGCTCCAGCCCCGAATCGCAAGCCGTGCGCAAAGCCAACACGCAAATGCAAGCAGGCCAGCAGGGCCAGGCGTTTGAAACGCTCCAGCTCGCGCTCCGGCAAACGCCGCGCTCCGTCCCACTGCGCCGCGCATGCGTGCGGCTGATGGTGCAAGCCGGCCGCGTCGACCTCGCCTACGGCGCGTACCGCGATCTCGCGCAGCTCAGCAAGAACGACTCGATTCTCGTCGACCTGCTCAAAGACGCCGACCCTAACATCCGCGTCGGCGCCGCCCGCACGATCGCGCTCGCCGGCCAAGGTCCCGCCGTCCCCATGCTCGCCAAAGCCGCAGCCGATGCAGACGCCAACGTCCGCCGCGCCGCGGTGGCGGCTCTCGGCGATTTGCGCGATGGCCGCGCCACCTCGGCGCTCATCGGCGCGCTGCGTGACAAAGAATGGTTCGTCCGGTCGGATGCCGCGCAGGCGCTCGGCAAAATCCGCGATCCGCAGGCCGCCGCCGCACTTTTTGAAACGGTGAAAGATTCAGACGAAGTCGTCCGCGAAGCCGCCCAGAACGCGCTGCTCACCCTCGCCGCAATCAAAGGCAGCCACAAAGCCGTCTACGTCCGCGCACTGGAAGATGCCAATGCGGATGTAGCCCGGCTCGGCGCGCTCGGCCTCGCGGTTTTCCAAGACCCCGCCGCTGTCCCCGCGCTGCTCAAATACACCAGCGTCGAAAATGCGGAAGCCCGCGGCCAAGTCATCCGCGCACTCGGCCTCACCCGTGCGCCCGAAGCGCTGCCGGCCCTCCGTCAAGCGCTCGCCGATAAAGAAGCTTCCGTCCGCGGCGAAGCGGTCCTCGCGCTGGGCCTGCACCGCGACCTGGGCTCACTCGCTCAACTGCGCGCTATCGCCGGCAATGGCAGTGAAGATCCGCGCGTGCGTCGCGCCGCTGCAAACGTTGCGCAGATGCTCGCCAATACGCCCACGCTCAACGCCGCCCCCGCCGATCCCTCTTCCTAAATTTTACAGGAAAAAGGCGCAGAGCGGGATACACGCGCCCTACGCCGCTTCCTGAGCCTGCAGCATCGCATCGAGCGCATCCCGAAGGTCCCGCAGCCCCGTCGCGGGAACTATAATGGTGTCGCGCCGGCCGGCGACTTCCTCGGTAATGCGCAGGAAACGACCTCGAGCATTCTCACGTAATTCCAGGTGGAAGGTTTTTCTTTCAATGACTACTTCTACAACCTTGATCGTCTGTTCCATCGAAACTCCTTAGACTCAAAATACGTCTGGCTCTCACTTTGTCAAATGAACTGCGCCCCCTTTTCAAGAGGAGAAAATCGCGCCGGAAAATATTTTCTTCGCTTCCCTCTGAAGCGCCGCGCTTGACTCGAATTCTCCAGAGAAATCCAGCGCAGCGAACCCCTTTTATTACGAAAAATTTATCTTTGTTTATGCACAAAACCTCACTCATGTTCGACCCATTCACCCGACTTCTCGCGTGACAACCCCGCGTCCGTGCGGTTGGATAGCCCGCCTGCCACCTCAAGTTTTGCAATGAGTTCTAAAACCACCGAGCGCACCCGCTCCGAAGGAATCGTCCAGTTTTCCGTCTTTCTTTCCAACCGCGTCGGCCGGCTGCTCGATGTCGTCCGGCTCGTCTCCGGCCCCAAGCTGCACGTCGTCGCGCTTTCGGTCCTGGACACCGCCGACTCTTCCATCGTCCGCCTCATTATGGACGACCCGGATACCGCCCGCGCCATCTTCCAGGAGCACGCGCTCCCCTTCAACGAAACACAGCTCATCGCCGTTGAAATGCCCGGCAGCGCGTCCGACATGGAGAAAGTCCTCTGCTGCCTCCTGCGCGCCGAGGCCAACATCCACTACGCCTACCCCTTTCTGATCCGGCCCAACAACCACGCCGTCCTCGCCGTGCACGTTGAAGATCCCGAAGTGGCCTCCACCGTCCTGCGCCAGTACCAGTTCCGCCTGCTCACCCAGCAGGATATTGCGCGCTGAGCGGCGCGCCCCTTATTCGCGCAGCCCCACCCCCTCGTCATCCTGAGGCGCACGCTTTTCCCTTCCAACTCCAGAAACACGTCATCCTGAGCGCAGCGAGCGATAGCGAGCGCAGTCGAAGGACCTAGCTGCAAAGAACCAAAGCCGCCACGCCCTGTCATCCAACTCCAAACCATTGTCATCCCGAGCTTGTCGAGGGACCTGGCACCGAAGAATCTTGGCAAGCTAATCTTATTGCTGCCGCTACGTGGAATGATATTTTATCCAGCTTGGATGAAAAAGGTGGCGCAGCTTTGTTGCTTCGTAACCAGGTCCCTCGATAAACTCGGAATGACACGGGTGTGTAACAAACAAACTTCGCCATCCTGAATAAAACACGCACCCGCTTCACCGCCGCCGCCACCGGGCCGGTAAAATCCGCAGCGCCTCCCGGTGCTTGGCCACCGTCCGCCGCGCGATCGAGACACCCTCTTTTGCAAACCGCGCTTCCAGCTGCGCATCCGTCAGCGGCCGCCGCGCATCTTCCTGGGCAATCCACTCCCGCAGCCGCGCCCTGACCGCCGCCGCCGAAGTCCGCGCCCCGCCGTCCTCCGCGCCATACGCCCCGCTGAAGAAACCCCGCAGCCAGAAAATCCCGTGCGGCGTCCGCACACGCTTGCCTGCCACCGCCCGGCTCACCGTCGTCTGATGCAGCCCCGCCTCCGCCGCCACTTGTTGCATCGTCAACGGAGCGAGCGCCAGCGCACCCTGCTCAAAAAAATCCTGCTGCCGCGCTGCAATCACCCGACCCACCGCGAGCAGCGTCGCCTGCCGCAGCGTCAGCGCCCGCACCAGTGCCTCCGCTTCCCGCTGCAACCGCCGTGCCTCCGTCCGTGCCGCTCGGGTCTCCGACTCCGCTGCAAAATCAGTTCGAACTCGCACCTGCCGCCACGGCTCGCCCGCGAGGATAAACGTCCAGCTCCCATCCCGGCGCTGCGCCGCCTCCAGCTCGGGGTCGCCGGCCAGGGTTTGTGACGGAAGCGCAAACGCAGCGCCCGGCCGCGGCTGCAACCTGCGCAAAAATTCCACCGCCGCACGCACCTCCGCCATTCCAACTCGCAGCGTCTTGGCGATTTTCTCCTCACGCCCCGCCGCGACCGCCGCCAAATGATGCGCCGCAATCTCCCGCGCCAGTGGCGGCGCATCGGACCGGCGTGCCAGCTGCAATTGCAAACACTCCGCCAAATTCCGCGCACCCACCCCCACAGGATCGAGCGCCTGCACCCGCGCGAGCGCCTCCTCCGCCACCTTGGGCTCCACGCCCGCGCCCCGCGCAATCGCCGGCAGCGCCGTCCGCAGGTAGCCGTTCGCATCCAAGCTGCCGATGATCTCCTCCACCGCGCGCCGCACCTGCGGCCCTTCCCCCCAGTCTGCTTGCTGCGCGTGCAAATGCTCGATCAACGTCGGCGTGGAGGACGCACTACCCAACGCAAAATCGTGCAACTCCTGCGCTGCGGCTCCGCTCACGCTCCCGCCTCCCGCGCTAAAAAAATCCTGCGGCGCTGAGAGCTCCGCGCTCTTGCCGGCTTCCACTCTCCGCCCGCGCTTCGCCGCTTTACTTGCAGGAACTTCCGCCGCGCGCTGGGATGCCGGCGCCGTTTCTTCCAGAGCCGGATTCTTCGCCAACGCCTCCTGCACGCGCGTCGCGACCACCGCCGCCGGCGCCTGCAGCAGCTCCAGCGAGCGCCGCGCCGTCATTGAAAGTAGCGCCGCCTGCCGCTGCGAAGCCTGCTGGAAAGCGCCCGCCTGCATCCCACCAGAGCTCGGCGTCACCTCGTTCATGTCGTCAACTTTACCTTCCGCCGGTTGAGAACGAAAGAGCCGTCATTGCATCAGGACGACATCACCACGAAACTCCGGGTTGCCTCCCGCCGCGGCGTACGATACAGTCCACTCACCGTCGGCGCCCGCCGCCGTTTTCTTCAGAATGCCCGCCTCCCCCTCCAACGGCCTCCAACTCGCGAAATGGGCCCGCACCGCCGTTGAGGACAAAAAAGCCCTCACTCCCGTCATCCTCGACCTGCGCGGCATCTCCTCGCTCACCGACTACTTCCTCATCGCCGGCGCCGATTCCGAGCCGCAGCTGCGCGCCATGGCCGAAAGCGTCCGCGAAGCCCTCCGCGAAAAAGGCGGCGAGCGCCCCCTGGGCTCCGAAAGCCCCCGCGGCGCGGCCTGGATCGCTCTCGACTACGGCCAGCTCGTCGTCCACCTCATGCTCGTGGCCACGCGCGAGCACTACCGCCTCGAAGATCTCTGGAAAGACGCCAAGCGCGTCCGCGGGTAAGCCGCTTCGCCCGTTCCCAGCGCCCCAAAAGCGCTGTGAATAACCTGTGAATAACTTTTCCTCGACGCAGCCGCCGCGCGAGCGTCTAATGTCCCTCTTATGTTTGGCGGGTTGCTCAAGAAACTTGAACAAGCAACAGCACAGGACGGTTCGTCTCAACGAATCCCCGGCGCTTTTGCCGCGCCTGCGTCCACCTCCACCCCTCAATCGACCAAAGGTATGATGACCGATCCCCGCAACAACGGACAAAAATCCACCTCCGCCAACCCCCAGACCGTCCTCACCGCCGAGGCAGAATTCCGCGGCGCGCTCGCCTTCTCGGGCGACCTGCAGCTCAACGGCCGCTTGGAAGGCACGATCGAGTCCGATGGCGGCTGCCTCATCATCGGCAAAGAAGCCGTCGTCAACGCCGAGATCAAAGTGCACGACGTCATCATCTTCGGCAAAGTCCAGGGCAACGTCACGGCGCAAGGCCGGGTCGAAGTCCGCGGCGATGCGCATCTCTACGGCGATATCAAAGCCGGCCGCGTCATGATCGAAGACGGCGCCACGTTCGTCGGCCGCTCCGAGAGCACCACCGCGCAGCAGAAAGCGCCTGACTTTAATCAGATGTTCTCCCGCCTCGGCGGAGCCGGAAAGTCCAAGCCCGCCGCCAGCGCCGTTCACGCGTCGCCCGAGCGCTCCGCGACGCCGCACGCCGCCGACCGCGAGCTCGCCGGCATCAAGGCCTAGTCCCCTTTCATCTTCACCTCCCCGTCATTCTTCGCTCATGCGAGGATGACGGGGATTTTTTTGCCGCTTACAAAACGCGGTGTCATCCTCAGCCCCAACGAACCGTCATCCCGAGCTTGTCGAGGGACCTAGTACCAAAGAATCAATGTTGTCACGCGAAGAGAAAAACAGCTTGAAGCATCAATTCAATAGTCTTGCGACCATGGTTCCTTGCAACTAGGTCCTTCGACAAGCTCAGGATGACATGCTTCTGGAATTGGAAGGAAGCAGCGTAAGCCCACAATGACGCTACCCCTCACGCCGCATTCGCCAGCCGCTCAGCAAGGCGCGACGGCAGGCCCGCCTTGATGATCTTCGCCTGCGTCTTGGCCAGGTCGTAGGGAATACGCCGCAGCTCGATCGTCTTGGCGTTCGTATCAAAAATCACGTACGCCGCGCGCCAATCCCCGTCCCGCGGCTGTCCCACGCTGCCCACGTTGATGAAGTACCGCTTGTGCGGATGCACGTGAATCTTCTTGTACAAAAACTGATGCACCGCCGCGTCGCGCACATACACGTGCGGCACATGCGTATGCCCAAAAAAACAAATCGCCGTCTGCTGCCACTCAAAACTCGCCTGCGCGTCCGTCGCGTTAAACACATACCGCCAGTTGTGCGGCTGATGCAGCGTCGCGTGCACCATCGAAAACTCCCCAATCGGCCGGACCAGCGGCAGGCCGCACAAAAACTCCTTCTGCTCCAGCGTCAGCTGCTCGCGCGAGTACCGAATCGAGGCCAGCGCCAGATCGTTGAACCGCTCCACCGTGCTCGGCTGCCCCGCCTCCTGGTCGTGGTTGCCCTTCACGATCGGACAGTCCAGCGCGCGGATGATCTCCAGGCACTCCCGCGGATTCGCGTTGTAGCCCACAATATCCCCAATGCACAGCGGATGCGTCACCGCCTGCCCCTGCATATCCTCGAGCACCGCTTCCAGCGCCTCCAGATTGCTGTGCACATCGCCAAAGATTCCAAACCGCATATCGCTATAGAGGGGCACCTTAGCCCAACTCGGGCGCGCTTGGCAACGTGCGTCATGGGCAGGTAAGTGGGCTATTATGAGAACAGAGCCCTCCCCCAAGCCCAGGTTGACGTTCTAAACAAACAGCGCTACGTACAGAGCACTATGCGCTATCATCGTCCATCGGAAGAACGCCGACGGCACAACGACCGTCAGCTTGGCAACCTCAGCCGTATTGGCAGTATTTTACTGGGATCAGGCGAAGGCCTATGGGATCTTGCGACAAAACCTTTCCGCGATAAGCGCGCCGCCAAACGCCGCGGCGTGGACTCTCCTCAATAAGGCAATCGCCCGAGTCCGGGCACAGAACGCCGCTGGGCATGCGGGACCGTTCACTCCTTCGTCATTCTTGAGCTCGCGTTTCTTTCTTCTAACTCCAGAAGCACGTCATCCCGAGCTTGTCGAGGGATCTGGGTTCTGCGGGTTTGCATTGTTAATGCGTACCGCCGCCGCTTACGTCGTTACTCTTCTCACCCAGATCCCTTAACTTCGCTTACGCTTCGTTCGGGATGACGAAGTTCTGTAACAAAACGCAAACAGCAGAAACCTCAAAGGAGGCTGCTACCACATAAAAAACACTCGGGGCATCCGGAACATTCCGGACGCCCCGAGGCTTTAGGCGGACAGACTACAACCGATTGATCGAATCGATATCCAGCGCCCGCGCCGTTCCTTCCATCGCACGGCCGCGTGTCATGCCGCTCACTTCTACGCGCAAGCCATCCTTGCGGTAACCGTGTGGCAAGTTCAGCGGGTGATAGCGGTAGCCCGCATCCGAGCGGATCATATAATGACCACCGTAAGAACGGTCATAATAGACCTTGCCGTTAAAATCAACGCGCCGGCCGCGAGCGCCATCATACTGGCTGTCCGGACGACTGTCGTAACGGCCGTTATAAGGATTTTCGTTGTCGTTAGAGCCCGAAGTGCAGCACGCCGTCAAAAGCGTCCCAGAAATCAGGGCCAGGGCCGCCGTCATGAGTATATTTTTTAGTTTCATAATAGATAGAATAGATTGAAGGGTTCTTTGATGAATCGCACGCCGCCCCCCATTCGCGCGGATATATTTGCGTTCCTCCTCTCTTCCTGCTCCACACCCACGTCATTCCGAGCGTAGTCGAGGGATCTGGGTTCTGCCGGTATGCATCCTGAATGCGAACTGCACTCACCGCATGAATCTCTTCTCACCCAGATCCCTCAACTTCGCTTACGCTTCGTTCGGGATGACGGAAGGATGAAGCAAAATCATGTGGCTCGGGATGACGATGGAGTGTGACGGAATGACAAAGGCGTGAAGCTTGCGCCGAAGAAACGTCACTCCCCCGCGCGGTCGTAGAAGGCCTGGATGGCTTGGTCGCGTGTGGCGCCGGAGCGAGTGAGCAGGACGGTGATGACGCGGATGAGGCGCGCGTCGGC
>CAYYVW010000015.1:0-39596 GCA_964473925.1 uncultured Verrucomicrobiaceae bacterium
CTCTTTTAGTGCAAATTTAATGTTCATGCAGTGCATGTAGTGCACCTAGTGTTATAATTTTAAGGGTTTTTCTGATTAAATAGGGGGCATGAATGTTTAATTTCCGATGGGCATAGTTGCTGTTACGGACTGTGTCTTATCGGCGGCTACGGTTCTTGGATCAATCGGGATTATTATTAGACCTTGGGGTCCTATCCCTCTTACTCTTCCCTGTTCCTTTAGTTGTTCTTTGTATCGGGCCAGTTATCCCATCTCTATATATAACGCTTATGCTTGTGGATCTTCCCTCAAGCCGCGCACTCGCCACCGAACACTCTTGGCGGCTCGGGCATTTCCTTCGAGTATCTCTACTCTTTCGGAAGCTGCTTGGGCTCGTTGAGCATCGCACGGCGCGCGGCGGCGCTCGTTGCCAGGTACCGGCTGCCTCCCGTCCGACCACCCTCTTCCTTGGGCACCAGGAATGTGAACAGCTCGTACGCCCGGGCTTCCAGCTCGGTCAGGCCCGCGCGCAACACTAAGCGCAAGATCGTCGCCTCGGATTCGCCCGTCTTTTCGGCGGCGCGCTTGAGCCGTTGCAGCGTCGCTTCATCCAACCGAACGGGGATGGGCTTGGCGGTGACTTTCTTGCTGCTGCGGGTGCGTGGCATCGGATCTCGGTTGCCGAGGATTAAAAACCGAGTCTGCCCAAAAAGCCCCTCAGCGCAACCCTGCGTTTCGTCCTGCAAAAATCCTCCCTTCTTTAGCTTGCGTCCGATCCCGAGAGCCGGATAATGGCCGCCCGTCGCAAATTCCGACGCTTTTTAAAGCCGGCGTGGCGAAATGGCAGACGCGATAGACTCAAAATCTATTGGGATTCACGTCCCGTGTGGGTTCAAGTCCCTCCGCCGGTACTCTCTTAGGGCGTGCATTTCGAGCGCTCCGCGGCTAAATCGCTCATGATGAAACTTTCTGAGTTAGCCAAGGCGATCGGTGCCGAATTCCGCGGCGGCGGGGATCCGGAAGTCGGCCGCGTCGCAGGACTGCAAGAGGCGCAAAGCGGCGACATCACGTTTGTCACCAACCGCAAGTACGCCGCGGGCCTCGCGACGACGAAAGCAGCCGCGGTCATCCTGAAAGCGCCCCTGGAAGGAAATCCCCTCCCCGCAATCTACGCGCCCAGCCCCTCCGGAGCCGCAACGGCAGCCGCGGCGGCGCTCGGCATGGAACGGCCCCGCCCCACCGCCGGAATTTCCGCCAAGGCATCCGTCCACCCCAGCGCGAACGTCAGCAAAAATGCGACGCTGATGGATTACGCAGTCGTGGATGCCGGCGCGGTCGTCGGCGACGGTGCGACGCTTTATCCCTTCACCTACGTCGGCCAGAATGCGCGCGTGGGTGCGGGCTCAACGCTTTCACCCGGAGTCGTTGTGATGGATAGCTGCACGGTCGGTGAGCGAACGGTCATTCACAGTAACACCGTCATCGGCAGCGACGGCTTTGGCTTTGACTTGGACCCGGCGGCGAACACGAAAGTTCCGCAGCTTGGGATCGTTGAAGTGGGTGATGACGTCGAGATCGGCGCGTGCGTGACGATTGACCGGGCGCGGTTCGACAAGACCTCCATCGGCGCCGGCACGAAGATTGATAACCTGGTGCAGATCGGCCACAACGTCCGGATCGGCAAGCAGAGCATCATTATCTCCCAGGCGGGCATCGCCGGCAGCACGCAGATCGGCGACCAAGTGATCCTCGCCGCGCGCGTCGGCGTCAACGGACATATCGAGATCACCGACCGCGTCCTCATCGCCGCGTGCAGCATCGTGAAAGATTCGATCACCGAAAGTGGTCGGTACGGCGGAGCCCCCGCGCAAAAGGTCGGACAGTGGCACCGGCACGTCGCGGCGCTCAGCCGGATTGAAGCGATGCAGGACGAGCTGGCCGCGTTGCGCGAGCAAGTCGCGGCGCTGCAGAAACAGATGGCGGCCGCATCGACTTAGATTCGTCATCCCGAGTGAAGTCGAGGGATCTTGGTTCAAACCGTTACAATTCGATCTTAAGATTTCTCGACTGCGGGCCTAGCGGCCCTCCGCTCGAAATGACGTTGCTTTCATACCTCTTGATTACGCTCTAGCTCATGCGCGACTTCTCTACCTTGCTGCGCTTCATCTGGGAATACGTCCGGCCGTACTGGATGCGGCTGGCGTGCGGCATCGTCCTGGCAATCGTGTACGGACTTTCTAACGGACTTTTTGTCGGCGCGACACAAACGATCCTTGACCGGCTGACCGTACGTCATTCCGATGCGGCGGAAGTTCAGCCTGCGAAAAAAATTCAGCTGAATTCCTCCGTTCTTTCGCGACTGCAAGCCGGCGGCTCACGCATCAAGCAAGCGATTGATCCGTGGCTGCCGCTGACCGGCCGCGCGCTGGATTGGAAGCAGATCCTCGGCGGACTTTTGCTGCTACCGGCGCTGGTCGGACTGCGCGGCTTCAGCCGGTACTTGAGCACCTACTGCATGCTCTGGGCAAGCGAGCGGGCGACGATCGATTTGCGCCACGCGGTGCTGCGAAAACTCAACACGCTCTCGATCGATTATCATCACCGCTCAAAGATGGGCGACCTGACGGCGCGCATCCATCAAGATACGCAGGCCGTCAATCGCTGCTTGAGTTTTGGGCTCGCGGATTTGATTCGGGAACCGATGACGATGCTGGGCATTTTGATCGCGCTGCTGAGCATCGATTGGAAGTTGACGCTCCTGGGCATCGTCTTTGTCCCGGTGGCGCTCATTCCGCTGCGCGTGCTCGGTGGCAAGGCGCGGCGTGCGTCGAGCGCAAGCGGGCAGGCCGGAATCGCGCAGGCGAGTTTGCTCTACGAGATGCTCGCGTCCATCCGCATCGTGAAGGCGTTTGGATTGGAGAAACGGCAGGAGTCGCGCTTCCAGGAATATTCGGGCCGGATGCTCCACTCGGCGATGCGCACCGCGCAAGCACGCGAGTTGACCAATCCGCTGGTTGAGACGATCTGCATGTTCGGCGTCGGGATGATGATTCTCTACATTTTCTGGTCCGGGACGAGCGCGCCGGATTTGGTCGGGTTTATCGCGGGACTGCTGCTTTTCTACACGCCGGTGCGGCGGCTGGCATCGATCCATCTGGTTTTTCAGGAGTGCCGGTTCAGCCTCGCACGACTGGGGAAAATTTTCTCTGAAACGCCGACGGTGGTTGAAGCGCCGGACGCCAAGCCGATCCGCAATTTCGATCGCATCATTCGATTTGAGAACGTCGGTTTTTCCTACGGCGACGCGCTGGTCTTGCAGAATGTTTCCTTTGAGATGGCGAAAGGAAAAAAGATCGGCCTGGCGGGCGAGAGCGGCTCGGGGAAGAGCACGCTGGTCAATTTGCTCTTCCGTTTCTACGACCCGACGGCGGGGCGCATCACGGTTGACGGGCAAGATCTGCGCGAGCTCAAGCTGGCTCAGCTGCGACAACTGATGGCGCTGGTGAGCCAGGAGATCGTCGTCTTCGATCTTTCGGTGCATGACAATATTTTGTGCGGCAAGCCGGATGCGTCCCGCGCCGAGGTGGAAGCGGCGGCGCGTGCGGCGTTTGCGCATGAATTTATCCAGGCACTTCCGAAGGGGTACGATACACTGCTGGGCGAGCGCGGCGTGCGGCTCTCGGGCGGACAGCGGCAGCGCATCTCGATCGCGCGGGCGTTCGTGCGCAACGCGCCGATCCTGGTGCTGGACGAGGCGACCGCGTCGCTCGATTCCAATGCCGAAGCGCAGGTGCAAGCCGCGATCGATCAGCTGACCGAGAATCGGACGGTGCTCGCGATCGCGCATCGGCTTTCAACGCTCGCCGCAGCTGATGAGGTGATCGTGCTGCAAGAAGGCAAAGTCGTCGAGCGCGGCGCTTTTCCGGAACTTCTCGCGGCCAATGGAACCTTCGCCCAGATGGCACGACGGCAGGGGATCGGCAGTGCTATTGCGCGCGCAAACGGAGGCGCCGCTTAAAAAATGAAATCACCCCGCGTTTCCATCTGCATTCCGACGTACCAGTACGCGCGGTACCTGCCGCAGGCGATCGAGTCGGTGCAGCAGCAGACGCTGGAAGATTTTGAATTGATTATCTTGGATGATGCGTCCACCGACGAAACGCGAGAGGTGCTGGAGGGGTTCGCCGCGCAAGACTCGCGGCTCGAGTGGCGCGTGCATCCGTGCAACCTGGGCATGGTCGAGAATTGGAACGCGTGCCTGGCGCTGGCCCGCGCGCCGTACGTCAAGTTCCTGATGGCCGACGATTATTTGAAGGAGCCGGATGCGCTCGAGACGCTGGTAGGGCTCTTGGAGAAAAATCCGAACGCAGTCCTGGCCGGGTCGAGCCGCGAACTGGTGGATGCGGACGGACATCGACTTGGTGAGTGGACATATTCGCAAAGGGATGGAATTTGGAACGGCCGGGATGTGGTACGGCGCTGCTTGCTTGAATCGCGCAACTGGATCGGCGAACCAACCGCGACGCTCTTCCGGCGCTCGCACGCCGCGCGCGGATTTGATCCGGCGTACCGGCAGCTCGTTGACTTGGAGATGTGGTTCCATCTGTTGCTGCAGGGCGATTACGCGCATGCCGGCCGCGCGCTGTGCGTCTTCCGCCGCCACCCGGAGCAGCAGACGGAGAAACTGGTCGCGGGCCGCCGTCACTTGCTCGACAATCAGCTGCTGCTTGAGGGCTATCTCACCCTGCCGGAGCTGCAGCTGGCTGCACCGACGCAGCGGCGGCTTCTCTACCGGCAAGTGCGCGATTGCATCCGCGCTGGCGACCGGGAAGCGCTGGACAAATTCGGCTACTGGAAATACGCGTGGACGGCCGTTCAATATTACGCGCATAAATGGACTCGGATGGTTCCAGGACTCAATCAAAAATCCAAATGAAGCAGATCTTTCGATGCCTATTGATTGTCGCGCTGTGGATTTTGAGCGCAACGACATCCGCGCATGCTGCCGAGCTGGAACTCATCTCCGCGCTGCCCGTCAACGGTCCGAAAAACTTTCAGCCATCAGGACTGACGCTCGTGCGTGGCAAGCTCTATGCCGTTTGCGACAAGCACAGTACGGCGCTCTACCGGATTGAGATTGGAAGCGCCGCAGCGGAAGCGGTGGCGCACTGCCGGTTCCGCGCGCCAACGGCCGCCGCCAAGTCGATGGATTGGGAGGGGCTCTCCTCCGACCCCGATGGAAATTTTTATCTTGCGAGCGAAAGCAACGCGCGCGTCTTGCAACTTTCCTTCAACGGAAAGCGTGCAGAGTGGGTGACGCCCAGCCTCAAGCCCCATGGAACCAATGCGGGACTGCTGCGGATTCCGAACGCGGGCCTGGAGGGCATCGCGTGGGCGGGGCCGGGCCACTTGTACGCCGCCGCGGAACGGCATCGGCGCGGAATCTTCGAGTTGCAGCTCGGAGCGAAGCCGAACGTGCAGGCGTGGGCGTGCCCGGATACCGATCTGTCGATGCCGTTTTGGCGCTTCGCCGATTTTGCGGACTTGGTTTATGAGAACGGCAGCCTCTATGCGCTCGCGCGAAACGCCGAGGCGATCGTGGCACTTCAGCCTCCCGACTGGCGCGAACCGGGCCGGACTGCGACGGATAAAATTTGGTCGTACGCCTCCACCATCGAACGGCCGGAGTATCGGTACAGCTCAGCGCTATTCGGAAACATGGAAGGTTTTTGCATGGACCGGGAAAAAATCTACCTGATCACCGATAACAACAACTCGCCGCGTGAATCGAACCTGTCTGACCGTCGTCCGCTGCTGTTTATCTTCAAGCGGCCTTGAAGCGGCGCGTGCTTCTTGAAACGGGGGTGAGCCTATTTATAAATATACAGGAAACGTCATTTCGAGCGGAGGCGAAGCCGTAGTCGAGAAATCTTCGCTCTCAGGGCGATGCGATGCTCATAGAACCCAGATCCCTCGACTTCGCTCGGGATGACGAATGCGTAAAACTTTATAAGTATCTAATAAAAACGAAAAGGGGCCCCTCCCGAAGGAAGAGCCCCTTTAAAAAAAAGAAAAACTACTTCTTCTTCTTCTTTGTCGACTTCTTAGTCGCTTTCTTTGCTGCTTTTTTCTTCTTAGCCATGGCAGTTCACCCCCTTCCGGTGTATCACTACAAGGTGTTGTGCATCGCGCACGATGTATAAATATCTTGTAACGTGCATGATCGTCAAACTTTTTTTCGATTTTTTTGAAATAATTTTTTAATCGTTTATACGCAAAAAAATTATTTGGAACGCAGCGCGCGCAAAATTTGTTCCGCAATTTTTTCTGCGGGCCACAACCTACCGATCCCTTCGTAACCGCACGCGAGCAGTCCCGCATCGGGACCAATGAAATTCACGCCGCGTTTCTTGAGGAGCGCGACGTTCGATTGCGTCGCCGCGTGCTCCCACATTTTTCCGTTCATCGCAGGCGCGAGATAGACCGGTGCGAGCGTCGCGAGGAGGAGACACGTGAGCACGTCCGACGCAAAGCCGTGCGCGTACTGCGCAACAATCTGCGCGGTAGCCGGCGCGACGAGAACCAAATCTGCACTATCGGCTAAATGGATGTGCGTGGGCTGCCCTTCGCGGATCCCTTCATTGCTCGCCGTCGTGACGGAGCGGCGCGATAGGCACTCGAGCGTGAGCGGCGTGACGAAGCGCTCGGCCTCGGACGTCATGACTACATCAACGATGACACCGGCTTTGGTGAGCGTGCTCGCAATATCCGCCGCACGATACGCCGCGATCGAACCGGTGACGCCGAGCACCACGCGCGGCGCTTTGGCGGAGCCGGTGATTTTTTTTGCGGCTTTCATCATTTGACGTCGGCCAAGCTCGCATCCTGCCAAACGAGCCGGGAGCTGAGATAGCGCTCGGCCCGGAGGATCGCACGAAACTTGGTGAGGTCTTCTTCCGTCGAGCTGGAGAGAATGGTGTACTTATAGTCTTTCCAGGAATTCATCTCGCGCTGCGCGGTCGCGAGACGGATTTGAATTTGCTCTTCCGAATCCAAGCCCCGCTTGCGCAGGCGGCGCTCCAATTCTTCGAGCGTTGGCGGCATGATGAAAATATCGGCCAGCGCTTGGCGGATGACAGGATCGGGATTCGCGCGAACCGTCGCGGCGCCCTGCACTTCTACCGCGAGCAAGACATCTTTGCCCGCCAGCAGCGCCTCTTTGATTGGTTCGATCGGCGCGGCGTAATAAAAACCGTGGACGCGCGCGTGCTCGATAAACTCTCCACGCTTTTGCTTGGCGAGAAAATCTGCCTCGGTGAGAAAGTGGTAGTCGACGCCGGGCTCTTCCCCTGCCCGCGGCTGGCGCGTGGTGCAGGTGATGACGTGGACCAAGTCGGGCGTTGTGCGCAGATTTTCAAAGAGCGTCGTCTTGCCCGCGCCGGACGGAGCGGAGACCAGGAAGAGGACTCCGGTGTGCCGGAATTGCGAAGCGCCTGAGACGGTTCCGGGGGTCATGGTCTGTTCTTGCCGCAAGTTCTGCGGTTGATGCTTAAAAGATTTAATGCGGACGGAACGAAGAGTCGAGCTTATCTGGAAAATTCTGTCGCAAAAAATCTTCGTCATCCTGAGCTTGTAGAGGGACCTGGTAGCGAAGAATGCTCGCCAATCTTCATTATCCTATTGTTACGACGTATCGTCATCCTGAGCTTGTCGAAGGATCGGTAACAATGAATAAAGGCCGTTGTGAATAGAGAAGAGCGGCTTGAGGCATGAGTGCACTGGCGTACGGACCAACATTCCTTGCAGCCGATCCCTCGACAAGCTCGGAATGACAACGCATTGAAGCTCACTTGATACAAAGCGAAGCGTCTATTCCTCAGCCTCATCCACCGGATCGGCATCGGTCCGTTTTTTGCCGCGCAGGAATGCTTCAATGAAATTGTCGAGGCTGCCATCGAGCACCGCCTGGACGTCGCTGGTCTGCTCGCCGGTGCGCAGGTCCTTGACCATCTGATAGGGCTGGAGCACGTACGAGCGAATCTGGCGGCCCCAGCCGATCTCTCCCTTTTCGCCGTAGTGCTTCTCCATGTCGGCGCGTTTTTTATCCAGCTCGAGCTCATATAATCGCGCGCGAAGGATGCGCATGGCCGTCGCTTTGTTTTTAATCTGGGAGCGCTCGTTCTGACAGGTAACGACGAGCCCGCTGGGCGCGTGCGTGATTCGCACCGCGGAATCCGTCGTGTTGACCCCCTGCCCTCCCGGACCGCCCGAGCGAAAAACGTCCACGCGTAAATCTTTCTCCTCGATTTTCACTTCGACCGCGTCGTCCACTTCAGCGACGACGTCCAGCGATGCGAACGAGGTCTGCCGCTTGCCGGCGGAGTTAAACGGCGAGATGCGCACGAGCCGGTGCACCCCATGCTCGGCCTTGAGCCGGCCGTACGCGTATTCGCCTTTGACCAGCAGCGTCGCACTTTTGATGCCCGCCTCTTCACCGGGGAGCACGTCGAGCACTTCCATCGGATAGCCGCGCAGCTGGCCGTAGCGCTGATACATCCGCAGGAGCATGTTGGCCCAGTCGCACGCCTCGGTCCCGCCCGCGCCTGCGTGGAGGCTGATGATCGCGTTGTTTTTATCCATCGGGCCGGAGAGGAACGCGTAGAGCTCGGCCGCGGCAAGATCGGCGGTGAAGGCGGCGCCTTCTTTCTCCAGCTCCTGCAATTCACCGGGGCCGCCGGATTCTTGCACCAGCTCGGCCAGCGCTTTCAAATCGAGCCAGCGGCGCTCGAGCTTTTCGTACGGATCGAGCCGATTGCGGACGGCGTTGGCCTCTCCGATGATTTTTTGCGCGGCGGGCGGATCATTCCAAAAATCGGGCGCGGCCATCCGCTCTTCAAAGGCCTGCACCTGCTTTTTTAGCGACGCCGGGTCAAAGAAACCTCCGCAGCTGCGCGAGGCGCGATTCGAGGGCGGGCAAATCGAGGGCAAGTTCCTGCGTCATGAGGGCGGGAGTTTAGTCTGGCGGGGGTGGGAATGCAAACTCCGCCATTCATTCATATAAATACCAGAATCCCGTCGTCCTGAGCGGAGCACCCTCCTCATCCCGTTACACCAAATCGTCATCCTAAGCTTGTCGAGGGATCTGTTTCAATGAATGAAGGCCATGATAGATAAGGAAAAAGAGCTCAAAGCATAAATGCACGAGCATGTCGGCCAGCATTCCTTGCGGCCGATCCTTCGACAGGCTCAGGATGACGATAGATTTTTCCTGCTCGCACCGGAAAGCGCGTGCGGGCATGATGCGAAGCTTCAGTATGCAACTTTCAGCGGCGTTCTTCCTTGCGTTGCGCTATCTGCGGCCGCGGCGGAAATTTGTATCCGTTATCACCCTGCTCTCGCTCCTAGGCGTGATGCTTGGTGTGATGGTGCTGGTGATCGTGCTGTCGGTCATGCGCGGCTTTGAGCGCGACCTGCGCGACAAGATCATCGGCTTCAACGCTCATCTGACCGTCGCGGGCCCAGGCGCATTGCGCGAACCCGCCGAGCTCACGCGGCGCGTTGCGAGCGTCGCCGGAGTGGAAGGCGCGAGCGCGTACGTGCAGGGGCCGGTGCTGGTGCAATACGCGGGATATATTACCACGCCGATGATGCGCGGCGTTGCGAGCGACGCCAACAAAGCCGCGACCCCCAACCTGAGCGATCACTTGATCGCCGGCAGCTTCGAGCTCTCTCCGGACGCAGTGCTCGTCGGCCAAGCGTGGGCCGCGCGGTATGGAGCCGTGCCGGGCGATAAAATTCTGATTTACGCGCCACGGAATTTGCAGGCGCTCAAGAGTGCGCTCGAGCAAAGCGGCCGCACGCCGCCGCAAACGCTCTACATGCCAACCGAACTGGTCATCACCGGCATTTTTGAAACGGGACTGTATGATTATGATTCCAACTTCTTTGTCGTTTCGCTCGAGACGGCGCAGCGGCTCTACCAGCTCGACGACGCAGTGCACGGGCTGGCCGTCCGGGTGAGCGATCCCCTCGTCATCGAAGCAACGCAGGAGCGATTGCAGCAGACACTCCCGCGCGGCGTCACCGTCAAATCCTGGAAAGAGCATAACCCGGCGCTCTTCAACGCGATCGCGACCGAGCGCGTCGTCATGTCGTTTGTTCTGTTTTTCATCATGATCGTTGCCGCGTTCGGGCTCTGCAGCACGCTGATCACCATCACTGTGCAAAAGTCGCGCGAGATCGGGCTGCTTAAAGCGCTGGGCGCAACGAACCGGACGATCGTCTGGATTTTTCTGCTGCACGGACTGGTGGTGGGCCTGATCGGTACAATCGGCGGCGCGAGCTTGGGGCTCTTGGTACTGCATTACCGGAATTCATTCCGGATGTGGTTGGAGCGGAATTTTGGCGCGGATGTCTTCTCTCCTGAGATTTATCACTTCCCACAGATTCCGGCGGTGATCGAACCGGCGACGATTGTATATATCTGCGCCGCCGCGGTCGGAATTTGCGTGCTGGCCGCCGTCCTCCCTGCCCGAGCCGCGGCGAAGCTTCAACCCGCGCGGAGTTTGCGTTATGAATAATTCCGGTAACGCCCTGGAGTTGCGCGCCGTCGCGCATGCCTATGAAGCGGGCGGGCGAAGCATCCCCGTGCTGCGCGACGTGACCGCAGCGCTTCCTGAGGGCGCGTGCATCAGCATCCAAGGCGCGTCGGGAGCCGGGAAGAGCACGCTGCTGCACATTCTCGGCGGGCTTGAGAAACCGAGCGAGGGCGTCATTGCATGCCGCAACGAGTCCATCTACGACTGGCATGACGCGCAGCGGGCGCAGTGGCGCAACACGCAGATTGGGTTTGTCTTTCAGGCGTATCATCTGCTGCCCGAGCTGACGGCGGTCGAGAACATCGACCTGCCCGCGCGCTTGGCCGGGAAGCCGAATGCGGAAGAAGCGCTGAAGCTTCTGTGGTCTGTCGGGCTTGAAGCACGTGCGAGCCACCTCCCGGGGATGCTCTCGGGCGGCGAGCAGCAGCGCGTTGCCATCGCCCGTGCGCTGCGCAATCAGCCGCGGATTTTACTCGCGGACGAACCGACCGGAAACCTGGATCGCGCAACCGGGACAGAGATTTGGCGCCTGCTGCGTTCCTTGCAAAAAGAGCGGGGCGCGACGCTGATTGTCGTCACGCACGATGCCGGAATTGCCGCCGAGGCCGACGCGCGTTTTTGCCTGGACGAAGGCAAGCTGGTTCCTCAATCATAGCGCGCTCCCGGAGCTCTAACATTTTTATGAAGGTATACATCGACGGACAACTGTATGACAAAGCGGACGCCAAAATCTCCGTGTTCGACCACGGCCTGCTGTATGGCGACGGCATCTTCGGCGGCCTGCGTATATATAATAGGCGCGTCTTCCGGCTGAGCGACCACCTGGACCGCTTTTATGATAACGCGCGGGCTATTTTGCTGGATGTGACGCTTCCCAAGCAAGAGCTGCAGGACGCCATCATCAACCTGTGCCGCGTCAACAATCTGAACGAGGGTTATATACGGCTCGTGGCCACACGCGGCGTCGGCGATCTGGGAATCAGCCCCAAGAAATGTGGGAAGGCATCGCTCGTTATTATTGCCGATTCGATCGTGCTCTTCCCCAAAGAAGTTTACGAGCAGGGCCTGCGGATGATCACCGCGCCAACCCGGCGCAACAGCCACGCGATGGTGAGCCCGACGATCAAATCGCTCAATTACCTCAACAACATCTTCGCGAAAATTGAGGCCAACCACGTCGGCGCGGACGATGCGATCATGCTCAACCAAGAGGGGCATGTGGTCGAATGTTCGGCGATGAATCTTTTCGGCGTTAAAAACGGAAAGCTGTTCACTCCCACCACCTCCTCGGGCGCACTGGCCGGGATCACCCGCCGCACCGTGCTGGAGATTTGCGAGGAGATGCAGCTCTCCGCCGCCGAGGTCGTCGTTACACGCTACGATCTTTTTACCGCGGACGAACTCTTCGCGACTGGAACGGGCGGAGAGATCGCGCCAATCCGGGAGCTCGACGGCCGCCCCATCGGCACCGGCAAGCCCGGCCCGATCACGCTCAAGATTTTGCAGCGCTTCCGCGAGCTGGCCAAAACAAACGGCGTGCCGATTCCCAATTAATGTGGGAGGATTCCCCTTCTCTCACCCAGCCTCCCATCATGCTTTGCGAAATTTGTAAGAACGATCCTGCAACCGTCCACCTGACGCAAATTGTCAGCGGTAAAATGCAGAAGATCGACCTGTGCGAGAAGTGCGCCAAAGAAAAAGGCGTCGCCGACCCGGCCGGCTTTTCACTGGCCGATATGCTGCTGGGCTTGGGCGCCGGCGAGAAGATCAACCACTCGGATGATTCGGTTGAAATGGAATGCCCGGCGTGCGGCTTCACGCAGGCGGACTTCAAAAAGACGGGGCGGCTGGGCTGCCCGGTCTGTTATCAAACTTTCGGCGAAGGGCTCGAGGTCATCCTCAAGGACATGCACAAAGGAACTGAACACAAGGGCAAAATCCCGGCGCGGCAGCTCAAGAGTAAAGAGTTCCACCAGAAGCTCGGCCAGCTTGAAAAATCTTTGACCGACGCGGTGAAACACGAAAAATACGAAGAAGCAGCCTCGCTGCGCGACCAGATCGCTCATCTGCAAAAGCAGCTTCAAAAATCCTAACCTCCCGCATTTGCTCGTATGAAGTACTCCCTCAGCTGGCTTCAAGATTACATTGAACTGACGGTCGAGACGCCCGCGATGCTTGAGCGGTTGATCATGGTCGGCTCGGACGTGGAGGGGTCGCACACCCGCGGTGTCTCAAGCCCGGACGTGGTGGTGGGCCATATTCTCGAAGCGCGGCCGCACCCGAACGCCGACCGGCTGCAGATCTGCCGCGTCGCGGACGGCAAGGGCGAGCGCCAGATCGTCTGCGGGGCGAAAAACTTCAAGGCGGGCGATAAAGCCCCGCTCGCGCTGCCGGGCGCGGTCCTTCCGGGAGATTTTGTCATCAAGGCCTCCAAAATCCGCGGGGAAACATCCGAGGGGATGCTGTGCTCGCCTAAGGAACTGGCGCTGGCGGAAGAATCGGAAGGTATTTTGATTTTGCCGCTGGATGCTCCGGTGGGCGCGCGGTTTGATTCGCTCGAAATCCCCGACTGCATTTTTGAGCTGGAGATCACGCCCAACCGTCCCGATTTGCTCTCCTACAAAGGTCTCGCGCGCGAGCTGATCGCCGCCGGCATCGCAAAAGATAAAACGCCGCCGCCTGCGAGCGTCCCCTACCCGGCCAAGGCCAAAGCGCCTGTTTCGATTGAGATCCAGCCCGACGCGGCAGAGGTGTGCGCCTTCTTCAGCGGCGTCCGTCTCACGAATGTAAAAGTCGGCCCGAGCCCGGCGTGGCTTGCGAGCAAGATTGAAGCGATGGGGCACCGCTCTATTAATAACGTGGTCGATATCACCAACTTCGTCCTGTGGGAGATGGGCCAGCCGCTGCACGCGTACGATGCGGACAAGCTGGTCGACGGCCGCCTGGTCGTCCGCCGCGCTCGTGCGGGAGAAAAGTTCCTGGCGCTCAATGATAAAGAATACACGATGACCGCCGACGACGTGGTGATCGCCGACGGCAAGCGGCCCGTGGGGCTGGCCGGCGTGATCGGCGGAAAAGAGACCGGCGTCTCCGAAAGCACGCGGAACATTATTTTAGAAACAGCCTGGTTCACCCCGACACGCGTGCGACAGATGAGCCGGCGGCATGGCATCCTCACCGATTCCTCCCACCGGTTCGAGAGGCGCGTTAATCCGCAGGACCGCCCGATCGCCCGCGACCGAGCGGTAGCGCTGCTGGTGGAACTGACCGGCGGGCAGATCGACGGCCCGCCCACCGATGTCGGCACGCTTCCACCGCCGCCGCCGCCCGTTTCACTCCGCCCGAGCCGCGCGGCGCACGTGATGGGCGTCTCCCTTTCCCCGGAAGAGATCGAGCAGGCGCTGACCAGCCTCGGCCTTTCTCCCACCAAAAAGGAAGCCGCGCAAACGACGTGGCAGATCCCCACCGCGCGGGCCGACCTCGAGCGCGAAATCGACCTGATTGAAGAGGTCGCGCGCCTGTACGGCCTGGATAGAATTGAAGCGCGCATCGATCACGGCCCCAATCCGGTGAGCACCGCCGACGTGGAAGATGCCAAGCTCTCGGCGATCCGGCGCGCGCTGGCGGCACGCGGCTGGCAGGAATGCGTGGGCGATTCTCTCGTGGGCAAAGCCGCGCTGGGCGAAAGCGCCGCGCAGGCGATCGAGCTGCAAAATCCGCTCAACGAGCAGTACACGCATCTGCGGCCAGCGCTCCAGCCGTCGCTCATCGCGATCGCAGGAACCAACTTGGCGCGCGGCGCGGATTCTCTCCGGCTCTTTGAAGTCAACCGGGTGTTCGTTCCCACGAGCCAAAAAGATTCGACCGTCGCCGAGCCCCTGCATCTCGGCCTTCTCGTTGCCGGGCAAACGCGCCCTTCGTGGATCGAGCCCGCGCGTGCGTTCGATTTTTACGACCTCAAGGGCGTTGTCGATTGGCTCATCGCCAAGATCGGCCTCTTGCCCGAGGAAATCTTGACGGCAGGTCAACTCCCCACTGCCGCGCTGCGCAACGCGAACATCAAGACGGATGTGTTTTACGCCGAGATTAACCTGACGCCATTCCTCTCTCGCATGGCAACGCCGACGCACTTTGAGCCGCTGACATCCTACCCGGCTGTCCGGCGCGATATGGCGCTGGTCATCGATCGCCAAACGCCACAGGCAGACGTGGCGCGCGTTTTTAAAAAATTGCAGCGGCCCGAGATGGAATCGGTCGCGCTTTTCGACGTGTTCGAAGATCCGAAGGGCGTCAAGCTCCCTGCGAATCAAAAGTCGCTGGCCTACAGCGTCGTCTATCGCTCGCGCGAACGGACGCTAACCGAAGCCGAGGTCAACGCATGGCAGGAAGAGCTCAAGCGCGCGCTCCGGGAAAAGCTCAGCTGCACGTTCCGGGAGTCGTAGGGCCGAAGTTCCAAGATCCTGTCATCCCGAGCTTGTCGAGGGACCTAGCCGCAGAGAATCTTGGCAAGGTCACCTTATCCTCGTCGCCGCATGAAATAGCGCTTCATCCGGCTTGGATGAAAAAAGACCAACAACGTTTTTACTTTGTAGCTAGGTCCCTCGACAAGCTCGGGATGACAATAGGGTGTAACGGAATGAAGAGAGCATGAATCTCGGAATGATGAAGGTGTTTTTTATTGCGCGCCTCTGCTTTTTATCGGCAGAATATCCTCGCCCTGCAAGGTGCGTGATTGCCCGAGCAACCACTCCTTCAACCGATAATTAAATCATTACGGGGGCCGGCCCTCAGAGCGGCAGCGGACGCCAGGCCTTCACTGGAAGGCGAACGCTTCGTTCCTAACCGGTTCCCACCTGTTACAAAACAGGGTCGAAGGAAACGCTCGCGGACACGGCTTCTGCGGGGCTTTTTTTAGCTCGGAACATCTGCATGCAACTGCCCAATCGGATCCCGGTGATGGTGCTGCCCAACGCCGTCCTGTTTCCGCAGTCGATTTTGCCGCTGTATATCTTTGAGAAGCGATACCGCGAGATGCTCCAGCAGGCGCTCGACAACCAGCGCGTCTTTGCGCTGGCACTGGCGCAGAAAAACGGAGAGCCGCATCCGGTCGCCGGCCTGGGCCTGGTCCGGGCATGTGTCGACCACCCGAACGGCTCGTCGCACTTGCTGCTGCAAGGAATGGCGCGCGTGCGGCTGAAAAATTACATTCAGGAAGAACCGTACCGGCTGGCCGAGGTGGAAGTGTTCAAAACCCTCCGCGGAGAGACTAAGATGCAGGCGGATGCGCTCGCCCTCAAGCTGATCGAAAGCGTCGAGCAGCATGAGGAGATCGCCGATCCGGGCCGGCACGATGTGACGCCGTTTCTGCGGCAGCTGGAAGATCCGGAATCGATCGGAGATCTCATTGCCGCGCATTTCATTGAAGACGTGAGCGCCAAACAGGAGCTCCTGGCCATCGCCAATTTAGTAGCGCGCTTGCATCGCTTGGCCGAGATGCTGGCGTAGAGTTGTGCGCAAAAACCCCTCGTCATCCCGAGCTTAAGCGCTCGCTCCCTTCTTCCGTCATCCTGAGCTTGTCGAAGGATCGGTGACAACGAATAAGGGCCGTTACGAATATGTCAGTATGGCTCGAAGCACAGATGTGAAAGCGCGAAGGCCAAGGTTCCTCGCGACGGATCCCTCGGGCAAGCTCGGGATGACGATTCGTTGAAACTCAGAATATAAAACAGGCGCGCACTTGATTTTGCGGATTGATTGCGCAACGATGGTTCCCGCCTTATGGAACTTAACGAACATTTCGACGACAACGACTCGACTGCCCTCACCCTTACTCCTATGGAAGCCCTCCCTCCCCACCTCGCGCAAAAACTTGAACTTCTAAAACCCGGCTCGTTTTGCCAGCACCGCAGCTGGGGCTTTGGCCGCATCACCACCTGCGATACCGAGAAAGATCAGGT
Organism: uncultured Verrucomicrobiaceae bacterium; assembly: GCA_964473925.1. Classification (GTDB taxonomy): domain Bacteria; phylum Verrucomicrobiota; class Verrucomicrobiia; order Methylacidiphilales; family CAYYVW01; genus CAYYVW01. The sequence goes on from CAYYVW010000015.1 coordinate 16,535, forward strand.
CGTCATTGATTTCCCGAAAAAGCCTGGCCACACGATGACGCTCGAGTACGCCGCGCAATCCCTCACGCCCGAGAGCGCCAAGCACGTCCTCGCCCGCAAGATTGTCAATTTGGAAGAACTCCGGCAGGAAGCCAAAACCAAGCCGGTTGATTTTATGCGCAACTGCGTCGAGAGCCTCGGCGCCGACGCGACGTTCGAAAAACTCGAGCCCATTCTCTCGCCCGATATCGTCCCCGCCGCCGACTGGAAGAAATGGTGGGATAGCGCCAAGCGCGCGATGCGCAAAGACGGGCACTTCGCCCTCCCCACGCGCAAGCAGCAGCCGATCCAACTGCTCGGCTCACCCGATGTGCGGGCCCAACAGGCCCTGCAAGCGCTGCGCGATGCCACAGCCCCCAAGCCCACGCTCGCCGCGCTCAACGAGCTGATCAAACGCTGGTCGGAGCTCAAAGATCAATCGGTGGGCCAAGAAGTAGCCGCGTTACTGCGCACCCGACTTTCGCAGATGCAAAAAACCACGGCGGCGCAGATCGGCGCGGTGCTCGAGCTCGCCCTGGCGCGGGATGAATTTTGCGAGCATGCCGGCATTCCGCTCGAAACGGAAGGGCCCGGCAGCCTGATGACGCTTCTGCCCAAGTCCACCTCGGCGCTGGGAGAATTTTTGCAACAGGTCAACAGCAGCCGCCAAGCGCGCGTGCTGCAAGCGATCCAAGTCGGCCAGCCGGCTAAATGGTCGACGCTTTTCCTCGACCTGCTGCCCAACTCGAGCGGAAAAACCGCTGAGGTCATTTTCGAGTCGTTTGAAAAAGCCGGCCGCACACCCGAGCTGGTCCAAGTCGTCCAGCGTCGCCTGCGTGAGCGCAGCCTCTCGGCCGATTTCCTCCACTGGATCTGCAAGAACCGGCCCGAGCCGCTCAAAGAGATTTTTGCGCCTTCGCTCATGACGGCCATTCTGGCGGTGCTCGAGCAAAACCAGCTTTCCGAAGCGCGCCGCTCCAACCGCCTGTACGAGCTGCTGCTCAACGACAAAGATTTTGTCCACGCGATGCTCAACGGGGCGCTGCTCGAAGATGTTCGCGACATCACGCGCGGCGTCTTGCTCTCACCCGTTTTTGAAGAGCTCGACCGGCGCTCGCTCCTGGCCACCATCGTCAAGCTCCACCCTGAAATGCAGCCGATGATCGTCGGCGAACGCGCGAGTGAAAATGTCGCACTCATCGTTTCCTGGAAAAGCCTGGAGCGCCGCCAAGCCGAGCTCGAAGAACTCGTCACACGCAAAATTCCGGACAACACCAAAGAGATCGCCGTCGCCCGCTCGTACGGCGATTTGCGCGAGAATCACGAGTTTAAAGCCGCCAAAGAAATGCAGACGATCCTCATGCGTCGCAAGGCCGAGCTCGAATCGATGCTTTCCCGCGCGCAAGGGACCGACTTTGCCTCGGCCGACACGTCCAAGGTTTCCATCGGAACGACAGTCCGCATTTCCAAGTCCGGGCAAAATCAAGCCGCGCAGTACACCATTCTCGGCGCGTGGGATAGCGAGCCGGAGCACAACATCATCTCCTACCTCACTCCTGTCGCCAAAGCGCTGCTCGACCGCAAAGTGGGGGAATCGGTGACGCTGCCGCTCGAGGATGGCTCGACCTTCACGACCACGATTGAATCGATCGCGCCGCACAAAGGGTAGTCCCCTCGCCTGCTGATCGCATCGGAGGAATTGTCATGAACGCGACCTGCATCCGCAACATCCGCGCCCGGGAAGTGCTCGACTCTCGCGGAAATCCGACGCTGGAGGCTGAAGTGCGGTTGAATGGCGGCGCCGTCGGCCGCGCGATTGTTCCTTCGGGTGCCAGCACAGGAACGCACGAGGCGCTCGAGCTACGCGATAAAAATGCGAAGCGCTACCAGGGCAAAGGCGTACTCAAGGCCGTGGAGCACGTGAATAAGACCTTGGCAAAAGCGCTGGCCGGGAAGGATGCGCTCGATCAAGGCGCGCTCGACGCGGCGCTCTGCAAGCTCGACGGAACGCCGACCAAGCGCCGCCTGGGCGCCAACGCGCTGCTGGCCGTTTCTCTCGCGAACGCGCAAGCCGCTGCCGCTGCGCTCGGCGTTCCGCTCTACCGCCACCTGGGCGGCGCGAATGCGTCGGTGCTGCCGGTACCGTTGGCCAACGTGCTCAACGGCGGAGCGCACTCAGACGCGCCGATCGATTTCCAGGAATTCATGATCGTCCCGTGCGGTTTCGAACAGTTCAGCCGCGCGCTGCAGTGTGGAGTCGAAGTGTTCCATGCGCTCAAGAGCGTGCTGCACGACAAGGGCCTCTCTACTTCGGTGGGCGATGAAGGCGGATTTGCTCCCAAGCTCAAGTCGACCGACCACGCGTTCGAGCTGATGACGCTTGCGGTCAAGCGCGCTGGCTACAAGCCAGGCAAGCAGGTGTTCTTCGCGCTGGATGTCGCCGCTTCCGAGTTTTACGACAAAAAAGCCAAGCAGTACGTCTTCAAAAAATCCAACCGTCGCCGGTACAGCGCGGATACGCTCATCGGCCTCTACCGCGACTTGGCACGCCGATACCCGCTCATTTCGATCGAAGACGGCATGGCCGAGAACGACTGGACCGGCTGGAAAAAGCTGACGAACGCCATGGGCGCTGCAACGCAGCTCGTCGGCGATGATCTCTTTGTTACCAACACCGAATTCTTACAAAAAGGGATCGACCAAGGCGTTGCCAACGCGATCCTCATCAAGGTGAATCAAATTGGAACGCTTTCAGAAACGCTTGATGCGATCGCCCTGGCAAAACGTGCCGGTTATAAGACGATTATCAGCCACCGCTCAGGCGAGTCGGAAGATGCCGCGATCGCCGACCTAGCCGTCGCCGTCAACGCCGGTCAGATCAAGACAGGCTCGTTCTGCCGCTCCGATCGCATGGCCAAGTACAATCAGCTACTGCGCATCGAAGAGCACCTGGGCAAATCCGGTGTCTACGCAGGCGCGCTCTGCAAGTCTTAGCTATCCATAGTAGCATGGCCACCCGCTCCAAACTTCTGGACCCGGCGAGCATCCCGCTCAAACAGCGCGCACGGGATAACATCTGGAGCCTGCTCATCCAGCTGACCAAAATCCTGCTCGTCGTTGGCGCCCTGGCAGTGCTGGCCGCTTACTTCGCCCCCGTCGTGCAACGCTCACGCAAATTGCAGTCCGAGCGCACGTCCAACGAAACGAAGATTCAATCCGCGCTGGAAGAGAATGTGCGGCTCGAACAGGAAGTGTTCCTGCTCAAAACCAATCCGGAGTACATCGAGCGGCAGTCCCGCGACCGGCTCAATGTCGCCAAACCCAACGAAATCATCTTCCGGTTTGATCCGTACCAGCCCGCCGCGTCACCCGCGCCGGGGCAAAAAACTACAGCTCCTTAAAAAAGAGCCCGCGTTACTCGTAGTTACCAATTCCCTTGTCGCCGTCCAAATCGCGGCCAACCGCCCTTTCCACCTCCGCGATGTTCCCGCTCCAATTCGTAAATCGGATCACTCTTCCACGAAGCGCGTTTAAAAAAGAACTGGGTAGATCTCGGGGCACGGAAGCGTCCGAAGTCGGCATCGGAGACTGCACTGCGACAGAGCGACTGGAAGGCGGCCGGAGGCCCCGGATAAACCGCGTCACCCCCCAATTGCGCCACAGGCGACGCGAGCGCTCAGCTTCTGGTAGTCCCGCGTCATTTAATCCCAATTGACTGGTTTCCTCTGGACTCAAGACCCGGCCACCATTCGCGCTGCCGCCGCCTGCATTTGCATCGGAGCCTGAACCAGACGACGCGCGCCGACTTCGTGCCGCTTGATACACCGCCGTCCGCATCCGCCTGCGCGTCCGCCCTCGGACGCGACGACGCTCTCGCGCCGCAAACGCATCAAAGGGCTGCCCGGTGAGAAAACGTTCTCGATCATATGAACGAATGTCTGAGGCCTCCTCGTCGTCATTGGCCGGCAAACGATCGGGCGCTGGTTCCCAAGCTTCCGGCGCGGCCGGAGCGGGCGGTCCTTTCAAGAACGCCGGCGGCCGACGAAACGGCTGAAGTACGTGCTGCGCGAAAAATCTCACCAAGTAACGGTAAGATGCAATGGGGTGAGTGTCAAATGAGACTCCAGTCGCCTTTGCCAACTATGTCCGGCGGCGGCGCTTAACATGTAGCTGCGCGAGTGAGCGAGCGAGCACCGCCTGCGTCGCCTCGAGCTCTTCGCCGATCAGCGTCTTGGCGCGCAGTGCCTCTTCAGCGCGGCGGCGGGCTTCTTCCACCGCCTGCTCGTCGATGTCTTTCTCGGCGACGGCCATGTCCGTGAGCACCGCGACGCTCTCCGCGGAAACTTCGGCGAACCCCTCACCCACGGCCAAGTAGAGCGGCTGCCCACCTTGCGTGACGCGCACCTCGCCCGCATGCAACTGCGTCATGAGCGCCTGGTGCCGCGGCAAAATACCCAGCTCGCCATCAACGCCCGGCAGGACGACACTCTGCACGTCCCCGTCAAAGGTGACTCCTTCAGGCGTGATGATTTGCAGGCGCATGGTGAATCGCTTTTGAAAAAATCTTCCGGATTAATTCGTGGCCGTGGCGTAAATATCGTCGATCTTGCCCTTCATGTAGAAGTTGGCCTCGGGCACATCGTCGTGCTTGCCTGCCAAAATCTCGGCGAAGCCGCGGATCGTCTCGGCGATCGGGACGTACTGCCCAGGCGACCCGGTGAATACCTCCGCGACGTGGAACGGCTGCGAGAGGAATTTCTGGATTTTGCGCGCGCGGTAGACCGTGAGCTTGTCCTCGGGCGAGAGCTCGTCCATGCCCAAGATGGCGATGATGTCCTGCAGATCTTTGTACCGCTGCAGCACGCGCTGAATGCCGCGGGCGACTTGGTAATGCTCTTCGCCGACGACTTCGGGCGCCAGCGCCTTGGAAGTGGAAGCGAGCGGATCGACCGCCGGATAGATGCCCAGCTCAGCGATCGCGCGCTCGAGCACGATGGTCGAGTCCAAGTGCGTGAACGTGTTGGCGGGCGCCGGATCGGTCAAATCGTCCGCCGGAACGTAGACCGCCTGGAAGGAAGTGATCGAGCCGCTATTGGTGGAGGTGATGCGCTCCTGCAAGCTGCCCATCTCGGCGGCGAGCGTCGGCTGATAACCAACCGCGCTAGGCGTGCGGCCCAGCAGCGCCGACACCTCGGACCCCGCCTGCGAGAAACGGAAGATGTTGTCAACGAATAGCAGCACGTCCTGATTTTTTTCGTCCCGGAAATACTCAGCCATCGCCAGGCCCGTAAGCGCAACACGCAGACGCGCCCCCGGGGGCTCGTTCATCTGGCCGTAGACCAGCGCGACTTTGGACTTGGAGATATCCTTCTGATTGATGACGCCCGATTCGGACATTTCGGCGTACAGATCATTCCCCTCGCGCGTGCGCTCGCCGACACCCGCGAAGACGGAGTAGCCGCCGTGGCCCTTGGCGATGTTGTTGATCAGTTCCATGATGACGACGGTTTTGCCGACGCCCGCGCCGCCGAATGCGCCGACCTTGCCGCCTTTGGTGAACGGACAGATCAGATCGATGACCTTGATGCCCGTTTCGAGCACTTCGGCCTTCGTGTTCTGGTCAACCAATGCGGGAGCCGCACGGTGAATCGGATAGCGCTTGCTGGTTTTGACGGGTCCGCGTTCGTCCACTGGTTCGCCGAGAACGTTGAAGACGCGACCGAGAACTTCTTCACCGACGGGGACGGAAATCGCCGCGCCCGTATCGGTAACGACTGCGCCGCGCGTCAGTCCTTCGGTGCTCGACATCGCAATCGCGCGCACCCATCCACCGCCCAAGTGCTGCTGCACTTCGAGCACCAGGCGGGTGGGCTTGCCGTCGACTTTGTAGTCAATCGTCAGCGCGTTATAAATCTCGGGAACGTGGCTGTCGGCAAAATCGACGTCGACGACGGGGCCGATGATCTGGGCGATCTTTCCCGTTTTGTGGGCTTTAGTTGCGTGTGGAGCGGCGGTGACCATAAGAGTATGCGGAGGGTGTTCGTTAAGTAAGGGTGGAAATTTTTAGCAGTGAGAGTTGAAAAGAGAAGATTATCCGAGTGCCATTTGCGCGGTCGCGATTTCGAGCAGCTCGCGCGTGATGGAGGCCTGGCGCTCTTTATTGTACTCGAGTGTCAGATCTTTGATGATCTGCTTGGCGTTGTCGGTCGCCGTCTTCATCGCGACCATGCGCGCGCTGTGCTCGGACGCGCGGGAATCGAGCAGCTTTTGGTAGACAGTCAAGTGAACATGGAACGGCAGTAGGCGGTCGAGCAGCGTCGCCGGGTCCGGCTCAAAGAGGTACGTCGATTTTTGCGCGCCCGCCGTGCCGTCGAGTCGTTGCTCGATCTCTTCCCGGCCGATCGGCAGCAGTCGGTGCCACGCCGGCTTTTGTGAAAGCGTGTTGATGTAGTGGCTCGAAAGAACGTCGACCTGATCGAACTCGCCGCTCAAGAAGCCGTCGAGCAGCCATTGGCTCACGCGCTTGGATTCGTTAAAGTGCATCGGATCTTTCACCTCAAAATCCATTTTAAGATTTTTTTGCAAGCGCGCCAAAAATTGCCGCCCTTTGCGTCCGACCGTTACGTAGACGCATTCGGCCGAATCCGCGCGCAAAAGTTCGCGCAGCAAATTGGAGTTCAGGCTGCCGCAGAGACCCTTGTCGGTTGAAATCACGAGCACCGCGCGCTTTTTGACTACGGGGCGCGCTTGCAAGAGCGCATGGCCCCAATCCCCGTCCGCCGCAGCGACGGCAAGACTCGCCGCCATCTCGTCCAGGAGCGCTGCGTAAGGACGACCGGCCAGTGCCTGCTCCTGCGCGCGCCGCATCTTCGACGCCGCGACCATCTGCATCGCCTTGGTGATCTGGGCGATGTTCTTGACCGACTTGATGCGCCGGCGAATGTCTCGGGTGTTGGCCATGAGCGGGAGAAGCGCGAAATGGGGGCGGTGTTAACCAGCGTAGCTATCGGCGAAGGCGCCGATCACTTTTTTGAGCTCGGCCACCACCGCGTCGTCGAGCGCCTGCTTGGCGCGCAGCGTCGCGAGGACGGCCTCGTGCCGCGTTTGCAGGTACTCGGTCAGCTTGGTTTGGAAGTCTTTCACTTTTTCAACCGCAACTTTATCGAAGTAGCCATTTTGCATCGCCCACAGGAGAGCCACCTGCAGCTCGGTCGCGATTGGGTTGTACTGCGGCTGCTTGAAGAGCTCGACGATGCGCGCGCCGCGATCGAGCTTGCCCTTGGTCGCGGTATCCATGTCCGATCCAAACGAGGCGAACGCCGCCAGCTCGCGGAACTGCGCCAGACCCAGCTTGACGCCGCCGGCGACTTTCTTCATCGCCTTGTTCTGCGCAGCCGAGCCGACGCGGGAGACCGAAAGCCCGACGGAGATCGCCGGACGCACGCCTTGGTAGAAGAGATCTGTCTCGAGATAAATCTGCCCGTCGGTGATCGAAATGACGTTGGTCGGGATGTACGCCGAAACGTCGCCCGCCTGCGTTTCGATGATCGGCAGCGCGGTGAGCGAGCCGTTGCCGGCCTTTTCGCTGAGCCGCGCCGAGCGCTCGAGCAAGCGGGAGTGCAAGTAGAACACGTCGCCCGGGTACGCCTCGCGGCCCGACGGACGCTTGAGCACCAGCGACACCTGCCGGTACGCGACCGCGTGCTTGGAAAGATCGTCGAACACAATAAGCGCGTCCATGCCGTTATTCATGAACCACTCGCCGATCGCCGCGCCCGAGAACGGCGCGAGGTACTGGCTCGTCGCGCTGTCGGACGCGCTCGCCGAAATAATGATCGTGTGCTCCAGCGCACCTGCGTTCTCGAGCACGTCCATCACGCGGGCGATGTTCGAGCTTTTCTGCCCGATGCCCACGTAGATCGAATACAACGGCCGAAAGCCCTCTTGGCCCGCATTGGCTTTGTTAATGCGCGCCTGGTTGATGATCGCATCGATCGCGACCGTCGTTTTGCCCGTCGCGCGGTCGCCGATGATCAACTCGCGCTGTCCGCGACCGATTGGAATCATCGCGTCGATGGCAAGAATGCCCGTCTGCACCGGCTGCGAAACCGATTGGCGCTGGATGATGCCCGGCGCGATTTTTTCAACCGGATAATGCTCGGTGGCTTTGATCGGGCCCTTGCCGTCGATCGGATTGCCCAGCGGATCGATGATGCGCCCAAGCAGCTCCTTGCCGACGGGAACCTGGAGCAGCTTGCCCGTGCCGCGGACGCTCGTTCCTTCGCCGATCCCCTCGCCGCCGCCCAGCACAACCGCACCCACCTCGGACTCTTCCAGGTTGAGCGCCAGACCCATCGCGCCGCCGTCAAACTCGATCATCTCGTTGAGCGCCACGCCCGCGAGGCCGTCGATTTTCGCCACGCCGTCGGAGTATTCGCGGACGGTGCCGACCGTTTCGCGCGTTGCGTCGGTCTTGAGCGAACTGATTTGTTTTTCGATGTCTTGAAGGAGGGTGCTCATGAGAGGAGTGTTTTTAAGAATGGAGGAGTGGAAATTTTAGTTTTGCGCGATCGCTGTTTTGAGTTTTTGAAGCCGTGCCGCGACCGAGCTATCCCACACGGTGCTGCCGTGTTGAATGCGCGCGCCGCCGAGCAGCTTGGGGTCGACAATGAAATGCTTGATCTTGATCGCGCCCAGTTTGGACTCGAGGCCCCGCAACAATTCGGCGCCGCCATCAGTAAGCGGCTCAGCCGTCGTCACCGTCAGCGTCTCTTGAGCAAGCGCCAGTTTTGCCAGCTGCCGCAGCCGCTCGAGCACCGCCTGGTACCGCCGCGGCTTTTCTTGCATGAGCGCCGCCACCGCCTCGCGCACGCGCGCCTCGTCCAGCTTGCCGCCGGGCGAGCACGACTGCCACAGCCGTTGGGCGCGCTGGCGATCGGTCCGGGTGATTTTCATGACTATATATAGGGCGTATAGAAATTAACCAACCAGCGTAACGGCTTCTTCACGCAACCGGCGCTGATCGTCCGCGTTGAGCGCTTTGCCCGTCACCTTGGAAGTGGCATCCACCACAAGGCGGGCCACCTCGCGCTTGAGCTCGGCCATCATCTGCTCGCGCTCAAGCTTGGAAGCTTCCTGCGCCTTGCGCAGCACCAGCTCTGCCTGCACCACCGCATCCTGCAAGCGCTTCTCGCCTTGCGTGACGGCGGCTTTCTGCGCTTCGGCGATCATCGCGGCGGCTTGCGCGTTCGCATCGGCAAGCATCTGCTTGCGCGTCGCTTCGGCCTGCGCGAGCTCATGCTTAATACGCTCAGCGTTTTCCAAACTTTCGGCGATCCGCTTGCGGCGCTCATCGAGCACACCCAAAATCGGATCGAACGCAAACCGCTTCAGGCACCACGCCACGATGCAAAACACGACGATCTGCGAGAATAGCGCGTGCGGAGTGATCCCGACCCGGTGCGCGACGCCTAGCAGCCGCTCTCCCAAACCCGCATCCGCCGCTTCGGTGGAGGCAGCCGCTGCCGCCGCCCCGTGCGCGTGGGCTGGCGTATCATATACTACTGCCTCAGTGTTAGACGCCGGCGTGACCGCCGCAGCGACGGCCAGAAAGAGAATCGGCAAGTTGATCATAGAAACAGCGGATTTAAAAAATTGTGATTTGAAAATTGCGAGAGGAGCAGGCCGGTAAAGCTCCTACTCCCCCCGCGCATTTTGTCCTTATTTGACCAAGAAGATGGTGATGAACACGACACCTTCGGCCAGCGCCATCGCCAAGACGGACTGGACGAGGACGAGGGTGGAGGCGCTCGGGTTGCGGCCGACGGCTTCACACGCCTTGGCGCCGATCAGGCTGACGCCCAGCGCCGAGCCGATCGCGGCCATGCCGACGTGCAGGTTTCCGCCGATTTCAGCAAGAAGAGTAAACATAGGGTTTCCTTTGTTTTAGAGAGTTATAAGTGGATGAGGTTGTTTGTTTGGATTCACCGCCCCCACGCGCGTGGCATGGTCCGGCGGAGAAAGGGGTTACGCAGGGCCGGCTTCGTGCGCGTTTTCGTGGCCGTGCTCTGCGTCGTCGTGCCGGCACATCATGCCGGTAAACGCCGCGGTCAAAAGACAAAAAACCATCGCCTGCACCGTCGCGACGAGCACCTCAAAAAAGTAGAACGGGATCAGCGTAAGGAACGCCAGATTCGGATTGAGGTGGTAAATGGATTCGAGCATCGACTCGCCGCCGTAGATATTCCCGTAAAGTCGGAACGTGAGCGAAACCGGCCGGAAGAGGATGGAGATCACCTCAATCAAGCCGACGAAAATGAAGATGCCGCCCACGACGATCCCCAGCAGCCCGCCGAGCTTGGCCTTGGAACCGAAGATGTGATGCACCACGCCGCCCACGCCCAGCGCGCGGAACGACCAGACCAGCCATAAGAAAAAGAACACCAGCGCCATGCCCAGCGTCATATTCGCATCCGCATTCACACCACGGATCAGCGGGCGGTCGATATGCTCCAAGTTCCACCAGGCCGTCCCCTCGCCCCAGCCGATCGTGCCGACGCCCGGGAAAAGCGCGAAGTAGTTGCAGCCCGCGATAAAAATGAACACCGTCGCAAAAAACCAGAACGTCTTGCGCATCAGATCGTGCCCCAGGATTCCTTCGAGAATCCCCGAGACCGCCTCGATGATCATCTCCCAAATCCCCTGCTTGCGATTCGGCACCAGCGAAAGGTTGCGCGTTGCGATCTGCGCGAAAAGGATGATGAGCGCCGCGACCGTCCAGGCCACAATCATAGAATTGCTCACTTCAAACGGCCCGAGCTTGAAAATCGGCGGGGGCGCCATCGGCAAACTGGCGAGCGTCGGTAAAAGAAGCGCGCTGCAAAGGGTCATGGCGGCGCTGATATTCTCCAGATCGCTCCCCTTGGCAAGCGAAAATCCCGGCTTTTTGTGCACTTCAATCTGTGTGCACAAAACGTATACAAATGTACCACACACTGACCGCGTAATTCTTCCCGCTCGCCAATGAAAGGCAGTCGCTTTATACAGCTCCCCGCACGCAAGATAGAATCCTTCTTCCGCATTTTCATCTCCATGCCATTCGCGTTTTTCAAGAAAACAACAGACCCGGTTGAGCGTCGGCGGCAGGAACTCTCCGCTCAAGAAAAGCTCCTGGCCCGGCAACTCTCCGAGCTCGAAGACCAAATGCGCGCCCGCGCTACCCCCCGCGATCCGAACGCGACGCCCAAAAACCCGGCCGCCGTCTGGCGTGCGGAGGTTGAGCCCGCCCCCTTCCCCATGCTCGAGACAGACCCGGAGCTGCGCCGCCAATCCCGCCGCACGCTCTCGGCCCAGCGGAATCGGGATCGCAACCGCTTCTTTGTTCTCGCAGCACTTTTACTCGTGATTCTATTCGTCGTTCTGCATCGCTGTACTTCTAACTAGAATCGGTCTCATGTTCGCCTTCATCCTCCGCCGCTTGGCTCTCGCCATCCCGGTGCTATGGGCGGTGATGACGCTCACCTTTTTGCTGATGCGCTTGGCGCCGGGCAACCCATTCAGCACGGACCGCTCCATCTCGCCCGAAATCCTCAAAGCGCTCGAGGCCAAGTACCAGCTCGGCGGGACGCTCTGGCAGCAGTACACCGCTTACCTCGCCGACCTCGCGCGAGGCGACCTACGACTCTCGACCAAATACGCCAACGTCTCCGTCAACGAGATCCTCGCGCAAACGCTGCCGGTCTCGCTCACCCTGGGCGCGATCGCGTTCACGCTTGCCATCACCGCCGGCGTCGGCCTCGGGATGTGGGCCGCCACGCATCACAACCGCGCCGGGGACCGCGCGGCGATGCTCTTGGCTTTGGGTGGTATCTCAATCCCCGCATTTGTCGTCGCGCCGCTGGCGATCCTCATCTTCGGGCTCTGGTGGAATCTGCTCCCCGTCGCCGGATGGGGGAGCCTGAGCCAGTGCCTGCTGCCCGCCGTCTGCCTTTCGCTCCCGTTTGCCGCCGCGATCGCCCGCCTCACGCGCACGTCGATGCTGGAAGTCCTGCGGCAAGATTTTGTCCGGACCGCCCGCGCCAAAGGCCTGCCCGAGCGCGTCGTCCTCTTCCGCCACGCGCTCAAGGTCGCACTGCTGCCGGTCGTCTCGTACGCGGGACCCATGGCCGCGAGCATCCTGACCGGCTCGATTGTCATTGAGCAGATCTTCGCCATCCCCGGCCTCGGGCCCTTCTTCGTCAAAAGCATCCTCAACCGCGACCTGTTCCTGGTCGGCGGAACGGTCCTGGTCTACAGCGGCTTTCTCATCGCCTTTAACCTCGTCGTCGACTGCCTCTACACCTTTCTCGACCGGCGCGTTCAGCTGGCGTAGCGCAAAGATAAAGAAATCTTCATCCCATCTCAAGTGGATGCAGGTTGTCGTTTAAGCGCGGCTGCTCTATTTTTAAAGTGTATCCAGAGAAAGAAGTTTTATGGCAGCACCAGAATCCGAGATAAGCGTTGATTCCGTCCGGCAACAGCGAGAACAAGCCGTTAGGAGTGTTCTTATTTTGGCATATAACGATGCTCGTCGTCGCCAAGAGGGTCGACATCGCAACCCTAACCAAGGTATCGATAACTTGTTTGACCCGCTGATAAAACAAGCGCCAGAACGCGTTGGCTCCGAACCCAACGGGGACGTCTTTCGCCCACCAAACAAAGCCCAGTTAACCACTGCCAGAGATACATTGAGAGGGGTAGTAACGACCTCTCGCCCAGATTTTGCGCAATTCCAAACAGAGATAGTAAACCCTCTTCTCGGCTGTGATCCTACAGCGCTTCACTACGCAGTGGACGACACTTTTGGTCATCTCAGGGAAAGTGACGCTCACCGGTCCATTCATGCTGATATTGGACTTGCGCTTGCTCATACTGGCGATGCTGCTCAAACAACGACCGCTTTTATGGAACAACGACAGCGTGACGCAGTTTCCGCTGCACCCGGCTTGCCCGGAACGCTCCGTGCACAAACGATAGCCAGCATCCCATCTCCGAGCGGTACAACTGGCACGCAAGTCAGCACGACTCCTCGCGTCGGTGGAGAGGGCGGCAAATAACTGCCGCTTGCATTCATTTGCTTTGCCTGCTTCCAGAGTCGACGCGGCTGCAGCGGCCGCGCTAAGCTCTTGACCGGCCGCGGGTAAAAGCACGGCCGCCTGATGGAAGCCGCCACCCTTCTCCCAACTGCCGCCCTGCGTTCCGACGCCTCTGCCTCCACCCTGTGGCAGCGCGCGGCTGCGGGCCTCCGCCGCGATCGAACGCTTGCCGCCGCCGCCGGCTTTCTCGCCATTCTCCTGCTGCTCGCGATTTTCGCCGCGCCCCACACCGGGTACGGATATGAGCAGCTCAGCGACGCCACGCTCGCTCCGCCCAGCGCCCAACATTGGTTTGGCACGGATGCGCACGGTCGGGACCTGCTCACGCGCATCCTCTACGGCGCACGACTCTCCCTTGCCGTTGCCGCTGCTGCTGCGGGCATCAGCCTGACGATCGGCGTCGCGTACGGAATGATCGCCGGCTACCTCGGCGGACGCGTCGATAACGCGATGATGCGCGCAGTCGATGTGCTCTACTGCCTGCCCCGCCTCGTCTTTGTTATCGTGCTGATTGCCGCGGCGGAAAAACCGGCCGCACAGCTCCTCACCGCCATCGGGATGGAAGCCTGGGCGCCGCAAGCGCGGCTCGTGCTCCTTTTCGTGGGTCTGGGCTGCGTCGAATGGCTCACGATGGCGCGCCTGGTCCGCGGACAAGTCCTCGTCCTCAAAGAGCAGGCCTTTGTCCAAGCCGCGCGCGCGCTCGGACAGTCGCCGATTAAAATTCTCACCCGGCACCTCTGGCCCAACGTCGCGGGAGTCGTCCTGGTCTGCCTCACCCTCATGATCCCCGTCGTCATCCTCGAAGAATCGTTCCTCAGCTTCCTGGGCCTGGGCGTCCAACCGCCCGCCGCCAGCTGGGGGTCGCTTTTGGCCGATGGGGCGCAAGGCATCAACCCGCTGCGCGCGCCGTGGTGGCTGGTCGTCTTCCCGGGATTGGTGATGGTCGTGACGCTGCTGGCCTTCAACTTCCTGGGCGACGGACTGCGCGACGCGCTCGACCCTAAATCGCGGGGGCGGTGATTTCGTCATTTCCAATCGACCCCACACCCGCGTCATCCCGAGCTTGTCGAGGGATCGGCCTCGCGGAATGCTGGCCAGCAAGCCAGTGCGTTCATGCCTTAAGCTTTTCTTCTCCATTCACAACGGCCTTCATTCGTTGTCACCGATCCTTCGACAAGCTCAGGATGACGTTGCATTGAAACCGGGATCACAAAGCCCCAGTGACACCCTTTCCATTTGACTCCATCTACTTCCAACATTAAATTTACAGGATGAAGCGCTTCCTCCTGGGTTCTCTCCTTTTTATCGCCGCCCTTTCATTGGTCTCCTCGGCCGTGCAAGCGGCGCCCCAGACCCGCACACTCTCCCTTCCCGGAACGATTACGGCAGTTGTGCCCGACTCCCGTGAGAAGATTTCCGGCACCGTGTTCATTCGTCTTACGGTGCACCCTCGTTTGACCACCGGTCGATTGGTTGCGGACGGCGCGTTGATTGAAACCATCGCCGGTCCCAAGACGCTGCTCTTTGAGGTTATCTCCCACGATTCCAACAAATTAGGCCGCCATCTCAATCCCATTCCCTTTGCAAAACTCACTCCGGGCCTGACAGTCCGGGCTGATGTCCAAATCAACGGCAAGGGCTCCATCTTCACCAGCCTTTCCGAAAAAATGGATTTGCTGCGACTGATAGTTATTAGCCGCACGCCGTAGTCCGGACCGCCCTCGCTCTTTCCAGCGTCGCGGCTTTCTTGTTTCCATCCCCGGGATGGAGGGCAAAGGTTGTCTTCCCCCACGCCTTGGGATAGCTTTTGCGGGAGTCCCCCTCCCAGCGTCCATGATCATCCTCGGCATTGACCCATCGCTGCGCAGCACCGGCTACGGTGTGATTGATTTCTCCGCTGGCGTCTCTCGCCCGCGCGTGCTCGAGTTCGGCGTCATCCCTAACCCAGCCGCGCTCTCTCAAGCTCAGTGCCTGCTCGCCATTGAGGAGAAAATCACCGAGGTGATCGGCCAAACCGCCGCCTCGACCATGGCGATCGAATCGACCATCTACCTGCAGAACTTCCGCACGGCGATCACCCTGGGCGCGGCGCGCGGGGCGGCGCTCCTGGCGGCGGCCAAGCACGGGATTGAAATCCACGAGTACGCACCCCGGCGCGTCAAGTCCGCCTCCACCGGCCGCGGCGGCGCGCAGAAAAACCAGGTCGCTTTCAT
Organism: uncultured Verrucomicrobiaceae bacterium; assembly: GCA_964473925.1. Classification (GTDB taxonomy): domain Bacteria; phylum Verrucomicrobiota; class Verrucomicrobiia; order Methylacidiphilales; family CAYYVW01; genus CAYYVW01. The sequence goes on from CAYYVW010000015.1 coordinate 31,899, forward strand.
GATGCGCGCCCTGCTGGGCCTCACCGTCACTCCGCCGCCCGACGCCGCCGACGCCCTCGCCGTCGCCCTCACCTGCGGGCAGGATCGCAAGCGGGCGCTGGCGCTCAGTTAAAAACGGGTAGACGTTTTTCAATCCATGCGGCAATTTTTTCTCATGAGCACATGCGTTCTCTCAAACCGTGCCACTTACAACATTCAACCCATCCCATCCGACCCTCGCCATATTCATCTGGCATACACCGGCCCTTGGGGAGGACGACACGTCTCTACACGCCTTGCCGCGGGTCACTTAGCGTTAACTTTGCTGCGCGCGGACATCGCCAAAAAAGCCAAGTCCCCTAATCCAGCCGAAATCCAAGATACCCAGGCCTATTTATACGCCTTGGCCGGAGCCGTTTCAGACGAGGCGCTAATACAAGTAACAAACGAGCCTGTTAATCGACCACGCCTGTTCCTGCTCGACCGCGCGCTTGAGCAGCCCGCTGTGCGCGCCGATCGACGGGCCTTGGGATACTCGTTGTAAAAGTTCGATTTGGTGTGAATGGCTTGGAATTGCATGATTAAAGCAGGCGCGTAGGATGCGCGGCTAATTAACAAGCCAATGATCGCCTTCGTCCACGGACCACTCGCCGAGCTCTGGCCCACCCACGCGGTCATTGAATCGCACGGCGTGGGGTACGAAATCCAAATCCCGCTCTCGACCTACGATCGTCTGCCGCAGCCGCCGGCAGCCGTCACGCTGCTCACGCATCTCCAGGTTCGGGAAGACGCGCACATCCTCTACGGCTTTTTCACGAAGGAGGAGCGCGACCTGTTCCGCCTGCTCATCCATCACGTCAGCGGCATCGGCCCCAAGATGGCCCTCTCGATCCTCAGCGGCATGCCGGTGGACCAGTTCCGCAACGCCGTCGTGCACGGCGACATCACGCTGCTCTCCAAAATCAAAGGCGTCGGCAAGAAAACAGCCGAGCGCGTCGTGGTGGAGCTCCGTGACAAAGTCGGCGTCGGCGCCGCGTGGGAGACGCGCGCGGGCGGTCCGCCCCTCACCGGCCCCGAGCAAGCGCAGAGCGACGCGGTACTCGCGCTCATTTCACTCGGATACAAATCGGCAGACGCGGCGCGCGCGGTGCAGGCGGTTCGCCAATCCCAGCCCGATGCGACGATCGAGCTGCTCCTCAAGGAAGCGCTGCGGCAGTTGTAATCTCAAGTTGTTGTCATCCCGAGTTGCGCAGCCTCCTCATTCCGTCACATCACTTCGTCATCCCGAGCTTGTCGAGGGATCTGGGTGAGCGCGGCATCAATTCAGTTACTGCAGTCCGCTTCACGAATACAAACCTATAGAAGCCAGATCCCTCAAGCTGCGCTCGCTTGCATTCGCTCCGTTCGGGATAACGACGCTTTGTAGGTAATAGAAAATTTTTACCTGCCTATCAAATCCGAACGCGCCCCCTCCGCCCAGGGCACGACGATCGGATCAGCGGAAGATTCCGCACCCGACCCACTGTTGACGACATACGGCCACACGCGAACCCCTTTCTCCGTCGCATGCATCACGACATAGTGATCCGGCGGCTCACCTGGAGTTGAAAACGCCTCACCGCTCGCTGCGGTCACCTTCCACGCCGACTGCCCCTTGCGCGGCAGCACAAACTCCGCGCGGACACGGTCCAGCTCCACCGCCTTGCCCTGCTCGAGCCAGAGCGTCTCATTAGTAATGCCATCATAAATTTCGATTACCGGTCCGCTCGAACCTTCTGCCGGTTCTCGCGAATGCAACGCCACCAGCTGCAACCGCTCAATCTTGGCTCCGATCGGAAGCAGACGCGATTGTGGCCCCTCCCCTGCCGCTTGCCAGTTGAGCTGGAAGAGCGGTTTCCCATGAAGCTCCATCTGCCCGCAAAACTTGAGCCTCAGCGGCAGCCGCGTCGCGCGCGCGACCCGCACCTTGGTAATTAATTGCGGATGCACCGCCGCATCTCGCGGATCAGTGGGCTGCGTGCCGTCGCCATATTCCTCCGCGTTGGAAAAACCGTCGTCGTCCGGATCCGCCGTCGCAAGGTCAGCCGCCTCCACATCCAGCCCGTGCACACGCAGCCATCCGTAGCGAAATCCACGCACCGCCGTTTCGCCAGTCAGCGCTTCGACACGACCCTCCGCGAGCCAATAAAGAAAAGCCGGCCCGCAGAAAAGACTTCCTCCTTTTTCCGCCGCCGCCTCCACAGATGCGCTCCCTTCCAACCGCCCGACCGCTTCTGCAGCCGAGATGCCGCGTTCGCTCTGCTTCTTCGATCCAATTGCAGATGAATTTTCCACATTGATCGGACGCAATTCATTCAATCGCGCTCGCTCCCACATCACCCACGCGAGCACCAGAACGAAAATCGCCAGCAATACCCGCACCCAACGCGTGGCGCGGCGAACGTGCAACTGAGTCAATCGATTCGCATTCATGGTGTAACCGCGCTCCGGTTAGAAAGCCACGCCTTCACCTCGACCACGTCCCGGCCCGATAAAAGCTGGGGCGCATCAGCAACACCGCTCGCCCGGGTTCCCGTGCGCGGCGGCGCGCTCCGCACCTCCAGCGCCGTCACACTCCAAACAGAATCCGGTGCGCTCAGCGCTTCCAGCCACTGCCGCAACCGCACCCCCTCCGTCGCAAACCGCACCACCGTCCGCGCTCCCTTCGCGCGCTCCGCGAGAAACCTCGGCTCCAGCAGCGCCGCCTTTCCTTCCGCAGATTCCTTCTCAAACGTCTTCACTCCCACGGGCAACGGCGGTGAACTGAACTCCTCCCCGCGCGCATACTCCGGATCCGGCTCGCGCTCGAGCGCAGCTTTCAAAACTAAGATCTCCTCGCGCACCGCGCCTTCCTCCAGCGGCATCAGGATTCTCTGCTGCGCGGGAGCGGCGAGTTTCAATTTCGCCTCGAACGTCTCCATCTGCGGCGCGTTTGCTTCGATCGCTGTTTTTGTTTTGAGAAAGCGAATCTCGGCCGACCCTCCGGCCACCTCCCGCAGCCACGCCTCGACCGCCGCGCGCGACACCTGCCGAGTCCGCGCATCCGTGTGCAGCGCACCTTGCACGACGAGCGTTATTCCTGCCGTCTGCGCCTCAGATTTCTTTTTGAGCGGCGCGCCAGTCCGTTTCTCAACCGGCGGAGCTCGCATAGCCGCAGCATCCAGCTTCAACGCAGTAAGCCACGCTCCTTCCGCAGCCGAACGCGCAATGCCGTCCCACAGTCCGACCCAAAACCGCCGCGTCTCGCGCTCATGAATCCGACTCGCGACCTCATCGGCCACGGCCCGGTACTCCCGCCGCAAATCGGTTTCCACCTTGCGCCGATCTGTCGCCTTTTGCGCGTGCACCTCCTCTTGGCGAGATCGCTCGTCCAAAATTTCAGCCCGCCAGCTGAGCTGCATCCCCGCGATGACAAGCGTCGCCAGCGCCAAGCCTGCCGCCGCCATCCACCGTCCCCGCGCCGCATCGCGTGCTTGAATTTCTTTTGACGCGCGCGGGCGCACGTCCAGCGGCCATGCGACTGGAAGCGCTAATTGCATCGCCGTTCCAAGTGCAGCCCGCAAATATTCCAACGGCGCGGTTCCCGGGATTGCGGGCAGCGCGGCGGCGCATTGCGCGACGGCGGCCGGATCAAACACCGCCCAATCCTCGGTCACGCTCCCCTCCTGCAACGCGGCCGCGCATTGTGAAATTCCGTGCACCGCCGCCGCTGCGTTCGCGCACGCGATTGGTGCGAGGGTAATCAGCTGCAATTCAAATCCCGCCCGCTCCGCCGCCAATGCAATCGCTGCGGCCCACGCCGGATCGGCAAACGCTTCGACCACCGAAACGACGCCCGCGCCTGCGTTCGCGCTTGTGCCCGTCGTCGGAGCAAAATCCCACGTCCCCGCCTTCGCCGCTTGCGGGAACGCGTGCGCCGCATCCTGCGCTGCCCAGGTTTCCACCGATCCCGAATCGGCAAACGCGGCCGTCTTCACACTTCCGTACGCCGCGCCCAAGCAAACCGCCAGCGGCGTCCTCTCTCCCCGCTCCACCAGCGCTTCGCATCCGCGCACGCGCTCGAGCGCTGGAAAAAAATCAATGCCGCCGGATGCGCTCGCCGCTTCCGCCCATGCCGCCCACGAGATCAGCTGCAATCCTCCCGCTGCATCCTTCCGCCACCGCGTCGCTTCGATCCGCGCACCAATTGCCGTCACCACTACCCATGACGCGGCCGCCCCCGCGCGATTTGAAAAAAAGGCCACTGAATTTTTTCCTTTCCTCTAATTCAATCCCCGTTCCGCCGATTCACGGCCTTCACCCCGCCCTCGCGGCACGCTGCGCCCGCGCACCAGCGGCCGTTAGTCGGACGATGAGCCCTTCCACCGCACGCGGCTTGTCGGCTGCACCCGAAATCAGCTCCATCCACACGCGGTGCACCGCCGCGACCGCACGCATCCAATGCGTCGCCGGCTGATGAACGGAAAGCTGAGCCACTTTCGCGATTTGAAACGCACTCACCGGCTCGCCCGATTTTTTCTTCGGCAAGAAAACCTGCCCCTCCGGCGTGACGTCCGCCGAGACAAAGCGTCCGCGCGAAGTCAGCCGCAGCAGCTTCGCTTCACGCAACACCGCCGCCAGCGCTGCCAGCCGAATCTGCTGGGATAAAATTGCCACGATCCCCACTTCCGACTCGCCTTGGGACAGCATCGCCTCGAGCCGTTCCAGCGCCCGCCGCGCGTCCCCGGCCAGCACCGCGTCGGTCAAATCCCACACCGCCACGTGCGGCTCGCCGTGCACCAGCGCGCGCGACTCCGCCAGCGTGATCGGCTCTTTGCGCTCACCCGCAAACGTCCGCAGCTTTTCGAGCTCGGAGGCCAGCAGCATCGAATCGGCTCCGCACGCAAGCGCGAGCCACTCCACCGCCGCCGGTTCCATCTCGAGCCCCGCCGCGCGCGCCTGCTCGTCCACCCAATCGAGCATCGCCCCTTCCCCGCCGCGCGGACGCTCCGGCAGGCTGTACTCCTCGACTTGCGCATGACCCAGCAGCCACTTGGCAAAACGCCGCCGCCCGTCGAGCGCCGTCACGCTCATCACCACCCGCACATTCGTACCGCCGAGCGATTCGAGCACGGGCGTCAATTCTTCCAGCGCCTCCAGCACGGACGCGCTCCGGCCCTGCACGGTATCGGCCAAAAAGCTGACGTTCTTCCACCAGACCAATTTTCCGGTTCCGAAAAAGGGGAGCGTCAGCACTGCCTCACGCAACGCACGGATGCTCGCCTGCGCACCCGCGACATCATCCGCCCAGCCATCAATAATCTCAAAGTTGAGCGGCTCGTCCGGCGCCAGCGCTTGCGTCCGCACGCGGGCTGCCTCTTTCACCTTTGCCTCGTCGTTCCCGTAAATGAGCCAGAGGGAAGCATTCGCCGCCGCGCCCGAAGGGGACGGCTCCTTGGGCTTGCGCTGGCGTGCGGACGGAGGCATGGTTAAAAAGCAGTTTGATAAAAATCAAATTCCGCGCGTTATGGAACACCTCTGGGCGCCCTGGCGCAACCTTTATGTCACCCGCCCCGGCGAGAGTGAAGACGGGCCGATTGAAGAGCTCTTCACCCGCATCGCGCAATCGTCGGACGACGAAGCCAACTTAGTCCTCGCGCGCGGCCGCAGCTGCTTTGCGCTGCTCAACCGCTATCCCTACAACGCCGGCCACCTGATGGTCGTCCCCTACACCCGCGCAGCCGACCTCGACGCCCTCTCCGAGCAAGAGCAGCTCGAACTCCTGCAAACGCTCATCAAAATGAAAGCGGCGCTCACCAAAGCGCTCCGGCCCGATGGATTCAACATCGGCATCAACCTCGGCGCTGCCGCAGGTGCGGGCGTCGCGGGGCATCTCCACGTTCACGTCGTCCCGCGTTGGGAACACGACTCCAACTTCATGACCACCACTGCCGGCACCCGCGTCCATCCCAGCGATCTCGCTGCTGTCCATCGGCAACTAAAGGAAGCGTTGGGGTAAAAGCGAGCATTCGTCATCCTAAATCAAGGCTTCCCCTTACAATTCTAGAACCATTGTCATCCCGAGCCTGTCGAGGGACCTCGCCACAGAAAAATCTTTCAGCTGAAGCGGTAAGGAGCGTTTGATTGTTCAAGGCCCGTTGTGTTTGCTTTTCCCATCGAGTGTTCGCGCCAGCCAGCTGCTAAGTCTTCCCAACCGGGGTTGTGCTTCTCGATGAGGGCAATTTTCTTTTCCCGACGCCAGCCTTTGATTTTTTTCTCACAAGCAATCGCGGCTTCCATAGTGGGAAATGTTTCGTACCAAACCAAGCGATCGATTTTATATTTCGCCGCAAAAGCGGAGCCGCTTTGGTTATTTTTGTACTGCCAGACTCGCTGTTCTAATACAGCGGTTACGCCAATATATAAAGTGCGCGCATGACTGGCCATGAGGTAGCAGTACCCTGTCTTGAATGCCATGCGATTAGGCTGTTCTAAGCGAGGTCCATACGCCTGATTATTAAGGCCCTGCTTTTCTCAAAAAAACTACGTTGACGATTTTACCCGCCAGCGGCATCACTCTGAACATGCGCAATCATACTCATCGGGATTATATCGTTACTCCCCGCGGCACCCGTTTGGATCATCGTGATCTTGAAGTGAACGCCATGTGTCTCCGTCTTGCCGCTGCTGCCTCAGCTGCCGCACAAGACGGCATCTCTCCCGCTGTCGCTTCAGACGCACAGCCTGCGGAGTCGAGTCCTGGCACCACGCTTCAAGTGACCTAATCGGCTAGCTTCTCACCCGCGTCCTAAACTGCCGGCGCGAGAGCCACAGCATCCCCAGTAGGTCCACCGTCGCGCGGAGCGCCCGGCGTCCTGGCCGGACCTTGCTCACACCCGCGTGCCGCGCGCGGTGCGTCACCGGCGCCTCCCCTGTGCGATAACCGCATGCCACCGCGAGCGCCGGCATAAACCGGTGCATGCCGTTCCACGCAGGCAGCCGCTGCGCCAGCTCCCGCCGCATCACCTTGAGCGAGCAGCCCGTGTCCGAGCACCCGTCCCCGAGCAGCCGCGAGCGCACCGCGTTGGCAATGCGCGAATGAATCCGCCGCTTCCACGTATCCTGCCGCGACACGCGCACACCGGTGATCATATCCAGCCGCCCGCGCTCGAGCGCCGCCACCAAGGCCGGAACGTCCGCCGGATCATTCTGCAAATCGGCGTCGAGCGTCACTACCCACTCCCCACGCGCCGCCTGCATTCCAAAGAAAAGCGCCGCGCTCTGGCCCGCGTTGCGCTCCAAGTCCATCCACCGGATCGGAAAGTTCGGGCTGGAAGCCGGGCGCTCGAAAGCATCCGTGCTGCCGTCGTTTACCAAAATAATCTCGGCCGAACCGCCCAGCTTGCCCAGCATCGCGTCGATCTCGCCAATCAGCGTCGGCAAATTCTCCGCCTCATTATAAAAAGGCACGACGACCGAATACCGGATCGCGGAAGCAGCCGCCGCAGAAGAATTAGGCCCAGACATCAGACCTCGCATCGAAGAGCCTCCCGCACGGCAAATCCAGCTAAAAATCTGGATGCCTCCCGCCTGCTGCCCATCGAAGCCCCAACGCACCCTTATCCCTCATAGTAGCTCCACACCCTCATCATCCCGAGCGGAGTGAAACGCAGTCGAGGGATCTGGGTTCTATGAGCTGGC
>CAYYVW010000016.1:0-35155 GCA_964473925.1 uncultured Verrucomicrobiaceae bacterium
ACAGAACCGCTCACATGCCGCGCTAGAGCCATCGCCGCATCATTGTCCGAGCCTAAGAGGAGCGCATACGTCAAATCACTAACCCGGACCACCTCGCCGGTGCGCAGCGGGATGCTGCTGGGCTCGACATATGTGTCGACCGGTTCGACGCGGACAGCGCCCGCCAGCCGCGTCTTTTCATAGACGAGTAGGGCGGTCATGAGCTTAACGGTGCTCGCGGGCAGAAAAGGTTTATTTTCGGCCCGTGAGAAGAGGATCTGGCCGGTGATGGGATCCATGAGCATCACGCCGCGCGCGTCGATGCGGGGCGCGAGTTCTCCAGGGGTAGTGGGAGGCGCCAGTGGAGTCGGCGTTTGTGAAAGACGTGGCCGGACAGCTTTTGCAGGCCGTGCGTGGAGCGCCAGCGGGCTTGGGAAAAAGGAAAGGAGAAGCGCGAACGTGACGACGCGGGCGGAGAGGTTCAACTGCATGGAGCGGAAAAAATTTTAGAAGGAGGGGCGGGGCGGCGTTGCCTGCACGCGCGCGTTTTGTTTTTCGAGATTGGCCTGCGCCGATTTGAGGCCGGCAAGCAGGCGCGCGTCGTCCGGCGTTTGCGCGACGGCTTGCTGCCAGTAGACGGTGGCTTGGGAAAATTCACTGCGCGCGTCGTGCACCGTGGCCAGGTGTTCGAGTACCACCGGGTCATCATCGAGCTGTACGAGCGCCTCCTGCAGCCAGACGAGCGCCTGCTCGAGCTTGCCCTGCTTGTAGTAAATCCAGCCGAGCGTATCCAGATACGCGCCGCTGTGGGGCGAGCGCTCGAGCGTCTTTTGGCTCAGACGCAACGCCTCCTCCAAGTTTTTGCCCTGCTGCGCGAAGAAATAGGCGAGGCTGTTGAGCAGAACATCGCTCTCCGGGAATTTGACGAGCGCTTCGCGCAGGAACGCCTCGAGTGTTTCGTTCTGCCCCGCTTCTTCAAGCATTGCGGCTTCTTCTCCGTACGCTTGGATTTCTTGCATGGTGTTATTTTGAGCAATCGCCAGCTGCCGCGCCTTGGCAAACGCTTGGCGTGCTTGTGGCCAGTTTTTCTCTGTGCGGGCGACGGTGCCCGCCATCAGCCACGGCGCTGCGGACTTTGGCCAGCGGCCTTGCGCATTTTGGACCGCTTGCGTCGCGGCAGGGAACTGCTTTTGATGGAGATGAAATTGCACGAGCGCCAGCGCCATCGATTCATCCTCTGGGAACTTTTCCATTGAGGAGCGGAGCGTTGCTTCGGCTTCTGTCGCTTGTCCGCCCAGAAGCTGCGCCAGCGCGAGCTCCTGCCAGTAATGCGGATCTTGCAACGTGGTCGCGGCGGTAGCAGGGTTGGCGGCGAGCTTCTTGTGGAGCGCAAGCGCAGCCGGATAGTTTTTCTGGATGCGCTGCAGCACGGCCGTCAGGTACAGGAGCTTGGGCGAGTTGGGGAATTTTTCCTGCGCTTGATTCATCAGCGCCAGCGCTTCGGCGGTGCGGCGCTTTTCTAGCAGGATGGAAGCGAGCGCGACGGGCAGCTTTTCTTCATTCGGGAAGTTGACGGCCGCTTCGCGCAGGAGCGCCTCGGCGCGCTCGGTCTCGCCGACTGCTTGGTGGCAGAGTGAGAGCTCAATAAAAAAATCGGCATCGATCCATTTTTTCTCAGGAGGCGTTTGCGCGCGGTCCCGGGCGGCGGAAAGGATGCGGATCGCCTCTGCCGGCTGCGAGCCGATGCGCAGTGCGTAGCCATAGGCGAGCGCGAGCCGGATGGAATCGGGCCGGCGCGTGAGGGTTTGACTGAGCGTGGCCAGCGCTTCCTTGGTTTTGCCTTGCTGCAGCTCGATGGAGGCCAGGCGCATCGGGCCGTCAATGACATCGGGTGCGAGGTTGAGGGCCTGCCGATAGTTGAACTCGGCCTTGGAGATGTTGTGCCCGCGCTCGTAGAGCTGACCGAGCTCGAGGTAGAGCTCGGCCCGGGTGGGGGATTTGGCCAGGACTTCTTCCAGAAGGACGATGGCGCGGTCGTCGTTATTGAGCCGGACATGGAGTTCGGCGAGCTGCTCACGCAGCGCCGGAAGATCGGGCGAGAGCGCGTACGCCTTCTCGAGCCGGTCGCGCGCCAGCTCGTACTGGCCCAGGCGCAGGTAGACATCCGCGGCGCCGACCAGCGCCTCGGGCGTCAGCGCGCCGCTGGCCTCGGCTTTTTGATATAAGGGGAGCAGTCGGCGGGCGATTTCCGACTCGGTCGCTTTCTTTTCTTCGAGCAGCAGCTGCTCGTAAAGCCGGGCAAGATTCACCCAGAAAAGCGGATTATTGCTTTTTTGCTGAACCGTTTTCTCGACGAACGCGACGGCCTCGTTCAACCGCCCTTGCGCGGTGTAAGCCTCAAACAGAACGCGGTAGGCGTTGATCTCCTCCGGATGGTCGCGGAGCACCTCCTGCGCGAGGCGAATTGCCTCCGAGTAATTTTTCTGGATGCTGTAGGCGAGTGCGAGCACGCCCTTGAGCTCCGGCGCATCCGGGTTGGCGGCCATCGCTTTTTTCAAGGCATCGAACGCCTTGGCGGTCTCATCCCGCTGCAAATAGTGCAGGGCGACTTTGACCTGCAGTGACACGAAGGAGGGATCGAGCTCGAGCACTTCGAGGTAGAGCGGCAGCGCCTCGGCGATCCCTTGCGCGGCGGTGATGCGCAACGCCTCGGCATACAGCGCCTGAGCCTTTGCGCGCGACTGAGCGGGAGCGGAGAGCATCGCCGGACGCATCCGGCTGGTATCGGGGGAAGGGGCCGCTGGGGGCGCTAATGCTGCAAAAGCGCACGGGGCATGCAGGAACGCAAGAAGGCACGCAGCCGCCCACGCCGTCCGCATAAGCGGACTTGGCGGGGCCTTGGCAACGCGTTCTGATCGTCCGTTCACTAATAAAAGTGTACGGTCTAAGACTTGTAACGCAACCGCTTCTTATGGCGATTCGAGCGCGAGCGCTTGCGGCGCTTGTGCTTTGCGATTTTCGCTTTGCGGCGTTTTTTAATTGAACCCATAGACTAACCGGCCAAGGCGTATAAAAGATTTTACGGATTTATACAACCACTGATTTGCAATGGCTCATATTTAGTTTTTCCAAAAAAGGCATCGCAACGGATGTTCGTCGAGGAGATTTTGAGAAAACCCGCCCAATCGGTCGGCATTATAGAGCGCTATTCCGACGTAATGAAAGATTGGCAGAAGGGGCAGCGCCTCCTCTACCAAGAGCGTTTCGGCTTCGCGCAGAAGAGTGAAGCGTCGGGAGGCATCGATCGTGCGTGCGGCTTGGGCTAGGAGCGCATCGTAGCGCGCATTGCTCCAGCCGGTGCGATTATTTCCGCGATCGGTGACAAAGCAGTCGAGGAAGGTGTTGGGATCATTATAATCACCGACCCAGGAAGTGCGCGCAACGTCGTAATCCATTCGACTGAGAGATTGCTGGGCGACCTTCCATTCCTGATTTCGCAGCGTGACGTGGATGCCGAGGTTCTGCTGCCAGCTGGCTTGAATTTCGACCGCGATTTTTTCTTCGAACAGGCTCGTCTGGTAGAGGATGGAGGTGGCGGGGAAGCCGCGTCCGCCGGGGTAGCCAGCCTCGGCCAGGAGTGCCCGCGCGCGCTCCGGATCGTACCCCAGTCCGCGCGGAGGGGTGTAGCCGGGAATGCCCGGCGGAGTGAACGCGCCAGTGATGGGCTCGCCCGCTTGGGTGATGCGCTCGACGATCCGCTTTTTATCTAGCGCAAGCGCGAGCGCCATCCGGACGCGCGCGTCGGTGAACGGCTTCCGGTTGCAGTTGAACCGGTAGAAGTACGTTGCGAGGAACGGCGCAGAATGGAAGTAGGGCTTCTCCCGCAAGACCGGCAGGAGCGTCGTGGGGATGACGCCTTTATCCATCACCAGTTGCACCTGCCCAGCATGGAACAAGTTGAACGCCGTGGTGGCGCTGCTGATCGGGAGGGCGTCGATCGTCTTGAAGCGGACCGTCGGCGCGCGCCAGGAGTGCGGGTTGGCCTTCAAGCGGATGCGGTAATCGATCCGCCAGTCTGCCAGCGTGTACGCACCGTTGGAGACCATCCGGCCCGGCTTGGTCCAAAGATCACCCCAGCGTTCAATCGTGGGCCGATGGACGGGCAGCAGCGTCGTGAAGGCGCAGAGCTCGAGGAAGAACGGTGTTGGCTCCCTCAATCGAACAATCAGCGTCCGGTCGTCCTGCGCGCGGACGCCGAGGCGCTCGGGGTCGGTGAGTTGGCCGCGGTTGAGCGCCTCGCCGTTTTCCAGATAGTAGAGTTGCTCCGCATAGCGAGAAGCCGTTGCGGGAAGGAGCGCCCTCCGCCAGCTGTAGACAAAATCGTGCGCGGTGACCGGGTCTCCATTCGACCAGCGGCTGTCTCGTAGATGAAAGGTGTAGGTGCGTGCATCGGGAGAAATCTCCCAGCGCTCCGCCATGCCGGGGACGAGTGTGCCGTTTTCATCCCGGGCCAGGAGTCCTTCAAAAAGCGCATTACAAAGCCGCCCTTCGAGCTGTCCGGTGACGATGGCAGGGTCGAGTGATTCGGGCTCTGCGCCGTTGATGAAGGTGAAGTCGGCCGGGGGCTCAGTAACGCCGCACCCGCAGAGCAGCCCGAAGGCGCACGTGAGCAGCAGCGCGCGGAGGCCAGTCCACTCCCAAGATCCGCCGCGTGCGCGCATCGGGAAAAAATCCTACGGCTGTGCGGGGGAGGGGGCGGGTTTGCCGGGCTCCGCCGTCTTGGCCGGAGCAGACTGCATGGCGGCGGGTTGGCTGAGCGCATCGCCCACTGCGGAAGTGCCGCGCCGGTGCGCGTACAGATAGGCCAGCAGCATCGACATTAGGAAGAAGAGAGCCGTGAGCCAGATCGTCACTTTGGTGAGGATTTCAGAGGTCTGCGCGCCAAAGACCGAGTCGGTGACGCCGCCGCCGAACGCCGCGCCCAGGCCCTCTTGCTTGGGGCGTTGCATCAAAACGGCGACGAGCAAAAGCAGGCAGACGATAACGTAGGCCGCCAGCAGCAGCCCCATGAGAATTCCAGATCCGGTCATAGCTGGCCATCAAAGCCCAGGCAGGCAGCTTTTGTCAATCGCGGGCAAGAGGGGGTAGTGTCCTAATTTGAAAAAAAGCCCCAAAGCATTGTCATCCTGAGCTTGTCGAAGGACCTAGTTGCAAGGAAGCGAGGTTATTACAAATACAGCGCCCGAGTTGGATAAAAGAGAACCGCGCACCCCGACAAGAATAAGGTCAGCTTGCCAAGATTCTGCGGGGCCAGGTCCCTCGACAAGCTCGGGATGACGATGGAGTGTAACGGGATAAGAAGGGCGGGCTCGAGGATGATGGTGTTTTGTGACAGAGCGAGGCGAGTGTGCGGTCGGGGATGGAGTGCGCTCAACCCGCCCGTGCTCGCAGCCTACTGCAAATCTGGGACGCGATGGCGGGGCCCTGATAGATAAAGCCGGTGTAGAGCTGCACGAGAGACGCGCCGGCATCGAGCTTGCGCTGGACGTCATCCGCATCAAACACGCCGCCGACTCCGATGATGTGCAGGCGGCCGCCGGTTTTCTCGTGAATAAACCCGATCATGCGAGTGCTGCGCTCTTGCAAGGGCAGACCCGATAACCCGCCCGTCTCATCCGAGCCGATGGAGGATTTATCGAGCGTCGTGTTGGTGGCGATGATGCCGTCGAGCTCCAGGCTCGTTACGACTTCAAGAATATCAGCCAGCTGCGCATCTTCCAGGTCCGGCGCAATCTTTAGCAGAAGCGGCTTGGGGTTGCCCGCCGCGCGCGCTTCTGCGACGACCGGGGCGAGTAGGGTCCGCAAAAAGCCTTTTTCCTGAAGCCGCCGCAGGCCGGGAGTGTTGGGCGAGCTCACGTTGATGACGAAGTAATCGCCGAGGCTGCGCATCCGGCGCAGGAGGGCGACGTAGTCCTGATGCGCCTCCTCCAGCGGCGTCTCCTTTCCTTTGCCGAGATTGATTCCGACGGGGATTGTGGGCCACCGCCCCGACGCCCGCAGTGCCTCCAGCCGCCGTGCAACCGCCTCCATCCCTTCGTTCGGGAAGCCGAGCCGGTTGACCAGCGCTTGTTGCTTCGGAAAGCGAAAGAGGCGCGGCCGCGGATTGCCCGCCTGGGGCAGCGGCGTGACGGTGCCGACTTCCACAAATCCAAAGCCAAGGGCCTCCCACGCTGGGAGTGCGACAGCGTTCTTATCAAAGCCGGCCGCGAGGCCGACTGGGTTGGGGAAGGTAAGTCCGAAGGCCCGCGTCTCGAGCGCAGCCCCGCGCGTCGCCGAATCCCGACCAATGCCGAGCGCGCGGATAGCTCGGTCGACACCGGGCGTGCTGAGCAGGTTGAGCGCAAGATGATGGCTGGTCTCGGGCGGCAGGCAAAAGAGCAGGGCGCGCAGCCAAGGATAGAGGGTCATAGAGGCTTATATAGTATAGGCGCGGAATCTACCCGTCTCGTGGGCCCGCGGGCGACGATTAATTGGTGGCCTACGCAGACAAGTAAGTTGACGATTCTAATTATGTATACATATTGTATACATGATGCACGGCCACCTTCCCGATCCCGACTACGACGCGCCGTTCGATGGTCCGCGGATGGAAGCGGCAGGCCCTCCGCATCCCGCTGCTGCCTCTATGCGTCCGGTGGGCGTTTTAGCCGAAGCGGGAAAGGCGACGACGGCGCCTGCTTCCTCCGTCCCCACGCCAAGTCCGTACGACGCGCATCTTTTTTAGCATGCCCGCCCCGAGTTGAAAGTAGGTTGACGATTTTCTGCTCTTGCGGGAAGAGGAGCAATACCTGCCCGAACTGGTTTATGTCCAGACATCGGCGGGGTTCGTTACATTACGTGCGAGCTATCATGCCACCTACTTGTTTTAAAGGAGTTCAATAGAATGCAAATCCCATCTCGTAATCTTGAAGATTTACGCGCAACAGCTCAAATTTGTGGGATCAATCTACAACAAGCTAGTTTTGAAATGACCGCGGATCGGGATGCGGTGTTCACTGCGGGCCAGAGTGATGGGAGCCCGGTTCGTAGAGTGGCCATGACGCAAACAGCGCTTGGTTGGACGGTGCAAATTGGGACGAGCAGTGATGCGCCTAGTCTTGTGGATTCCGCCGTTTACTCGTATGACCCAACCTCGCGCCGCTGTACTCTGCGCACCGTTGTTTGCGGAGGTAATGACGAACCCCGGCAGGATATCCTTACTTTTGCACGTGATGACTCAAGGCAGACGACAGTGAGATGGTCAAAAATTTCATCAGAATTGGAGCCTGACCCTAAAGATCCAAAAACTGAAGTTTCAGTGCGCAGGCCGAGGCCGCAGGGAACGGTGGCGCTTGGCGACTTGTCAAACCCAGCGAGTTTTGACAAAGGCTGCCCGTTGCAGGGGCGTGTCATGCCCGCTCTTGAGTTCACGCCAGGATCGGCACAGGGCAGTCCCGTTGAAACTGCCGGCCGATTTGGGGCTCCTGTGATGCCTACCCCCTCTGCCGAACCCGTTCGCGCTTCCGGTGTGCTGGAGAGCGCCGCGGCAGTTGTAACGGCTGGCCCACCTCCCGACTGGCCCTTGCGACAACCCGCGGGTGAAGCTGGGCATCCTTGCGCTGCTGGCTAGATGACAGCAACAAGCGCGGTATCTGCTTCTCTGTCCGCGGGTCCGTGGAATGAGTCCCGCCACCGCGTGCCTCTGTAGAGAATATTCTAACTCTCGGTAGTTCACGAACAGCGGATAGGCGTTGTGGCCTGCTCACGCGCCCTACTTCCCAATACAAAAATTCTTGAAGAGGGCGTCGAGGATATCCTCGTTCGTGGTGGCGCCGACGACATCGCCGAGCGCTTCCAGGGCGGCGCGCAGGTCGATGGCGACGAGCTCGGGCGGGGCTTTTGCCGCGAGCGAAGTTTCCGCCTGACCCAGCGCCGCGAGGGCGCGCCGGAGCGCCGCCTCCTGCCGTGCGTTGACGGTCAGCCATCCCTCTTGCGGGCGCGGATTTGCGCCCCACGCGGCCTCGGCAATCGCGCGCTCGAGCTCGGCCAGGCCTTCGCCGGTTGTTGTGGAAGTGCGTAGTGCGCCGCCATGTCCTTCCGCAACGCCCAGGTCGGCTTTGTTCGCGACGCGGATGCGGCGTTGCGACTCAGAACTTGTCGGCGCTTCCGAAAGCGACGCCGGGGAAGGGAGATGCGCCTCGACCACTTCGATCAAGAGGTCCGCCGCCGCCGCGGTCGCACGCGCACGCCGAATCCCCTCCGCCTCGATCGCATCGCCCGAGTCACGCTGGCCCGCCGTATCGATGAGACGGACGCGCACGCCGCCTAGGTTGGCCTCGGCCTCAATCGTGTCGCGCGTCGTCCCCGGATGCGGTGAGACGATTGCGCGGTCATGGCGCAGCAGCGCGTTGAGCAAACTCGACTTGCCGACGTTCGGCGCACCGACGAGCGCTGCCGAAAAGCCTTCGCGCAAAATTCGGCCCAGCGGCGCAGTATCTGCCAGCGTGGTGATTTGCTCGCACGCTTTTTGAACGCGCGTCCGAAACGCCGCGCCGGTTTGCGGAGAGATATCTTCATCAGGAAAATCAACATGTGCTTCCAGATGCGCGAGCACGTCGATGAGCTCGGAGCGCAGCTCTTGCATCGCTTGACCCAACCGCCCAGAAAGCATTGCTTGCGCGCCCGCGAGCGCGTCGTCGGTCGCGGCGGAGATGACGTCGGCGACCGCTTCGGCTTGCGTCAGATCGAGGCGGCCGTTCAAGAATGCGCGCTGGGTGAATTCTCCCGGGCCCGCCATTCGCGCGCCGAGGGCCAGGTACGCGGCGGTGATGTTGCGCACAATCAGCGGATTGCCGTGGCAGGAGATCTCGACGATATCCTCGCCCGTAAAAGAGTTCGGCGCCTGGAACCAGGTGAGTAGCACGTCGTCGAGCCGCTTGCCCTCACGCGCGAGCCAGACGTGCTGTGCCACGCGCGGCTGCCAATCGAGCGGAGCTTCGAGGAGCTGCTCAGTGAAAGTGCGCGCGGCAGGGCCTGAGAGGCGCAGCAGCGCGAGCGCGCCCACGCCCGGCGGTGTTGCCGGGGCCAAGATTGTGTCGGGCTTTGATGCAGCGGACATAAGAAGTCGGTTGACGTTGCCTCAAGCGCGCGGTACTTGTCCATGGAAAGCGAGTAGGCCTCGCCATTTTCATTCCAATTTTCAAGCAAGGCGTATTAATGAGCTTCGATTCAGAAATTCCAGATCCAGCCTTTCAGCAGTACGTCGCAACGGCTAAGAGCATGCTCATTGGCTTGGGCTTATTTAGCTCTGGCGCCGGTGCTGCGCTGCATTACTTGTATCCGCCAACACCTAGTTGGTCGCTCCGTCCGGATCCCCCTGGCGCTGTGGATGCGCGCCCAGCGCCGCAAGCGCCGTGCCTTCCTCTTGCTCGCAGCGTCCGCAGCGGAACTGCTGTCGGGGCCAATACGTCCGCTGCAGCTCCTTGCAAACCTCCCCAGCGCGTGAGAGAGCGATAAGCCCTGCTAGGCGTTACGAGGAAGCTCGATTTCAAAATCCATGAGCATATCTTCTAACGATATGTTGCAAAGCGAGCGCCGCCTTAAGCTCTCGTGTAGTTGTCTTGGATTACTCGGTTTCAGCGGTTTAGGTTTAGCATTCACGCTTCGATTTTTCGCCGAAATTTTAAATATGCAGTCCCGCGCGGAGGAAGCGCAGCGCAGTCAGCAAGCCCTCATTGCCCGGCCTGAGGGGAGCACCGCTGAACGCCTTCTGGTGGGAGATGGAGCGTGCTTAGGTCAGCGGCTTTCTCAGATGCAGTTGTCTGCGCTTGCCCGCGGGGCGACGATCTTGAGCAGAAATCCGGATGGAGGCATGACGGTTTTGGATGTCGGATCCGAGCAGAAACGTACGTTCGCTGCTCGCGAGATCACTCCGGTTGAGTGCTCCCGATAATCTACGCTGCAACGGCCGAGACAATCAGGTGGCGCCCAAGTCGCGAGCCCTCGCTGGCGGCTTGCTCCCAGAACAAGCGGTCTTCCTCGTTCCGCGCAGCCCGGGACTTGCGCGCGCAGTAAAGCTTTTGCAACAGCGCGAACGGGCGGTCGAGCCACCGCTTGGGACGGCTGAGCGGCTCGGCGTGCAGGCGGATCTTCCCAAACCCGGCCAAACGCAGGTAGAGCGCCAGCTGCGGAAACGACCACGGCGTGATGTGCATGTGCGAGCCCGGCGCGATCCGGTCGACGTAGCAGGGGAAGTCGGGGAAAAAGCCGGTGCGGTAGAACTTTCCTTTCGATGCCGGGTGCCAAATGTTGGGCGTGGTGACAAACAGCGCCCCGCCCGCGACCAGGTGGCGCCGCATGCTTTTGAGGAGCAGGAGCGGATTACCCACGTGCTCGATCCCTTCGCAGCAGGTGATGCAGTCGTAGACGGGGAGCGCGGCGGGCAGCCCGTCATCCAAATCGCAGGCGTGAATCGTGCGGTACCGGCCCGCGCCGTCGGGTTGGGCATATAGGTCAATCCCATCCACCGTCGCCTCGAAGGGGAGCCGCTCACCCAGCCAGCCGTTGCCCGAGGGTGCGTCGAGGATCGTGCGGGGCCGTGACGGGAGCGCTTCTAACAGCTTGAGCACGACCTGCTTGGAGGATTCCTGCATGGGCGGACAGCCTGCCCGCCTTGTTCTCAGATGAAAAGCACCAAGCCCTGCGCGGCGCGATTTTTTGCTTCATAAGTTGACGTTGCCCGGCTCATGCGGTACGAACCCGAAAGCCACTTTTCAAAGGAACCTTTAGATGAGCAGCGGAACGTTCCCCTCTAACGGCAACAGCTCTTTTTCATATACCTACCGTCCACGTGGAGGTTGCATTGGGCCTTTGTTGACCCTGGGGCTGCTGTTGGCCAGCGCCGCCGGTGTTATAACGGGAACGACCGGCTGCGCATCTTCTTTGAGAGAACACGCCAAGGCGCGCGCGGTGCGCGCAGCCGACAGCCCGCCCGCGGCAGACTTTTATGTCGCAGCGTCTCAAAAGGGCGGCAGGCTTTCTTTGATTGAAGTTGTCGATGATTGCCATTTATCCGACAAAGAGGTGAGAAGGCGCGCGAAGGTCATGGGCCTGGGTGAGCCGATTCCTGCCACGGTGGTGGGATCCGTGCGATACGGAGGGATCGTTCAGGCTAATGTCGGTGAACATGCGTTCGTAATGCCGACAGGAAGGTTCGAGGGCGTCGTTTTCAGCTGTCCGTAGTAACTCCCGCTGATTTGTTCGTTTGGCAGGTTGACGTTTCACCAAGATCGCGGCACAGGTTCTCTACAATTCTTTAAGGAGTTATAATGGGCGCAGGCGGACCAATAAAAGAAATCGATGACGCTGACGCGCGGGCAGAGGAGCGACAACAAAGACAAAGGGAACTTTACCCCAGCGGCTGTGGTGTTCTCCCGTTTGCAGTTCTGATGGCCGCTCTCGGAGCCGTGGCGTGCTCCTTAAACAGCAAAGGTCAGATCGGTTATCCGCCTGGTACCGCTTTCTACACGGCGACGCCCGGGATTGAACAACCCCTGGCACTGCTCGATACTCCACCCGGTTGCAAGGCGACTACGGAAGCCGTGGAAGCCGCGGCAGGAGCACGTGGCTACCAAAGTCCAGTAAGAGTAAGTTTAGCAGCGCGGACCTCGAACGATACGTTTGTGGTTCAACCTCTCGATACGGGAAAACCAGAAATCCTCAGAAATCCTATTCGGGTATCCCTGGGTTGCCCCCTTTAGTAGCCGCAGCCTATAGTGCCGCCGGCTGTCCTAAATTAGGAATGGCGACGTGCTCGCCGATGCGGGCTTCCTGCAGGTGCCGGGCCAGAGCCTCGGACTGATCGGCCTCGCCGTGGACGATGAAGATGCGGCGCTTCGAGCCGGTGATACGCCGGGCATACTCGACCAGCTCATTCTTATCCGCGTGACCGCTGAAGGCGTTGAGCTTGAGGATACGCGCACGCACGTCGACCGGCTCGCCGAAGATGTTGACGGGGGTCTGCCCCGCGAGGATCCGCGCCCCCAGCGTCTGCTCGGCGCAGTGGCCGATGAAAAGGACGGTCGTCTCGGGCTTGCCGAGATGATTTTGCAAGTGATGCAGGATGCGCCCGGCCTCGCACATGCCCGAGGCGGAGATGATGATCGCCGGCCCTTCGAGTGTGTTGAGCTTCATCGATTGCGACGCCTCGCGCAGGTACTGGACGCTATCCCACCCAAACGGGTTGCGGACGTTCTGCAGAAAATCGTACGTCTGCTGGTTGAAGCATTCCGGGTGTAGGCGGAACACCTCGGTCGCGTTCGTTGCCATCGGGCTGTCGACGTAGATCGGCACGACGGGAATTTTCCCTTCGCGCTCGAGCTGATTGAGCACATATACAATCTGCTGCGAGCGGCCGACGGCAAAGGAGGGGATGAGCAACTTGCCGCGGCGTTCGATTGATTCTCGCACGATGCGTGCCAGTTCTTCCTTCGCGGTCGAGAGATCTTCGTGCAGCCGGTCGCCGTAGGTGCTTTCCATCAAGAGAACGTCGATATTGGTGGGGTACTCCGGGTCGCGCAAAATATCCGCCTTGCCCCGGCCGACGTCGCCCGAGAAGAGGAAGCGGACTTTCTTGCCCTTCTCCTGCAACTCGAGCATCACCTGCGCCGAGCCGAGCATGTGGCCCGCGTCAAAGAAGGTCGCGGTGATGCCGGGCCCCACGGGAAACGGGCGGTGGTAATCGAGCGTCACAAACTGCCGGATCGCCTTCTCGGCCATTTGTGCGTCGTACAGCGGCTTAAAGGGCGTCTGTCCCTTTTTCGCGCGGCGGCGGTTGACGTACTCGATATCGCTGGCCTGCACCTTGGCGCTGTCCTGCAGCAGAATGCTCGCCAGATCGCGCGTGGCGAAGGTGCTGTAGATATTCCCGGCAAAGCCTTGCGCGACGAGCGCCGGCAGGTTCCCGCTATGGTCGATGTGCGCGTGGGAGAGGATGACCGCGTCGATCGACTTCGGGTCGTACGGGAAGCGCCGGTTGCGCTGATACGCTTCTTCCCGGTTGCCTTCCATCAGCCCGCAATCCAGGAGCACGCGAAAGCCGCCGACCTCCACGATATGCTGCGAGCCCGTCGTCTCCCGGACCGCGCCGTGGCAGGTGAGTTGCATGGCGGAAGGTAGCCGCCCTTATTAATAAGGGCAAAGAGGATTTTAAGTATCTGGAATTACAGTTTTCTCACCGTGCATGGCAACAGAACCTTCTAGTTCCTGAAGTTTAGCTACCACTGGAGCAATGGTCTCAGTTGTGACACGCGGCGTTTTAGCCTGAGCATATACTGCTTCCAGCCATTCTCGCCTGGGGCCGGTGATGTCTGACCACATAGTATCTCGTATCCAATCCAGCGCTTCCTGTTTGAGTACGCGTGCGATAGCCACAGCCGCTGCTTGTGCTTGAGGCGCTTGCGCGGCAAAGCGATTATTATATCCGCCGGATGCTGTGTTGGCCAATTCCAGCAAAACCGAATCCGCATCGCCTAGATTGCCGAAAAAATTATTTGCGTGTTTTATAGCATTTAATTGTTCCGCGAACTCTCCTGGCGTCATTTTCTCTAGTGGTTGCAGGCAGCTTACCAAGTTGCTGAGTCGATAGACGGGTGGTTTGCCCTTTTTCCATGGATCGGCAAATAAGCCACTCCAGTAGGCCGGCTCATATTTTTCAGGAAAAAAGAGCTCATCTGACATAAAACTCTATTCCTGCTATTCTTCTAAAAAATCCACCTAAAGTTAGTTAGAATCCATTTGCCATGCGCCATTGGTGACCGCATCGTAGCGGCGTCTCGATATGAAGCGCTTCTGCCTTTTCCTCCTGCTGGTCGCGGCCGTTACTCTCCTCCTTTGGAAAATCAGGACTGGATGCGTCCCGGGCGCGATGTGCTCATGGAAGCGCACGCCCGGCCACGTCGCTCCGGCAGTCTCAAGCATTGCGACTACCACGCCCGCCGCATCCGCGCCCGCTTCCAAGGTTGTCACCGCGCAGGATAAAGTTTTCACCCCCGCCGCCAGCGCGCCGATCGAGGCGGGCAGCGTTCCCATCCTCGAGCAGATCAACCGTGAGTACGGCCGGCTGGTCCGTGCCGTCCTGCCCAGCGTCGTCAATATCAACACCACGCGCCGGGTCGCTGCGACGCCGTCTTTGGATAATTTTGGTGAAGCTTTCCCCTTTGCTCCGTCAGTACCCACACCGGGACGGCGCGGCGGCCGGGGCAGCGCGCGCGAAGAGTCGGTCGGCTCTGGCGTCATCATCAGCCGCGAAGGGCACATCGTCACCAACGGCCACGTCGTCGAGCAGGTGGAGGAGATCATCGTCCAGCTCCACGACAAGCGCCGCTTCAAGGCGAAGGTGCTGGGCGTCGACGAGCCGACGGATTTGGCCATCATCAAAATCCAGGCGGCCGATTTGCACGCGCTGCCGTGGGGTGATTCGGTGAAGCTCGAGCCCGGCGAGCAAGTCTTGGCCGTCGGCAATCCGTTCGGCCTGAGCGAATCGGTCAGCCACGGAATCGTCAGCGCCAAGGGCCGCAACCCCGACCTGACGAACAACTCATACGAAGATTTTATCCAAACCACCGCGGCGATCAACCCCGGCAACTCGGGCGGAGCGCTCGTCAACATCCGGGGTGAGCTCGTCGGCATCAACACGGCCATTGCCTCAACCAGCCGGGGCTTTCAGGGAATCAGCTTTGCCATTCCATCCAATCTTGTCCGGTTTGTCGTGGAGAACTTGCTGGCGAAAGGGAAGGTGATCCGCGGTTACCTGGGGATCAGCATCGAGCCGATCCGGCCCGAGCTGCAAGAAGCACTCGGCCTTGCGATCGAGCAGGGGGCTGTCGTGAGCGATGTCGTGCCCGGTTCTCCGTCGGACCGCGCGGGCATCCAGCGCCGCGACGTGATCGTGGGCTATCAGGGGGAGGCGGTGCAAGATCCGGCCCAGCTGCGCTTGGCCGTCTCGCAGCTGCCCATCGGCACGTCGGTCAAACTCACCTTTCTGCGCGATGGTCAGCAAAAAACCGTCTCGCTCAAAATTGCCGAGCTGCCCGCCACCGTTGCCGCCACGGAGGATTCTCAAGATGCGGAGGGGGATAAAAAATCCAACCTCCCGCCGATCGAACTGCCCACAGTGCTGCGCGGCGTTTCGATCGAAGAGGTGACGCCCGCTCTGGCGCGGCGCTTCGGACTGCCCGCCAACACCCATGGTGTGATTGTAACTGAGGTAGAAGAAAGCGCGCTGGCCGACGGCAAGCTGATGGCCGGTGATCTCATCGAAGAGATTCTTGCCAAAGGCGACCGCCAGCCCCGGCCCATTCCCGACCTGGCCTCCTGGCGGGCTGCGCTGGGCAAGCTGCGGGCCAATCAGGCCATCACGCTGACGGTGCGGCAGGGCTCTCGTGGAGTGCGCCTCGTCGCGCTGGTTCCCGGGAAGTCGTAATATGGCACTGAGTGCGCGTCCGCTGGACCCATCCGAGTGGCCTATTTTCAAAGACCTGCGTCTCATCGCGCTTCAAACAGAACCGGGGGCTTTCTGTGCCTCCTATGAGGCTTCGGCGGCACAATCTCCCGAGGAGTGGCAGAATCTCATACAAGGCCCCGGGCATCAGGTATTTGGTCTGTTTGATGATAGCCGCCTCATCGGCATTACCGGCGTCGTAACCGCACGAGAGGATGCCTCGGGCCAAACTGCCCTCTTGGTGATGTCGTTTATTCTGCCGCAGTATCGGCGGCAAGGCTTATCCCAACGGCTCTATGATGTCCGGTTGCAATGGATCCGCAAACATCCAAAATTTAAAACGATTGTTGTTTCTCATCGAGAATCCAACGAGGCGTCGCGCAGAGCCAACCAGCGGCAAGGCTTTAAATTTGTAAAGCGTGAGTCGCGAACATGGCCGGACGGGCGCACGGAAGACGAGCTATTTTATCAACTTTCTGTTGTAGGCAACACGTAGCTCTTAGCCAACCTTCTTGGCAAACGCGACCATCACGTAGCGTGCGGCGATGGCTCGGACTTCAAGCTGAATCTTCCCGGTTTGCTCGAGCGAGCGGAGGTAGGGGACGAGCTCGGGTTTGTATCGGACACCAAAATGGCTCAGCCACCAGACCATCGTCTTGCGCAAGAATTTTGGCCAGGGCGCCAAATCAAAAAAGTCCACAATGGCCAGCGTGCCGCCAGGGGGAAGGTGATCGATCGCCGCCTGGATGGACTCGCGCCAGGGCGGGATCATCGTCAGGCAGTAGGAAAAGAAAATGGTATCAAACGGCTTTTCCTGGCCGAACATGGTTTTGTGATCGAGTTTTTCGGCGGCTCCGCAATGCAGGCGGATGTGGCTGGTCAAACGATTCCGGTCGATCTTCGCCTGGGCTGTCGCGAGCATTTGGGCGGAGATATCGAGCCCGTAGAAGTGCGCATCCGGGTGGCGCTGGGCAAGCTTGACCAAGTTGCGCGCCGTTCCGCAGCCGATCTCGAGCACGCGGTCGCCGGGGCGGATATCCAGCCATCGGAGCATCCGGTTGCGGCCTAAGAGCCAACAGCCGCGCGTGATGTCGTAAATGTGCCGCTGGATGCCGTAGATGCGGTCCATGCGCGCGGCATGGTGGTCGGCGTTAGGGAGGCTGATCGAGGTCATGGCAGTGCCCGAGGCAGTGCTGACCGTATCACTCTCCGGGGGATGGGGCAAGCCTTCGTCCGCTTTTATAGCCTATAAAACATTGTCATCCTGAGCGAAAGCATCGCTTATGCGATGCGAAGTCGAAGGACCTGGTTGGCAAAGGTGAGGAAAGTCCAAGGCGCCTTTCCGATTTCAGAAGCAGATGGTCAGCAGTCTTGCTTTCTCCGTAAAGCCTGGAAGAGGGCTGGCCGCTGCTTTGCGGCTGCGCGATCATGTGCGCTGGCCAGGATTTTTTGTAGCCAGGTCCTTCGACAAGCTCAGGATGACACGTTTCTGGTATTGGAAGGGAAGAGCGCGATGCTTGAGGATGACGATGTTCTGTTACACGCGCGCTGCATCCTGAGTAGAAAGCCCCGCGAGCAGCTTCTCATGCAATCCACCAAAGCCGCCATTGGAGAAGACCACCACAACGTCCTGCGGTTGGAGGAGAGGGAGCAGGCGGGCGACGATCGCAGTGGCGTTTGCTTCGTAGTAAGCGGGGATGCCGGTCCGTGCGATATCGGCGACGACGCGCTCGGGATCGAGACGATCGGCCGCCGGGATTTGCTCGAGCGCGGCGACTTGTGCCACGACGACGCCATCAGCTAAGGCGAGCGCAGCCGGGAGGCTTTCTTGAAAGACCGCGCGGCGCGTCGTGTTACTGCGCGGCTCAAACAGCGCCCAGAGCCGCCGTCCCGCAAAACGTGTGCGCAGTCCTTCGAGTGTCGCTGCGATCGCCGTCGGGTGATGGCCGAAGTCATCGAGGATCGTCACGCCGCCTTTCTCGCCGCGGATTTCTTGCCGGCGCCGAATCCCACGGAAGGCAGCGAGGCCGGCAGCGAGCGTCTCCAGCGGAATCTGGTAATGCCGCGCCGCCGTCAGCGCCATCGCAGCGTTGCGCGCGTTGTGCTTGCCCGAGAGCGGCAGGTGGAATTCTTGCCCCAGCAATTTGAAGCTCTGTCCGTTGCCTTCAGCACGCCAATCTTCAATGCGAACCGCGGCATGCGCGCCAAAGCCGATTTCAATGATCGGGCAGCGCGCATCCGCGAGGACGGGGCGGATGTTCTCATCATCCGCGTTGATCAGAAGCGCGCCGTTTTGCGGAATAAGGCGGACGAGTTGTCGGAAGGAATTCTGGATTGCTTCCAGGTTCGCGAAGATATCCGCGTGATCGAATTCGAGATTGTTGAGGATGACCAGCTCGGGCAGGTAGTGGACGAACTTGCTGCGCTTATCGAAATACGCGGTGTCATACTCGTCCCCCTCCAAAATCCAGTGCGCGCCGTCCTGCCGCTTGCAGCCGGTGCCGAGGTTTTCGGGCAGCCCGCCGATGAGCCACGACGGTTTTTTGCCGGCGTGCTCGAAAAGCCAGGCGAGCAGCGAGGTGGTTGTCGTCTTGCCGTGCGTGCCGGTCACGACCAGGTTGTGCGTCTTGCGCAGGAAGAAAAATTTGAGCGCCTCGGGGAGCGAGATCGTCGGCCGCTTGGCGTCGAGCGCCGCTTCCAGCTCGACGTTGCCGCGGGAGAGCGCGTTGCCGACGACGATCCACGCGTCGGGATCGGCGGGGAGATTTTCGGGCGAATAGGGCGATGCGATCGGAATCCCGCGCGCGGCCAGATAGTCGGACATCGGCGGGTAGACGTTGTTATCCGACCCCGTCACGCGCGCACCGGCCTCCTGCAGCATCGCGGCGACATTGCCCATCGCGGTGCCGCAGACGCCCAGAAAGTGGAATGCGGATTGCGCGACGGGCGAGGGGAGCGGGCTCATGGAAGGCGGCAAGGACAAGGGTGCGCACTCTACCACTTCCGGTAGGTGGACGGAAAACAATTGTTGCGGTAATGCATGCAGCATGACGGAGTCAACTGCAGCACAAGCGGCATGGACCACCCGTCTTGAAAGAAGCACGGAAGTAGCGGCGAGCTGTGGACTCACGAATGAGCCGGTTGAGCGGCCCTTTCTTGCAAATGCTCCGGTCTTGGAGTTTACAGGGCCGGGAGAAAATGGAGGTATATTAAGACTCCGTATGAATCCCCATCGTGCGCGCCCGGCGGAATTTGGGCAGTACGGGAGGAGTTATTTGGATGCAGCAGGCAAAGAGCCTTTTCGCCCCAGCGGATTAGCGGCAAACATTATTCATCATGCTTCCGGTTCCGTGGCATTTGTTGAATGGGACTCGCCGACGCAAGGCCTCCGTACTCAGCGCGGACTTGCAAATTTACTCGTGTGGGACGATTGCAGTAAACCTGCGCTTAGTAGCTTCAAGTTTCAAGCGGGAGAACGTACTCCCGTAACAATTGAAGGAACGTGGCACGCGGAGCAGCAGCAGTATTGCTTGGCTTTGGGAGAACGCGTTCATCAGGTTCAATGGGTTACGCCAGAACAATTAGCCGAGTTTTGCACAGAAAAAGGCCTTTGGCTTCCGGATGTTAATCAAGTATTCCAAAATGAGAATGACTTGGCGGCCTATGAAGCAAAAAATGCTCCTTCACAAACGGCCTCTCGGGCAGGGGCTCGGTTAGTTGAGCTTCAAATGTTGCAAGCAGTGCCTACGCCTTACAGGACCAAGATAGAACCGCCGTTGGCGCTTTAATTTGGGTTGAGGGCTTATCCCCTACACCCGCGCTTGATTTTTCGCGCTAGGTTCCGAAGACTGGAGGGGAGATGACCGAGACGCCCGCAGCTGCTGCCGGAGGTTCCAGCCTCTGCGCGTTCTATCTGCTGCTGGTACTGGGCTACGCGGCGGCATTTGTCTGGGCGCTGCGGAGCGGCAAGCTCGGCGCATCGCTCGCGATCGGACCGGCGGTGGGCGGCAGCGCGGCGTGGCGGCGGCTTCTTTTTTGGACGAGCCCGGTGGCCGTCCTAGGCGTCTGGGGCGCCGTCTCGTGCACCGGCTGGGTGGACGCGCTGTGGCTTCCCGCACCAACCGCGGTGTTTGACGCGTTCTGGCGGCTTGCCGGGTCCGGCGACCTGTGGCGCGCGATCGGGATGAGCGCGGCGCGCATCGGCATCGGCTTTGCCGCGGCGGCGGTCATCGGCGTCCCGCTCGGGCTGCTGGCCGGAGCATTCACCTCGGTCCGCACGCTTGTCATGCCGCTCAACAGCTTCCTGCGCTACATCCCGCCGACGGCGTTCGTCGCGCTGCTCATCATCTATTGCGGCGTGGGCGAGACGTACAAGTACGCGGTCATTTTTGTGGGCACGGTCTTTTTCATCGTCTCGATGGTGATGGACGTGGTGGACGACCTTGACGGCCGGTACGTCGAGATGGCGCGTGTGATGGGTTGCCGCGACGGGGAGATTTTCCGCCGGTTCGTCCTCCCCGCCACGGCGCCGCGCGTGCTCGATGTGCTGCGCATCAACCTTTCGGGCGCGTGGATCTTTCTGGTGGTCGCGGAGATCACCGGTGCCGATGGCGGTCTCGGGCACCTCATCGCCATCTCGCAGCGCTTCCTGCGCACGGACGAGCTTTTTGTCGGGATCATCGCCTTCGGGGTGATCGGGCTGGTGACAGACCTCTTGATCGAACAACTCAGCCGCCGGGGTTTCCGGTGGTATTACGTGAGCCTCAAACGATGAATGCCGCCGCTGATTCTCTAACCGCGCCGATCCTCACCGTGCGTGGGCTCGACTTTTTCCACGGCCAGCAGCAGATCTTGGGCGGGGTGGATCTAGAAGTCCCTGCGCGACAAGTCACCGTTCTGGTCGGTCCGTCCGGCTGCGGAAAGTCCACGCTGCTGCGGATCTTCTCGGGCCTTGAGACGCCACAGGCCGGCACGGTCGATTTTCGCTCACAGCCCGGCGCGCACGGTGCGCGGCTCGCGTATCTTTTCCAGGACTACGACTCGTTCCCTTGGATGACGGTGGAAGAGAACGTCCGCGAAGGATCGGGCCCGCAGCCGTATCCGGCGCGCGAGGCGGTCGAACAAATCCTCACCGAGGTGGGCTTGGCGGATCACCGGCACAAATATCCGGCTGAGCTCTCCGGCGGCATGCGCAAGCGGCTGGGTCTGGCGCGGTGCCTGGTCCGCCGGCCGTCGCTCCTCTTGCTCGACGAGCCGTTCTCGAGCCTGGACATGGCCACGCGCGCCGAAATGTACGCCCTGGTGCAGCGGCTCATGCGCGAGACGGCTTGCACGATCGTCCTGGTCAGTCACGACCTGCACGAGGCGCTGCTCCTGGGCGACCGACTGCTGGTCTGCTCGACGCGCCCCATGCACATCCTCGAGTCGATCGGGAACACCCTCCCGCACCCCCGCACGCCGCACATCGTCCAAGAGCCGTTCTACCGCGAAACCCACGAGCGCCTCATCGCCGCGCTCCGGTTGGGGTAGGGGCGCCTTGCCGCCTCGCATTAAGAAATCTTTAGAGGACGGATTGTCCTGCTTGCGTTAAAGAGAGGTTAGGCCCGTTAGTTTATTTATGCCGGACTCTCCCAAACCTCAGCGTCTTTCCCCCGCGGCAAAAGCCGCAAAAGATGCTTTTAGTTTTACAGCATCCGAGCAGCGGGAGTTGCGCGACCAAGCTGCCAAAATTGCCCGGAGGCATGGATTGGGAGACGCCACTCCGGAAGATTTTGAATGGGCAGTGAATAAAAAACGCCACGAGTTACCTTATTTACTCCTGACGCGTTCTTTCGAGCCAGAGAAGAAAGACGAACTGCCGCGTCAGCAAGATGTGCGTATTTTTATGCGGAAAGTCGGGAAGAAGACAGAAGTAGAGAGGTCTGAGGTCACGCACACAACGAAAAAAGGCGCAAAAACCGTGTTGTATCGACCGGATGGCAAACCGGCACAGATTGTGGAAAGTCGGTTGGGCATCCCTCTTTTTGTTCAATGGGATGCTAAGGCCGCGCGTGAGCGCGCAAGGCTCAACATGCCCAGGCTGCTTGGATGGCAGGGAGCGGCGGGCGGAGGAGTAGAGATGTACCGCTTTGGATTTGCGCCAGGCTGCGATCCTACTTTGCCCTATCATGCAGAAAAGCCAGAACACAGAGGTCGTTGGAATGTTCATATGGATTCATCTGCTGATGGCATTGCACAAAAAATGACCACGGAAAGTTTACAAGCTAGTCTAAGACGGGCGAAAGCAAGCTGGCCCTGGGGTTCATTTATCAGCTATGCAGCATTTGAAAGACGGGACGATGAGAACCACGCACGCCAATTGAGGGAATCGTCTTCGGGCACGCCTTCGTTAAAAACCCGGTCCACTACCCTAGCAGGAAGTGCAGAACCCCTTCCCGGAGAAGCAACAGGGGGCCAGGCTCCGGCTGTGCCTGGCAAGCCTCCTAGGCGAGGCGAAGAACCTGGAAGCTAACGGCTGACAACCCGGCGCTTCTTTTTTGCAACCGGCCGAACCTTACGCTTCGACGTCGCTTTCAGCTTAGAACGGGAAACGGACCGGGCGCTGACTTTGGGATATGGGTGCGCAGTTCCATTCAAAAATATTCACCGGACAAATTCTCCCCGGTGCGGCACAGTTTGTGCCATGGCAAATATACGCCCGGGACTTGGGAAGGAAGCGGTAACCGCAATACAAGGGGTAAGAGGCTCTCTCGGGTCAAAAAAAGAAGCGGATTTGGTGAAGGAGGCCGTTCGGGTTGCTGCGGATTATGGATGGGAAGGTGCGCAGGAGGGTGATGTTCAATGGTCGTATAATAAAGATGTAAAGCCTTCACCGGCTTTTTTAACGCTTGCGCGGCAAACTTCTATTAAGGGGCCGGAAGGTCCTGTGCTTGTCGAGCAGACTGTGCGCGTTTACCCAGACCGCGTGATCGATATTGAGTGGGTAGATCCAGAAATCGGAGAATTCTGCCGCCCAGACGGTCGCCCGGCTTTTGTGCAGGAGGCAAAGACTGGGGCTCTTGGCCAAGTGATTTACGATAACACCGTTGCAGCTGAGCGAGTCAAAAGAGGGCTGCCTCGGCGGCTTGTTTGGCAAACGGGTGAAGGACCAACTGAAGACATTCTTGTTGCTGATCTTGTAAAGATTGATTTTGCTCAAAATCAAAAGGGATTGCCCATTGAAGCAAGGCTCGGAAGAAAAATCCCAGGTGGCCCTATTGTTTGGGCGGTAAATTCCGGAACCGTAGATAAGCCGAATGTTGGGGTTATTGCGTCCGAAAAGAGGTTTCAAGCGGTGATTCGAGATGCAGGCGGAATCATTCCGGGCCTGCATCAGGCTTTTACTAGCGTGGAAGAATTTGAAGCCGTCGAAGCAGACGGGCTCGAATTTGCTGGGTTAGCGGGCGAACTTAGCGGAGAGAAGCCTGTCGTTCGTGATCTTGCGCGAGAAGTGCTTCGATCCCTAAGCCGCCCAGGGCAAGGGCCAAAGCGTGGACGTGGCAAAGAGCCACTCAACTAAGATCCTGGTGCGCGGGTTTAGCTGAAAGCAGGCCGCGTTCTTCAACGCTCCTCTAACGCTTCTTCTTCGCAACCGGACGAGCCTTGCTCTTGGATGTCGGCTTGAGCTTGGAACGTGAAGCGGGCCGCACTCCGGCTTTAGTCTTGGTCTTTCCCTTAGCCGCGCTCGCCTTCTGGCGCCGCTGCAAATCACGCAGCTCAAAATCAGGCAACGGGAAGGCCTTCTCCCAGTGCGTCATCGCCGAGCGGAGCCCGGAAGAGAGCAGGCCGAACCGGCGGCGGATCGAGTGCGCGAGGTACGGGTTAAAGCTGAAGAAGCCGACGAATTTCTTGTCCGGCCACGAGGCGACGTGGTTCATCTGCCGGCACAGCAGCACCGCCTGGCACCCCTCGGCGGTGTAAAGGACCATCCAGTACCGCGCCAGCGCCGGGTCGTGCGCCGGGACAAAATCAATCCCGCCGCACGCGCGCGGACGGTGGCCGGCGCCCCAAACGCGGACCGACTTGAGCCGCGCGGCCAGCTCCTCGTACCGCTGGCGCTTGGGGCCGAAATTGGCGAAATGCTGCAGGCAGGCGACCAGCTCGCCGCGGCTGTGGGAGAGCGCCATCTCCTCGATCGCATCGCCCAGCGCGCGCATCATGCCGCTGTCGAAGAGGTAATAGGCGTCGCTCTTGGGGACAGGCTCGTGGCCGGCGAGCTCGGCGCGCGTCAGGTCCTTGCCCACGCGGATCCGCACAGCGTGCTTACCTGTAGCCAGGCGGGTCAGCGCCGCCCGACACGCCGCCCGAAAGCGCGAGGCGCTCTGTTTTTCGCAGGAAGTGGTGGCGAGCATGCAGGGTACGAGAGGTCAGGGAACTGCTAAACATATTCACGTTCCCGCTTCCCGCAACTGGAAAAATGCCTGGGGTGCATAAAAAATGGACAATTCACAGGGGTTGCGGCATTGCTGCTATAGGAGTTGTTCCTTGAGTAGTAAGCCACCCATTACCCCCGCCTCTTTAGTCCGATTATTGGGAGGCCGTGGATTTAAGCCAGTGCCGGACGCAGAAGTTCCACCAGGCGCCGTTACGTTAATTCGACCGCGCGATCGGCGCAGCGTCGTGGTGCAGGGAGCGGTCACTGAAGGGGCGGATGCTCCCATAGACTCACGCACGTTGAGAGCTACTTTAAGAAGCGCAGGTTTAAGGAGCGTAGACCAGCTTTTGTGCTAGCCGGTAAGCGCCGCTAGAAGACTCGACGACTGTCTGCCGATGCGTTAGCTTTCGAGCTTCGCATGAACCAACCTGCCGCTCCCACCACCAAACCCGCGACCGATCCGGCACGGATGGAGAAGATCGTCTCTCTGTGCAAACGCCGCGGCTTTGTCTTTCCGTCCAGCGAGATTTACGGTGGCCTCAACGGCTGCTGGGACTACGGCCCGATGGGCGTGCTGCTCAAGAAAAGCATCCAGGACGACTGGTGGCGCACGATGGTTCAGCTGCGGGATGATATCGTCGGGATCGATTCCTCCATTCTGATGAACCGCAAGGTCTGGCAGGCCAGCGGGCACGAGGCGACGTTCTCGGATCCGCTGGTCGATTGTAAAAAGTGTAAAGGCCGCTTTCGTGCCGATCAGGTCGAGAGCTTGGCCGCGGAAAAGAAAACAAAGCGCCAGCCGGGCACGTGCCCGGAATGCGGCGGCGAGCTGACCGAGCCGCGTCAGTTCAACATGATGCTCAAAACATTTTTAGGTCCGGTTGAGTCAGACGCGAACATGACGTACCTGCGCCCCGAGACAGCTCAAGGCATGTTCGTCCAATTCCGCAACGTGCTGGATGTCGCGCGCAAGAAGCTGCCGTTTGGGATCGCGCAAATGGGCAAGGCGTTTCGCAATGAGATCAACCCGCGCAACTTCACGTTCCGCTCGCGCGAATTTGAACTGATGGAAGTGGAGTATTTCGTCAAACCCGGTACCGGGCTCGAGTGGCTCGAGCATTGGCTGGAGGAGCGGCTCAAGTGGTACGAAGCGATCGGCATTCCGCGCGCGAAAATCCACGTGCTCGATGTCCCCGCGACCGACCGGGCGTTTTATTCGGAGAAGACATACGATCTCGAGTACGAGTTCCCGTTCGGAATTCAGGAGCTCGAGGGGATCGCGTATCGCACCGACTACGACCTGTCGCGGCATCAGGAGGCCAGCGGCAAGCCGCTCGATTATTTCGACGAAGAGACGAAGGAAAAATACATCCCGCACGTCGTCGAACCCGCTGCCGGCGCGACCCGGACGCTGCTCGCGCTGCTCTGCGAAGCGTACGATGAAGAGACGATTAAGGATGAAGAGAGCGGAAAATCCGAAACGCGCACCGTTCTGCGCTTCACGCCGCGCATCGCGCCCGTCAAGGCAGGGATTTTCCCGCTGATGAAGAACAAGCCCGAGCTCGTCGCGAAGGCCAAAGAGGTCGAGGCGCTTCTGCGTCCGCACTTCCAGATCACCTACGACGATGCGGGCGCGATCGGCCGCCGGTATCGCCGCATTGACGAGATTGGCGTCCCATTCGGCATCACCATCGACTTTGAAACGCTCGAAGGCGCGCGCGAGGCCCATCCCCAAGCGGGCATCGCCGTCGGTCAGCCCGGCACCGTCACCCTCCGCCATCGCGATTCCATGAAGCAGGAGCGGCTCCCCATCACCGAACTGGTGGGGTACTTGCAGGCCCGGGTTCGGTAGGTCGTCGGTGCTTCCCGGCCTCAAAAATTTCCCAGACTTTTTAGGCGAGGTGCGATATCTCTTCGCAAGAGAGAAGATCGCCTATGAAAAATGCTTTCAAAACTCCGCTCGGCCGCCGGGTCGCCGCCCTGGGCGTGCTCGTCGCCGGCATTGCGTCCGGATGTGCTACCTCTGGACGTGCTCCCGCTGCTCAATCATCCGGGCTGGTGTCGTCTCCATGCGCAGTCGAGGAACCGGTTTCTCTGGATTTGATCGGAGCGCTCACGCTCTGCGTGAGCTCCAACCCGCCGCCGGAGCCGTTTTGGTTAAAAATTGCTCCGGGCACCGAGATGAAAGCTACTTGTAGACAGGTGGACGCTATAGGCCAAGGTTTGAGCATTCTTTCAATTGTGAGGGAGCTTCAGGAGCAAATGAGAAGGCAGAGCGAAGAACGGCAAAGAAAATTACGAGAGTTTTGGGCCCGCGCCCAGGAAGTTCCGATCGCATAAATCAGCTGCCTTTTTCCATGAACCATTTTTCACGCTTTCCGCTTAGCCGTCGTGTCGCCGCATTGGGTCTGCTCGTGGCGAGCTTGGTATCGGGTTTGCCTCGTTCCCAAACCGAGCCGGTCAATCCATTCCAGCCCAAACGCCTGCCCGCTGTCGCTTCACCGACTCCGTTGCTTGATTGGACGGATGCGATCGCGCGTTGCGCCGGTCCCCAACCGCCGCCTGAACCATTCCGGTTGCAAATGACGCCCTCTCCATCAGGCTCAGAGATGCCCGCGACGTGCGATCAAGTCCGCCTTCTGGGAATAGCGGTCAGCCCTCCTTACATATTATGGTTGAGGGAAAGGGAAAGACAGGAAAAGCAGTGGCAAAGGCAAGATCGCGAAAGATTTTTTGAACGTGCAAAGTACGTTACAATCGCATAGCAGCAATTGTAGATAGACAAACCATCCCTCCCGCGGTACTTCCCCTTCTATGCAACCAAAAAACTCGCTCCTACGCACCGTCCAAGCTGCCTGCCGCCGAAGCGCGATGGGCTTGAAATTGGGATTAAGTTTAACCGCAGCGCTTGCAGTGCCGGGCGCGGGACAGGTTGCGGAATCTACAGGCAATGCAGCCACACCCGCTCAATCAAAGAGTTGGTTGATGCTCCCGAATGACAGTATTCACGACGTTGATTGTCCAGGAGGTCGCCAGGGGCCTCAAATGACGGAGCGAGCCTATTTAAAGACCGCAACATTTCCCAGAGACACCAGCGGCATCTATGCAGTGCGTGCGACTGAGGAAGAAGACCGAGCTGTCAGCGATTGCGTTTACTCTGAAGTCGCGCGCCTTCATTTCACTCCGAAGCCGCCGCATCCTTGGATGCAGGGTGGCGGAAGTATCACCTGCGGCAGAGCTTCGGACCAAGAAAGCACCGTCCTGCTGTTGAACGGGAAGCAGGTGGGCGACCGTGCCACTGCGCTCGATTTCCTTGCCCGCCGAACTCTCGCAGCAGCAGGAGGGGGTGGGCTGTCCCGAGTGAACCGAGAAGGAGTTGTCACGTACTGCGCAGAGCGTGGGCTGTTGGCCGGTCTGCCAAATGAGCAACGCCCGCATCATCAGCCGCGTCGCGGTCTTGGTGGTCGGCAGCCGTAAAACCCCAGCTGCTTTTTAGGCCACGGATTTTTCCGTCCGGCCCGCCTCCCACAACTTCGCATACGCGCCGCCGCGGGTGAGCAGCTCGGCAGGCCGTCCTTAATCCTCTTTGGGTTTTGCGTGCTGTCGAATTAATAAAAATTAACAATGAATTAAGAATTTTAGGAAGACTTTTTGTTCGGGCTGCATTATTTCATGCTTGGAGAACATTATTAATATGAAAACTTTTTCTGGAACTTCTACCGCGCGTCGCGTGCGGGCATTCGTGGGTCTTTTAGGGTTGGCGGCAGGAAGTGCAATCGCTCAGGCGCAGGAAAATGCGCCGGCTCCGGAATTGCAACCGCGCAGTTTTCTGGAAAGAGAGTTGAGCCGTTGTGAAGCGGAAAAATCGGAGCCTGAGTGTCAACAGTTGCGTGCAATGGTGGGTATAACGCAATTAGTAATAGGAGGGTTCGGCGTCTTGGGACAACAAATAGGCGAAGACTCACGCCCCGTTCCTTCTGCGTCGGAATTGCATGAGTTGAGACAACGGATAGGTTATTTCATTTTGCAGGGAGCAGCAGCTAAATGTCGTAAAGATGCAGGACGGGAAGCAGGCAGATCCGGCTGCGCGGTTCTTTAAGAGCCGGAAGACGTCTTGTTCTTTCCCGCCTCCCACAGCTTGGCATACGCGCCGCCGCGCGTGAGGAGCTCAGAGCCGGTGCCCGATTCAACGATCCGGCCGCGTTCCATCACGTGGATAACATCGGCGTGATGGATGGTTGCCAGCCGGTGCGTTACAATCAGTGTCGTCTGCCGCTGCATCAGCGCGCGGAGCGTCTCCATCAGTTCGGCCTCGGTAGTTAAATCGAGCGCGCTGGTCGGTTCATCCAGCAGCAGAATCGGTGCGGCCTTGAGGAATGCGCGCGCCAGGCCAATGCGCTGCCGCTGTCCGCCCGAGAGCCGCACGCCGCGCTCGCCCGCTTGCGTTTCGTAACCGCTCGGCAGCGCGGTGATAAACTCGTGCGCCTGCGCCGCGCGCGCGGCC
The DNA here is from genome assembly GCA_964473925.1 of uncultured Verrucomicrobiaceae bacterium. Classification (GTDB taxonomy): domain Bacteria; phylum Verrucomicrobiota; class Verrucomicrobiia; order Methylacidiphilales; family CAYYVW01; genus CAYYVW01. The sequence goes on from CAYYVW010000016.1 coordinate 28,435, forward strand.
GCTTCAATCTCGCTCGCCGTCGCCCCCTCCCGTCCGTACGCAATATTCTCGCGAATCGTTGCATTGAGCAGCAGCGTCTCTTGCAGTACGATCCCGATTTGCGCGCGAAGAGACTGCTTCGAAATCTCGCGCACATCGACGCCGTCGAGCATCACGCGGCCCGCCGTCGGATCATAAAAGCGCGGGACGAGTGAGAGCAGCGTCGTCTTACCCGCGCCCGTCCCACCCACGAGCGCGACCGTCTGCCCGGGCTCGAGCTTTAGATTGATATCTTGCAGAATCGGCTGGCCCGGCTCGTACGCAAAGTCGACGCCATCAAGCTCAACCGCGCCTCGCGCCCGGCCGATCGTGCGCGCGCCCGGCGTTTCGGGGACGCTGTCCTGCGTGTCGAGCACTTCAAAGACGCGCTGCATTCCCGCCGCCGCGCCCTCCATCGCCCACGCGGTGTACGAGAGTTGCTCGAGTGGTTGATACAGTGCGGCCAAGTACGCGAGGAAGACGTACAGGTCGCCAATCTTGAGCTGGCCGGCCAGCACCGCGCGCGCGCCCAGCACCAGCATCGCCGCCGCGCCCAGGGCGGTGATCGCGCCCACGACCGCGGTGGACAGCGCGTGCGTGCGCGAGAGTTTTAGATTCGCCTCCAAGCTCTGCCGCGCCTCGGTCTCAAACGCCTGCACCTCCGTCGCCTCTCGCCCGAACGCGTGGACGACGCGGATGCTCGCCAGTCCCTCGGACGCGCGCGCCAGCACGTCGCTCTCCTCCGCCTGCGCCGTTGCCGTCTCACGTCGGACGCGTCCGGCGAAAAAGCTGATGGCCAGCCAAAGCAGCGGACAGATCGCCAGCGCGACGAGCGCGAGCTGCCAGTGCATCGCCCACATCACCGCGAACGTCAGGACCAGCGTCGCCGCCGCTTGGATCACCGAGCCGAATCCGCGGTTGAAAAATGTCTGCACGGCCTGCGCGTCGTACGCGACCCGGAAGGTGGAGTCGCCGCTCCGCCGCCGGTCATGGAAGTGCAGCGGCAGGTGCTGCAGATACGAATAGAGCTCAGTCCTGAGCCGCAGCAGCGCCTTCAGTCCGATCTTCACCGAGAGAAGGTGATTGAAAAATCCGATAGCGCCCGCCGTCAAGCTGATGGCGACGAGAGCGCCGCCGGCAACGAGCAGCGCTTGGAGCGGCGTCAGCCCGCGAAAAAAACTCTCCAGCGCGCCGCCGGTATTGCCCATGTTCAGCAGCGGCGTGAGCAGGCCGTCGATGACCCACTTCACCGGCCACGGCTTGAGAATGCCCAGGGCCACCCCGCCGAGCGTCAGCGCGAGCGACGCGGCAATCCCGCCCAGGTGCGGCCGGTAGTACGAGAGGATGCGGCGGTAGAGGCGCATGTGCCTATCAAAGGGCTGTGCGGCCCAATGATCAATCCTGCAGGCGAGTGGACTGCGAAGGCACGCTTACTTATTTTTTGGTCTTGTTGCTGCACTTGTGAAGGCTGCACCAAAAACATTTCCAAAAGGTGGGGGGGCTGGCGCAGCGGCGGCAACGCGGCGGCTTGTTCTACAACTTGCTGCTCACGCACAGGATGAGGGCTCGCAGCAGCCGAAGGCCGAGCGGAAGATTGTATTGGCTCAGGTCGAGCCCTTTGTTCCCGCTCAACGGCTTGCCTCAACCGCTCTTTGTTAGCGGCGCGGGCTTCTTGAATGTCCGGCCTTTGCACAAAGCGGCGAAATTCTGGCTGCGCTCTAAGGTGAGCCGATGTCAGGATTTCTTCTCTGCCGGTATTTTCGTTCCAATTGATCAGCCGGGCCAACGCTGCGTCTGGGACCACTTTGCAGATTGCCACAAGGAACGCTTCCCAGTTCTGTGCATTTATTCGCGCGAACTGCCTCTCTCTTGTGGGGCCCGTTTCTGCTGCTTGTTGGTATCGCAGTAATTCCATGAACCTTCAGGTCAAAAACCCTCCGGCATGATGGTTAACCATACGCTTGGGATCGTAAGGATAAACCGAAGTGTTGAGCGCGGCGCCGGCGGAATCGGCCAGAGCGTTGCACTCCACCCAAGCCCGTTTCATCGGGCCGGTGTTAGGAGCGAGCATAAACTCTTCCCGAGCTAACTGTGGATGTGTGCGCTTCATATGCCTCCATTGCCGCAGGGCTGGGATTTTGTCAAACGGGAGAATTGATTATTTTCCCGCTTCCCATCGCCTACTCCACAGCCTGGCCGCGCGCTAAATAAGCCAACCCCGCGCGCACTCCCGCGACTTGCACCAGTTGCGCTAGGCGCCGTCGTAATTTAAGTCCGTGCCACCACCAGCCGCCGAGCGCCGCCGCGGCGATCCCCAGCGCGATCGGAATAAATTCTGGGATCGAGAGGCACGCGGGCAGCAGGAAGCTCGCGCCGCAAAAGAGGACCAGCGCCGAGAACGTGCTCGCGTGCAGGCGATTGCTCACGCGCGTGAGGCGGCGGCCGTGCGGATAAATCTCGGTCATCGTGCGCAGGCGTAAATTCCACCACCGGCTCGCGAACACGTGGATGTCCCAGTCCGTCCAGCCGGTATCGAGCGTGAACTTCCAGCCCTCTTCCTCGAGCAGCTGCTGCGTGGTGGCGAGCAAATCAGTCCGCTCCCGGTTGCGCTCATCCCAGAAGGAGAGGAGCCCGCTGCGTCGGCGCGAGATCGGCGCGATCGCTTCCGCCTCTTTGGAAAGGACGACACGCCGCGGCGTGCTCTTACCTTGCAACCACGTGAAATACCGCGCCCAGCCCCGCGCGAGCGGCTGCGCAATGGCCAAGTACAGCAGCAGCAGCCGCGCCTGCAGCGAATCATGCTTCGCTTCAATTCGCGCCTGACCGGCGTAGACCAAGCCCACGCACAGCGTCAGCCCGAACATCACCAGCGGAATCAGCCGCAGCGATTCGAGCGGGTAGGAGAGAATCAGAATGAAGAGCGCCAGACCGAACCATTCCAAGCTCGAGAGGAGTCCCGCCCACGGCGACGGCCGCGCCGGGTACACGCACTGGAAAAATCCAGTGCCGAAAATTCCATGATACACCACCGGCTGCCAGAACGTGTGGTCAAACCGCGCCTGCACGTAGACGTTCCCCTTCCACAACGCCGAGCCCGTCGCGCCGAAATATTGCAGGTGCTTGTACCGCAGCATCGCCTCGGCCACGCCATAGCCCCGCTGCTGGCCGAAGTACGCGTCCACCGTGAAGCGCCGGTAGTGCCACACCACCGCTGCGGGCGAAAAACCGATCACATGCCCGCGCTGCATCAAGCGCCAGCAGACGTCCACATCATCGCCCGCCGTCCGGTACTCAATATCAAACCCCGCAATCTCCTCCAGCGCCCACTTATAATACGCCATATTGCAGCCGGGGACATGCTCGGCGACTGTGTCGCTGAGAAGAACGTGGCTCGGCGATCCGGGCGCCGCTGCGACCACGGCCTGAATCCAATTTGCTGCCGGCGGAGAGAGATTCGGCCCGCCCACCGCGGCGAAGTTCTCCGAGATGAGCGTCCCGATTAAATAGTACAGCCAGTCCCGGTCGGCCATGCAGTCCGAGTCGGTGAACGCGACGACTTCTCCGGCCGCAGCCTTTATCCCCGCGTTGCGCGCCGCCGAGAGGCCCTCGTTTTTCTGCAGCAAGTTACGCACGCGTGGGAACTTGGCGGCGATCTCCTGCGTGTTATCGGTAGAGCCGTCGTCGACAAGAATGATTTCGTAGTCCGGGTACTCGATTTTCTCCAGCGAGCGCAGGCACTCCTCCAGCGTCCGCGCGCCGTTGTACGAGCAGACGACGATCGACGTCTTCGGATACCGCGCGAGCGGAAAGCGCTGCCAGAGCGGCTGCCGTGCATCGTGCAACAGCGGCGCAAGCGCGTGGTAGCTCGCCTTCGGATGCCGGTCGCGATCGACTAATCCAAACGCCCAGTCGGTCACGTCGACCCCGTCGGTGAACCACTCGTCGGTCCAGCTAAAGAGAATCGTTCCGGCCAGTCCTCCCTGAAAGACCGTGCCGACGTGCTCGGAGAGCAGCCGCGCCTGCTCGGACTGTCCGTGGCGAATCGTATCCATTCCAAACTCGCTGACGACCAGCGGTCGATCACCCGCCAGATTTTGCAGCCGGGCGAGGTAGTGCATCAAGTCCGCCTGCCGGTGCAGGTAGATATTGTAGCTGTAAAAATCAACCTCGGTCGGCAGCAGGTATTCCGTCGGCGGGAAGTTCGCGTAACTGGCGAGCGCGCCCGGATCCTCATCCTTCACGATCGCCGCGAGAGAGCTGAGAAACGCGCCCACTTTCTGTCCGCCATACCAGCGCACCAAGTCGGGCGGAATCTCATTGTCGACGAAGTATCCCATCAGCGCGGGATGGCCCGCACTGGCTTTGGCCGCTACGCGCGCATTTTTGCGGATCGTTGCGAGCGCCGCTTTGTCGTTCAAAAACAGCACGCGCTTATGCCACGGGAGCGTGACCAAAATCCGCAGCCCATGTCCCTGCGCCAGATCTAAAAACCAGCGCGGCGGCGTGTGATAAACCCGCACTGTGTTGAACCCTGCCGCACGCATCTGCACGAAGTCTTGCCGGACGCGCTCGGGGTGGGGGAGGGCGATGTCGTCTCCACTTCCCGGGCGGAACGGGCCGTACGTCACCCCTTGCAGATGAAATTTCTCCTCACCGACAAAAAAGAACTTCGCCCGGCACTCGACGCGCGCACTGGAGGAAGCAACGGCCGGGCGCGTAGGAGCGGAAGGGGAGGCCGTCTGCATAGTTTGAAGCGCGTTCGCTCGCACTTGTACCGTCGCCCGCCGCGCTTGCCGAGAAAAATGCGGGGTATCTTTTCTCGTGTCGCACCCTCGTCATCCCGAGCTTATCGAAGGACTAGGTTGGGATTGCTCATCCGACCCGCGTTTACATCTGCCGCTGATATTGTATTCTCCGCACTCCGTCCCTTTCCATGAGTCGCCCCGCTCCGTTCCCCGCTTTCAGTCGTGCTCTCCTTGAGCGCCTCTGGCCGATCTTGGCAGGACTCAGCGCCGCGCTCGCCTATCCGCCGTTCGATCAGGCCTGGATCATCTGGCTGGCGCCTGCCGCGCTCTGGCTGGGATTGCGTCACACAACTTCGGGCCAGCGCGCGCCCGGAACATGCGGCTACCTCTGGGGCGTCGCTTTTTTCGGCGTGACGCTCTGGTGGGTGGGGCATGTCACTGTCTTGGGAGCGGTGGGCCTTATTCTTTATCTAGCAATTTATCCGGCGGCGTGGAGTTGGTGGATAAGCCGTGTCCTTCCTGTAACGGTAAACCACGCTTCCTCTGACATTGGCGGAACGTTCGGCCAGGCGCTCGGAGTAGCGGCGATCGGTGCCAGCGGATGGGTAGTGCTCGAATGGGCGCGTGGCTTTTTCATTGCGACAGGATTTGGCTGGGATTGGCTCGGCGTTGCGCTGTGGAACCAGCTTCCATTTTTGCAACTGTGCCGAATCGGCGGAGTCTTGCTCCTCTCCTGGCTCGTCGCTTGGGCAAGCTTGGTCGGTGTGCTCGCCTTGGAAAGAATGCTGGCCTCTCGCACGAGCGAAGCGCGGAGGCTGCTGCTGACGGCATTGCTGGTCGTCGTCATCGTGTTCGCCTATGGAATGCGGACGCTGCTGCAGGAGTCCAAGCAAGATCGGCTCATTCTTGATTCCCAGCAAGCGGCGGAAGATTCTCAAGTGCGCGAGGTGCGCGTCGCTCTGATCCAGCCGAACATTCCGCAGCTGGTGTGGAGTGAGGCGATGAGCATCCCCGAGATGGTCCGCGTGCACGAAATGTGGACGGCTCAAGCGCTAGCGCAAAAACCGACGTGGCTGCTGTGGCCGGAGTCGCCGCTCTCGCAGGATCCGTTTGAGGATCAACCGCTGGAGCGTGCCGTCGCGCGCATTTTGGAAGGATACGCCGGCTGGTTTCTTCTGGGTGCCGTTCCCAATCTCGATGGCACGGTGTTTAACTCAGCCATCGCGATGGCGGGAATGGGCCTGATTCAAGAAGGGTCCAGCATTTCGACCGATCCGCAGATCTACAACAAAGTCGAGCGCGTCCTCTTTGGCGAATACATCCCGGGCGCGAATGCCGTTCCGTGGCTCCGGCGTTTTGTTCCGTATGCGGTTGATATTCATGCGGGCAAGGGGCCGGTCGTTTTTGAGCTGACCGACGCGCGGGGGCGGAGCGTCCGGGCGGGGGCGGTGATCTGTTTTGAAGATACGCTGCCAAGGCATGTGAGACGTTACGCCGCGCTCGCGCCCGACGTACTGGTCAACTTTACCAATGACGGCTGGTTCTTCGATTCGCCTGAGGCGGCGCACCATTTGGCCAATGCCGTTCCGCGCTGCGTTGAGCTGGGCATTCCGATGATCCGTTGCACCAACAGCGGAATTTCGTGCATCATCAACCGGTTGGGGGTGATTGAGACGAAGCTCTCGGATGAACATGGGAACAGCACGGCGATTGGAGGAATCCTGGTCGCTGATTTTAAATTCCGCACCGCGGAGCGAGAGTCGGACGGCAAGCCGGTCCTGACGCCGTATGCGCGATGGGGAGATTGGATCGCGGCGCTCTCAGTCGTTGTTGCCGGTGGGGCAACATTGGCCGCTGCATGGAAGCGGCGACGCCGGAAGAGGTAAGCATTATATAGAGATGAGATAACTGGCCCGATACAAAGAACAACTAAAGGAACAGGGAAGAGTAAGAGGGAT
>CAYYVW010000017.1:0-33640 GCA_964473925.1 uncultured Verrucomicrobiaceae bacterium
CTCTTCGGCGCCGAGCACGCGAACGTCCAGCCACACTCCGGCGCGCAGGCCAACATGGTTGTTTATTTCGCGTTTCTCGAGCCAGGCGATCCGATTCTGGCGATGGAGCTGGCGCATGGAGGGCACTTGACGCACGGCCATCCCAAAAACTTTTCAGGCCGATATTATAAAGTGGAAGCCTATGGTGTTCGCCGCGATACCGAGATGATCGACTACGATGACGTGCACCAGAAGGCGGTTACGCACAAACCCAAGATGATTACCGTAGGCGCTTCCGCTTACTCCCGCTTCATCGATTTTAAACGAATGCGTGAAATTGCGGATGAAGTAGGCGCGCTGCTCTTTGTCGACATGGCCCATATCGCGGGCTTGGTCGCCGCAGGCGTCCATCCTTCCCCCGTTCCGTACGCTGATTTTGTCACGACGACGACGCACAAAACACTGCGCGGCCCTCGTGGCGGTATCGTTCTGTGCAAAGAAAAATATGCAAAGGAGATCGACTCCCAGCTATTCCCCGGCGTGCAAGGCGGGCCACTCATGCACGTGATCGCGGCAAAGGCGGCCTGTCTGAAGGAAGCGCTGGAACCCGGGTTCAAGGAATACCAGAAGCAAGTGGTGCGCAACGCCAAGGCGCTTGCATCGCACATGCAAAATCTCGGCTATCGCATCGTTTCCGGCGGGACCGATAATCACCTCATGCTGGTTGATCTGCAGCCCAAGAAAATCACGGGCAAAGAAGCGCAGGAAGCACTCGATCAGGTCAATATCACCGTAAATAAAAACACCGTTCCTTTCGATACCACCAGCCCTTTTAAATCCGGAGGCATTCGCTTGGGTACGCCGGCGGTCACCACCCGGGGAGTGAAGGAAAAAGATATCGAACAGATCGCGCAATGGATCGACGCGGGCCTGACGGGGCGCAAGGATGCGGCGGCTCAAGCAAAGCTGCGAACGCAAGTCGCGGCGTGGATGGAAAAGTTTCCACTGCCCTATTGATTCATTTCACCTGAATTTTTATGTCAAAAACCGGATTAGGAAAGGGCTTGAGCGCGCTCCTGGGCGCCTCCGCCGAAGCGGCAGCCCGCCCCACAACTTCTACCGATACAACAAATGCAACTCAGCGTTTGCCGCTCTCAAAGATCGTTCCCAACGCCGCTCAGCCGCGAAAACAATTTGAGTCGGGCGCCATCGAAGAGCTCACTCAATCCATTCGCGAACACGGGATTTTGCAGCCATTGACCGTTCGACTGGTTGGAGACAAGTTTGAACTCATCGCCGGAGAGCGCCGCTGGCGCGCAGCACAGGCCGCCGGACTCACAGAAGTACCCGTCATCATCCGACAGGCGACCGACCGTGAAGCGCTCGAATGGGCGCTGGTGGAAAATCTCCAGCGTGCCGATCTCAACCCGCTCGAAGAGGCCGAAGGCTATGGCCAACTAGCTCGCGCATTTGGACTGACTCAGGAAGTGATCGCACAGCGCGTCGGAAAAAGCCGTGCGGCCGTTGCCAATGCGCTCCGTCTTCTTTCCCTGCCCACCTCCATTCGCGATTGGCTGATCAGCGGTAAATTGACCGCAGGTCACGCCAAAGCGATTGCAGGTTTAAGTAAAGCAACCGAACAGCAAGCGCTGGCTCAGCGTATTATTCGCGACGGGCTTAGCGTCCGGCAGGCCGAAAAATGGGTGGAGGAGCGGCGAAAAACAAAAAAAACCGCTAACCGTGCCAAGCGCGTAATCGCAAACTACTCCGCCGCCAACTTGCGCGACTTGGAGCGCCGCTTGCAGCAGACGCTGGGCACACGCGTCAAACTGTCGGGTAACGCAAAATCCGGCAAGGTAGAGATCCATTACTTCTCGTCGGAAGAGCTTGAGCGCGTACTCAAGCTCATGGGCCTGCGTTCGCTGTAACGCACACCGCCTTTTTCGTCGATGCCACGACGCCCTCTTTTCATGAATCGCATCCGCATCTTATCCGAGCGCGTCGCCAACCAAATCGCCGCGGGCGAAGTGGTCGATCGGCCCGCGTCGGTCGTAAAGGAGCTGATTGAAAACGCGCTCGATGCCCAGGCTACGGAAATCACCGTGACGATTCGCGGCGGCGGCCGGGCGCTGATTCAAGTCCGCGACAATGGCCACGGCATGTCGCGGGATGACGCGCTGCTCTCCCTGGAACGTCATGCCACGAGCAAACTGAAAGAATCGGATGATCTGGACCGCATCCATTCCTACGGCTTCCGCGGAGAAGCGCTGCCGAGCATCGCGTCGGTCTCACGGTTCCGCCTCGCGACGCAACTGCATGAGGCTCCTGTGGGAACCGAGCTCATCGTCAGCGGCGGCAAACTGACCGAAGTGCGCGATCACGGAATGGCGCCCGGCACGCTCGTGGAAGTGCGCTCGCTCTTTTTCAACATGCCGGCGCGACGAAAATTCCTGCGCACCGTGCCAACCGAGCTGGCGCATGTGCAACACCAGGTTGCGCTGGCCGCCCTCGCACAGCCCAGCGTCGGATTTGAGCTCCACATTGACGAGCGCCCTCCCCAACGGTGGCCCACCGGACAAAGCCCCGAGCAGCGGATTGCCGCCGTCTTCGGCGAGGAATGGCTACGCCGCCTCACCCCGGTTTCTTCCAAACAAAAAGGACTGACGCTGATTGGCTGGATCGGCCGACCGGGCGTGAGTCGCTCGAACCGGCAGGAGGAGCTGCTTTTCGTCAACGGCCGGCCGGTGGATAACCGCACCTTTCATTACGGACTTTTGGAAGGTTATCACAACACGCTCATGCGCGGACGCTTCCCCGTGGCGGTTGTGAATCTCGAGCTGGATCCTTCCGCTGTCGACGTCAATGTTCACCCAGCCAAGCGTGAAATTCGCTTTCGTGATGATGCGACGATCCGTGCGTTCTTGGTCCAAGCGGTGCGTGACGCGCTTAGACAACTGCCTGCCGCTCCCGTGGAGGTGACGCTACCAACTCCCTCTTCCTTCGGAAACCAAAGCCACCAAACGAGCGGGGCAACTCCGATTACCAACTCTCCTTTTCCCTCCCACGCCCCTGCGGTGGTGCGGGAAGCTCCTACAATATTTGGAACAGCGCCTAGAACTTCCATGCCGGAAACGCAAGAAGCGGCTTCTCTTTTCCCGACACCTGCCGTCACCTTTTCACAAACGTTTGCCCATCAAAAGCCGCTTCAAAATCTGCGCATGATCGGCGTCATTGGCGCGCTCTACTTTGCAGCCGAAAGCCCCGAAGGACTCGTGCTCGTGGATCAACACGCCGCGCACGAACGCGTGCTGTTTGAAAAACTTCTCGCCCGGGTGCAGCGGCAAGAAGTGGCGTCGCAACGATTGCTGCTCCCCTCCACAATTGAACTGCCTCCCCGGCAGGCGGAGTTTTTAAGCGGCCAGCTCCCTTCCCTACGAGCGGTGGGAGTCGACCTGCACGCGTTTGGCCCGACGACGTTTCTGCTCGATGGCTTGCCGCCGATGGTCCGGCTGCGCGACCCGCGCATGTTCGTACTCGATCTGGTGACTACGTTGCAAGAAGATGGCGGAGAAACCGCCAAAGGCCGCCGCCTTTCCGAAGAAGTCATCGCCAAGACCGTCTGCCGTCAGGCTGTCAAAGCTCGCGACGCGCTCGCACCCGCCGAATGCGAGCAATTGCTCATTGATCTTTTCAACTGCAATTCGCCGATGACCTGCCCACATGGACGCCCGACGATGATCCGGCTCTCTTGGCGGGACCTGGGCAAGCTGTTCGGTCGAGTGACCTAGGCTTTTATCGTTAAGGAACAATCTGAACCGGCGTGCCAATGCGCACGACGGCGAAAAGCTTTCCCGCAAATTCTGGCGGCAAGCGAATGCACCCGTGACTGGCTGGATAGCCTGGTACAAAACCCGCGTGCATGCCCACACCGCAATCGGTCAAGCGGAGGAAGTAAGGCATGGGCGATGGCTCGTAATGACAGCCCGCGGGCGGGTCATCGGAAGCATTGGCATTCATATTTACGATTTTGCCACGCCGACTGACGAACGCGCCGTACAGGCTGGATTTATGATCCTTATCTTTTTCACAAATTCGATAAGAGCCTTTTTTGGTTTCGTATCCTTCGCGGCCGGTCGAGACGGGGCTCTCTGCCCGGACGTCGTCACCTTGATAAACACGGATCTTCTGATGATCGATCCGGATTTCAATGCGGGTGATGGGCAGATTGGAATCGACCTTCCACGTATAATGAAGCTTGGGAGCAGAACGACGGCGGCCCGATCGCCCTCCGCTGGAAGAACGCAAAGTATCGGCATAACCCTCTTTTGTACTCAGCGACCGTAATGACGAATACACGGTAGCATCTCCGATAGAGCGTCGCTCTTGAGTGCGCTTAGACTTGCGTTGCTTAGAAAATGCAGTCGTTTGCCATGGGCAAAGCGCTACACACAGAAACAACAAAATAAGGCAGCGTGACCGGGAAAAAACGCACCCGCGCCAACTCGCTACGTTTGAAAATAGAATCCTTTTCAATTGAACCTCGAGACCGTACCGAAGGTTTGGCGAAATGACAAGCCCGACGCCACCCATTTCATCCCTCTTTTTATAGCTTCAGTTCTCACTTGGAAACAAACCCATCTGGGGGTTAAAATCAAAAATATGAACTCCAGCCGAGCGCTTTCTTGGTTCATCGTGCTGTTCTTGGTGCTCGCGATCGGAGGCACGGCGTGGTGGTTCCACCGGTACCTTCACAGTCCGGAATTCCAGGTCTGGGTCAAGCAGGAGGCCAGTCGCGCCGCGGGCGTTCCGGTGGAGTTTGACGCACTGGATGTCGCGCTCACGCAAGGAATCCAGCTCACCAATCTGAGACTCGAAAACACCCGCCGCCCGGAAGTCGGCACCAGCAGCCTTCGCGTTCAGGAGATTGTCTTGTCCTACGATTGGCTCTCTCTGCTTTCTCGCATCTTTAAAATCACCCGTCTGGATTTGACCGAGCCCAAAGTCATTATTCTGCAAGATCCGCAGGGGCGATACATCATGCCGTATCAAATCGCCGCCGCGCCCACGACTTCATCCGGAGCCACAAGCTCTGGTTCCACGAATCAAAGCAGCAGCAATCGATTGACTCTGGAATGGAATCGCCTTGGCATCACGCGAGGAGCGATGACGATCGTTGGTTCGGATCGAATACCCCGGATTCAAATTTCCGGCTTCAACGTCACTGCCCAGCGAAACACAGAAAAGGAAAATAAAACCCCCGGTTTGACGACGGGGCAAATTGCCATTGAATCTTTGCGCTTGGTCAACCGGCTCACGTTTAGCCGCCTGCAGCTTCCCTATCAAGCCAACCAGAGCACCATTCAAAGCAACAACTTCCAAGCGACAGCGTATTCCGGAAAAACGACCGGAGCGGTGCAGTTTACTTTTGGCACGGCTCAAAAACCGTACGCGGCGCAGCTCAATACCGAAGGATGGGATGTTAACGCGCTGCTGGCGGAGATGGCCGGCATTCCCAATCACCTCTCGGGCCGGCTCTACGCCCAAACAAGCTGGTCCGGCAGCGGAACAAATCTGAGCGCGCTCTCGGGCAAAGGCACGCTCGAGCTCCGGAATGGACAAATGCTCGACGTGCCCATCTTCGCCGTACTGGCACAGATTTTAAATATTCCCGAACTAGCCAAGCCCGTGTTCGATACGTGCAACGCGAAATTCACGGCTGCCAATCAGCTGATTCAGTGGGAATCCATTCAACTGCGTTCCCCATTTCTGGAACTCGCCAGCGCCGGCACCACTTCTTTTAACGGCGCGCTAAATCTGAATATCCGCATGGCCCTTCACCCCAATTTGACCAAGCAAATGCCTTCTATGCTGCTCAACCGGATGACGCAGCGGGAAGACGGCTACCGCGTTGTCACCTTTAGAGTCACCGGCACTCTCGCGCAACCGAACTTGAACGATCTTTATCAGCAGCTCATCGTGGCGCCGGGTGGATTGCTTGATCAGGGCGTCCAACGATTGCAGAACCTTTTGCAATAACCTTATTTCAAATGCGCATCAGTGGTGGCAGAGCGGCACGACTGCCTCTGACAATTCCTAAAGACGTTGAAATTCGTCCTACTCAGGATCGGATTCGGCAGGTAATTTTTTCGAGCCTTGCCGCGCGCGTCCCCGAAACGCACATCCTCGATCTTTTTGCCGGCACAGGCGCCATCGGAATAGAGGCCCTGAGCCGTGGCGCGGCGAGTGCAGTTTTTGTCGAATCGAATGCCGAGTGCTGCACCTGCATCCAGCAAAACCTTCTGACTCTACGTTTGGAAAGCGAAAGCGCTCATGTGCAACAACAGGATGTTTTGGCCTTTTTGCAAGATCCAGTCTGGGCGAGTAAAACTTTTGATCTGATTTTCGCGGACCCTCCTTACGAAAAGAAAAAAATGAGCTTGGACGACCATCCACTGCTCGGCGCCGTACGCCCTCACCTCAAACCCGACGGCCTTTTTGTCTGGGAGCATTTCAGCGGTCAAACATTGATAAGCCCCGCCGGCTGGAACATCGAACGTCATCGCAACTATGGAGAAACCGGCCTTACCTTTCTGACGCTGGCTTGACAGCTCGCCACTTCCTAACAACATCAAATTCCGATGAATTCCGCCGCCAGTCCTCAGAAAACGACCGCTACTCGCGTTGAAACCGATACAATGGGCACGCTCGAAGTTTCCGCTAATGCCTATTACGGAGCCCAGACGGCACGCTCGAAGAAGTACTTTGCCATCGGCAAGGATCTCATGCCGCAGGAAGTGATCCGTGCATTCGGTGTCCTGAAAAAGGCAGCAGCTTGGGTCAATTGCGATCTCGGGAAAATTTCCAAAGAAAAAACACAGCTTATTTCCAATGCCGCGGATGAAGTGATCGCCGATCGACTCAGCGAGCATTTCCCGCTTCGCGTCTGGCAAACCGGCAGCGGGACGCAAACGAACATGAATGTCAACGAGGTGATTTCCAACCGCGCGATCGAGCTCGCAGGCGGCGTCCTCGGCAGCAAGAAGCCCATTCATCCCAATGACGATGTCAACATGTCGCAATCTTCCAACGATACGTTCCCCACAGCCATGTCGATTGCCGCGGCAACGGCGGTTGGAGAGCAATTAATCCCCGCGGTTGAATATCTGCGCGATGCGCTGGGAGTAAAAACCAAAGATTTTTCCGAAATTGTCAAAATTGGCCGTACGCATTTGCAGGATGCGACGCCGCTGACGCTTGGCCAAGAATTCTCCGGCTACGTCGCATTGCTCGAGGCTGATCTCAAGCGCTTGCAAAACTGCCTGCCCGAGCTGCGTGCGCTTGCTCTCGGTGGAACCGCCGTTGGAACTGGCCTGAATGCACATCCAGAATTTGCTGAAAGGGCCGCCAAAAAAATTGCCGAGCTCACTGGCCAGCCCTTCACCTCGCATTCCAATAAGTTTGCAGCCCTTTCCGCTCACGATGAACTCGTGGCTGCTAGCGGCGCACTCAAAACACTCGCCGCTTCGCTCATGAAGATTGCCAACGATATCCGCTGGCTTGCGTCCGGGCCTCGTTGCGGGTTGGGCGAGCTGACGCTTCCAGAGAATGAACCCGGCTCCTCCATCATGCCGGGCAAGGTTAACCCAACTCAGTGTGAAGCCGTCACGATGGTATGCGTTCAAGTCATGGGAAATGATGCCGCGATCGGATTTGCGGGCAGCCAGGGAAATTTTGAGCTCAACGTTTTCAAGCCCGTCATGATTTATAATTTTCTCCACTCGGCGCGACTGCTCTCCGACGTTTGCCGTTCTTTCGTGGATCATTGCGTCCAGGGCCTCGAGGCCAATAAGGCTCAAATTGAAGAATATGTCCGTAAGTGTCTGATGCTCGTTACGGCACTTAATGAAAAAATCGGTTACGATAAATCAGCGCAAATCGCCAAGCTCGCGCACAAAAAAGGAATTAATTTACGCGAAGCATGTATGGAACTCGGGTTTCTTACAGGACCAGAATTTGATGCGGCAATCCATCCCCGCGCGATGACGCAGCCCGGATAATTTCGCCGGCAAGCGCGTCTTAGGCTTTGCCAACCAATACCAGTCGGTCGCGCGGTCGGCGTCTGCGGATGGCCGGCAAGGAGCAAGGAAGAGAGTCCATCCGCAGCGATGCTCGACCAACCGAGCGACACCGCCGGCCGCCGCAGGCGCCACCGTCCAAAGGATTGCGGTTTTTTTTCGCCGCGGCTTTGTTGGTTGCTCGGTCAAAGAGCGCTGCGGCTATTCTCCCTGGCTTCCGCCTCGCAGCGACGGAAAACTCCTCACAACGAGGCTAACTGGTATTAGTTCGCAGAGCCTAGTCTTGAATCGCCTGCCGAATGCGTTCGAGCAATTGCGAAGGCAGGAACGGCTTTTGAATAAAACCGGCAAGCCCAATCGTCGGAAACCGGTCAATCGCGTCTTCCTGACTGTAACCGGAAGTGAGCAAGATTTTCACATCAGGTCGAATTGCCTTCAACCGATGGAACGTCTCCTCGCCTCCCATTACGGGCATGGTGAGGTCTAAAAGCACCAGCGTAATGCGCGATCCTTGGCGCTGAAAAATATCCAAGCCTTCCTTCCCATTTTCAGCCTGCAACACTTCGAATCCTTGCGCTTGTAAAACTTCCGCAGCCATAGACCGTAGTGGCGTTTCATCATCAATAACGAGGATGACCCCCTTGGGCGACCACGTTTCAAGAGAGGAGGTTGCTTTTTTCTTGGCAGCCACAGGTTCCAGATTGGCCGCTGGAAAATAGATTTTAAACTTAGTTCCAATTCCCACCATGGTTTCAATCTGAACGCCGCCTTTGTGCCCTCGAACAATCCCCTGCAGCGCCGCCAGTCCCAAACCGCGTCCCGTAAATTTCGTCGTGAAGAATGGATCGAAGATTTTAGAGAGCGTCTCGGCGCTCATTCCACAGCCGTTATCCACGATTTCCACACAAAGATAATCTCCCGGAAGTAGCTGCTGGTTGGCAAATCCCGCTTGGATCTGCTCTTCTGAAAAACGATCCCGGTAGGTGTGCAAAACAATTTCTCCGGGACGCACGCCAATCGCTTCCGATGCATTCGTGATCAAATTGAGCACCACCTGCTCGATCTGCACCGCATCGGCCATCAACCAAAGTGGCTCGGAAGCCAACTCGTAGCGCATCTTGATATGCTTCCCTACCGAAACGGCGATCAGGCTCGTCATCTCTTGGATTACTTCATTCAAATCAATCTGCGTGATAATGAAATTGCCTTTCCCCGAATACGCCAGCATTTGCCGGGTGAGATCGGCGAGTCGTTTACTCGTCGCGATAATTTTATTCAAATGATCGCACGCGGCGTCGTTGCCCTTTACCTGTTGCAGCGCCAGCTCCGTATTTCCCATGATCGCCGTCAGCAAGTTATTAAAATCGTGCGCAATACCGCCCGTCAAAATACCGAGGCTTTCGAGCTTTTGAGACTGCCGCAGTGCTTCTTCCTCCGCCGTCCGCTCGGTAATGTCCTCGCCCATTCCCGTCAACCCGGCGATGCTTCCATCGGCATTTCGCGTCAGAACGATATTCCAACTAACCAACCGTCGCTTGCCTGAACGCGCGACCAGTTCTGTTTGCCGCTGCGGGTAAAATGCATGACCTTTCATCATGCCTTCAAAATCTCGCCGGCGAGACTCACACTGTTCCGGGGGCGCCAGCATTTCAAAAAAGAGCTGTCCCGTCAGTTCTTTGCGCGGCCATTGGACCGCTTGCGCAAACCGCTCGTTGCAAAAAGTAATGCGCCCCTGCACATCGAGCACTGCAATCAGAAGCGACATATTCTCCATCACTTCCCGCGTGCGTTTTTCCGATTCACGCAGATTAAGCTCTGCATTTTTGCGCTGGGTAATATCGACAATAATGCCCCGCAGCGTGGTGAGCTGCCCCGCTTCTATGCTGGGCGTGATTCGATTCTTAACCCAAACCACTTCGCCAGACGCCCGCAGCATGCGATAATCCGCCGACTGATCAGCTCCGGTTGCGAGTGCCTTTTCATGAAAATGGCGCGCCATCTCCCGATCGTCCGGATGAATGCTCGTCGACCAAAAATCAGCATCCTGCGTCCATCGGCTCACGGGCTGATCGAGTAACTTCTCGCCACCGCCACTGACAAATGTATACCGGTACGTTTTCGGATCCAGCGTCCACACGACCGCATCGACACCATTAATCAAATCGGCGAGCTGCCGGCGGGTGGAGTCAATGTCAGTGGTCAAGCGCCGCGTCTGTCCCAGCGATGCTTCGATTCGGCGCTGGCGATTGATCACCAAAAAAGTCGCACATGCCACCACCGCCGTTGCCAGCCATCCCAAAAGTAAAATGCGATACGGGGAAGGCGTTTGAAGCCAATCATAGAGCGCAGGCTTGGGCGCTACACAAAAAGACCAGCGCTGATCCAACCATTTAAGCGAATGCCGAGTAAAAAAAGAATTTTGGAACTTTGAATCAGATGGCAGCCAGCCATAAATCACGCTTCCATCTGCACCGCGGACGAGTAGATGCCAATAATCGGTCACTTCTGTTCCAAAAAGACGCAGAAATACTTCGTGTAACTGCAACGTCGCTTCCAAAACGCCGATAATTTGTCCTGCCTTTAAAACCGGGATATAAAACGAGATCGCATTCCCCCCTTCTGGAAGCGCAAAAACACCGCCGGTTTGCGTTTGGTGCGACTGCCATACGCTGCGAACCGCATCCCAACGCGGCGGCATTTCCGGCATCCGCTGTTTTGAGTCCTGATAAACCAGGCCTGTAGAAAGCTTAGCGTCGATAATTCGAATGCTTTTGAGCTCAGGATAAGAACGCTCAAAATGCCGTGTTAAATACCGGACAGAGTTCGCTGATGTTGCTGAGTTCGCGTAAATCTGCGCGATCTGTTCAAATGCGACTTGCCGATCGGAAAAGCAACCATGGAGCTTGCGATGCAGGATGTCAGCAATCAGATTGGTTTGCGTTGCAACGAGCGCCCGCTCCGCTGATTTACTCTCTTCGAATAAATACCATGTAAATCCGATCACGGGCGCTGAAACGGCCAAGATCATTAAAAAGATCATCCCCGCCGAAACGGTCCGTCGCCAGCAATCGGCCAGTACCCGTTTCATAAAGCTGAGAAAAAAAAGAGCTTTGATTTGCTAAGCATCGTAGGCGATTGCGGAAAAAATCGGCCACGGCTCCAGGCGCTGCCGCCCCTTCAAGAAGTTCAATTCAATAAGGAACGCAATCTCGACCAGCTGTGCTTGAGCCTGCGCGATCAACTGCACCCCCGCACGCGCGGTGCCGCCTGTCGCCAGCAAATCATCGACGAGAACAACGCGATCGGTGGGCTGAAGGGCATCAACATGCAATTCAATCCCATCGACCCCATATTCCAGTTCATATTCAGCAGCAAACGACTTCGACGGCAATTTACCCTTTTTCCGAAGCGGCACAAAACCCGCCCGCAGCTGATACGCCAACGCTGCACCTAGAATAAATCCGCGTGCATCAATCGCCACAATCTTATCAATGCTCTTGCGTTGGTAGCGCTCAGCAAAAAGCGTAATAGACAGATGGAATAGCTCTGGATCGCTTAAAATCGGCGTGATGTCCTTAAAAAGAATTCCGGGCTTTGGAAAATCTGGCACGTCCCGCACATGCGCCTTCAATCGCTCGGCCGCGCTGCGAAAAGAGAAGCTCATGACGTAAATGGAGCGCTGGCTACAACTTGCGATTATCCTTTTTATCGAGCGCTCGCTTGAGTTTTTTAAGCGCGGCGTTTTGAATCTGCCGGATGCGCTCCCGCGTCACGCGCAGCTTTCGGCCCACCTCCTCCAAAGAAAGCTCCTTCTGACCGTGCAATCCAAAACGCATTGTCAGAATCTTAAGTTCCCGCTCATCCAGCACTGGCAATAACTCTTGCAACGTAAAGTGAAGATTCTTGTTACTCAAAAACTCCAACGGCGTGAGCATTGATTCATCACCGATCATCTCGCCCAGAGAGCTGCTATCCTCGCCTTGAGAAACAGCCGCGTCCAGCGATGCCGGCCGGATCGCCGCCGTCCGGAGCTTGGCGATCTTCGAAGCGGAGACGCCGATCTCTTCTGAAAGCTCCTCATCGGTTGGCTCACGGCCAAACTCCTCCGTCAACTGCATTGCGATGCGGCGCATCTTGGCAATCTTATCGACCAAATGCACCGGCAGCCGAATCGTTTTACTCTGATTGGCCAACGCGCGCTTGATCGATTGCTTGATCCACCATGCGCCATACGTGCTCAGCTTGCCGCCTTTCTTTGGGTCAAACCGCTCCACCGCTTTCATCAGCCCAATATTTCCCTCTGAAATCAAATCCATGAGAGGCAGGCCCAGGTTCGCGTAATCGTGCGCGATCTTCACGACGAGGCGCAGGTTGGCCTTGATCATCTGCTGACGGGCGGCGCCGTCCCCGCGCTTGATCCGGCGGGCGAGCTTCACCTCTTCTTCACGCGTCAATAGCGGCGTCTGGCTGATCTCTCGCAGGTAAACCTTGATGCCGGAATCGTGATCTTCACCAAACATAACAAATATAAACCGAGAAAGAGCCCCAGAGCGGACGCGCTGGGTGGGCTCCCGGCGCGAACAGAATGATTCAACCGCCCGGCAATGCCAATCCTAATTTAGATCGGCGCGCAGACCTTACGAAGACGTCAATTTCGACAAAAACGAAGGCCCTACCTTACACGGCGTCACGGTTACTTCTTTCCATACGCCCTGGACGACATACGGCTCTTTCGCCAACCACGCATCGAGCGCCGCACGATCTGGGAAATCGACGATGAACGCCGAGCCGTTCATATGCCCCGCAGCGTCCAGCGTTGCCACGCCCATCACCAGGTTCGCGATATTCTCGTCGCTATATGCCAAATGCGCGGGCCGTGCCGCCATCCGACGCTCGAGCGCCCCCGCATCTTTGCCGTCTTTGCCGATGACGAGGAAGTGCATGAATAATTAATGGATTTTGCTTTCTAATTCTTCCACACGTGACTCTAAATCTGACATGTCGCGTTTTGCTTTCTCAGTCTCTTCTTCCGCATCATCTGCCGTGCTCTTAGCCTGTTCTGTTTCACTTTCTAATTCTTCTACTTTCGTTTCAAGTTCGCTTACTTTCTCTTTAGCATTGGCTGCCTCTGCCAAAGCACTATCCGCCAAATCATACGCTTCTTGAGCTTTATTTTTTGGCTCATTACAGCTGTGAATAAGAAAAAGGAGAAAAAGCACTCCCAGAATATTTTGCCCCCATTCTTTCCATTTGATGGATCTCAATCGCTCTTTGAGAGCAAATTCTGACATGACTACATCCTCGGCACGGTAATGCCGCGTTGCTTCATGTACTTGCCGCCGCGGTCGGCGTAGGAGGTTTCGCAAGGCGATTCGCCTTTGAAGAACAGCACCTGCGCGAGGCCTTCGCCGGCGTAGATCTTAGCGGGCAGCGGCGTCGTGTTGGAAATTTCCAGCGTCACGTGGCCTTCCCACTCCGGCTCAAACGGGGTCACGTTGACAATAATGCCGCAGCGCGCATAGGTCGACTTGCCCAGGCAGATCGTCAGCACATCGCGCGGAATGCGGAAGTACTCCACGCTGCGCGCCAACGCGAACGAGTTGGGCGGGACAATGCACACCTCGGTCTGCATATCGACCATCGACTTGTCGTCGAAGTTCTTTGGATCGACGACCGCGCCGTAGACGTTGGTGAACACCTTGAACTCGTCCGAGACGCGCAGATCGTAGCCGTAACTTGAAAGACCGTAGCTGATGATTTTACCACCGCCCTTCTCCGCTTCACGCACCTGCGTCTCGGCGAACGGCTCGATCATGCCATGCTCCTTCGCCATCCGGCGAATCCAGTGGTCGGGCTGCAAGCTCATGGACGAAACGCTTCTTCGATGCCGCGATTAATTGCTGCTTAAGCCGCCAGCGTATCTTGGTCGCTGCTTGAACCTTTTTTCTGGACCTCAAGCGGCTCATTATCGTTGGCGGGGCGCAGAATCTTCTGAACTCCCAGCGGTTCATTGTCATTAGCTGCGCGCAATACCATGCCGCCGTTGGAGGAACCATTGTCATCCTCTTCTTCGTGCCACGCGAGCGTACCGGTCTGGTAATCGATGACGCGGGTCTCAAAGAAGTTTTTCTCTTTGGCCAGGTCGATCGTCTCGCTCATCCACGGGAACGGGTTCTTCGAGCCGTACTTGCCTGGGAAGCCGATGCGCTCGAGGCGGCGATCAGCAACATGCTGCACGTAATCGCGGAAGAGGCCGGAATTGAGCCCCAGCACTCCACTGGGCAGGCAGTCTTGTGCGTACGCGATCTCGAGCTCCACGGCCTTCTCGATCATCGCCTGGATCTCTTTCTCGAGCTCGGGCGTCCACGCGTGCGGATTCTCCGCGCGGATCGTGTTGATCAAGTCGATGCCGAAATTAAGGTGGATCGTCTCGTCGCGCAGGATGTACTGGAACTGCTCGCCGATGCCCGTCATTTTGTTCTGACGCTGGAACGAGAGGATCATCGCGAAGCCGCTGTAGAAGAAGATCCCCTCCATGATCACGTAGAAACCGATCAGGTTTTTGATGAACTTCTGCAACCCTTCGGTCGTTTCAGTCGTGAAGCCCTCCTGCATGATATCGCCGGTCAAGGTCATCTCGAACGCATCCTTGTCGTGGATCGAGTTGACCTCGTGGTACATGTTAAAAATCTCGCGCTGATCGAGCGAGAGCGACTCGACGATGTAATGGAACGTATGCGTGTGCACCGCCTCTTCAAAAGCCTGGCGCAGGAGATACTGCCGCGCTTCGGGGTTGGTGATGTGCTTGAAGATCGCCAGGACGATGTTGTTGCCGACCAGGCTCTCGGCCGTGCTGAAGAACCCGAGGTTACGCATGATGACGCGCCGCTCATCCGCCGTTAGCTTGTTCGACTTCCATAGCTCAATATCCCGCTGCATCGGCACTTCGGTCGGCAGCCAGTTGTTGGCGCAGCCGTTGAGGTAGTGCTCCCACGCCCACTCGTACTTGAGCGGCATAAGCTGGTTGACATCTACCTGCTTGCAGTTGACCAGGCGCTTTTCTTCGGCGTTGATCCGCCGTGTCAGGTCGTGGGATTGGGGGCGTTCGTTGGAAGCATTGCAGCAGGACATTCGTTCTCCTTGTCGGTCGTAAGATTTCTTTTTGAATTGGTTATTGGCAGCTCTCGCACGTCGGATCGAGAATGCTGCACGCCTTGGTGACTTGTGTCGCCGGAACGGCATCCGCGCGGACGCTCACCCGGTCGACTTTGATTTCACTCGAGGCCGATTTGCTCTTCATCCAGCGGGGCTGGATGCCGCGGCGGTTGACGTCGATCGTCGACTTCTCAATCTGCGTCGCCGCAAGGGTACGCAGGTAATAGGTCGTCTTCAAGCCTTTGCGCCAAGCCAGCAGGTACATATCGCTGAGCTTCTTGCCCGACGGCGCCTGCATGTAGAGATTGAGCGACTGGCCCATATCGATCCACTTTTGCCGGCGGCTGGCGGCCTCGACCAGCCAGCGGGCATCGAGCTCAAACGCAACACGGTAGAGCTCTTTGAGGTCCGCCGGAACGCGCTCGATCTCCTGCACGGAGCCGTCGAAGTACTTCAGATCATCGAGCATCTCAGCATCCCACAGACCCAAGCGCTTGAGGTCTTCCACTAGGTATGGATTGATCGTGGTGAAATCGCCCGACAGATTGGATTTGGCGTACAGGTTTTTGTACGTCGGCTCGATCGATTGCCCCACCCCAGTAATGTTGGAAATCGTCGCCGTCGGCGCGATCGCCATCGTGTTGCTGTTGCGCATGCCATGCGCGCGCACTGCTTCCCGCACCGGCTCCCAATCCATCCGCGCCGTAGTATCCATCTCGAGATTTCCGCCGCGCTCCTTGGCCAGCAGCGTGACCGTATCAATCGGGAGGAAGCCCTGGTCCCACTTCGAGCCTTTGAAGGTCGAGTATGGGCCACGCTCGCGCGCCAGCTCGGTCGAAGCCAAAATCGCAGAGTAGGAAACCGCTTCCATACTCGCATCGGCAAAATCAACCGCCGCCTGGCTGCCGTACGGAATGCGCAGCATGTAGAGTGCATCCTGGAAGCCCATGATTCCCAAGCCGACCGGACGATGCTTGAGGTTCGCGTTCTTCGCCTCAGGCGTTGGGTAGAAATTGATATCGATCACGTTGTCGAGCATCCGCATCGCCGTGGCGACCGTCTGCTTGAGCAGCTTGATATTCAATCCGCCCACTGCCGTGTCGATATGCCGAGGCAAGTTGACCGAGCCCAGGTTGCAGACCGCGATTTCATCCTTGGAAGTGTTGAGCAGAATTTCGGTGCAGAGATTCGAGCTGTGCACGACACCGACGTGGCTTTGGGGGGAGCGGATGTTGGACGGATCTTTGAACGTGATCCACGGATGCCCGGTTTCAAAGAGCATGGTCAGCATCCGTCGCCACAGCGTAACCGCCTCGATCTTTTTAAAGAGCGGCAGCTCACCAGTCTCGGTCATCTGCTCGTACTCTTCGTACCGCTTAGCAAAGGCTTTACCGTACAGATCATGCAAATCGGGCACGTCGTTTGGGCTAAAGAGCGTCCAGCTCCCCTGCTCGACCACGCGTTGAAGGAACAGATCGGGGATCCAGTTGGCGGTGTTCATGTCGTGCGTGCGCCGGCGCTCGTCGCCCGTGTTTTTGCGCAGCTCGAGGAAGTCTTCAATATCTAGGTGCCAAGTTTCCAGGTAGGCGCACATCGCCCCTTTACGCTTGCCACCTTGGTTGACCGCCACAGCCGTATCGTTGGCAACTTTCAGGAACGGGATAACGCCCTGGCTGGTACCATTGGTCCCTTTAATATAGGCGCCGGTCGCGCGGACGCTCGTCCAGTCGTTACCCAAGCCGCCAGCCCATTTGGAAAGCTTTGCATCGTCGGCCACCACTTTGAAGATGTGATCCAAGTCATCCATCGTCGTCGACAGGTAGCAGGACGAAAGCTGCGGGTGCAGAGTGCCGCTGTTGAACAACGTCGGCGTCGACGAGGTGAACAGGAAGCTCGAGAGTATTTCGTAGAACTCGATCGCGCGGTCCTCTTTCTGTTCACCCTCGTTCATCGACAGGCCCATCGCCACGCGCATCCAGAAGTACTGCGGCGCCTCGATCCGGCGGCCTTTGATGTGGATGAAGTAACGATCGTACAAGGTCTGCAGGCCCAGATACGTAAACTGACTATCACGATAGAGTTTGAGCGCCCCGGAAATCTTCTCGAGATCGAACGCCAGCAGACGTGGGTCGAGCCGCTCTGCCTTCACACCCGTTTCCAAGTACGTACGGAAACCGGTTACCAGGGCTTCCTCGGTCACGCTGCCTGTCGTTGCTTGTCCAAGTGCCTCACGATAAATAACATCGAGCAAAAGACGTGCAGCAATATAGCTATAATCCGGCTCCCGTTCGACCCGGGCCCGGGCGGCTAAAATGAGCGCCTTGTCGATTTCCTCGAGCGTGACGCCGTCGTAGATGCTCCGCAGCGTCTCTTCGATAATATCGGCACCTGAACAACGGTCTTCGTAGCCACGCGTTGCGGCCAAGACGCGACGGTGGATCCGCTGTGGATCGAGCGGCGTGCGCGTCCCATCCGATTCGCGGACAAAAATCTGCTCCTGCGGGAACCCATCGACCGTCCGCTCACCCCGGAGCGCGCGGGCCTTGCGCCGCTCTTCCCGGTAGACAATGTACCGGCGCGCGGTGGAGTGATAGCCGTGGGCCATCAATTGCTCTTCAACGGCATCCTGAATCGGCTCGACCTCGAGCTGGACGCCCCGGACCGCTTCGGCCAGAACGGCAGAAATCGCCTGTTGCGCAACTTGGCGGGCAGCTTCGGCCGGGCCTTCGGGCAGCGGCGTCTCAGCGTCGAGCTCCAGCTCAGCCCGGAATGCAGCTTCAACCGCTAATAAGATTCGCTGATCATTGAATGGTACGAACCGGCCGTCGCGCTTGAGCACTTCGAATTCGCGGTGTTGCAACGGATCAACGCCTTCGAGCGTAAGCTGGCCTTTGGGTGCATCGGACATGAGGGGACTCCTTCTAGAGATAAACGAGGACGGACTGGAGGTTAAAAACCGATAAAAGCGGTGGAAAATCCAGAGTTTCTATCAATTTAAAGGTTATTTTATACGTAAATACTTAATAAATAGCTTATTAAATAATTTACTACTGGTTACAACATCATAAATACGAACCGACAAGATCTCCAGCACTATGGCTTGTGTAAGCCGCTGGTAGCGAACACCACTGATAGTGCACCGAAATGAGGAGTCAAGCGATTTTGAATAATTTTTTTGTTCGATTTTTTCTTGGAAATCAGTTGACGGCAATCCTCGCAGGCGTATAAGCCGCGACGAAATTTCACTCTATTTCGACTGCGCGCTGGAGTGAAAATCAGTCTACCCTTTCACCCCGTACAGAGTGATGCGCCGCAGCTGGGCCTGCTTGCAGACGGCCTCCTTTTCCAGGAGCAAGGTCTTGCCCGCCTCCACCGCGATAATACAGATGTCCGACTCCCCCGCTGAGTCGAGCGTCCGCAGCCCTACGACCGGGACGTCGAAGCGCATATCCTGATTGGGCTTGGTCACTTTCACGGCCACCGCTCCTCCCTTACCCAGTGAGCCTCCCCGGCGGAGTGCCGCGTCTGTCCCCTCGAACGCCTCGACTGCCAGAATGGTCCCATTTTTGACGACTACCGTCTGGCCGACATCCATCCGGCTGACTTCTTTCGCGATTTTATAGCCTAACTCAATATCCATCAACTGTTTACGTGAAGGCGCAGGACCTGCGATCAATCCTTCCGGAGCCAGATCTTCTTCCAGATAAGTTGTTGCCGGCAAGACGGTTACACCAACTTTCGCCATTTCACCACAGAGCCCGCCGAAAATCGTCTCGGCATTGCGCTCCTTGAGCTGAGCCAAGAGGAGCAGCGCCTTCAAGTCCGGACGCAGGTTGAAGAGATTCGACGGAGCAATTTGCCCCACCATCATCGCCCGGGAAATTTTCTGGTCCTGGAAGTACCGGAGCATCTTGGAAAGCTGCCCGACCCGCAGCCAAACATACTCATCGACCAACGCCTCGAGCGCCGGGTCGGTCTCTCCCTTGAAGCAGACCGCTGCGATCCGCGAGACCCCGCGCGCGCGCGCCGCCCGGGCCACCAGCTGGGGGTAGATCCCATTGCCTGCAATCAATCCCAAAGACGACGTCTCACCCTCTGTCATAGCCCCCCATCAAGCCCGAAAGCATCCGGCCGCGCGAGCGGAAAATGGTGGGCACCATTTATAAGCCGGCTAGGCGCGTTTTTCCTTCCACCACGCGATCCAGACGCAGGCTTCGTAGAGGGCGTACATCGGGACGGAGAGGACCGCGAGGGAGAAGAGGTCCGAGGTTGGAGTAATGCACGCGGCCGCGATGACGATGATGACGATGGCCGCGCGGCGTCCGCGGCGGAGCATCGCACCCGAGACAATTCCAAACGCGTGCAGGAGCAGAATCACTAGTGGCAGCTCAAACGAGAGGCCGAATGCCAGAAGCATCTGGACGACAAAATCGATGTAGCCCGTCGCGGTCCAATCCGGGCGGAAGCCCAGCGCGGTGTTGTAGTCCCAGAAAAATTGCAGCGTCCGAGGCAGCAGGAGGTAATAACAGAAGACGACCCCGACGAGGAAGAGAACCGCGCCCGCGACAAAGACGGGCCAAATGCGACGACGCTCTCGCGGCGTAAGCGCCGGCAGGATGAATTGACCGATAAAGAAAAGCACGATCGGCAGCGCGATGATCAAGCCGCCGAGAAAACTGACCTCCATTTGAATGGTGAACGGGTCGACCACGCCAAGCACCCGGAGCGCCTCTTCGGGCGCGTGGCCCGCCTGCCGCAGTGGCTGGTAGAGAACTTGCAGGATTTCTGCCGTGTAAAAAAATGCGCCCACCATGCAGACGCCCAGAACCACGGCGCTTTTAACGAGGCAGGACCGCAGGTCGGCGAGGTGCTCCAGCAGCGGTTTTTGCTCGAGGCGGTTCACACGGGAAGCTTAGCCGACGCAGAAATGCGAAGGCGATCCTTGAATCTCGCTTGCCCTCGGAAAAGCAAAGCAGGCTTACTGCTTTACTACGCCGAACTCGACGCGGCGGTTGGCGGCCCAGGCATCTTCGCTCTCGCCTGATTTTGCGGGGCGTTCTTCACCGTAAGAAATGGTGCTGAGGCGTGAGCCGTCGGCGCCGAGGCCTGCGAGGTAGTCGCGCACCGCTTGCGCACGGCGCTCGCCGAGGCCGCGGTTGTATTCAAGCGTGCCACGGCTATCCGCGTGCCCGGCTAGGAAGACGGTGCGACCGGAATTTTCTTTGAGCCACTGCGCGACGCGCTCGAGCTTGCCGCGCTCCGAAGCCTGCACGGTGCTGCTATCAAACGCGAAGTACACCGTATCGCCGGCGAGGATGGAATAATCTAAATCGGTCTCGGGATTGACACCATCGGGGCGCGCTGCCGCCGGAAGGCCAGTGCTATCAATTGACTCTTCACCTTCGCCAGGGAGGCCGCCGTCGCCATTATAAGTCCCCTGTCCGCTGCGGCCTGCGCAACCTGCGAACGTTAATACAGCGATACAAAGTGTGAGCCAAAACCCGGTGCGAAGTGCGTTTTTCATCTTGGATGCGGAGCTTGGCATAAAACCCGCACCGTACGCAAGTCGTTTTTAATGAGGCGCTTTGGAGAGGCCTCTCGCCGGCCTATTAATGCTTTTCGTCGCGAGAAGCTGCGTCTGCCTTTTTGGCATCCGGATAAAGAAGAGATGCCAGAATCGAAAGTCCTAATAAAGCTGCGATAACGAGCAATGAAATTTGCACCGGAATTTTATACCAGTAGGCCGCCAACATTTTCGCGCCGATGAACATTAGCACGAGGGACAGGCCGACCTTCAAATAACGGAAGTAAGTAATAATACCGGAGAGAAGGAAGTAGAGCGAGCGCAGGCCAAGAATGGCACACACGTTGGAGGTGTAGACAATGAATGGGTCGCTGGTGACAGCGAAAATGGCAGGAATGGAGTCGATGGCAAAGAGCAGGTCGCTGGACTCGACAATAATAAGCACCACCCCCAGCGGCGTGAGGGCGAGCCCAGCGGCGGTCCGAACTAAAAAGCGATCCTTGTGATACTCGTTGGTGATACGGAAATGCTTTCGGCAAAAACGCAGAATACGGTTTTCCTCCAGATTCAGGTCCGCATCCCGATGCAGCAGAAGCCTTAATCCGGTGTAGAGGAGGACGCCCCCAAAGATATACAGAACCCAGTGGTACCGGCTGATGAGGCCTGTCAGCGCCAGAATCATCGCCCCGCGCATAACCAGCGCGCCGATGATTCCCCAGAAGAGAACCCGGTGCTGCAGCACCGCTGGGACAGAAAAATAAGAAAAGATGACGACAAATACGAATAAGTTATCAACCGAGAGCGAGTACTCGATGATGTAGCCGGTGTAGAATTCCATCGCGCGCTCGGCACCAAACCAGTGCCACACGAGGCCGCCGAACCCAATCGAAAGGAGCACCCAGACCGCACTGGTCATGAGCGCTTCACGCATCGAAACTTTGTGCGGATGCCGATGCAAGACGAAGAGGTCAAGCGTCAGGAGCGCCAAGACAGCGAGATTAAATCCGATCCAAAACCAAGACATAGTAAGAAGACAATGCGCCCGGGGCTTTCCCAAAAAAAGCGAGCCCTCCAGCTATATCTCGCCGGCAGGCGTGGTAAAGATAAAAAGCCGGAGCGCCTCCCTTCATTCAAAGGCCAAGGTGTGGAATAATCGCGCTAGACAAAGCGGGTGGGCGCTCTCACGCTTCTGCTCAACATGCGCTCGATTTTTCCTCTCATGCGCGCTGCGACGGCGATCTTGATTTTATTCATTGGAATTTCAAGCGGCCCGGCACAGACGCCGCCGCTTGAAAAATTACGTGTGGGGTATGTCCCCGCGATCATTGCGGCTCCGGTCGCCGTGATTGAAAAAGAAGGCTGGGCCCGTGAAGCGGGATTGGAAGTCACGCTGGTCCGCGCTCCGCACCCGCCCGCGCTGGTGCAAGCCGCCGCCAATGGCCAGCTCGATATTATCTATGCCGGTTCAACGCTCTTCGCGATGTCCATCGCCAACAGGATACCGCTTAAGATCATCGCGGGCGGAAGCTGGGATACGATCTCCCTCGCTGCACAGGGACCGCTGCTTCAAGAGATAAAAGCTGAGGGCTTGGTCAACGCACTAACGGGATTTTCAAAGAAGCACGGACGCAAGCCCAAGCTGGCCGTCACCAATCCCGCCGGAATTCCGCACGTAATGACGCTCTATTGGATGCGGCACGTTGCGAAGATTGATCCTGCAGCGGTGGAATGGATTCACGCAAATTTAGATCAGGTTCAGGGATTAGCCTTGTCCCACGCCGTTGATGCTTTTGCGACGTGGGAGCCGATGACCGCCGCGCTCGAAGAAAAGCGCTTGGGGTTTGAGATCGTCGCTCAACCGCGGGAGCTGTTTCCTCTCGGCCCTGCACCTGCCGGCGTGGTTGCAGCGCGAGCCGATTTAATCAAAAAGAACCGGCCGCTGGTCGATCGCTGGCTGGCGCTGCATCGGCGCGCGACCACGCTTTTGCAAACCGATGCGCAACGCGCGGCACTCGGCATGCAAATTATTTTCGGCCAAGGCCTCGTACAACCCGCCACGCTGGTGCAGGCGATGGAGCGCTCGCGTTCGACTTTCTCTGCAGATTTGGAGTCGCTCAAAAAACCGTTGAGCGTCTTGGCTCAGCTTCTTGTAGAAGAAAAACTCGCGCCCCGTATTGCCGACCCGGCCGCTCTTTTCGCCAATGAGATAAGCGCGAAGTAGCGCACCTATAGAACTTCAGAAGCCTGTCATCCCGAGCTTGTCGAGGGACTTGGTATCGAGGAATCGTGGCCACCACACCTAATTCTTACTGCTTCACACAGTTGCCCTTCCTTTAACTCCGTGTGCACATTCGGACTGGCCTTCCTGCTCCACACCAGGTCCCTCGACAAGCTCGGGATGACATGGATGTGGAACAGAAAGGCTCAAGACGAACGCGCGTCAGACAGTTACTCCGTGCACCCAAAAAACTTGCGGCGGCAGATGAGCTCGGCCACCGGCGGCGGGACCATCTGCTTCCAGCTTGCATCTCCAGCCCGAATTTTAGCCAGCACGTCCCGGGAAAAAATCTTAAGGCACTCGCGCCCTGCACCCTCAAGCGCAACTAAGCGACCGTCTTCCGTCAAGTGACGATAGAGATGGCGCAAATGCGTGGGGACTTCCATCTCCTGCACGCCGACGATTTTGTCTCCCTCCAGCACCGGATACGCGTAGATTTTAACGCCGCCTTTGAAGAGACGCCCGAATGACTCGAGGATGCCGCCCTCGAGCGCTTCGTAGTACCGCTCGTCGAAAAGCTCCCGCAAGCTCGAGACGCCCATCACCATCCCGATGCGATTGCCGCCGTTCATTCGCGACAGATATGCCGCCAAGCGGTAGTACTCCGCATAGTTGGAAATCATCACCGTTTTGCCGACGGCACACAGCAAATCCGCGCGCGCAAGGAAGTCCGCGTGATCGAGCTCTCCCGGAGCTGGCGCCGTCGAGAGGAGGTTGCTCATCGTAATTTCGGCGAGTTCGAGCACAGGCTGCTCTCCTTCCACCGCTCCCGTCGCGAACTCCCGCCGCGCGCAATCGAACATATCCACGTTGGTCCGCGTCACCGGCCGGAAGCTGCCGCGCTCGACAAGAATCGGACGCTTGTGCAACGCCTCGGAGGGCTGCAGCACCTCGCCCGTCGGCGCAAACATCGCTGCATAAGAGAGGTTGCGCTCCACAAGTTCCAAGCTCATCAGACGATTATCGACCGCCGCAAATGCAGGGCCATCAAACCGGATCATGTCGACTTCGATGCGATCAATGCCGACTCCGTCCGCCAGCGATTTAATCAACGCGACCGGATCATGATTCAGGAAAAACGCACCGTAGACCAAATTAACGCCGATAATGCCGAGCGCTTCCTGCTGGCCGACGTTTTCTTTGTCGAGCATGCGAACGTGCACGAGGATGTGATGCGGCGCCCCGCGCGGCTCGAGCTGAAAGCGCAAGCCCATCCAGCCGTGGCATTCGCTCGTCCCTTCATAGCTGCGAGCGCGAACCGTATCGGCGAAGACGAAAAAGCAGGCATCCGCACCGCGCGTTGCGTCGAGTCGTTCCAAGAGCAGCTCGTACTCGTGATCGAACATGTTCTTGAGCCGCTCGCGCGAGACGTACCGCTCTCCCTTTCCGTAGATGGCGTCACTAAACGACATGTCGTAGGCCGACATGCTCTTGGCGATCGTGCCGGCCGCACCGCCAACGCGAAAAAACCACCTAGCCACTTCCTGCCCCGCGCCGATCTCGGCGAACGTGCCGTAGAATTTTTTCGACAGATTGATCTGCAGCGCCTTTTCGTGCGTGGCCAGTGAGATGGGATGGATCGTCATGGCAGAGAATTATCTTATCTAAAAAAAATGTGTGCTAAGGTTGCGTTCTCGTCAACCGATCCAACGCTTCCTGATATTTTTGCTGCGTGCCGGCGATAACTTCGGCCGGGAGGCGCGGACCGGGCGGCTCTTTATTCCAATCGAGCGTTTCGAGATAATCACGCACGTACTGCTTGTCGAAGCTGGGCTGCGGACCTCCGGGCTGGTACCTGTCCGCGGGCCAGAAGCGGGAGCTGTCCGGCGTAAAGATTTCGTCAATGAGCAGGAGTTGATACGGATCGTCCTCCGCCCAACCGAATTCAAACTTAGTGTCGGCGATGAGAATACCGCGCTCGGCAGCGTAGTCGGCCGCAAATTGATAAAGGCGGAGCGTCACGTCGCGCAGCTGGTCGTAGAGAGAATCTCCCACATGCGCGCGGGCCTGGGCTTCCGTCAAATTTTCATCGTGACCCGACTCGGCTTTGGTCGCAGGAGTAAAAATGGGAGTGGGCAATTTATCGGACTCGCTCAAACGCGGCGGCAGCACAAAACCTCCGACAGTGCCGTGGTCGCGATACTCCTTCCATCCTGAGCCGGCTAAATAACCGCGGGCGACGCACTCCAGCGGAATGACGCGCGCGCGGCGACAACGGAGCGTTCGCCCGACCCATTGCACCGGCCATTGGACGCCCGGCGGCGGATCCCACCCGAGGACGTGGTTGGGGCAGAGCGCGGCGGTCTTTTCAAACCAGAAGCGCGAGAGCTGCGTGAGGATCTGGCCTTTGCCCGGGATCGGATCGCGTAGGACCACATCAAACGCGGAGAGACGGTCGGAGGCAACGAGCCACAGCTCGTCCTGCCAAGCGTAGAGATCGCGGACTTTACCGGCGCGCATCCGGGCCGTGCCGACAGGCAGCGGCAATGGGCCGGTCGAGCTAAAGGGCGCAGGCATTCGATCGGCAAGCGTGGCAGGGGAAGCGGGCGGCTGCAAGTTTTTGCAAACTAGTGAGAAAACTTGTCAGAAATATTCCGGCGGCGCAGGATGCGCGAATCATGGCAGGCGATTCTACCCTGGGTGGCATTATTACGCTCGAGCAAGCGGCGGCTCAGCGCCAAGTGTTGAAGACGGCCGGCAAGCGCGTCGTCGCAACCAACGGCTGCTTTGATCTATTGCACGTCGGTCATGTCCGCTATCTACAGCAAGCAAGAGCGCTGGGCGATTTTTTGTGGATTGGCCTCAATGACGATGCGTCGGTGCAAGAGCTCAAAGGGCCGGGCCGCCCGCTCAATACCGCGCAGGATCGTGCGGAGATCTTGCTAGAACTCAAGTGCGTGGATGCGGTGACAATTTTTTCAGGCGCGCGGGCGACCGAATTCCTACGTTCTACTGCACCGGATATTTACGTCAAAGGCGGTGATTACACACCCGAAACGCTCAATCCTGAAGAGCGCGCGGTGCTCGACGGGGCAGGCAGTAAAATCCAAATCATTCCGTTTGTTCCGGGAAAATCGACGAGCGGGCTGATTGAAAAAATGGCCCATTAAGTTGCGATGAGTGCCTCCCTACGCATCGGCATCGCAGGCCCCAGTTGCAGCGGGAAGACGACGCTCGCGCGGGGCTTGGCGCGAAAGCTGGGTTGGGATGAGAAAAAGATTTTTCATTTGGACGGGCCGGAAAGTTTTTATCTGCCCAATCACGAACCGCGCCATGTCCAGCAAGGTAGTAGAACCTACCGCAGCTATGAGCATCCGGAAGCATATGACGGCCACGCACTGGGCGACGCACTAACAACCGCAGGGGGGGGTATCGCGGATGGATTTTTGATTTTCTCTTACGGCATTCCATTTGATCTGAAATTTTTCATTGATGTCCCCTGGGAGGAGCAGAAACGGCGACGATTCGGCCGATTGGAACAGTCCCCACCGGAAGTAAATGAGAGTTTTTTGGCCATCGGCGAGGAGGAATGGGAACGCTACGGCGCTTCGCAGAAAGATCAGGCTGGCGTGATCGTCCTCGACGGCATGCTTCCGCAAGAGACGCTCTTGGAGCAAGCGCACCGGATTGTTTTAGAGTAGGCGGCGCTTCAATCCCGACCTGCGCCCGCCACAGCGGCAAGCTTGATCACCGGCGCGCCTTCTTTGGAGACCACCGGCCGTCCGATGGCGACAAAACGGCCGCGGCGCTTGGGTCCAAAGAGACCGGCCGTGTAGCCACCGCAAGATTGGTGCGGCTTGAAGACGTACACATCGGGCCCGCCCGCGCGCGAGCCGTACATCCCCTGCCCCCACGTCTGCGAGCCAAACATGAGCCAGTCGCCCTTCTCATTTTTGCCGAGGTAGACCATCACGTGCGTGATCGGCGGATCGCGGCGCGGACGATACGTGTGCTCCCAGAAAAGGAGATCCCCCGGCCGTAGGTGCGTGCGAAGGAACTCCACATCAGCTAAGCCGTCGCCATCCATCGGCACGTTCCACGCGCGGCCTTTCTGCCGGAGGAGCCAGTATTGCGTCGATGCCGTCCGGCCGATATTGATGTGCGCCGCGCGCCAATAGAGATACCGCGCCGTGTTCGAGCAATCCATCTCCCACGTTCCGCGATTCCCCGGCGGACGCCACGACTGATTGTACCCGAGATCACGCTGACCTAAGTCCCGCGCTTCCCGGCGAATACGATCGGCGAAAGAATCTGCCGGCTTGGGCGCAGGCGCTGAAGTTGCCGAGGCAACTTGTGCTGTCGCCGGTTGCGTTGCTTTTTGAGTTAGCTTTTCAGGAGCAGCGGCGGCGGGTCTTTCAGAAGTAACCGTCTTTTGAGTTGGCGGCGCAATCTCCGGATGCGGAACACGCAAATATTGGCCAACACGAACTTGGTCGGACGTCATCCCGTTATAGCGCTGGAGCTCCGCGCTCGTCATGCGGTGCCGGGCTGCAATTTGAGGCAGTGTTTCTCCCGGCAAAATGCAGCGCCAGAAAATCTCCGCCGAGCGCGCCACTTCCGATTCCGTCTTTGCGGTAGAAGTCGTTTCGTTTTGCGTGGAAGCAGCACTGTTATAAATCGCCGCGTCGCTGGGATCTACCGCCAGAGCACTTCCCGCCAACGCAATCCACATCGCCAAACTGAAGGCGAAAATTTTCATGGGTGAAATCCACGCGCTATCACGCGTGCCCCGGCAAGGATTTGAACCTTGGACCAAGTGATTAAGAGTCACCTGCTCTACCGCTGAGCTACCGAGGCGAAAAGAGGCGTTCATCGTCCGAGGGCTCTCCTAAAAATTCAAGAAAGCGCCCGCTTTTTGAATGAAGCGCGCGAGGATGAGTCTGACAAAAACATTGCGCCTCACGCAAGTTCTTTCCGGGGAATGGAGGACCCGGCACTCTTTCCGAAAAAAGAATGCCGGGCTTTTGCGCGACGAGGTTTTCCAATCAATTGCCAGAAACTCCCTTCATCGCGAACTAATTCACGACGAGGAGACCGTTGCGACCCGGCAACGTTGGTTCAAGCTCTTCGTCGTCTGGCAGCATCATGTCAATCTCTCCGCCCGGAACAAGGCTGCGTCGGAACGCTCCTTCAGCAGATTCATCAGCGGAAACCAACGCCAAGTCGTTCAGCGTGACAATCTCGCCACTCCGAACGGTGAAGGACATCGGGACGACAAGGCGCGCATTGCCCGGCAGCGTTGGCAAGATAAGCTCGCCTCCCTCCTCGATGAGCACTTGTCCGCCAACGAAGTCAACTTCGTCGGCTTCCAAGCGGCCTCTCACCTGAACGTTAGCTCCGTCGCGAACGATGCAGGCGCGCATATGGACGGAACCTTCGCCCGTAACGCGCAAATGGCCGTCGTCGTTCACGTGCAGGACCTCCGCTTCCACGCTGCCTGCGTCACCGACTGTCAGCGTGGACCCTGAGCCCACTAACAGTCGAGCCACATGGACCTGCCCATCGTCCGCTACAACAAAATGAGAGTCCTCAAATAGTTGAGCGCCTCCGTTGAGAAGTCGGGGTTCCCCAAGCGCGCTGGTGACGAACTGGGCGGGGACATCAACCGTGGCACCGGCATCAAATCGACGCACATGGGTGTCGACAGCCGGATCTCCTGGTTTTTTTCCGATGGATGGAATGAATATGAATGGTTTTTGATGAGTGTTCATAAGTTTTTTTATTTTTTAAATAGATTTTGAGTAATTGGGGTAAATGCCATGCCCAGCCGCGGAACGGCCAAGACACGACGGGGCCACAAAGGCCCGTAAACGGGGAATCAGATAAGGCGCGGGGTTAGCGCCACCAAACAACGAGGCACCCGCCGCGTAAACGCGGGGACAAGCAAGACGGTGGTGTCAATGCGGTGTGCATGTGTGAAGTCGTAGTATCGCGCAGGGAGCTCTTCGTCAAGCGAAAGCGCACGCTTTTCTTTTTTCACCGTCCAAAACGCATGCCACCGCTTCCTTCCTTGCGAATGCGCGCAGCAAGGTGTAATAATCGTTAATCGAGGCCGTTATGCGAGATCTTCAAAAGCACAATAAGTTTTTGCTCATCAAATGCATTGTGCTCGGAGGGCTCTGCTTCCCTGCGCCGTTTTTCATGATTTTCTATCTCTACAGCTGGTCGCCTCCCGATTTTCGGGACCGCTTTCTGCTCGTACTGTTTTTGATCCTCTGCGGCGGAATGCTCGGCGTGGTGGCGTATTATAAGGATGCTGCCATCAGCGCAATGAAGGATTGGCTGCCGTCATCCCGCCCCTAGGGCCGGACAGGTAACGATTTGAGCTCGCAGTATCCTGTTGATTTTCAACGAGTTTTATCCTAAATGGAGTCCCATATGCGCATCTTGTTGGCTGAAGATGAATCGGAGTTACGGGGTCTTTTGACCAAAGCGCTCCGCACAGAGGGTTGGGAAGTCGACGCGGTAGCGAGCGGCAAGGATGTCCTGACACGCTTGGAAAGCGGCGAGCTTCCCCACGATGTCATGGCACTGGACATTCTTTTGCCTGGCACTGATGGCCTCAGCATCCTCAAGCAATGCCGCGCCAAAGGGATCACCATCCCCGTCATCATGATCACCGGCAAAGGAGAGGTGGGCGACCGCATCCATGGCCTGGACTTGGGCGCCGATGATTATCTGCCAAAGCCTTTCTCAGTCGAAGAGTTCCTCGCCCGCGTCCGCGCCTTGTCGCGTCGCCCGCAACAACCGACCAAAAGCCGCCTGCAAATCGGCCCGGTCGACATGGACCGCATTGAGCGCCGGGTCCGGCGCAATGGCCAAGAAGTCCCGCTGACCAACACCGAGTTTTCCTTGCTCGAAATCTTGATGGAGCGTGCGCCCGATGCGGTCCCCAAGGCCGAGATCCTCAGCTACGTCTGGGGTAATGCCGATCACGCGCAAACCAACTCCCTCAACGTCCACATTAAGCACTTGCGTGATAAGATCGAAGCGGAGGGCCAGCCCGAGTTCATCGTCACCGTCCGAAAGATTGGGTTTGCCGTCGCCTTTACAGAAAAAGCGAACGGCTCGTAACGCCCTCCTGACGAGAGCGTTTGGCTGCTTGGCAAATCGGACTACGCCGGGCAAAAGCCCACGTCATTCATGAAAGCGCGCGCCGCCCTCGTTGCAACGGGCCTCCTGTTGGCAGTCTTTTCCGGCGTCTCCACTTGGACTGCAAGCTCGGCAACTACCGAGCCCATTCGGATCGGCGACTTGATGAGCTACACGGGCTTCGCCGAATTCGCGGCCAACTACCGCAATGGCTGGCAGCTCGCGCTGGAAGAAATTAACGCGGCCGGTGGCGTCCTTGGCCGTAAGCTGGAAGTCCTCTCCCGCGATGACGCGAACGACCCAAGCCGCGCCGTGCGTGTCGCCGAAGAACTCATTCACCGGGACAACGTCTGCTGCCTGATTGGCACGGTGCTCGATCACGTTGGCCTAGCTGTTTCCGACGTTTCGCGGCGTGAACATGTGCCATTTATCAAGCCTTCCGGCGCAACGACGCGGCACATTTGGGAGCGCGGACACCCCTACGCCTTTCGCGTCGATATCAGCACCGATTTGCTGGCGCGAGTCTTTGCCCAAGAAGCATCCAAGTTGCCCGCCAAGCGCTGGGCGATTATTTCACCCAATTACGAATTCGGACACGCCATGGTGGCAGATTTTAAGCGGTACATGAAAGCGCTGCGGCCGGATGTCGAATGGGTCGTCGAGCAATGGCCCGCGCTGGGTAAAATGGATCCTGCAGCAACGACGCGCGCTATCGCAAATGCCAAGCCCGACGCAATTTTCTCGGCGCTCAACGTCGATTTTCCGGCGTTCATCCGCGCAGGCAAGGCGATTGGTCTTTTCGACGGCCGAGTCGTGTTTTCTCCCTACTTGGGCGATGGCAGTGCGATCGGACCCGTCGCGGCAGAAGTCCCCGCCGGGTGGCTCGTGCACGGCTACAACCCGTTGATGGTTCACACGCCGGCGCACGATCGATTCCTCGCAGCCTACCGCGCGAAGTTTCATGAAGATCCCAACGCGGCATTGCTGGGTTACATCACGCTCAAAGCCGCGGCCGCAGCGATTGAGAAAGCAAGATCTACGGACCGCGACGCTATTACTCGCGCGCTCACCGGACTGAAGCTCGAGACGCCTGTCGGCCCCCTCACCTTCCGCCCGCAGGATAATCAATCCACCATGGGTATATGGCTGGGGAAGACCGCCATCACCAACGGCAAAGCCTCCATGAGCGACGGCGTAGTTTATTATCCCGGCAACCAATTCATGCCAACTGATGAAGAAGTGAAGAAGCTCCGGCCCGCTTCGAAGAATTGATCCTGCCGCAGAGGCATTCGGCCTCTGCTTGCGCAACATGGCGCGCTTGCCTTAAGCTGGCGCACTCATGGCCGCTATCATCTATTTTGCCGTCGGCGTCGCACTCGGCGCCATCGGGGCTTGGCTGATTTTACGAGCGACCTTTGCACGCGCGAACGCATCTCAGGAGCAAATCGAAACGCGCCTGCGTGATGCGTTCGCAGCACTCTCGGCACAAACACTGCAGCAAAGCGGCGAATCATTCCTCCAGCTGGCCAAAACGCACTTGGAGCAATTCCAGGCCGGAGCACGCAATGATTTGGATAAGCGCCAGGAAGCGATCAATGTATTGGTCAAGCCGGTCGCCGAATCGCTCAAAGAATTCGGCGTCCGCGTCGGCGAGATTGAAAAGGCCCGTGTCGGCGCGTACCAAGGCCTGCACGAGCAGGTGAAGCATTTGCACGAGGCGCACACCGCCCTGCGCGACCAAGCATCCAACCTCGTACGCGCGCTCGGCACGCCGCGCGTCCGCGGCCGCTGGGGAGAGATGCAGTTGCGGCGCGTCGTCGAAATGGCCGGCATGGTCGAGTACTGCGATTTTGAGCCGCAGGTGAATGTCACCACCGAAGAAGGCCGGCTGCGCCCCGATCTCATCGTCCGTCTCCCCGGCGGACAGAATTTGGTGATCGATGCCAAGACGCCGCTCTCAGCCTACCTCGAAGCGCTCGAAGCCCCGGACGACGCCACGCGCGCGGCGAAGCTCGCCGATCATGCGCGGCAGGTGCGCGACCGGATCACCGAGCTCTCGCGCAAAAGCTATTGGGACCAGTTCCAGCCATCGCCCGAGTTCGTCGTCCTGTTCCTCCCCGGCGAAGTTTTCTTCAGCGCGGCATTGCAGGAAGATCCGTCTCTCATCGAACGCGGAGTCGAGCAGCGCGTCATCGTCGCGACGCCCACTACACTCATCGCGCTCCTACGCGCCGTCGCGTACGGATGGCGGCAGGAAGCGCTCGCCAAGAACGCCGAGGCCATCAGCCGTCTGGGCAAAGAGCTCTACGAGCGGATCACCACCCTCTCCGGCCACTTTTCCAACGTGGGCGATCGCCTCGGCAAAGCGGTCGAAAGCTACAACAAAGCCGTCGCCTCGATGGAAAGCCGCGTCCTGGTCAGCGCACGCAAATTCAAAGAACTCGAAGCCGTTGGTGGCGCCGGAGAGATTGAGCCGCTGCAACCAGTTGAGTCGGCAGTCCGAGCACTGCAAGCACCTACGCCAGAAGATTAAACTTCAAGGCATTACTTGGCTTGCGCCGAGACAGTCTGCATTTCTCTTCGGACTGATTCCTTCAATCTTTCGGCGATTTCTTGGCGCACGCGGAACGATAATTTTTCGTATTTTTCTGCTTCAAAATTATCTTCGTGATATCGAGGGATAACATGAAAATGCAGATGAAAAACATCCTGCCCTGCCGCAGATTCATTATTTTGGCGGATATGAACACCTTCCGCGGAAAAGGCTTTTTTTACAGCGCCTGAGAGCAGCTGGAGCGCAGACATCAGCGGCGCATTCAGCTCTGCAGATAACTCGTAGATATTTTGTAGATGCTTTCTTGGCATGACAAGCACATGACCCTGGTTCCTCGGCTTTTGAAGCAAGGATACCTGCGCGATGACATGTTCGTTTTCGAACACCGTGAGTTCTGTATCTATTTGTTTCGCGCAGATTGCACAAAATACACAGGGCTCAGGCTTTGACATACAAATCACTCCCCGCCTGCTTAAACTCCTCCGCTTTTTCTTTCATCCCCTCGGCCAGCGCGGACTTGGCGTCGGCAAGGCCTTTTTCGGCGGCGTACTTGCGTACGTCCTCGGTGATTTTCATGGAGCAGAACTGCGGGCCGCACATCGAGCAGAAGTGGGCGTTCTTGGCCGCGTCTTGCGGCAGCGTTTCGTCGTGGTACTCGCGCGCGCGGTCCGGGTCGAGGCCCAGGTTGAACTGGTCCTGCCAGCGGAATTCAAAACGCGCTTTGCTCAAGGCATTGTCGCGCCATTGCGCGCCGGGGAAGCCCTTCGCCAGATCCGCAGCGTGCGCGGCGATTTTGTAGGCGATCACACCCTCCTTCACGTCGTCCTTGTTGGGCAGGCCGAGATGCTCCTTCGGCGTGACGTAGCAAAGCATCGCGCAGCCGAACCAGCCGATCATCGCGGCGCCGATGGCGCTGGTGATGTGGTCGTAGCCCGGCGCGATGTCGGTCGTCAGCGGGCCCAGCGTGTAGAACGGCGCCTCGT
>CAYYVW010000018.1:0-22436 GCA_964473925.1 uncultured Verrucomicrobiaceae bacterium
TTCACCAAAAAGAGTGTTTTTTTGGTTCTTTTGAGATTTTTCGTCATCCTCGAGCGAAGCGAGCATGAGCGAGCGCAGTCGAAGGATCTGGGGTCTATGGGTGACGCGTTGTTGAAGCGGGCAGCATCCACCGCGCAAACCTTTGCTCACCCAGATCCCTCGGCAAGCTCGGGATGACGTGGGTGTGGAGACCGAAGGGAGGGATGACGATGTGGTGGAACCGGAAGACAAAGGGCACGGGCCAGCATCTCGTGAAGCTGATTCTTCCCTAACGCTCAGGACGACGAATCCGCTGCAAATAGCGAGAGTGCTTTGCCATGATTGATGACGTAAGCTTAGCTTACTACCGTGTAATCTTTAAAGAAGGGCCAATGAAGGGCGCTCTCGCAGGCTGTAATCCGAGAGTATACCCCAGAGTGCCCGGTATTAACGCTTGTGAGGCCGCAAGACTGCATTTGTTGCGAACCGCAGTAACTCGGGCGTCTAGCAGAAGAGGAAACTGAGCTGCTTGCGAGCCCATCTTCTGTTCAACAACTGCCGCGTAAGGGAGCTCAGTTGTAGACATAACGCCATTTCTCCAAATACGAGCTTGATCGCCGGGCACCCCCTTGGCGCGACATGAAGTGAATTGAGGATAGGTGAACTTAGCATTACGCAGCGACGCTGGATAACGGGCAAATAGGTGGAGGCGTTCGTAGGCTGTTAATTCATCTATTATGCAATTGTGTGCCGCACGATCAGCCCGCAGAGGTATTTGCGTAATAACTCTAGTCTTTTGGCCGTTTACCTCGTTGACATCCCACATTTGAACACGTGCGGGAGTCTCGCCCGGTATCCCCTTAGGGCACTTGTGTCCAATATTGACCGCTTGGTTCGGTGCGGTTGGCTTCGGCAGAACTACAAGGGGTGGTTCCGGTAATTGTTGCGCGGCGGCAGCTCCTGCAGTGATGAGCATTCCTAAACCAACACCAACTTTACGCAGGCTACGGAGGGAGCACGCTTTCTTCAAACTTGATACAACAGATAACCGATTCATCTGAGCAGTATTATGGCATGCGGGGGGAATCGTCAAGCTGTACGCAACTGGGGCAGCGTCTTAATTTAACTTCAGATAATTTTCCTGAGCCGAGCCGTGAGGCGCAGGCGAGTGACCTAGCTCGGAGTATCCCGAGAGTACAGATTATGCACGAACTCAAACTAGGCCCCTCGCGGAGCCCCGAGGAAACGACGTGAGGTTTCAAAGTAGGACGCTACCGAAACCGATTCTTAGAAACATTGCTGTTTCCTCTTTGACATTTGGGGCCGCCTTGAGCAAGTTCGCTCGCGACCATTTCAAATAAATTAAATGCGTCGTTAACCCCTACCCTAGAAGTATAATGAAACTGAAAACTAATTGGATCGCGGCGCTTGTCGTTGCGTGTGTATTGACCGCGACTTCGGCATTTGCCGGAGACCATATGGCGCCCGCCTCAAAAGAGAAGAAAGCGGAGAAATGCTGCGATCTCTTAGGCCGCTGGTACATTGCCGGATTCGGGGGCATCAATGCCGGTGCAAACGGCCATGGCAGCATCAGCGACACGGTTGGAGCAGGTTCTTCCGCTCCCACCGACGTTGGATCCTCCGACGCGAGTGGCACGACTGGTTTCAAGGTGGGTTATGAATTCGCCCCCTTCGCGCACAGCGGCAGCGTTGCTTGGTTGCCGGCATTGGAATTGGAAGGCTCTTACGCCAACACCACTTTTGACACTGAAACGACCTTCCCGCTGATCGCCCTTCCCGGCCGCGTGACCGCGGACTTCGATACTTGGAGCGTGATGCTCAACGCGTTGCTCAAGGCGAAGATCAATGACCGCTGG
Organism: uncultured Verrucomicrobiaceae bacterium; assembly: GCA_964473925.1. Taxonomy (GTDB): domain Bacteria; phylum Verrucomicrobiota; class Verrucomicrobiia; order Methylacidiphilales; family CAYYVW01; genus CAYYVW01. The sequence continues at coordinate 1,857 of CAYYVW010000018.1, forward strand.
GAGCCTTACATTGGTTTGGGCGTGGGCGTGTCCTACATCGGTCGCAGCGGCGTGACTTCCCGGGTGGATATCATCCCAGCTGCCTTCCCGATGAACGCCGATGATGACGTGGTGCTCTCCATGCAGGCGATTGCGGGTTGCGATTTCTTCCTGGATCAGGCGAACAACTGGAGCGTTTTTATGGAGTATAAGTTCCTCGTGTCGTTTGACCCAACCTTTGACGATCAATTGGGCTTTATCCCTGGCCTCACCAACGAGATGCAATACGACTGGCTGGGCCAGCACTTGGTGACGGTGGGTCTGCGCTACCGGTTCTAATTCAAGCTACGAGAGGCTATTTGGAATAGCCGCCTGAAGTGGGGTGTTGTTGGCTAAAAAGCAGACAGCACCCCGCTTCCATTTAATCCCCAAAAGGACGTTAAAAACGGCCGGATCTGGGGGTCCGTTTGCGCAGTTGCGGCGGTTCTTACATAACTTGCGCGTATTCCATTTGCAGAGTGAGAAAAAATGCGTTATGGAATTAGGGTCTTGTGCATGCTCGGGCTTCGACTCCTGTTCCTCGCTCTGCCGGATTAACCGCGCAGCCCGCCCCTGCACCCAAATCTTCCGCGGAAAATTCTGCAACACAGAGCGTGCCTTCCAAAGAGCTGACACCGGCTTCGATTAACGGCGCGGCGAGTCCGGTGCGCATTGCGGGGACGGCGGCGCACGCCGAGCAAGCGGCGATTTTTGAGCAGGCGTACGAGCAGTGGAAGTTAAACCCAAAGGGTGTGGATGCTTCGTGGAGCGCGTTTTTTGAAGGGTTTGAGTTGGGGCTGCAAGCAGCGCCTAAGACAAGTGCGCGCGCGCAAGCGAGTGCGGAGGTCTCCTCCCTCGGTGCAGCGGATGAATCGGGCAGCGTGGGCAAGCAGGCTTCGGTCTATACACTGATTTTCGCGTACCGGATGCTGGGGCACGAGCAGGCGAAGCTCGATCCGCTCGGAATCGCGCAGACGCAGTCGCCGGAGTTGGAGCTCTCTCATTTCGGATTGGGAGATGAAGATTTAGAGACGGTGTTTGATCTGGGCAGCCTGGCCGGCGGCGGGCGCCGGACGCTGCGGGAGATTTTAGAAGTACTCAACCGGACGTATTGCAGCTCAATGGGCGTGGAGTATATGCACATCCAGGATACGAAGATGCGGCGGTGGGTGCGGGATCGTCTGGAGATCAGCCATAACCGGCCGCACTTTAACGCGTCGCAGAAAAAGCGAGTCCTTACGCAGCTTTTCCATGCGGAGGAGTTTGAGCGGTTTTTGCACACGCGGTACGTGGGGCAGAAGCGCTTTTCGCTCGAAGGCGGCGAGACGCTCATCCCGATGCTCGACTGGCTGGTGGAGTCGTGCCCCGATTTCGGCGTGCAGCAGGTGGTGCTGGGGATGGCGCACCGCGGGCGGCTCAACGTACTGGCGAACATTTTTGGCAAGAGCTATCACGATATTTTCAGCGAGTTTGCCGATAATTATATTCCGCAGTCGGTGCAGGGTGACGGCGACGTGAAGTACCACATGGGTTTTGAAGGTTCGCGCGCGACGGCTAGCGGCCGCAAAGTGGGCCTGGCGATGGCGCCCAACCCGAGCCACCTCGAGGCGGTCGGCCCGGTGGTGGAAGGCAAGGCGCGCGCGCAGCAGCGGATTTTGGGCGATACCGAGACGCGGGCCTCGGTCCTGCCGATTCTCATTCACGGCGACGCGGCGTTCATCGGCCAGGGCGTCGTCGCGGAGATGCTCAACTTCAGCCAGCTGCCGGGCTACCGGACGGGCGGGACGATCCACATTATCGTCAACAACCAGATCGGCTTTACGACGATGCCCGAGGAGGGCCGCTCGACGCGCTACTGTACCGCGCCAGGCAAGGTACTCGAAATTCCGATTTTCCACGTCAACGGAGATGATCCGCTGGCGGCCGTGCATGCGATCCAAATGGCGCTGGTCTTCCGGCAGCATTTTCACAGAGACATCATCATCGACTTGGTGTGCTATCGCCGCCTGGGCCACAACGAGGGGGATGAGCCCAGCTTCACGAGCCCAACGCTGTATGCGGCGATCGAGAAGCACCCGCCCACGAGCGAGCTTTTGCTGCAAGAGCTGCTGCAAACAAACGTGATCTCGGAGGCAGAAGCTGCGCAGTACAAGACAGAGCTGGAGGCGCACCTTTCACAAGCGCTGGCGGACGCCAAGGCAACGTCGAAGGATTTTGTCCCGGCGATTCGCGATTCGCTGGCGTGCCATGAGCTGCTGGCCCCCGTCGAAACAAAAGTGACGGCTGAAGTCCTCGCGCGCGTTGGTCAGGCGCTCACGCAAACTCCTACGTCGCTGCGCATTAATGATAAGCTTACCCGCTGGGTTCAGGGCCGCCGCGAGATGCTTGCCGGCAAGCAGCCAGTCGATTGGGGCTTGGCCGAGTCCCTCGCCTTCGGGACGGTGCTCGAGCAAGGCATTCCGGTACGCATCTCCGGGCAGGACAGCTGCCGCGGTACCTTCAGCCACCGGCACGCGGTGCTGTTCGATACGCAGACCGGCGAGCCGTTCACTCCGCTTTCCAACCTCTCCAAGCAGCAGGCGCCGTTTTCGATCTACAACAGCCCGCTCTCAGAGGGCTCGGTGCTCGGCTTTGATTTTGGCTACTCGCTCGATTACCCGCAGATGCTCATTTGCTGGGAAGCGCAGTTCGGGGACTTTGGCAACGGCGCACAGATCATGATCGATCAGTACATCGCCAGCTCCGAGTCGAAGTGGGGCGTGGCGTCTGGGATCGTGCTGCTGCTCCCGCACGGCTACCACGGCCAGGGGCCGGAGCACTCCAGCGCGCGGCTCGAGCGCTTCCTCGAGCTTTCTGCGGAAGATAACTGGCAGGTCATCTATCCAACCACGCCGGCGAATTACTTCCACGCCTTGCGCCGGCAGGTGGTCCGCAGTCTGCGCAAGCCGCTGATTGTGATGACGCCCAAGGGCCTGCTGCGCGACAAGCGGTGCAGCTCTCCGCTGGAAGATTTTACCGCGGGTGCATTCAATGAAGTGCTGCCGGACATGGGAGCGCAGGATGCCGCGAAGGTCCGCCGCGTGATTCTTTGCAGCGGCAAAGTCTACTACGATTTGGAAGATTACCGCCAGAAGCAGAAAACTGCCGACACGGCGATTCTGCGCCTCGAGCAGCTCTACCCGCTGCATGAGGCGAAGCTTAAAGAAGCGCTGGCTCCCTTCTCCAAGGTTGATACGTTCGTCTGGTGCCAAGAGGAATCGGCCAACATGGGTGCGTGGCGGTATATCGAGCCGCAACTGCGCGCGCTCAACGGTCGCGACTGGCGCTACGCCGGCCGCGATGCCTCGGCGAGTCCCGCAACGGGCGCACTGGCGATTCACACTCTCGAACAGGCGGCACTCGTGCAGGAAGCGTTTACGATTGCGTAAAAATTCTCTCCCTTTTTGTGCCCACTTTTGAGTAACCTCGCCAGCCGCATATGATCCCTGTCAAAGTCCCCAGCGTTGGAGAGTCCATCACCTCAGGGCTTCTGGGCAAATGGATCCGTCAGGATGGCGAAGCGGTCGCGACCGGCGACGCGCTCTTTGAAATTGAGACGGACAAGGTAACCTCCGAGGTGTACGCCGAATCCGCAGGGGTCCTCAAAACGCTCGTGCCCGTCGGCGCCGAGGTAAAGATTGGCCAGGTCGTTGCTGAAATTGACGAGAAGGCGAAAGTCCCTGCCGCCGCCAAATCGCCTGAGAAAGAAAAGGCCGCCGCAGCTGCCGCGCCGACGAAAGCTTCAACCCCCGCTCCTGCTGCTGTACCCGCGAAGAGTTCCGCAGCTCCGGCAAAAGCAGTAACGGCTGCTGCCAGCAAAACGGTCGAAGCACCGTCTACTCCCCTTTCTCCCGCCGTGCGCGCGCTCGTCGAGCAAACCGGCGTGGATACCTCGCGTATTTCGGGAACCGGCAAGGACGGCCGGCTGACTAAAGGCGATGTGCTGGCCCATCAAGCTGGCGGATTTTCCAGCCCTGCTGCAAGCAACGGCGCGAGCGGTGATCGGGAAACACGCCGCAAAATGTCTCCGCTGCGGCAGAAGATCGCGCAGCGGCTCGTCTCCGCCAAGCAGGAGATGGCGATCCTGACGACGTTTAACGAAGCGGATCTTTCAGAAGTAATCGCCCTGCGCTCGCAGTGCCAAGAGCGTTTTACAGCCAAACACGGGGTGAAGCTGGGCTTTATGTCCTTCTTTGTGAAGGCAGTCACTACGGCGCTGCAGGCGGTGCCGCAGATCAATGCGCGCATCGAAGGAGATGAGATTGTTGAGAATCACTACCTCGATATCGGCGTGGCGATCTCCACCGATAAGGGCCTCGTGGTCCCCGTGCTGCGCGGCGCTGAGCGGATGTCGCTGGCTGAGATTGAACTGGCCATCGCCGATTACGCCGTGAAAGCGCGCACCGGCAAAATCACCCTGCCCGATCTGGAAGGCGGCGTCTTTACGATCACCAACGGCGGCATCTTCGGCTCGCTGCTTTCCACTCCCATCATCAATCCGCCGCAGAGCGGGATTTTGGGCATGCACACGATTCAGGAGCGCCCCGTCGCCGTCAACGGCCGGGTGGAGATCCGCCCGATGATGTACCTGGCGCTCTCGTACGACCACCGGATCGTCGATGGCCGCCAAGCCGTCACCTTCCTGGTCCGCGTGAAAGAGTTTATCGAGAAGCCCGCGATCGCGCTGCTGGCGCTTTAACTTATTTCGATTGCCGGCCTTTCGGAGCAGATAGCTCCTGCACTCCCCCGCGCACGACGCGCAGCAGAGACCGCCGGATCAAACGGCAAGACAGTAGCAAGCGCGGGCTCCCGCAACTCGGACGCCGGTCGCTGGGGCGCCCATTCACGAGCCGCAACAATTTGCCCATCTTCAAAAACCACTTGCGCAGGCTGACCGGGGCGGGAATAAAGCACCTGACCGCCTGCCGTCTGCAACTTCGCCTCGGGCAGCGCCGCAAAGAGCAAATCGAGTTGCTCGTAGGAAAGCTGATCGGGACCCACGCCTAACTCGGATAACGCAGACTCAAAAAGCCCCAGCAGGAGCCGGCGATCCGCATCTCCAACTAAAAAACGGTCTGGATCAGACGGACTATAAACCCGCGGAATTCGGATGGCGTCGTCATTGCGCTCTTCCAACCGTCGCGCCAAATCGATCGTCATCAAAATAGAAGCGTGCCCAACTGCCAGCTGCAACGGCTGGGGCATAAACTCCATATTTGCCCTTGCTGCCTGTGCCACCATGGCACCGCAATAATAGGTTAATCCCATCAGTGGGGAGATTCCCTTTCCTTCGTAAATTTTGGCGCAGGCCTCCGCTGCATCCAAATGAAGCGGGCGGCCTTCCATAAAATAGTCGACCCGGTCCGTATGCTCGGGCCGGCGATTCGAAAGACCGTTGCTGCTGGAGGCCATTTCGGTGCTGACGCTCCCAGAAGAGGCGACGCGCAGGATGCATGCGTCTCCGGGCTTAACCTGCTGCAGTTGTACGCCCGCCGCGTCGGCCAAGTCCGATAATTCGCGGTGCACACTGCGTTCCCGCCTCCGAAGCCCGCCTGGATGATTGGCAACATGCGACAGTCCGCACGCGCCTTGCCACTCCGGCTCGCCGCATAAATAGAGCGCGACCGCCGGCTCTTCACGTTGAAAAAGCAACTCCCGCAACCACCCGGCGATGCTGCGCTGATATGCGGCAGCCGCTTGCTCTTCTTCCGGGTTGCGGGAAGGTTTGAGCAGACGTTTTACGGTCATCTCAGCGGCAAACTGGACGGCTTCATCCACACCGGGAAGCGGCGGCTTTGCCGAAGGTGCTGGTGTACGTCTGAGCACACCTTTGTCTTGTCGCGAAAGCCGTGGAACGTCAACCGACAATTACGGCCGTAAAAGAACCCGGGACTTGTTTAATCGCGCTGCCGGTTTATATTCGCGCCCCCTTCTTTATCGGAGATTTTCATGGCTAATTCGACACATTACGACCTCATCGTCATCGGCGGCGGCCCGGGCGGTTATGTCGCCGCAATCCGCGCCGCGCAGCTGGGCAAGAAGGTCGCGATCATTGAAAAGGACAAGACGCTAGGCGGAACGTGTCTGAACGTCGGCTGCATCCCGAGTAAGGCACTGCTTTCCTCCACCGAGCATTATCACTTCGCCAAGGAGCGCTTCGCTGCGCACGGCATTCAGACTAAAGGCCTGTCGATGGACGTGAGCGTGATGATGAAGCGCAAAGAGCAAGTCGTGGGACAGCTCACCAAGGGCGTCGATTTCTTGATGAAGAAAAATAAGATCGACCGGCACCTGGGCTTTGGCCGCCTCAAGAATGGCAAGACCGTGGAGCTTTTGGATGGCAAAGACGGCAAAGTGACGGCGACGCTGACGGCGGACGCGATTATCCTGGCAACCGGCAGCGTACCGATCGAGCTGCCGTTCCTCAAGTTTGACGGCCAGCGCGTCGTCTCCAGCGACCAAGCGATCGCGTTTACCGAAGTGCCCAAGAAGCTCATCGTGATCGGCGGTGGCGTGATTGGGTTGGAGCTGGGCTCTGTCTGGGCGCGGCTTGGAAGTGAAGTAACAGTGGTAGAATTTCTCCCCCGCATCGCCGCGGGCGTGGACGGACAGACGGCTGCGGAACTGCAGCGCGCGCTCGAGAAGCAGGGCCTGACGATTCACTGCAACACCAAGGTCGAATCGGCCAAGGTCGGCGCTAAGGGCGTTACGCTACAAGCCGCACGCGACGGGCAGAGTGTATCGTATGAGGCGGATATCGTCCTGGTCGCCGTCGGTCGCAAGCCGTACACGGACGGTCTGGGCCTGGACCATGCCGGCATCAAGCTCACCGACCGCGGTCGCATTGCGGTAGAAAAGAATTGGCGCACCTCTGCTCCCGGTGTCTACGCGATTGGGGATGTGGTCGACGGCCCGATGCTCGCGCACAAGGCGGAGGATGAAGGTGTCGCCGTCGCTGAAGTCATCGCGACCGGCCACGGGCACGTCAATTACGATGCGATTCCGAACGTCATCTACACCTCGCCCGAAGTGGCCTCCGTCGGCGCAACCGAGGAGCAGCTCAAGGAGCGCGGCGTGGAATACCGCAGCGGCAAGTTCTCCTTCCAAGCGAATGGCCGCGCGATTGCAGGTGACGTGACCACCGGTTTTGCCAAGGTCCTGGCCGATGCGAAGACGGATCGACTGCTGGGCGCGCACATCCTGGGCCACAACGCCTCCGAGCTGATCGCCGAGGCGGCGCTCCTGATGGAATTCGGCGGCAGCGCCGAAGACCTGGGCCGTACGTGCCACGCGCACCCGACGATGTCCGAAGCACTCAAAGAAGCCGCCCTCGCCGCCAATGGGCGGGTGATTAGCAGTTAACTATTTGACTGACAAAATTGCGAAGACGCGTTAATGCAAACGCAATATGAAACATTACCTTGATTTGGGAGGACTCGATCTCTCAACTCTTGCCTTGCTGCAAGGACTCTGTAACGGAGCACTTGGAGCAGAAGCTACAGCAGGAGAGAAACAGCGTCAACTTGTCCAGCGCAGGTCTGTCTGTCCCGATTTCGAAACGCTAGGAGCTCTGGCTCAGCGAGAGGGAGAAGAAAGGCTCCCAGAGTAATTCTGCTTAAAGAATTTTTTGAATCTCCTCCAGCGTTTGCAGAACGACGTCGGCCGCGGAGAGATCTTGCGGCCGCCGGTTCCCGGCGCGGACGCCGATGACGAACATGCCGGCATTTTTTCCGGCGCGGGCTCCGTTTTTAGAGTCTTCGACAACCGCGCAGCGCTTTGGGGCGACTCCCAGGCGGGCGGCTGCCAGCAAGAAGCATTCCGGGTCCGGCTTGCTCTTTTGAAAGTCGTCGTGCGAGATCACCACGTCAAAGAGATTAGTCCACTCGTGACGCGCGAGAACTGCGTTGCCCTGTGATGTTGTGCTGGCCGTGACAAGTGCGAGGCGGTAACAGCCTTTGAGATACGTCAACGCCGCCGCCACGCCCGGGAGCGGAGCGGCTTGGACAATGTTGCCCTCATAGGCAGCGTAGAATTCAACAAGCGCGGCCGGGATTTCTTCCGCGGACGCGTGTTTCTCAAAGGCTGCCGCAACGAACGCCTCAAACGTCATGTTGGTTCCGTCACGACGCCAGACGCGGTCGAAAAGCTCCCACTCCTCTACGGTGAGCTCAACTCCACGTCGCGCCCAGAACTGACGCATCGTCTGCGGACCGACGGGCTCGGTATCCACCAGCGTGCCGTCGAGGTCCAGGAGCACGGCATCAATGGGAGGAGTTTTCATTCTAATTCAATCCGATTACAACAGTTTATTCTTTTTTCCAAAAGTGCGGACCAACTCAAACATCTGCCAAGGTGAGCGCAAGAGCACCTGACTAATCCAGGAGCGGACCGAGCGCGCCGCCGGTTCTTCCAGCCGACTGAAAAAGAATTGCGCCAGCAGGATGTTGGCCGCGAGGACGACGTACATCAGGCTGAATTTATTCCACTGCCACGAAAGCCAGCGCGCACTCCAACCCGTCAAGCTGTCGAGCACCACCCCCCACACGACCGGGAAAAAACCGAGGATGAGGCTCGTGAGCATGCTGTACATCGCGAAGAAATGGCTGCGGCCTTTCTCCGGAATCGTCATCATTGCCATGCGCATGAGGGCTGCGTTGCAAAAAAACATGCCGGTGCCGCCGGTGACTTGTTGGCCTGCGATCCACCAACCGCTCACGGTGGCAAACCCAGACGCGAGCGCCGCCCACCCCAAAAGGTGCAAGAGGCTGAGCACCACGGCGACCTCCAGCACGGGCTTGCTGCCGGTCCGATCCAGCCAGCCGCCGACGAAAGGAAGCGTCAAGATGCAGATCATTCCGGCCGAAGCGTCGAGCAGGAGCGTGAGCGGCCCGGAGAAGTGGAAGTGATCCCGGAACATGGGCACCCAAAAGACGCTTTGCGCCGCAAACGCACAGTTCATCAGGCATGCGTAAATCAAAAGACTGCGGAACGGCTTATTGCGCCACATGGTGCTCCAGCTGGGTGGCGTTTCTCTTTTGGACTCGTGCGGCACGGGAACGTCGGGGACGCGGGAAAGGAAGAAAAGGCTCGCCGCGCCAAACAGCAGACTCGCCAAAAACACCCAACCGAATGCCTTCTCGGGCGGAACTTTTGCCAGGAAGCAGGCAGTGAGACATAAAACCCCGACAGACGCGACACGGCTGAGCATCTGGTCGCGCGTGACGAACATTCCGCGAAAGCTGGGCGGAACCAGCTGCGTCTCCCACGGAAGGAAAGCGGTGACGGCGACGCCGCGCGCGAAATTGTAAAGGAAGAGAAAGAAAAGCAGCAGCGCCATCCGCGTAGGAGCGCCGAGGCCCGGAAGCGTCACCGCGGCGATGGATCCGAGAATTACGAGCGTGCGTGCCGTCCAGCCGCGCAGCACGAATTTGCGGTAACCGACACGCTCGACAAAATGCGCGCTGGGGACCTGCAGAATATCCAGAAGCGGCAGGAAGGAAACGGCGATACCCAGGATGGTCTCTGTCGCACCCAGGTGCTTCAAATAAAGGAGAAGCGGCGCTCCTTGAAAAAGGTGAAACGAGATCGGGCTGACCATCTGGAACCCGTACATGTAGCCGATGCCCTTGGGCATCCGCTGGGGCTCATCAGACATTCGCGTATATTGGACAATTCAGCCGGTAAATGACAAGGCGTCGCTCATCCAAGCAACGTATTCGAACGTCGTTCGAATCCCGCATAGCCATTCATAAACGGATCCGCGAGGGACCCGTTTATGGAGGTAAGGGGATTCGAACCCCTGACCTTCTCATTGCGAACGAGACGCTCTACCAACTGAGCTATACCCCCATGTGAGAAACCGGGATCGTAGGGGGTGCCAGGCGACTAGCAAAGTGTAAAAATAGAGGAAACCCACCGAGCGACACGGCTCGACTAGCACCCCACGGCGCACGGCATCGCGGAAGGGATGAGATAATTCTCTGCCGTATGCGGCGGAAGCGGTGGCGCAAAACCGCGGAGAGAGACGGCATACTCGGGCGCTTGGATGAGTCCGACAAGGCGCTCCACCGGATAGTTGCTGCCGCACAGGACGATGACGACGTGCTTGCCGCGAAGGTCCGCCGGATCGGTGCGGTAGAGCGCTGCGAGGCAGCAGGAAGCGGCCATCTCGACCATTAATTTTTCTTCGCGCAGCAGATCGAGGATGGCGTGATTCGATTGCGCATCATCTACGACGACGAGGCGGTCGACGTGCTTGCGGATGAGCTTGAGCGTCCGCTCGACCGGGATGCGCATGCCGAGGCTTTCGGCGCTGGAGGTGATTTTCTCGAGGGTGACCAAGCGGCCGGCGCGCAGGCTTTGAGCCACCGCGTCTGCGCCCGAAACTTGCACGCCCAAGCAGAATGTTTTGGGGTTGCGCGCTTTGGCGTAGGCAGCGACTCCACCCATGAGGCCCCCTCCCCCGATGGAGGCGACGATCCAATCCACCTGAGGAACTTGCTGAAAAATTTCATGCGCGAGCATCCCGTTGCCGAGAATGACTTGGTCGTCGTCAAAGCCGTCCATGAAGACGAGCTTTTCTTCTTTGGCGACGCGTTTGGCTTCGGCCTTGGCATCGTCAAACGAAGCGCCGTGCATGACGGCCTCACCGCCCCAGGCGCGGATTTTATCAATCTTGGTCTGCGGAACGTTTTCAGAGAGATAGACGCGTGCCTTCGTGCCAAAGATTTTCGCCGCATAGCAAACGCCCAGCCCGTGATTGCCGCCGGAGGCGCAGACGAGTCCGCGGGAAAGTTCTTCTTTTGAAAGCGTGCTGGCTTTGGCGAGTGCCCCGCGGATTTTGAAGGAGTGCGTGTACTGGAGCTGCTCGAGCTTAAGATGGACGTGGCAACCAAGGCGCTTGCTGAGGGCTTCCGAGTAGATCGTCGGCGTGACGCGCATATGGGGCAATACTTGCTGATAAAGCGCTTCCACCGCTTGCACGACCTGCCCCGACATAAGATTTTACGTTTTTATAGATAAATAGTTGAATGGTCAATGCTAACGGCGACCCCCTTCTCATTTAATAAATGCTGTCTTCTCTTGATAAACTCTGGCAGAAAGCAGCCGCACCCGATGAACCCTGGAACCATTTTGAGCCGTGGAAGGCTTTTCAAACTGGGGACGATCTTCGGACCTGAATGACTAGAACCCATTACAAAACCCCCGACGGACGCGCGGCGGGAGATTGCACAGGCCGGCTAGGAGTGAGCGCGGGAGAATCCCCGCAGCGGGCTTTGACCAAGCGAGCGACAACGCCGGCCAAAGCAAGAACCGCCGCCCTTCGGGTTGCCAATCCTTTAACCCGCCGCTTCGTTGTTTCGTCAGTCGAGCATCCCCTTGGATGCACTCCTTCCTCTCCGCCTCGCGGGGGATTAAATTATTTGGCAATGCGTTCATCGGGGGTTTTGTAATGGGTTCTAAGCAAGCTTTGATTGTCGGCGCCGGACCGGGCGGGCTTGCAGCGGCTATTTTGCTCGCAGCCGCGGGCGTGCGTGTGAAGGTGCTCGAGCGCCTGCCGATGATCGGCGGCCGGACTTCCCGCCTGGAGGCGGACGGATTTCAATTCGATCTGGGCCCGACGTTCTTCCTCTACCCGCGCGTGCTGGAGGAGATTTTTGAAGCGGCCGGCACAAAGCTGCGAGACGAAGTTGAGCTGGTGCGGCTTGATCCGCAGTACCGGATCCAATTTGGCGCCGGGGATTACTTGGACGCGACACCCAACGTAGCGCAGATGGAGCGTGAAATCGCCAAGCTTTGCCCGGCGGATGCCGCGGGGCTGCGCCGCTTTCTGACGGAAAACCGCAGCAAGCTCAACCGGATGGAGCCGTGCCTGCAAACGCCGTTTTTGGGATGGAAGGATTTGATGCAGCTGCGGCTGCTCAAAATGCTGCCGATGCTCCGCCCGCATCAATCGGTCGACACATACTTGAAGCGGTTTTTTACCGATGAGCGCGTGCGGCTGGCGTTTTGCTTCCAGTCGAAATATCTCGGCATGTCGCCGTTCCGCTGCCCGAGCCTGTTTAGCATCCTGAGCTTTTTGGAGTACGAGTATGGCGTTTTTCATCCGATCGGCGGATGCGCGGCCATCTCGAGCGCGATGGCGCGCGTGGCCCAGCGATTGGGCGTTGAGTTTTGCTTGAACGAACCGGTGGAGGAGATTCTCTTTGCCGGCAAGAAGGCGGTCGGAGCGCGAACCCCCAGCGGCGTGCATCATGCGGACGCCGTCGTGGTGAATGCCGACTTTGGGCGGGCGATGGAGCGACTCGTCCCCAATCATCTGCGCCGCCGCTGGAGCGACCGAAAAATTGCGCAGAAAAAATATTCCTGCTCGACCTTCATGATGTATCTGGGGATCGAAGGCCGGTACGACTTGCCGCATCATACAATTCAGATCTCAGAAGATTATCAATCGAATCTGGACGACATCGAGAAGCGGCATGTGCTGAGCGACAATCCGAGCTTTTACGTGCAGAACGCGTGCGTAACCGATCCGGCTCTCGCGCGACCGGGCCACTCAACGCTCTACATTCTGGCGCCCGTCACGCACCAGCATCCGAATGTGGACTGGAGCCGCGAAACAGCCCGGTACCGAGATTTGATGCTGCAGCAAATCCGCAAGGTGGGCTACGAGGGCGTGGAGCCGCGCATTCGGTACGAGCGCATTCTGACCCCCGCCGACTGGGACACGCGCTACGAAATTTACCGCGGCGCGACCTTTAACCTCGCGCATACGCTCGACCAGATGCTGCACCTGCGGCCACGGAATCGATTTGAGGATCTCGACAGCCTGTACCTGGTGGGTGGCGGAACGCATCCGGGCAGTGGTTTGCCCGTGATTTTTGAGAGCGCGCGGATCAGCAGCCGATTGGTGTTGGAGGATTTGGGAATTCAAGCTCCGGCAGGCGCAGGAGAGAAAACATCCCGCCCGACGGCTCTCGCCCCGCAAGAGTAGCACCATGCTTACCCGCGCCTTTTTTGCTGCGGCAATACTTGCTGTGCTGCTGTGCGTGGACGCCTCGGCGCAAAACCCCGCCGTTTGCATTGAGCTGCAGGATCAATTTGGAGCGGCGCAAAAACTCGCGTTTCCAGCGACGCGCGTCACCGTGCTGACGATTGCGGATAAAAAGAGTGCGCCGCAGGTGGACGCGTGGGTCAAAGCGTTGGACTCGCGCTATGGCAAGCGGATTACGATCTACGGACTGGCGGACGTCCACGGCGCACCGGGCTTTATGCGCGGGAGCATCCGCAATGACTTCCGGAAGAAGTACCAACACCCTGTGATGCTCGACTGGTCGGGCGAGGTGTGCCGGCAGCTGCGGCACGAACGCGGCGCGGCGATGATTTTGATTTTCGATCGCGAGGGCGCCGAGCGAGGACGCTTTGTTGGAACGGCAACCGATCAAACGCTGCAGCGAGTGTTTACAAAAATTGACGCGGTCTTGGACAAAAAATAATTTGGAGGCGAGGGTCGGAATCGAACCGACGAATGGAGCTTTTGCAGAGCTCTGCCTTACCACTTGGCTACCCCGCCTGAGAAAAGAGGCTCGCTTCTTTACACCGAAGCCGAGGCGGGGTCAATGCCGGCGCTCGAGGCGGATAGGATCTTAAACTAAAAACTCGCGCCGTTTGCCCGAGCTGCTACGAGGGGCTTGGCAGAAGGAATCCCTTGAGCTTGCTTGATATTCCAAGTTCTTTGGATGCTTCCTGCCAAGTCCTGCGGCTTCGCTCAGGAAACCGGTAAATTTATCCCTCACCAGCGCTCCAGACCCGTAATCGCACTAGAATGCGTAGACCATCGAGAGGACTGGCCCGAGCAAATCGAGGCCGATGTTCTTTTGAATAGGCTCAGAGAGGCCGGCGTTAGAGAAATGCTGGTACATAAGTTCTGCAGCGACCGAGCAATGCTCGGTAATGTAGTACCGGACGCCCGCGTTGACCGAGAACGTGAAGCAGAAATCTTGCCCCTGCCCTTTGTTCGTCGTGTTGACGCCGCTATCGACAAACCCGACGCCGACTTGCGCGCCCACAAACGGGACGAAATTCGAGCCCGGCTGAACGAACTGGTATTGCGGACCGGCCAAAAAGCCGAGAAAGCGATTCTCAGGGCCGCTCAAGATGGGGAGGTAAAAGGCGCTGAAGCGAAATTGCGTGTTGCCGCGCCGCCACCCCGAATTGCCGACGTCGTCGAGATTCCAGTTGAGCGAAAGCGAAACGGGGACGATGGAGTAATCGGCCGAATTAACGCCGACTGCGGGCATGTAACCGCCGCTGAGCTGCGCTTCAAACTGATTCTCGCGCAGCGCCGACTCGGCGTAGGAAAGCGAAGTGGCCTTGGAGCCGGACCCTACCCGCGGCTTGGTTTTGGAAGGGATATCCCAACCGCCCTTCTCGCGCGCGGCGCGGCGGGCCGGAGAAGCCATGTCTTTGGAGTCGGCGAGTGTCTTGGAAGAATCCCCTTCTTCAACGCCAGCCCAGACGGGCGATGGCAGCAGTGCAATCAGCAAAAAGAAAAAGCCGCCAATGAAAATGGCTCGCAGCGTCGCACGAGAAAAGAGAGAAGCTTGCATAAATTTATTTTCTGAAAAACTCCAACAAGCGGGCCGGGATTCAAGCAACCGTGTTATTTTTTGTCAATTCTGGACCGCCCTCAATGAATTAAATTATCTTAAAACTCACGTCGGTTTATTGTTTCTAGAGCTCTAGAACCCAACACACCAGATCGTATCCCGCCGCAGATTTGAGTGGAAAACCTTGTCGCGGTGTCGGCACGTCGCTATGCAAGAGGCCGCATGTCTGAACTTAAAACTGCCGTTGTGACCGGAGCCGCCGGTTTTTTGGGAAGCCACCTGACCGATCGATTGCTAGCCGAAGGATACCGGGTCGTCGGGATTGATAACCTCATCACCGGGAACAAGGCGAACATTGAGCACTTGGCCGCAAACGATCGGTTTGAGTTTGTGCATCAGGACGTCACGGAGTTTTTGAACGTAGTGGGCCCAGTCGCGATCGTTTTCCATTTCGCATCTCCCGCCAGTCCGATTGATTACCTGGAGCTGCCGATTCAGACGCTCAAAGTCGGCTCGCTGGGCACGCACCGCGCGCTGGGATTGGCGAAGGCCAAAGGGGCGAGGTTCCTACTGGCCTCCACCTCGGAGTGTTACGGGGATCCGCTCGTCCATCCACAGACCGAAGATTACTGGGGCAACGTGAACCCGATCGGTCCGCGCGGCGTGTACGACGAGGCCAAGCGCTTCGCCGAGGCGATGACAATGGCCTATCACCGGACGCACAAAGTGGACGCCAAGATCGTCCGCATCTTCAATACCTACGGCCCACGGATGCGCTTGCGCGACGGACGCGTGGTGCCGGCATTCGTCTCGCAAGCGCTGCGGGGCGAGCCGATGACGGTGTTTGGCGACGGCTCCCAGACGCGCAGCTTTTGCTTTATGAGCGATCTGATCGACGGGATTTGGCGCTTGTCGCAATCCAATTACAACTTGCCCGTGAATATAGGCAATCCGAACGAACTGACGATTTTAGAATTCGCCAAGCGGATCCAAAAGCTGACCGGGTCCAAGAGTGAAATCGTCTTCCGTCCCCTCCCCACGGACGACCCCAAGCAGCGACAGCCGGACATCACGCGAGCGCGGCAGCTCCTAGGCTGGGAACCGAAGGTGGATTTGGAAACGGGATTGCGGCAGACGATTGAGTTTTTCAGCGAGCGAAAGGCGTAAAGACCACAGCATTTTCCGCGTTGCAAGCGCGCCGCCCGGTGGCACGATGACTGGCTCGGATGCGCTTTTTTTCTCCACGTTTGAGTGTTTCTCTCTGGGCCGGCGGCTTGCTCCTCCTGGCCTTTGCCGTGGGCCCAACTCCGACGCACGCTGCTGGACTCAAAAGCGAAGCAACGGAGACGCCTTCCGCCCAAACGGCAAGGCACGCCCCGGCTTCAGACAAGTCCCAGCAAACCCGGCTGGAGGATGGCGAGGAACCGATTCTCCAAAAGCCCACGGGTACGCGCGAAGCTCAGCGCGGAACGCTCGTCCGGTGGTACGGGCACGCGTTTGTGTACTTGATCTCCCGCAATGGCATCCGAATTGCGTGTGATCCGTTTGGCGAGGCCAACCTGCCGTGGGCGTTCCCCGACCGACTGCCGGCAGATTTTGTATTCATCTCCAACGAGAGCGAAGCGCACGCCGCTGGAGAGCGTTTAGCCGGAGCGCCGCAAGTGTTCCGCAGCATCGCAGCCGTGGGCATCAATCGCTCTAACAACATTGTCTTTCGCGGAGTGGCCACGCCGCGTGACGAAACTTCGGACACGGTGAATAACACCGTTTTTGCCTGCACCCTCGATGATATCCGCTTTGTGCACCTAGGCTTGCTTGGCCAGCCGCTCACCAGCAGCCAAGTCGAGCAAATCGGGCAGGCCGACGTTCTCTTTGCTCCCATTGGGTACCGGAAGCTTTCCACCGCTCAATGGCTGCAAGCGGCCAAGGCGCTCGGTGCGCGTATTTTGGTGCCGACGGTTTATCGGACGCCCGAGTTTCCTGCGCGGGATTTACGCACGCTGGAAGAGTTTGTCCGTGAGTCGGCGCTTCCGGTGACGAAAATCGAGAGCAACGAGCTGCTTCTCACGCCTGAAAAACTCCCAGCCGCACTGACGGTCTACCAATTTCACCTCACCCCGAAAGCATCGGCAGAAGCTTCTCCTAACCCTTCCACCAACGCGCCATGAAGATTCTCATTATCGGCTCCGGAGCTCGTGAACATGCCATCGGCTGGAAACTGAAGCAGGACGACCCGGCTGTGAAACTTTTTTTTGCCTCGGGCAACACGGGCACGGAGATGCTGGGTACGAATCTCCCAATCAAGCCGTTGCAAATTCTCGAACTCGTGGACTGGGCTAAGACCAATCAACTCGACTGGACGATCGTCGGACCGGAAGGACCTTTGTGCGCCGGCGTGGCCGATGCCTTCCGCTCAGAGAACCTTCCCATTTTTGGCCCGAACCGTCACGCCGCGCAATTGGAAGGGAGCAAGATCTTCACCAAAAATCTGCTGCACAAGTACGGCATCCCGACGGCACAGTCGCGGTCTTTCCAAGATCACGCCGCGGCCCTTGCTTACAGCCAATCGCTCCCGCTGCCGCAAGTGGTCAAAGCGGACGGGCTCGCTGCCGGCAAAGGTGTGATCATTGCGCAAACGCACGAGCAAGCCGCGGAGGCGCTCAAGCAAATGATGCAAGAGGCGGCGTTTGGCGAAGCAGGAGCGCAGGTGGTGATCGAAGAATTTCTCGAAGGCGTCGAAGCCTCCATGTTTGCCGTGATGGACGGCCGGTCCTATGCGCTTCTCCCTTCCGCGATGGATCATAAGCGCCTCGGCGATGGCGATACCGGCCCCAACACCGGTGGCATGGGAGCGGTGGCGCCTAATCCGTACGTGACGGATACCGTCGAAGCGCAAGTACGGGAGCGGATATTGGATCCACTGATGCTTGCCTTCGCTGCCGAGCAGATTGATTACCAAGGCGTGCTGTTCATCGGACTGATGCTGACGGCGGAAGGGCCCCAGGTGATTGAGTTCAACGTCCGCTTCGGCGATCCAGAGTGCGAAGCGCAGATGCCGCTGCTGAAAACGCCGCTAATTTCCATCGTGGAGGCCGTCCACACCCGGACGCTCGATACGCTGCAGCTGGATTTTCTTCCGGCCGCCAGCGCTGGGGTCGT
The DNA here is from genome assembly GCA_964473925.1 of uncultured Verrucomicrobiaceae bacterium. Taxonomy (GTDB): domain Bacteria; phylum Verrucomicrobiota; class Verrucomicrobiia; order Methylacidiphilales; family CAYYVW01; genus CAYYVW01. The sequence goes on from CAYYVW010000018.1 coordinate 19,682, forward strand.
GCTGGTCACCGAAGGATATGGCTACCCGGCGCCGCCGCGCGCGGGTGATGTGATCGAAGGCCTCGGTGCGCTGTATGATGACGCCGTGATCTTCCACGCAGCAACGGCGAAACAAAAAGGGAACATTGTGACAACCGGAGGCCGGACGGTGGTGGTAACCGCCTGGGCACCGACGCTGGCCGCGGCACAAGCGCGCGCCTACCAGATTGCCGCTGGCGTTCATTTTGAAGGGATGCAATATCGTCAAGATATCGGCAGCGCCGCGTTGCGCGCGGTACCCGGGGACGTCGCGATGAAGCCATCATGAATGTATTTTGGAAAAAATTGCTGGTCGGAAGCGCTGCGATGCTATGCGCCAGCAGCGCTTTTTTATGCGCCGCCGACGTGCCCAAGGCACAGCCCGCCATCTCCGATTCGGACGCGCAGGAGATCATCCGTATTTTGCGCGAGAAGCGCTGGCCGCAAGCGCGGGACCTGAACCGCTCCAAGCTGCGCGTGCTGCTGGCCGAGGCGGATTCGGGGCTCGCAGTCGTTCCGAAGGGAGCTGCCGTGGCGGCTTCCGCCCTGCATCTCGAAAAACTCCCCCGCAAACCTGCGATCGGCTACTGCCGCTTTAATGGAGCACCAAGCGGAGCGGATGCGACGCGCCTTGAGCAACAACTCAGCGAGTGGCAGCGCGACGGCGTCGCTGGCCTGATTCTCGATCTACGCGATACAAACAACTTTGCTGATTACGCGGCCTTGGTCCGCTTCGTTTCTCTCTTTGTAAAAGAACCGGCGCCGCTCTTCATGATTGAGACCGGATCGACCGAGCCGGTTCAGCGCTACCAAGCTACCGGCAAGCCGCTGACGATGCCAAGTCCCGTTGTCATTTTGATCAACCGCCGCACCGCCGGAGTGGGAGAAGTATTAGCCGAAATGCTGCGCCAGCACGCTCAGGCGCTTCTCATGGGCCAGCCGACGGCGGGGCAGCGCCGTTTCGCTTTGGATCTGCGCTTGGCTGACGGAGCGCTGCTGCGCATAAGCACCGGCCGGGTTCTGATTGCCGACCCGAACATCGAGCCCAGCCGCCATTCCCTGCCCCCGGAGCAACCGATCGCGCCAGATGTTGTGGTCGAGGGGACCAGCGCACTTGTCTTGGATCAATTACTCAAAACAAACCCCAAGGCGGCAACTGCGCTGACTCGAGAAAGCAAGGCACGCGCGCGCCTTTCCGAGGCGTCACTCGTCCGCCAGGAAAATCCGGAAACGGATAATTGGCTGGTCGGAGATGCGAGCCCCACCGATACGCCGGGTAATGCGCTCGCTGCCGTACAAAAAGAAAAATCGGCCGAAACTTCGCAAGATGCCGCGCTCATCCGCGCGTGTGACATTGTTCAAGCTCGTCATGCGCTGGCCCAGCCTCCGCAGATCGCGGCCAGCACTGGTAAATCGGCTGAGCCTTCCGGCAATTGATCGCAATTTTCACTGTTTATGAAAACCGTCCTTTTTGTCTGCACCGGCAATATTTGCCGCAGCCCCATGGCGGAAGGATTATTACGGAATTTTTTCAAAAACCGGACCGATATGGAAATCGTCTCCGCGGGTATCGCCGCTCAGGACGGATACGCGCCCAGCCTGTACGCGGTCGACGTGATGCGCGAACTGGGCATCGATATCAGCGGCCTGCGGAGTCGCGGGCTCTCCTCCGATCTGGTGCGCAAAGCCGATGTCATTTTCGTCATGACGTACGGCCATCTGGATTCGCTGCTGCTCCAATTTCCATTCGCGGCGGATAAAATCTTTCTCCTTCGTGAATTTGAAAAGGACGTGCCTGCCCTCAGCCGCGAAGTTGCCGATCCGATCGGCCAATCCGTCAATATTTACCGAAGCTGCCGCGATCAGATCCACGCTGCGCTCCCCCGGCTTGCAGAACTTGTGCTTTCCCTAGGAAAATCCACCCAACAAAAACCCAACATGACTTCTTCCAGCCCTTCCTCTCAAAAACCGCGTATTATTTTAGGAGCCGATCATGGCGGGATTGAGCTCAAGGCCGCCCTGCGTGCGTGGCTCGAAGAGCGCCAGTACCCGGTTGAGGATATCGGCGCTTTTTCGAGCGAAAGCGTCGATTACCCAGACTACGCGGATAAAGCGGGACACGCCGTCGCTGCCGGCCAAGCCGAGTTTGGAATTTTGGTCTGCAAATCGGGCATCGGAATGGCAATCGCCGCAAATAGAATTCCCGAAGTGCGCGCGGCGTTGATCTTCAATACAGAAATGGCGCGACTAGCGCGGGCGCATAACAATGCGAATATCCTCTGCCTTTCCGCGAACGAAACCAAAGCAGGCGACGCCCTCAAGATTCTCGAAACATGGCTAGCCACTTCTTTTGAAGGCGGACGTCATGCGCGCCGCGTCCAAAAGCTCGAAGCGATTGCGGGTCATGCTGCCTGCGCATCCTCTCCAAAATCCGCCGGTGCACCGCCGAGCTTAGCCGTCGTTGATCCGCAAATCTTCAAAGCGATTGCAGATGAAAACCAGCGCCAGCGACAGAACATCGAGCTGATTGCCTCGGAAAATTTCACCAGCCGCGCCGTAATGGAAGCTCAAGGCTCCTCCCTGACCAATAAGTACGCCGAGGGCTATCCGGGCAAGCGCTGGTACGGCGGCACCGAGCATGTCGACGTTGCGGAGCAGCTGGCAATCGACCGCGCGAAAGAACTCTTCGGCGCCGAGCACGCGAACGTCCAGCCACACTCCGGCGCGCAGGCCAACA
>CAYYVW010000019.1:0-20725 GCA_964473925.1 uncultured Verrucomicrobiaceae bacterium
AATTTATAGGGCGGATGGATGAAGATGCGCGTGCGGCCATGCTGCGGGGAGAGGTCGCGCACGCTTTCGAGTACGCGAGTGGCTGTGGTGCCGACGGCGACGACGCGTTTGGCGGCGGCGGCGCGCTCGGCCAGGCCGGGCGGGATTTCAAAGCGCTCTTCGTGCATGACGTGGTCTTTGAGCTCGGCGACTTTGACCGGGCGAAACGTCCCCAAGCCCACGTGGAGCGTGACGAATGCGTGCGGTAATTTTTCCAACAACTCCGGCGTGAAGTGCAGGCCCGCGGTGGGAGCCGCGACCGAGCCGGGATCGCGCGCGTAGACGGTCTGGTACCGTTCCCGGTCGAACGCGATGAGGTCGGGCCCCTCAGTCTCCGCCGCGACCGCGTTTTTTTTCCGCTGCTTGCGGATGTAGGGCGGCAGCGGCATTTGGCCGAAGCGATCCAGGTCCAGCTCGCCGAAAAAGCGCAGGACGCGCTCGCCGGTGGGGAGCGTCTTGAGAACTTCCGCCTCGATCGTGTCCGCTGGATTTGTGGTCGCGGCAAAATGAATTCGCGCGCCGGGTTGAGTGAGCTTGGCCGGTGTGCAGAGCGCCGTCCAGTGGCCGGGGCTCGTTTCTTCCACGAGCAGCGCCTCGACCTTGCCATCGGTGGCGAAGAGCGCGGCCGGGAGCACGCGGCTGTTGTTGAGCACGAGCAGATCGTCCGGGCGGAGGAACTGCGGCAAGTCCGAAAAGACGTGATGGGCGATCGTCCCGGCCGCGCGATCCACGACCATGAGGCGCGCGCCGTCGCGCCGATCGGCGGGCGTTGCGGCGACAAGCTCGGGCGGCAGGTCATAGGAGAATGTTTCGGTCTGCATGGGAGTGAGTACTCTACCACCAATCCTGAGCCGATGGAAAGGAGGCGGACGAAAAGAGCGAGGTGCGGTATATAAAGAGGCGACATGAGTGCGCCCGCAGATGCCGCCGGAACTTTGTATTACGCAAAGGGAGGAGTGTCGCCCAACGAATCGGAATTTTTGCGCGCTTTGGGAGGAACGCACGGTCTTCCGGTAGATGGCTGCGTTGGAGTAATTGAGCGTGTTGCGAAAGGCGCGGCGACCCCCAGTAGCGATGCGCAGCCATTCCAGGGCGAGCACCCGGTACTGGAGCAAGCGGTGGAACAGCTTTTTGAATTTGGGAACAAGCCTGGGGTGAGTCTGGGATTGGGCTTGCGACCGGAACCGAGCCCCAACCGCTGGCTGGTATTTTGGAATGGACACCATGCAGAACAGGTAACAGCGAATAGGACTGGCACGCAGCCATTGGCAGTGATTGTTCCCGCTGAAAAAGGGAAAGGGTGGATGGGAAGATTAAGCCAGGTCGTGAGGGAGTCCCAGTCCTGCGCGGTGATTTCGGCGGATGCTCAAGGGAACCTGGCTTGCACCGCGGCCTCGAATGAGCGACCGGCTGATTTTAGCGTTGAAGCATATGGTACAGGATTAGGACCGAACAAAACTGGCCGAGCACTGGTTGGATATCGAACGAGGGGGCCTGAATGGATCGGTTTAAATGCCGCTCGGTCGCAGCAAGTTTCTTTCCAGCATGAGCCCGAGGAAGGGTGGCGTGTGGCGAGAGAATCCTGGCCAAAGCAGGAAAATCACGGGGTGAACATTCGTTTTGATCGGCCAATCGCCATACCGCCATCATCCGAGCCGATCAAGAGCATGACAGCTTCAACATTGGCGTTTGGCTATGCGGGTAATCTTACCGGAGTCATTCCCGTGGGTGAACGGGAAGTGCGGCCAGTTCCAAGCAATACGTGGGTGAAATTTCATCCACAGGGTGCTTGGTTGACAGGGCCGTGGAGGGATCTGAGAACCGCGCGTGGTCTTGAAAGGAATTTTGGAGGCTTGCGCCGAGCATCGGCAATTACGTTACTGCGCGAACAAGCGCGCAGGGGAGGAGAGGTGCGCGAGTGTGAGTTGAAAATACTCTAAAAATCGGCAGCCAAAACGGCCCCTTCGCTTCTAGCCTTGTCAAAGAATCTACTTTTAGTCAGTGTTCCGAGCGCTTCGGTGGGGGCGGGTTTTATGGCAGCGAGAAATTTCTCTTGGACAAGAGTGCGGGCGGAGCGGCGCGCGGGGTTTACGCTGGTGGAGCTTTTGGTGGTGATCGCGATCATTGCGGTGCTGGCGGGGCTTTCGCTGCCGGCGATCAACAACGCGCTGAAAAAAGCGCGGCAGACGGCGGATGTAAGCAACGCGAAGAACATCGGCCTGGCGCTCTCGAGTTTCGCAGCGGATAACGGCGGCGCGTACCCGGATGAGGGGACCTCGACAGAGGCGTTCCGGAAACTGGGCGAGGGTGGGTATCTTTCCTCGGCGGCAATTTTGGCGACGGCGCCGCAAAAGGCCGGGAGCTTCAACGCGCTGACCGAATCGAACGTCTCCTGGTCGATGACGATGGGGGTGACCGAGCAGGACTCAGATTTGTTGCCGCTCCTTTTTAGCCGTGGCAATGCGGTGGCGCATCCAGCGGCGGAACTGACCGAGCCGGCAGATTTGGTTCTTAATCCAACCGGCGACGGCCCGTGGAAGGCGGACGGGATCGCGGTCTTTTACAAGAGCAACCAGGCCAAGTTCATTCGCGGTGTCGACCGGGGCGGTTCCAAAGCGGCGACAGGTTTCTGGGAGGCGGGTTTTCCGGGGAGCGCGCTCCCGGTGCGCGATCCATAATTGGGCGTCGGCCTGGATTTTCCGGCTGGTCAGGGCTAGAGCAGGAGTGGTAGCTTCAGGCGTCGTACTAAACCGTCATTACCTCTCTATGAATCGGATTTATTCCTCCTCTCCCAACGCTCTTCGCGCCCGCCGTCACGGTCAGACGCTTGTTGAGTACGCCCTTATCCTCGCCTTCATCTCTATTGTTGCGATCCTGGTCCTCCAAGCGCTGGGGACGAAAGTCAACCAGACTTACAGTACGATTAATTCCCGTATTGATACGGCGATGTCGGCCAGCGCTGGTTAACCGATTGATTTTGAATGAGCTTGTAGCTCATTCGCGCGCTAATGACGGATGCTTAATTTTATTTAATGTGCATCTATTCGCGAATTACCATCTCGTGTGTTAGGTTGGGTCAGGATAGAAAATCGTTATGAAAAACTGCTCCCGTTACTACGTCCATACCGCTCGCGCCCGTGCTCTTCGCCGGGGTCAGACTTTAGTCGAGTACGTCATGATTTTGGCCTTTATTTCAATCGTCGCCATCCTGGTCCTGCAAGGGTTGGGTTTTAAGGTGACCGAAGCTTACGCGAAGATTAATTCCCAGCTGGATGTTGCAAATCCTGCGCCCCCGAGCATACCGTCTGAGCCGCGGGTTGTGGATGAAGCCTGATTTTTGTAAAATGGCTCCGATTAAGGCGGTTTTGCTGGCGGCTGGCAAAGGCACGCGGATGGGAGAGCTGACCGCCTCCCTCCCCAAGCCGATGGTGGAGGTGCACGGCCGTCCGGTGCTCGAGTGGATCTTGGAGGGGTTGCGCGATCAAGGTGGATTGCGCGAGTTTTTCATCATCGTCGGCTTTCAGGGAGATGTCATCCGCCGGCACTTTGAGGATGGGAGCCGGATGGGCGTGTCGATCACTTACGGCGAGCAGCCGGTGCAGGATGGAACGGGCCGCGCGCCCGAGCTGGCGCGGGAGTGGGTGGGGGCGGATCCGTTTTTCCTCGGGTACGGTGATATCCTGATCGATGCGGTGGATTACCGAGGCCTCATGCAAGCGTGGAAGCCCGACGGAGTGATCGCGCTCAAGAAGGGTGAGGACCTGTCCAAAGGCGGCGCGGTGGTGCTTGGGCGCGACGGTTGCGTCACCGATATCGTCGAGAAAGGCCAAGGCGTGCCACCCGAGAACGCGTATTATAATGCGGGCCTTTATCTTCTCTCGCCGCAGATTTTTGAATTCACGCAGCGGCTGACACTTTCTGCGCGTGGGGAGTACGAGCTGACTGACGCGCTGCGGGCGTGGGCCCAGGCCGGCGGCCGGCTGCATGGACATTTCTTGGAGCGCCAGTGGGCGGACGTGCGCGACCCGGAAGTGCTTGCGCAGCTCAACGCGACGAAGTGAAGTTTCAGTACCGAATCCGGACTTGGGTGATTTTCTGGCCCAGAAGTTTTGAAAGCGTTTCTGCCAAGCGCGGCTGTCGCTGCAAGCGGTGGCTCAGCGCGCTGTTGTGGCAGCGGAACCACGCGATGCCCGCGGCAACGTCGATGCGTTCCAGATTCGATTGGCCTGCGATCTCTTCCCCCACCGCCTCGAGCCACGCGGTGCGTAACCGCGCGGGTGAGGAGGTCTGGCGTGCTTGCACGCGGCCGAGCACTCGACTCACGACGCGGCGGCGATGACGCGCGGCGCCGGTGTTGGGAGCGGTGGACGGGGCTTGAGTTTTGCTGCCGTGCGCTCCTGCTGTTTGCATGAGGACGCGGCGCTCGTGCGCGGTGAGCGTCCGGCCTTGCGCCGCGAGCATCTTTTCTTCCAGTGCGGCTGCGCGTTGCGCTTGGCCGAGCAGTTCTTCTTGCGTGCGTGTTTCAATGGCGGGCTCGAGCGCGGCGAGGAGCTTTTCGGCGGGCAGGACGACGCCGCGCGCCTTGGCCTCTTGCAAAAACGCGCGGGCAACTTGCGTTCGAACCGTTCGATACTGAGCGAGCGGCACGGCGAGCTCTTCTCCGCGCGGACCCACGACGCGCCAGAGCCCGCCTCGTTCCAGAGCGCGCCGACTGGCAGCGGACTTGAGCGCGCGGCCCAGCCCCAGCGCGCGATAAGTTTTGTGCTCCTGCTTTTTAGTAGAAGCTAAAGGGATTTTGGGAGGCATAAATTTAACAAGGCGTCAGTGTGTCATAAGCGCAGTCCATCACGGCTTTTGATCCGCTTGCGCGAGCGCGCGCAGGTACGAGAAAGTGTAGAGGCCGGTGTCGTGCCCGTCTTCCCACGAAAGTTGCAGCGCGTAACCGCCGATGGCACGCCAGCTGCGCAGGCGGAAGCTCGTTGGCGTGTAGGAGACGGCCGGCCGCGCGACGCGTCCCAAAAGATCGGGTTCGCCGCCGCATGCGGCGCACGGGCAGGCACGGCGCAGCGCTTCCAACTGGAAAAAAGATTCTGCGCCGTCGTTCCACGCGATGGCGAGCTGATCGCCGACGAGCTCGACGGTGCTGGGGGCGAGGGGAAGCGAGGAGGCGTTCATGAAGGGGCCGAGATCTCAAGCGTACGTTGGGTGAGGGGAAAATCAAGGCGCTGCATTTGTCCGTGTAGGAGCGAAGCATTTCATAACTTTGTGAAAAATTAATTGCTTTTTCACAAAGTCGGGACATTTTTCCCAAGAATGCCTGCCGCGAAAATCCCGCCCAAGACGCTCTATCGGCTCTCGATCTACGGTCGGTGCTTGCAGCGGCTTCCGGCGGGGAAGGCGGGGCGACTGATCTCTTCCGAAGCGCTGGCCAAGGCGGCGGGCACGCGCCCCGCGCAGCTGCGCAAGGACCTGGCATGCATCGGTCCGCTCGGGCGACGAGGCCTCGGATATGAAGTGACCACGCTGCAGGCGCGCATCGCCAAAGCTGTGGGGACCAATCGCCTGATGCCGGTGGTCCTCGTTGGCGTCGGCAACTTGGGCGCGGCGCTGCTCTCCTACCGCGGATTTGCGCCGGAAGGTTTTGAAGTCGTGGCCGCGTTTGACGTGGAGCCGCGCCGTGTGCGTCCGCTGCGTTTTCCGGTGCCGCTTTTCCCGATGCACCGATTGCGTGAAACGATTCGCAAGCACCACGTCCGGCTCGCGATCCTTACGGTGCCGGCGGACGCGGCGCAAGAAGTCGCGCAGCAGCTCGTCGCCGCCGGCGTGCAGGGGATTCTTAACTTCTCGCCGATTCCGCTGCACGTGCCCGAGAGCGTTACTGTCAATCACGTCAACCTGGCGATCGAGCTGGAAAACCTCGCCTACTTTGTGCGCTAGAGCGAGCCCTGTCTATGTCGTCTTGGCGTCTCCCGTTTCTGATACCGCAGCCGCTCTTGCCGCGGAGCCGCCCGATCACGCGTGTGATTTTATGGAGCCTGGGCTTGGCATACGCGGCGCAGCTCTATTACGGATTTTGGCTGCAGGATTTTGAGACAGCGCACCGCTTCACCTTCAGCCTGGAAGCGTGGGACGCCGGCCGGTGGTGGACGCTCTTCACCTACGGCTGGATTCACTCCGAAGCGCTGCCGCTGCACATCCTGGCCAACTGGCTGATGCTCTCCTTTCTCGGGTCGCTGCTCGAGCAAGCGCTGGGCGTGGCGCGCTACGTGACGCTGTACTTCATCGCTGGACTTCTCGCCGCAGCGCTGACGTGGTGGGCGATCGATGCGCAACCCGGCGTCACCATCGGCGGCGCGAGCGGTGCGGTCTTTGCCTTCCTAGGCGCGGCGGCGATGCTGTGGCCGAGGTGGAAGTTAAAAGTGCTCATCTTTTTCATCATTCCAGTCGGTTGCCGCCTGCGGACGCTCTTCTGGACGCTGATGCTCATCGAGCTGGTCTGCTGGCAGATGGGCTGGCTGGCATGGATCGGCCACACGGCGCACTTGGGCGGCGGACTCGCGGGTGCGCTCCTGGCCTGGACGTGGCGTCCACGCAAAGGCGCTTCGGAAATAATCTGGGCGGACGTTTTGCCTGGCGAGCGGTAAAGTTAGGAGTGATGAAGCTTCCGAGGCGCACGCTCACCGACTTTAGGAGTGTTCTTCCATATTTTGAAGGCGGTCCGACGGTTGCGCTGCGAGATGATCCGTCTCCGGGAGCAGACACTTTTCTTTATTTTGAACCCGAGACCGGCGGAGCGGTTCAAATAGCAGTGGCTAGGTCGAGTTTTTTCGTCCGCGGCTTTAACGTCATTCGCGATCAAAAAGCTCTCGGTACATTTGAAAGGCGCGCGGGTCTTCCGGTTGGAACGACGCACGCACGTTTTTCCGAGCAACAAAAAGAAAGAAGAAAAGCGGGCCGTCGTTAGCAAGCTCGTGGGGCGTGACGGCTCGCTGTTGCTTTAATTTACGCGCACGTAAATTTCTCCAATTGGCAGGTTGACAAAATTCCATCCCTGCGATACTTACGCTTTTATCACATTATGACGATCTCCCTCCGAAAGCGACTGCAGCGAAAGCCCTAGGGCTCGGTCGGAGGTTTTGTTTTTACAGCCAAGCGTTCGGCGAGTCCCTGCTAGATTCCTTTCTTGGTAAAGCACCAGGCCGTAATTTTATTAGCGGTGAAAAGTTGCAGCCGTTTTCCAAGATCATTTTTGGATCCCAAGATCCAACGCAAATTTCGCCGCTGGAGATAATAAACAAGTGAATTCTAATTATTACATAGAGGCCGTTTCGGCGGATAACCTTCACCATTTGCCCGGCCTTATCGCAGGGCAGGCGGCGCATCATGGCATTGTGCTTTCCACTCGAGCGCAGAGCGAATTACGTGAGCGTCTTGCTCCGCATCTGGGACTTTCCGAAGACTCTTTACAGGATCCGCCGGTAGCACGGGCGTTTTTTGTGCGCCCTGCAGCGGGTGGTCCGCCGGCTGGGTATTTTGTGACGTGTCCTTTTCGTACGCTGGGGGCAAATCGCATTTACATGGAAGATCTTTACACAAATCCCGAACACCGTGGGCGTGGGGTAGCGCAATTTGGCATGCAGGGGCTAGCGCACCAGGCGCAAGTAGAGGAGTGCGCTTATTCCATGGACTGGGTAGTGGCCGATAATAATACAAGCGCGAATGGATTCTATGCGACCCGGATGGGTGCGCATCGAATGGGAGCCATGCATTCCTTCCCGACGGCGGCGATCGGTCACTCTGCTCGGCAGCGCGACGACGGACGCTACGTTGCCCGGGAATTGCAGTCGCGCGACTTGCCTGCCCTGGAAGTAGCCCTGCGCACGCACGCTCCCCATAAAGCAGACCGAATTCTCAGACATCTTGGCAGCGAATCGCGGGACTGGCGTCACCTTGATTTAGTTGCGGTTGATCGCGGAACTGATGCAGTCGTAGGCGTGGCGACTGGCGCCGCAGATCTCTCCACGTTCCGTGGAGTTGTGGGGCACACTCAATCATTTGGGCTTTTGACGTCGGACCGATCTGACGCCAACCAGGCTGCCATTTCCAACGCATTGCATCGCGGCACCTGCCGCGAGTTAAGTGAGCGCGGTTGGACTGGGCATATAGAGCGCGTGCGGCAGCACGGCGAGCCAGCTTGGGAGGCGCAGTGGGCAGCGCAGCATGGCGGCGGACCTGCGGCAATGACGGAGGATCCGGCTACCGAGTTTTCTCATCGTAGATTAAGACAGCCGGAAGTCGCAGAGCTAGCAAGGCAGTATCGCGAGGCCACTGGCATTCCAGAACCAGAATCCACAGGGGCTCGATTAATGAGAGAGTCTATAGATTGGAATTTGGTGCCACCGATTGGCGCGACAGGTCCTGCAGTGCGGCGCGGACGTCAAACTCGCGAGCCTGTCGCAGCATTAGATTCCTAGCGCTATCATCCTGCTTGCTATGAGCGTCCTCGTTTTTACTCACCCGGCATGTTTGTTGCACAACGCCGGGCCGGGGCATCCCGAAAGCCCGAAGCGGCTCGAGGAGGTGCTTCAGGCGCTGCGGGCCCCGGAATTTTCCGGCAAGGTTGAATTGCGTGAGGCTCCAACGGCAACGCGCGAGCAGGTCCTTCGTGCGCACACAGAAGAATATCTGCAGCGAGTGGAGGCGTTCATTCCCAAGGAAGGGATAGGTCAATTGGATGTCGATACGCGCGCATGCCCCGACACGTGGGAAGCGAGCTGGCGTGCGGCAGGCGCAGCCGTCGCGGCGGTGGATGCGGTGGTCGCGGGTCCGAATCGTGCGGCATTCTGCGCGACGCGTCCGCCGGGCCATCATGCGCTGCGCGGATCGTCGATGGGTTTTTGCATTTTCGGCAACGCGGCGATTGCGGCGCTGCACGGGCTGAGTGCTCACGGACTGCAGCGCGTCGCGATCGTCGATTGGGACGTGCATCACGGCAATGGCACGCAGGATATTGTCGAGGGCAACGAGGCGGTTTTCTTGGCGTCGCTCCAGCAGCAGCCGCTCTGGCCGGGGACGGGCAAGCGGGAAGACTCCAAGACGCGCAACGTGCTCAATATTCCATTCCCGCCGCATGCTCCGGCGTCCGCGTGGCGGGAGGCGTTTGAGAAGGAAGTGCTCCCCGCGCTGGAAAAGCACCGGCCGGAGCTCGTCGTTATCTCTGCCGGTTTTGATGCGCATCGGGATGATCCGCCCCAGGACGTCCTGTTCAATGATCCGCCCGGCTATCAAAATTTGCTGGATGAAGATTACGTCTGGATGACCGAGCGCTTAAAGGAAGTGGCGCAGAAACATGCTCAGGGCCGCATCGTCTCCATTTTGGAAGGCGGATATAATACTGCGGTCCTTGCGAAAGCATGCGCTGCGCATGTAAGTGCGTTGTCATCCTGAGCCTGCCCGAGGGGCTGGGAGCAAGATGAGAAGCGCCTGACGCTCGAGGATGACAGACGCTGGATCACCCCCTTGCATTTTCCGGCGCTGCGGTTAACTTGTTTCCGCTTTGAAAATTACCAACCTACTTAAGTCGTCGAGCGAATGGATCCGGGGCGAGGGCGGCGGCAACCGCATCGTCATCACCAGCCGCATCCGCTTGGCGCGCAACTTGCAGGGGCATCCGTTCCCGGGTTGGGCGAAGAAGACGGAGCGCGAAAAAATCCTCGGCGTCCTGCAGCCGGCTGTTGCCGCGATGCCCGAAATGAACCACCCGGTCATCAACGACTCGATGGATCACTTCACCGCGCTCGAAAAACAAGTTTTGGTTGAGCAGCACCTTATCAGCCGAGAGCACGCCGCCAAGAACGTCGGCAGCGGTCTGGTGATCAACAAGCCGCGGACCTTGAGCGTGATGATCAACGAAGAGGACCACCTGCGCGTGCAGGCGATCCGCTCCGGCCAGCAATTGCGCGCGCTGCTCAAGATGGTCGATAAGCTCGACACCGAGCTGGAAGAGAAGCTCGATTTCGCTTTCTCGCCGCAAATCGGCTACCTCACCGCGTGCCCCACCAATGTCGGCACGGGCATGCGCGGCTCAGTCATGATGCACCTGCCGGGCCTTGTGCTGCACGATCAGATCGGGCAGATCGTCAAAGCCGTCAACCGGATCGGCCTGGCGGTCCGTGGCCTGTACGGGGAGGGGACCGAGGCGCTCGGTAATCTTTTCCAAATTTCCAACCAGATGACGCTGGGCGAAAGCGAGCAGACGATCATCGAGCGGCTGATTAAAGTCATCACGCAGATCGTCGAGTACGAAGAAAACGCGCGCGAGAAAATGGTGCAAGAAAAAGGCCGTATGGTCGCCGACCAAGTCGGCCGCGCGTACGGCGTGATGATGCATGCCTACGCTGTCTCTTCGAAAGAAGCGCTCAACTTGCTTTCCATTCTCCGCCTCGGCGTGGATTTGGAGATGCTGCCCGAAGAGTACCGCATTGAGATCGACGAGCTTTTCATCCGCACCCAGCCTGCGCACCTGCAGAAAGATTGGGAGCGCAAGCTCTCCACCGAAGAGCGCGATGCGCTGCGGGCCGATCTTTTGAGAGCGCGGTTGAAAAATGTTCCGGTTCCTGTTACCAAGAAGGTGCTCGAATCATCTCCTGCCGCACCCGTCAACGGTCCGGTTAAGGAAGACAAAACTCCAAAGCCGCGCGCTAAACGCAAAGAATCTCCAAAAGATCGTCCCAAACATGATGAATAACTTTACACCGCGCGCGCAGCAGGTCCTCGCGCTGTCGCGGAAAGAGGCGGACCGCTTTAACCACAACTACGTTGGGACCGAGCATTTGCTCCTGGGCCTGATCAAGCTGGGGCAAGGCGTCGCCGTCAACGTGCTGCAAAAGATGGGGTTGGATTTAGAGACAGTCCGGATGGAAGTCGAAAAACAAGTCGGCTCCGGCCCCGAGGCCAAGGTCGTTGGCAATATTCCTTACACCCCCCGCGTCAAAAAAGTGCTCGCGCTCGCCGGCAAAGAAGCCAAGGCGCTGAGCCACTCCTATGTGGGCACCGAGCATATTTTGCTGGGCCTCCTGCGTGAAGGGGAGGGCGTTGCTGCGCGCGTGCTCAAGAATTTGGATGTGGATATCGAGCAGGCCCGGCAAGAGGTGCTCAAAGAACTCGATCCTAATTACCACGAAAATGCCGAGCAGCATCCCGGCAGCGGCGATGATGAAGAAGACGCGCACGAAAGCAGCAGCGGTGGAAGCGGCGGCGGTTCTTCGGAAATGGCCGGCGGCGCTTCACGTCGTGAAGCCAAGACGCCTGCGCTCAAAACCTTTGGCCGCGATCTGACCGAAATGGCCCGCAAGGGAGAGCTCGACCCGGTCATCGGCCGCAAGAACGAGATCGAGCGCGTCATCCAAATCCTTTGCCGCCGGACTAAGAACAACCCCGTACTCATCGGTGAGGCGGGCGTGGGCAAAACGGCAATCGCCGAAGGCCTCGCGCAAGAAATTGCCAGCGGCAACGTGCCCGAACTGCTGCGCGATAAAAAAGTCATCACGCTTGATCTGGCCCTCATGGTCGCCGGCACCAAGTACCGCGGTCAGTTTGAAGAGCGCATCAAAGCCGTGATGGAAGAGATCCGCAAAGCCAAGAACGTCATCCTCTTTATCGATGAGCTGCACACCATCGTCGGCGCCGGTTCGGCCGAAGGGGCGATGGACGCGTCCAACATCATCAAGCCCGCCCTTTCCCGCGGAGAGCTGCAGTGCATCGGCGCGACCACGCTCAACGAGTACCGCAAGTATATTGAGAAAGATTCAGCCCTCGAGCGCCGCTTCCAGACCGTCATGGTCGAGGCGCCCAGCGTGGAAGAGTCCATCCAAATCCTCCGCGGCATCCGGCCTCGCTACGAATCGCACCACGGCGCCGAGTATACGGATAAAGCGCTCGAGCAGTCCGTCCTCCTGGCCGACCGCTACGTGATGGGCCGCGCGCTTCCCGATAAAGCTATCGACGTGATGGACGAAGCGGGCGCCCGCGCGCGCATCGCCGCCACCATGCGTCCGCCCGACCTCAAGGACTTGGAAGAAGAGATCGAATCGATCAAGACCAAGAAAGAGGCGGCCATCAAAGATCAAGATTTTGAGAAAGCCGCCGCCCTGCGCGACTCCGAAAAGCATGCTCGCGAAAAGCTCGAGAAGACGCTGCAAGATTGGCGTGCGCATCGGGACGAGATTAAGGTCGTCGTCACGGACGAAGATATTCGCCAAGTCCTCTCCAAGTGGACCGGCGTGCCGCTCAACCGCCTCGAGCAGCAGGATATGGAGCGCCTGCTCAAAGTCGCCGAAGAGCTCAAGGGCAAGGTCATCGGCCAGGACGAAGCGGTTGCCGCCATGGGCAAGGCCCTGCGCCGTTCGCGTGCGGAGCTCAAGGATCCGAAGCGGCCAATCGGCTCCTTCATCTTCCTGGGCCCGACGGGTGTCGGTAAGACGCTGCTAGCCAAGACGTTAGCCGAATACATGTTCGGCGATGCCAACGCGCTCATTCAGATTGATATGAGCGAGTACATGGAGCGCCACAACGTCTCGCGTTTGGTCGGGGCGCCTCCCGGTTATGTCGGCTACGAAGAGGGCGGTCAGCTGACCGAGAAGGTCCGCCGCCGTCCGTATGCGGTCGTGCTTTTTGACGAAATCGAGAAAGCGCACCCGGATGTGTGGAACATCTTGCTGCAGATTCTCGAAGACGGCTCAGTCACCGACAGCCTCGGGCGCAAAGTCGACTTCCGCAACACCATCATCATCCTCACTTCCAACGTCGGCGCCGATCTCATCCGCAAGCAGTCCTCGATGGGCTTTGGAATTCGTTCGGACGAGTTCGACTACGAGCAGATGAAAGAGAAGATGTTGGCCGAAACCAAAAAAGTGTTCCGCCCCGAGTTTCTCAACCGGTTCGAGGATATCATCGTCTTTCGCCAGCTCTCACGCGACGATCTGGGCAAGATTATCGACCTGGAAGCGGCGAAGGTCTCGGCACGGCTCAAGGGGCGGCAGCTCGCGCTGCGGCTCACGCCGGAGGCGGCCAACTTCCTCATCGAAAAAGGGTACGACCCAACCTTGGGTGCCCGGCCGCTGCGCCGTGCGATCGAGCGGTACGTGGAAGATCCGATTGCCGAAGAGCTCCTCAAGGGGCAGCTCACCGGTCCGGCGCTCATCATCGTCGATAAGCATCCGGAACGCGACGAGCTCATCTTTAACACCATCGCCAGCGGCACCGGCGAGCAGGCAACTGCTGCCGCCTCCCCGCCTCCAAAGCCGCCGACTTCGTAAAGGGAGGAGAAGGGTTTCTAAGGGGCTGTAATTCCATGAATTAGCGCTTGACCGGGCAGGGGCACCTTGCCAGAGTGCTCGGACTTTATTTTTTTACGCGTTTTCGTGTTAAATCAATTTCAGCAACCGCTTGCAAATCAAGAAGAAAGAGTGTTTTTGAAGGCTTTTCCCAGAAAAACGAATTTGGCGCGTTGCTTCCCGCTTTTTAGCGGTTGGACGGCACTTGCTGTCGCGGCGCTTTTTCTGGCCGGCAGCTTCTCGCTCGCACTTGCTGCGGACCCTCCTCAAGCCGAGGCAGCACCTGCTGCTACCGAGAGCGCCTCACCCGCCGTCCCCTGGGCTCCGGGTGCAGATTCAGCCGCGCAGCCCGCTCCTGCTCCCGTACCCCGCGTGACTGAGGCAGATGCAGCGGCGCAGGGCAAAAAGTTTATCCGCCAGCCTTCCGCAACGGTTTCGGACAACAACGGCCCGGTTGTTAAAGAGATCGAAGTGGTCTATGTCGGCCCCAAGTCGGTCGCAAAAAGCCTCATTCTGGCCAACATGCGCACCACGCTCGGCCAGCCGTACTCCCCCTCCGCGGTTGAGGAAGATGTCCGCAACTTGTACGCCACTGGGCTTTTCGTTAACTTGCGTATTTCCAACGAGTTATCAGATGGCGGCGTCAAGGTCACTGTTATCGTTCAGCCCAAGCCGCTGGTCAAAGAGATCATCATGACCGGCAGCAAAA
Source organism: uncultured Verrucomicrobiaceae bacterium (assembly GCA_964473925.1). Taxonomy (GTDB): domain Bacteria; phylum Verrucomicrobiota; class Verrucomicrobiia; order Methylacidiphilales; family CAYYVW01; genus CAYYVW01. The sequence goes on from CAYYVW010000019.1 coordinate 14,083, forward strand.
AAATCGGCGAAAAGGCGCTGCGCAAAGAAACCAAGACCAAGCTCGGCAGCCCGCTGAGCGAGCAGACGGTCGCGGCAGATGCCGACCGCATTCGCGAGCTCTACCAAAACAAAGGCTTCAAGCAGGCGCAGGTGACCTACAAGGTCGATGTGAACGAAGAGTTCGGCCGCGCCATCGTCACCTTTAACATCGATGAAACGCGCCGCTCCTTCATCACGCGCATCGATTTTGTCGGCAACAAAAACATCCCGGCTGAAGACTTGCGCAAGCAGTTCAAGACCAAGCCCAAGAACCTGTTCTCGTTCCTCAACAAATCGGGCCTCTTCAAAGACGACCAGTTTAAAGAAGATCTCAAGAAATTCCGCGAGTACTACCAAAGCAAAGGCTACATCGACGTCGCGGTGAAGGATGTCCGGTACGAGTACCCCAAGGGCGGAGACCTGCGCATCGTCATCACCGTGTTCGAGGGGATCCAGTACAAAGTCGGCAAAGTCGTCGTCGAGGGGAACCACCAATTTACCACTGCCGAGGTTGAGGCGCGGCTCAAGATGAAGCCCCCGGGCATCTTCTCTCCGCAGGGGTTGGAGCAGGACATCAAAGCCGTCAACGAGCTCTACGGGCAAAAGGGGTACGTCGATACCCGCGTCTCGCCCGAGCGTATCGCGAACGTTGAAAGCGGCCGGATGGATCTGCGCTACCAAATCACCGAAGGCCCTCAGTCGTTCGTCGAGAAGATCGTCATTCAAGGCAACAACCGCACGAAGGATAAAGTCCTGCGCCGCGAAATGGCCGTCACGCCGGGCGAGGTGTACGACAGCGTCCGCGCCGAGGCCAGCAAGAAGCGCCTCGAGAACTTGGGCTACTTTAATAAGGTAGAGATCAACCCGCAGGAGACGAGCGTTCCCGGTCGCAAGAACATGGTCGTTACGGTTGAAGAAAAGCGGACCGGCTCCGTTACCTTCGGCGTGGGCTTCAGCTCGGTCGACAGCTTGCTGGGCTTTGTTGAACTCTCGCAGGGCAACTTCGACATCGCCAACCCGCCAAGCTTCTTGGGCGGCGGACAAAAATTCCGTGCGCGTCTCCAGTACGGCTTGCTGCGGCGCGACTTCCTCATTTCCTTCACCGAGCCGTGGTTCCTCAATCAGCGCCTCTCGTTCGGGTTTGATATTTTCGCGCGCGAAGCGCAGTACCTCTCCTCGGTATACGATCAGCGCAACGTCGGGGCGTCGGTCCGCCTAGCCAAGGGCCTGGGTCAATTCTGGACGGCTTCGATGAAGTACCAGATTGAGAACTACGACCTGTTTGATTTTGACGCCGGCGCCTCTCCCGAGCTCTTGATGGAAAAAGGCGGCCGCTCGAAAAGCTCCGTCTCCATGGGCCTTTCCTACGATACGCGCGACAACGTCTTCCTCACGCGCAAGGGTGAAAAGATCGACTTCACCGCAGAGTTCGCCGGTGGTCCGCTGCTGGGTGAGACAGATATCTGGAAAGCCCAGATCGACGCCCAAAAATATTTCCTCCTTCCATGGGCAGACATGATCTTCCTCACGGCGTTCTCCACCGGCGTCGCTGATCGTTACGACGATACGGCGTTTGTGCCCATCTTCGACCGGTTCTTTGTCGGCGGCTCGCGTTCGGTCCGTGGGTTTGATAACCGCGAAGTCGGCCCTCGTGATGCCAATGGCGAGCCCATCGGCGGTCGCACCTACGGCTACGTCAATTTTGAGCTCACCTTCCCCCTCATGAGCAAAGTTCGCGGCGCCGTGTTCGTCGACGCCGGCTTCGTTAATCGCGATGCGTTTGATTACAGCAACATGACCGACATGCTCAATGTCGGCGCTGGCTTTGGTCTGCGTATGGACTTGCCCATCGGTCCGCTGCGGCTCGACTTTGGTATTCCGATTCGTTCCAACAATTTCAACGACTCCAGCGGACAATTTCACTTTGACGTTGGCTATCAATTCTAGAACACTTCTACCTACCTAATATGAAACGCACTCCCTTCCGCTCCTTCGCCCTCTTGCTCTCCACTGTCGCCGTGTTCGCGCTCTGCGTGTCCGCCGCTTCGGCACAAACCACCCTCAAGCTCGGTGTGGTCGATCTCAAGCGCGTTTTCGATAATTACTACAAGACTAAGGACGCCGCCTCCCGGATGAAAGATGTCGGCACCAGCTTCCAGAAAGAGATGCAGGATATGATGGCCGACTACCAGAAGATGGTGGACGAGGCGACCAAGCTCAAGACCGCTGCCGAGGACAAAACACTCTCCAAAGAAGCGCAGGACCAGAAGCGCAAAGTGTTTGAAGTCAAAGTGCAAGACATCAAGAACATGGAACGCAAACTGCGTGAGTTTGAAGTCACGCGCCGCAAGCAGCTCGAAGACCAGCAAGTCCGCGTCGTCTCCACGATCCGCGATGAGATCCTCAAAGTTGTTAAAGATACCAGCGCGCGCCGCACCTTCAACCTGGTCTACGATCTGTCGGGCATCTCGATGAACGGCAGCAACGTCGTGCTGTACTCTGCTAACGTGGAAGACATCACCGATGACGTGCTGCGCCAGATCAATGCGAACCAGCCGGCCCCCGGTGCTGCGCCTGCTCCCGGCACGGCCACCACGCCCGCCGCTGCCGGAGCCACTGCTCCCAAGCCGGCGGTGAAGTAAGCGCGCTTACGCTGCTTGCAGGTCTTATTCGCGCGGTGGTGCTTGGTCTTCCAAGCGCTTGCGCTTGTCGCCTTCGATCCGCACCCACCCGTCAGCCCTGGTGTCCCAGACGATGGACGGTCGATGAGCGGAGCCCTCAAAAATGCCATTCCCCGTCAGGTCAGCTAAGGTCGGTGGCGCTGGGACCTCAACAACGTCGGGCCATTGCCGATAACGATCTCCCGGAAAGAGGGTCCGTGTTTCGGTGCGCGCCTCAGGATTTGTTCTATCAATACCTATAAGCGTGGAACGAAGGCGCATCAAGGTCTCGACGTCTTCCGCTGAATGTCTTCCAACATTCGTTGCGGCAGCTCGCAATCCGGCGATTATTCCCTCGATGTGATCGACATGAAGATAGCCGCGCTGTGCTAAATCCGGCAACGCATCGATCGGCAGCCAGACGGCTTGCGGGACGCCGGGGCCGGGACAGGGACGCGGCAACCGGTCAACTTGTTCATCAGTGATTCTGGGGTAATAGACCGAACTGAAGCCGTAGGCTTGGAGTGGGCGCCCCTGAGCGTCAAATCCGTATACTCCGTTAGAAGGGTCACGCGCTCCGATACCGTCCAAAGTATGGCCATGACTTAGAGCCCACTTATCAACGCCGACGCTTTCGAGATCCAACCCGGTTTGTTCACGAACGGCTCGGAGGGCTGTTTGCTTGGGAAGTTCTTGCTTGCCCTCTACGTTATGAAACCTTTGACCTTTCAGTTTGCTGAGGGGAAGCGGATTGTTTTGATCATCCGTGAAGGTGACATACGCGCCGGGCAGGCCAATCGTTCCATTGTCGAAGCCTTTATTGGGGGGCTTTTGCAGTACTAGCACGCACCATTGGCGGTTGTTTAATCCTTTCGGGCATGCATTTGCAAGATCGCCAGCCCCAAATCCTGGCAGTTCCAGATGAGTGGGATTGCCGTCAATATCAACTCCGCCAGGGCGAGCCCTTGCGATAAGGCATATATCTTCCGCAGCGTTGCCCCCATCAAATAATTTTAAACCGTTTTCCCCCCACGGAACCGGAGCACCGGGGGTCGGGGCGGGTAGGGGTAGGTTTTTTACCTGTAACGCGATGCGTGCCGATGCAACTAATAACTCTGTATTCAGAAGTGCTGCCTGACGTTCCGCCTCGTTCATGAAAGGGCAGTACCGCGCGAGGGAGGGCGCGTCAATCTAACCGCCACACAAGCCAGCGCCCCGGCTTGTTTTTTTGAGCGGGCGTGGCATGCTGGGTGTCCGCTTCTTTTCGGTCCGGGTGAGGAATTTTCTCCCCAGCTAGAAGAGAAGCCTTCTCAAGAACGGCGGCCGTAGCTCAATGGTAGAGCTCCAGATTGTGATTCTGGCTGTTGCGGGTTCAAATCCCGTCGGTCGCCCGTTTTTTTGAACGGTAAATCGTTTGGGTCGGCTATTTGCCGGGTCTACGCTTTTTTCGCACGACTTTGTCCAAGGTGGTACGTTTACCCCTCACAACGTCCGCCGCTAGCTGGAGCAATCTATTAGCAACTTCTCGATCACCACGCGTTAAAATAACGGCGGTATCAATTAACTCTAAAGCAACCGAGGGGCGGATTTTTTTCTTCATGACGTATCCTTTTGTATTACATTATCATCAAATTGAGTCCCTGTCTATGGCAGGCGGGAAAAGCTACTTCCCTGGTTGATCAATCAGCTTCCAGAAATCGGGCAGCTTCTCGAGCGCCTCATCCTCTGCGAGGGGGAACTTGGAACGAAAGAAAAAGTCTTTGATCGTGTTCTTACTGAGCACGCGATGGACGAGCAGCCCTTGGTCGGTCTTCTCAAAATAGAGCCGGTAATCCTGTGCGCGCAGGCGGCAGAGGCGGCGGCCATTGCGTTCGAGCCAGCCGACTGTCGTCGGATCAGCGGCGGCCAAGTCGTCCGGCAGCAGGCCGAGCGCGCCGGCGATTTGCAGCTGCAGCGGCTTGGAGAGGGCGGCCATCTCGGCGGCGCTCGTCTTGGTGAAAATGATTTGATGCATAGAAAGCAGCTTAGAAAAAGAAGCTAAGGCCGAATGGTCGGGATGCTGGTTGAAGCGGGCGCTGGCGCTGGCTTGGGCTTGGGTTTCGGCTTAGGTTTGGCAGGTGTCGGTATGACAGGAGCGTTCGTGGTCGTTTTCAGGTTTGCGGCAGGAGTTGCCGTGAGCGCCGGCTTTGCAGGAGCGGGAGTCGTGGCAGGCTTTGGAATCGGAGCCGCGGCAGGTTTGGAAGAAGCAGGGGCTGGCTTGGCAACTTCCGATGTGTCATTGGTGTCAGGTGTTTTGGTTGCCGCCGGTTTGCTTGCGGTCGTTTTATTTTCAGAAGTTGCAGCTGCAGAAGGAGAGCGCGCCGGGCGTTCGACTTCTTTTTCTTTCTCCGGATAGATGAGGTACGGTGCACGTAGCCGGCGGAAACTGTCCAGCGACGGCTCCCATGAGGTGATGATCTCTTTAGCCGATTTGCCCGCGATAAAATGCTTCCGGACTTGGTCTCCGCCGCAGACCTTGTCGAACATGTTCATCGGCTCCTGTGTGGCAGGGGTAAAGAGCTTGCCGCCCTGGCGCCGCTTCAGCGCTTCGAGCAAATGCATCGCCGTTGGCACCAGCTCGGCCTTGGCCGGATCGGTAATCAGGAGCTGCACGCCCAGGCACGTCTGATCTTTGAAAGAACCGTAGAACGGCTTGTAAGCGGCCGGTCTAAAATAGAGGCCCGGCTTGCCCGCCGCGTTGAGTTCCCGCGCCATCGCAAAGTGCGTCAGGCCCGGCAGGCCCACTAGTCCGAAGGGAAGCGTGTAGCCAATTCCGTTGCTGATGCGGCAGCCTTCTCCCAGAATCCCCGTGATCGCGTAGCAGAGCGCGGCATCCGCCGTCGGGATGTGCGGCGAAGTCGGCACCCATGCCAAGCCGGTGTCGCGCCAGTGCATCGAACGCGTCCAGCCGCGCATCGGGACGATCGTAAGCTTGGGCCGCTTGGCGATCCACTTTTGCGCGTTGATCATGCGCGCGAGCTCGCCGGCAGTAAGTCCATACACATACGGAATATCCCACTGACCGACGAATGAGCGAAATTTGGGATCGAGCGGCATTCCTTCTACTCGCATTCCACCGAGAGGATTGGGACGATCCAGTACGTAAAACTCAATGCCCGCTTCCGCCGCGGCTTCCATCGCCAGACCCATCGTGCTGATGAACGTGTAGCTGCGGCAGCCGATGTCTTGAATATCGTAGATGAGCACGTCGAGCCCCTGGAGCATCTCCTGCGTCGGCTTGCGCGTTTGGCCGTAGAGCGAGTTGACGGTCAGGCCGGTCTCTTTATCCGTCGTGCTCGCGACGTACGCGCCGGCCAGGTCCGCGCCATACACGCCGTGTTCGGGCCCGAAGAGCGCGACAAGCTTGACGTTGGGAGCGTTGCGTAAAATCTCGAGCGTGCTTTTGCCCGACGCGGAGACGCCGGAAGGGTTGGTGATCAGGCCAACGCGTTTGCCTTCGAGTCCGCGGAAGTTGTTCTTGGCGAGGACGTCGATGCCTAGCTCAACCACAGGCTTGGCGGCGTGGGCGGAGAGGATATCCCCTCCCATCAGCAGCGCGAAAAATGCAGTGAAGGAAAGGAGAGCGGAAAGACCGCGGCGGAGCATCATCATCTTCCCTTTGTATAGGCGGCGGGCAGGGGCAGGGTCAAATCCGGATTGTCGGTTACGCCCGCAGGCTGGTAGGGTGCTCCTCTTCGCATATGGAGGACATTTCCCAAAAGCTCGTCTGGTTTTTGATGTTCATTCCCATCCTGACGATTCACGAGTGGGCGCACGCGTGGGCGGCGCACCTGCTGGGGGACGACACGGCGCGCGACCAAGGCCGGCTCACCATCAACCCGGCAGCGCACATCGATCCGGTCGGCACGATTTTAATTCCACTGGTAAGCTTGCTTGCGAGCCCCATCGCACTCATCGGGTGGG
>CAYYVW010000020.1:0-18414 GCA_964473925.1 uncultured Verrucomicrobiaceae bacterium
TCACCTCTCACCTCTCACCTCTCACCTCTCACCTCTCACCTCTCACCTCTCACCTTAAACGATTTCTCTTTTCCCTTTTCTTACACATCACAGCCCTCTCTTTCCCTTGCAATGCAGACACCCAACAGCCAGCGCGGAGCCGCATCGCCTCGCGACAACGACCGCGACTACTCGGAAGACCGTGAAGATAAAGACCTCGGTGACGACGACAAAGACCTCGGTGACGACGACAAAGACCTCGGTGACGATAAAGACGTTAAGGAGACTCCGAAAGCAAGCCCGAAAGTAACGACCCCGAAAGCAAGCCCGAAAGCAAGTCCTGTAACTACCCCAAAAGCGAGTCCGAAAGCAACGAGTCCGATCAGTAAAGCAACTGAACAGACTCCGAAAGTGCATATCTGCACGTACATGCTGATGACGCAGTTTTTCAGTCTCAAGAACGGCGAAAAGCTGGAATGTCCGACACACGGTGTGTTTTACACGCATTCGTCTGATACAGGTATCCAGACATGCTGGACACTTGATCGTCACGGAAGGTACACGGATCAGATCGAGTGTCCTGACTGTGCAAAGGTCATGGGAAGTCCGGCCAAGTACCCAATGAACAGCGACGCGACAAGCATGGAAGTCGAATGCTGTGCGTAATCAACGCTGTTTAAACGTCACCTCATCTCTCACCTCACCTCTCACCTCACCTCTCACCTCACATCTCACATCTCACATCTCACTCTCACATCTCACCTCACATCTCACCTCACATCTCTCATATCTCTCACTCTTAAACGATTCATAAATTCGTTGAGTAAATACATCACTCAACGAGTACCAAACAAGTCAGCCAACAAGCCAAACAAGCCAACATGAACTGCGTCGCGATCATTCGCATGTTTCGCGACCTCTCGCTCAAACGTCTCACGCGTCCTCGTGTGGATGAGTGTGTGATCGGATGGGATGGTCGCAAATGTATCGTGGAGCTAACGGCAGGCAACACAATTGTGGACAAGAATGTGTTCCAATACGCGCAAACCAACGAGACAAGTGAGCGTCTCGCTAAAATCGCTGACAAGTGTATGAAAATGTACCGTCGTGGTGCGTGTTATGCCGAGTACAACGAGTACGAGAACGAGCTCGTGTCCCGTTTAAGTGAGGAAGCTAAAAAGCGTAAACATGAACGTGAAGAGCTTAAACGTAAGCGCGAAGAGCGCAAACGAGAACGTGAAGAGATTTTGCGGAAGCGAGAAGAGCGCAAACGGGAACGTCTCAAAGATGAAGAGCTCTTGCGGAAATGTGAAGAGCGCGAACGAAACGAAGAGCTCAAACGCATTGAAGCAGCCAAACAGAAACTGGAACGTGAAGAGCGCATACGGGAAGAAGAGCGCGAGCTCGAGCGTGAAGGTTTCTTATTCCGGTGTGAAGAGCACATTCGCAAAATCGAGCAAAAGAAAACACAGCGTGCTGCACTGATAAAGCTGCATAAAGCCATCACAGAGCTGCTCGCGCTTTTATAGTCTCGAACGCAACCAACATCACCACACGAGCGCAGCGAGCTCCACACCACACCCTCACCTCATCACCTCATCACACTCACACTCACTTTTTGCAGCGTTCTAAAAGTGCTGACACACTCCGTGAAAAGTTTCTCGCGCTTCTGAACAAAGAGCGTGAAACCAATAAAGACTTTGATGAAGAGTGTCGTAAACTCCAAAGCATGGGACCGGTCGAGCGTCTCAATACGATGGATTCAGAGAATCCCAAAAACGCAAAGTACGTGATCATTGACACGGGGTACACGTCACGTATCGCTGAAGGATGCAAAAAGTACAAACTCGTGATAAAGGTGGGGAAAAAGGACAAGACAGTTAATGCTGATATGAAAAAACTCGGTGATAAGATGTCAGCAAGCAAGGGAGTCGAGCCAAAAAACATGGAACCACTAGTTGTGATGGATAACTTGTGGGGAAAGGGCGTCTACATCAACACTAAAGCAAATCAGTGCGATGTCGCGTGGGTGCTGAAAAACATAGACTTTACGTGTGGTACAGTCGTGTTTTCATTGGGGAAGAAAGATACGTGCAAGTCAGACGACTCTGAAGATGAATCTGACGACTCGGGTGACTCGGACAATTCGGATGGTGAATCGGACGACTCTGATTCTGATGGCGATGGAGGAGACTATGACGAGAGCGATGTCACTGAATACATTCGCGATAAAGAGTACTGTAACCTGTTTGATCAGTTACCTACACGTTACATCACGTTCAAGGATGCGTGTGTCGCCTACATCGGGTTTGACAGCGAGTCTGGATAGGTGCGAGTCTCGCTCAACTTTTTAACGATTCATAAAACTAACAAACTCAATCAACACCCAACCAACACCCAACACAGCGAACAACATTCGAATGGCAAACGAACACTCTGTCGCAAGCCGTATGGCGGCTACTCTTGTGGCGACCAGTAACATGAAAGACTCTGTAGAAAATGTGAAGGACGCAAAGGACGCAAAGGACGCAAAAGATGAGATTTGGTTCGTTCGTCCTCTAAAAGTGCAGGACTGTCACGACTACATCCGTGAATTTATCACGAGTGTCGTGAAAGATCGGATCGGTCACAACAAACGACATCTCAACACGTTTATTGGGCTGTTGATTGACGAGATGACACCTGGACTGATGAAGGTGTTTGAAAAGATTCACGGATCGATCACAGAGCTGTGCAAACTCGACCCTGCCAATTTGCACGACGACGGGACCTTTGACGAGGACAAGGTCTTTTTCGAAAAGGGAGAGTGTCCGGATATCAACAATGGTAAAAAGATCACGTGGGGTGAAATCGTATACCACGTGTTTGAGGTTGACATGCCTATGATTGGCTACTCGTTAAGTCAACTCGCTGATCACTGGGGAGACTTTCCGTACGATGACCGTTTTCCTCAGATGATTCGCGTGGTTCTGAAAGGGAACCCCGTGTTTGAAAAGCTGGAGAAGAAACGCGAAGAAGAGCGTCAAGCACATCGGCGCGCAGGTAAACTCGTCACTCGTCGCTCGTTGTAAGCAGTAACTCTCTAACACTAAATCACCTAACAACACAAAACACCTAACACAACACCTCTCTAACAACATCTTCTTGTCGTATAAACGATTTCTAGATTTTGTCTAGTCTAGTAACCAGTCACACGACTAACCAACTCTCGATCAACTCTCGAAAGCAAACTCGAACAAATGAGCCGCAAACCCCTTTCCGCTATGATGTACAAGACTGAAATGTGCAACAGTGTTGTACAGGATGTGATTTGTCGTTACGGTAACGCATGCCACTTTGCGCATTCAGTTGACGAGAAACGTGCGGCGCCAAAGATCATCAAGACCAAAATGTGTTGGTTCTACAACTTTGGTGCAAACGGGTGCACCAACAAAAAGTGTACGTTTGCACACTCGGAAGACAAACTCAAAACCAAATGTGCATACGGCAGTAAATGCCTGTACTTTGGAACGTGCTACCTGCACGATTACCGCAAGTACAGTGATCGCGAGTTTCTGCTGCGTAAAATGTGCTCACTGTACCTGCGTTTGGGTGCGACCACAGCGTACAAAACAGTCGTGTGCCGCAACGAGCAGAAAGGTGTTTGTACACTCGGAATCCAGTGTGGGTTCTATCACCCGCGCAAAAACGACGTGACACCGTGCATCAACGGTCGCGATGAGGACTGTGGTAAAGAGTGCGATCGCGTGCACCTCTACTCTGAATGTGAACGACTGGGGTACGTAAAGGTCAGTCGTGGAGGACCTCGTATGATGTGCGCAGACATGCTTTCGTCGTTCAAGACTGCGCCGTTGATGCGCGGTGCCGTGCCGGAAGATAAATGCAACGGTGATGGGTACGATTGTGGCTGCGGAAACCCGCAAAACCACAGCTGGTACAAAAACATCCGGAGCTCTGATGACATGCCAGAAGGTAAATGTGACTGCGGTGACGGGTACTGTGCTGGATGGGATAGCAAGTCTATCGGAGACGGACAAGACGACGAAAGCGACTGGGATAAAGACGATTACCGTGACGACCGTCACGGCGACGATGACGGTCGTCACGGCGACGACGACGTTGGAAACAGACAGGACGGCGATTACTCCGGGTACTATTCAGGAAGTGACGGAGATAACGACTATCCCCGTGAAGACAAGAAAATGCACGCGTACAGTGACAGGTGTTATACCAAAGACTGTAAAGTATGTGAACTCAGCATTGATGCAGGGTGCTGGTTCATGACCAATACTGAAGGAATACGCATGGATTTGGACAATCTCGACGACGACGAGTACAATGATCTCCTGTCGCATATCGCACAGGACAAACTCTTTGTCGATCGTATGCACAGTCATCGTGTGGCCTACTTGAAGGAAAAAGCTGCACAGACTGAAGGAGGATCGACTGAAGGAGGACAGACTGAAAGTCCAGTTGACAAAGACGATCCGAACCATCAGCAGTACATCGACGTGTCAGTCAGCTCATCGTAAGCAGTAACTAACTCCCTTAACCACTTACTCCCTTACTCCCTTAACCACTTAACCACTTACCCTTAATCACTTACTCCCTTAATCGATTCGGTTATTTGCCGGCTGTAAACATCAACACGAACGCTACAAGAGAACTCCTAATCCAACAAGCCTAACATGTCTACTAACGAGAAAGAAGTCAGTCTGACTGAAGACGAGATCAAGGGGTTTCTGATCTTCCAGTGTCGTCTGATACTCAAGTGTCAGATAGATCACGCAAATTATGACGAGGATAATCAGTGGAACCAAGAAAGGTGTCCAAACGGAGAAGGGTGGATGGATAACGAATTCGGTATGTACATCCTTGTTAAAAAGATCAAAGGTATAGATAAAGAATATCTAGACTGTGACAAGTACAGTGCTGATCAGCAAGTCGAACGGCTGAAAAAGCTGTCAATTGACGTACTCAACGGGTTTCTCGAGTACTTACTTTCAAATGTCGATGACATCTAAACGATTTGCAAGAATCGTCTAGACAACTAACAAACGCGAGCTCAGTGAGCTTTCAACTTATGTCAGACGAAAAAGACGTAAAGAACACAAAGCACTTTGCTATCAAGGCTTTAGAGGTTCTTGGTCTTCGCGAGTTGATAGATGACAAAATCGCTGAAGATCTCAACAAACTTCATCGAGAAAACGAAAAGACAGATGAAGAGCTTCGCCAAGCACTCGAAAAAGCTGACAAGCAACTGTATGATATGCTGACTAAGAAGGATAAGCCGGATGATAAACCTGCTGGCTCTGCTATCGGACCACTCTATCTGGATGTTGTCCAGTAAAGATTTACTGGACAACACAACACCACACGACACTCATCATCACAACACCACACACCACACAACACCACACACCACACAACACCACACACCACACAACACTCACAACACAACACGAGCGCAGCGAGTAAACGATTTACGTTTTGTGCGTCTTTATACGACAAGCGAATCAACGTGATTCTCTAAGCTAATCTAACGTGTCTAACATGTCTAACGTGTCTAACATGTCTAACTGGTCTGATCTGAAAGACGACGACTGGTGCCCGTCGATCGTCAATGCGACAGACGTCAAGGAAGCAAAAGTCTGCGATGACGCGTCAGACACTGATATCGATAGTGTTCCGAATTACGACGGAGCAGATCTGATGTGGTTTGTAAACGAACCTGTACCTCATTGGTGTTGTGGAGTATACGGGTGCGATACGTGCAGTTACAACCTGCAGGACAGTCTCGACAACCTCGAGATGTATCGTGCATCGTCAAACCACTTGCGTGATGCACTCGACGATCTGAGCAAGCTGTTGTTTTACCACGGTAACTCCAGCGATCCGTACGAGCAACACGCACTGACGAGTCTCCGCGACAGCATTGACTATAACGTGCGTCGTATGTGTGATGAGGATTACGACGAATACATCAAACAGGCCGCAAAGCTGGAAGAAGAAGCGGCCATGGTCAAGGAAGACCGTGATATTGACGACTACAACGACAAGTTGTACGAGTTTGACATTGTTGGTTATACGGACAAGTACGACAGTTACGACGATCCCGACGTACGCCTGAAGCGTCGCAAGGCGTACAAGACACCGATGCGCTGGAACGACGGTGTGTTGAAAACGCGTAAAGCGAAAAAGTACGTCCCGCGAGAGGACGTCAAAGGTGTGAAGGAAGACATGAAAGAGGTCAAGAAAAAGCTCCAAAAAGAGAAAGAGGTCAAACGCTCCAAGCACGAAAAACAACAGCAAAAGGTCGAGTCCGAAACAACTGAAAACGACGAAGAAACGGACAAGTTCCACGAATGGCTCGTAAAGACGTACCGGACGTGGCGCGTGGCAGACGATGAACGACGTAACGACATTAAACGTCGCAAGAACGGAACAGAGACGCGTGTATGTCGTTTCACGTACCATTCGTGGGGGTGGCGAGGATACGATTACTACAGCAGTGACGACGACTAACTAAACACGAGCACGCACGAGCACCGCACACACGAGCACACACAACCACACAACACACCACACAACCACACACCACACAACCACACAACCACACAACACCACCACTACTTTTACGTCTCAACTTGTCTTTGCTCTCCCACACATGCATATAAACGATTTGAGATTGTTATAGACCTAGTACATCAGTCTTTCGAGATTACCAACTAACGAGAACTACTAACGCTAACATGACGTCCAACACGTCCATCACTTTCGGAGCCTTCAAGGTCACTACCAACGACGTGAAGGACGTCGCTGCTCCTGTGAAAGACGTCGCTGCTCCCGTGAAGGAAGTAAAGGACGTGAAAGACGTAAAAGACGTGAAGGAAGTCAAGACGGTCGTCCTGCAGCAGGCGGCGGATGCAACCACTGTCAAAAAGATCGGAGAAGGAGCGTACGGGTGTGTATACACGACAAACATCCCAGGAGTCGTCATCAAAAATATCGCCCACTCGTACGACCTCGACTCGACGACTATGCGCGAGATCGCTGCACTCAATGTGCTGAAAGGAAGCAACATAGTGGGCATGCACGCGTTCAAGACGAGCTACACCAGCACCAAACTGTACTTGGAGGAGCACGAGGTCAACCTCCACAAGTACATCAACACTCCTGGGTTCTTGGACAAGGAGACTGGATCGCAGCGTGCCAAGATCGTCGCGTTCCAGATATTGGACGCACTGTACAACGCTCAAAAAGTGTCCATCACTCACCGCGATCTCAAGCCTGAAAACATCCTCGTGAAAAAGGACAAGATTCCGTTTGAGCGTCTCAAAACCCCCGAGTACGCTCGTGCAGTCTCTGTATGTGACTGGGGCATGTCGCGCTTCCAAGAGTCGCACGATCCCAACTGCTTTACGCCAACCGTGCAGACGATCTGGTACCGCGCACCAGAGCTGTTGGTTGGAGATCTGACGTACGACACGTGCATCGACATGTGGAGCTTTGGCTGCATCTTGTACGAGATGTTGACGGGCGAACCGCTGTTTCCGACTCGTGTGTCAAAAGGAGAGAACGAGGCAGAAGTGCAGTTACAAAAGATCTTTTCTGTTCTCGGTACTCCGTTCAGAAAGGAGTGGAACCGTATGACGACGCCCAACGGTTCACCTACACGCGACAAGATGCGCGAAGCAGTTGGCAAATGGCCACACTTTGAGAAGCGCACGCTGTTGACCAAAGAAGGGGATGACAAGGACTGTGCTGATCTGCTCAGCAAGATCTTGGTGTACGAGCCGGACAAGCGCATCAAGATTATCGACGCACTCAACCACAAGTGGTTCGACGACATACGCAAAGAAAAGTACACGTTTGTCCCGCTGGTCGACTCACTCCCGACGCTGGAGACGCAAATCGACAAAAAGTACGTCGGTGAGTGTAACGACAATAACCGTAAAGCGATCGTAAAGTGCATCTCGGGCGTGTGCAAAAACCTCGGTCTGTCCAAGAGCACGTACTATTTGGCGATCAAGTACTTTGATCTGTACTGTTCAAAAAAGGGCATTACAGATCTCAAGACGAGTGATATCGCTCTTGGAGGCGCATGTCTGATGGCAGCTGCCAAGATCGTCGAGATTCACTTGCCTAGTCTCGATGAGTACGCAAACTCGTTCAACATCAAAAACGTGTTTAGTTTGATCGACAAGGAAAGCGACGTGATCAATACGCTCGGAGGACGTCTATACCAGCCGACCGAGTACACGTACTTGCGGCTGCTGGTGAGCTCACCAATGTACAATTTGGAGGAGATGGCTGTGATAGCAGATGAAAAGCTGGAGCGTGCAGTACAGAGCGTCAAGATGCTGGAAAAGACACCACTGGAAACTGCGCGTGAAATCGTAAAGCAGAGCGCTGTCGAATGTCGTGCAAAGCGCATGGCACGTGAAGTACGTGAGATGAACAAGGCGTTTGAACAGATGAAGGTTGCTGCACTCGACGCGTTCGGTGCCGTTATGGATCCGCTGGACGCGACAAACCAAGTAAACAAGTACTGTGACGCGATTCTGAAGCAAATAAACGGACGTTAATCACACGAGCGCACACAACACACAACAACACCATCACACCACCACACACAACACCACACAACACACAACCACACCATCACATCACACGAGCGCACCATCACATCACACGAGCGCAGCGAGCTCCACCACATCACATCACACGAGCGCAGCGAGCTCCACACCATCACATCACACGAGCGCAGCGAGCTCCACACCATCACATCACACGAGCGCAGCGAGCTCCACACTACTCACTACTAGCTCGTTATGCTCTAAACGATTTTGAGATTTTGGTTGGGTTAGCAACCAGTCTAACGACTAACAACCAAGCAACAACCAACGAGCAACTCAATGCAGGCGAACCAGCTGATCGTGCAGATGAACGTCAAACCGGAAGTTGGAAGTACCGTGATCTACAACGGCCAGGCGTATCGCGTTGAAGGCGCTGCTCCACTGAATACCCCGTTCAACAGCCCGATGCCTATGCAGATGATGCAGATGGCACAGTCACAACTCCCTGAGCTGGACATCTCGGAAGACGCGACGACCGACGAACCGAAAGACGTTTGTGAGATGAACGAGTGTCTGAACGTGATTGAGCAGGCGCTGGACGAGGAGCTGATGTGTCAGATGCACGCACAAGAGGCGCGGGACGCTGTGGAAGAATTTGACGAGATCATGCGTGGGATCGAGCAGACGCGCGAGACGTACGAGTACAAAATGCGCAAAGCAATGTACAAGACGGAACTGTGTCAGAACGTTGACACGCCCGAAGGGTGCGTGTACGGCGACATGTGTACGTTTGCGCATTCGAGCGCAGAGCTGCGCAAAAAGGTGTTTTCGGACGAGCTGACGGTCGAGTATCTGACTCGTCGCTTCTGTGAACAGTACATGAAGGGACGACGGTACAAGGAAAAGGCGTGTAAGAACGGTGACAACTGTCCGTACGGGTTCATGTGCGACTTTTACCACGAGAACGACCCGGTGCAGCGCTGTACGTTTGGGTGCGCTGCCGAGTGCGACAGCGAGTGTGACATGCTGCACCTGCAGGACGAGCTGTTCAAGCGTCGGTACATGACGAGTGAAAAGTACACGTGCACGTGCAACTCGGCAAAGCCGTGCCCTGAAGGCGCATCGTATGCGTAGACGTGCACATACGTGCTACACCACACAACACACAACACACAACACACAACACACAACACACAACACACAACACACAACACAACACACACTCACTCACAAACACCACACGAGCTCTCACACGAGCGCAGCGAGCTCTTAATCGATTAGTAAATTTACGTCTGATACACAACCAGATCATCCGATCACAAGCAAAGCGAGCATCAGAGCCAAAATGTCTTCCGACGCAAAAGAGACTATCACACGCGAGCAGTTGAGTGAGGGCTTTGCTCACCTCTCCGAAGAGATTCAGCAAAAGGCTCTCGACGTGCTGAAAGAGCACAAGGACTTTCACGTAATCGTGGCAGCCGTGCGCAAACGTGAAAAGCACATTGAAGATCTGATGAACGAGATTGAAAAGTGCAAAGACAAGATGACCGAATGCTACTATTTGAACGACCCTGTCAGTGCGAACACTTGGCAGATAAGTCACGATAAGTGCGTCAACAAACTGCGTCAGCTCTACAAGACCAAATAAGCGTAACCGTCTAACACACTCACACTCTCACTCTCACTCTCACTCTCACTCTCACTCTCACTCACACTCACTCTCACTCTCACTCTCACTCTCACTCTCACTCTCACTCACTCTCACTCTCACTCTCACTCTCACTCTCTCACTCACTCTCACTCACACGAGCGCAGCGAGCTCCCACACGAGCGTGGCGAGCTCTCATCTACACTTTGCTCTTTCACTTGCTTAGCTTCTAAACGATTTTTGGTTTTTGGTTCGTTACACAACCAGATCATCCGATCAACCCCAGCAACAATGTCTTCCAAGAGCAAAGCCGACACCAAAACCGACGCTAAAGCGGACAAGTCCGACAAGTCCGACGCTAAAGCGGACAAGTCCGACACCAAGTCTGATTCCAAGGACACCAAGACGGATAAGTCGGATAAGGTTGATAAGCCCAATGTGAAGGACAGCGGCAAAAAGTCAAAGGACAAGAAGCCGGTCGACTCGGACGACGAGGGCGGCAAGGACAAAAAGCCTGCCGACTCGGACGACGAGGGCGACAAAAAGAAGAAGAAAAAGAAAAAAGCCGACTCGGACTCGGACGAGGAGAGCGAAAAGGGTAAGAAAAAGAAAAAGGGCAAGGAGAAAAAGGTGCTGAAGGAGCGCGAGCCCGAAAAGGACGTGTTGTGCGCACCCGCTCTGATCGAGTTCCTGAAGAAAAAGGAAACGCTGGACGAGGACGCGCTGTTTGCCAAAGTGGCAGCAACGGCCGAAAAGCTGTTCAACGACCGCAAAGATCAGGGCGAGCAGTACATCAGCACTGTCATGTCGACGCTGCAAAAGACGGTCGCTGACAGCAGCAAAAACCTGCTGGACGTCAAGGTAACGTCGAGCAAGGGCAAGTGTCAGCACTTTGACGCGGACGCCGTCAACTGCACGGACAAGTGCGCTGCGACGCTCGAGGGACTGCCGCAGCCTACGACGTGTCTGAAGCACATGCCCGAGGCTGATCGCATCAAGTACAAGATCGAGCAAAAGATGGTGCCGATCCGCAAAAAGGCGAACGAGGTTGGCTCGGACGAGAAGAAGAAGGAGCGGTTCGTGGAGGCGTGCAAAAAGCGCAAAGTGACGATGTGCAAGCCCGAATCGGACGACGAGGAGGAGGACAGCAAGAAAAAGGGCAAGGGTAAGAAGGCGTCAGACTCGGACGCCGAATCGGACAAGTCAGACGGCGAAAAATCAGACGACGACTAGACACTCGTCACACTAAACTAAACCACACCCTAACCACCTAATCACACACCACACACCACACCCACACACTCACAACACACTCATACTCACACCACACCCACAAACACACTCACACCACCCACACACACACCACACTCACACTCACACACCACACCCACACCCACACGAGCGCAGCGAGCTCCACTTAAACGATTTAAGTGTATCTGATACACACCATACGGTTCTAAGCAACTACTAAGCAATTGGAATTTACAATGTCTGATGTCAAAGAAGAAAAGGTTGGAGTGTCGCTGATTGAAAAGTCAATCGCTCATCTGCGATCGCAGGATGGCTGGATTGAGGAAAAGGGGTTTGACAAAATCCGTAGTCTCGTGTATGAGTGTGATACACGGATAATTGGCATGTCGAGCTTTTATGCCGAGTGTCATCTCTCAGAACTGTTTCACGACTGCGAGACCGTTGATGACGCGGTGACTCGTTTACATACGCAAACGAAAAAGTACCAACAAAAGTTTCATCTCGCAGTAACTGGAAAGTCTAAACGTAACTAACCGTCACCATCACACACACCACCTCACACCACACACAACACCACCACACACCACACAACACCACCACACAACACCACAACGAGCGCAGCGAGCTCCATTCTCACTGCTTAAACGATTCTAAACTGTATGTGTATAACACATCAGATCACGAGCAAAGCGAGCTTCAGATCACAAGACTACTCAAACTACAATGAACGGTGAATGGACTTCTGATATTCCCATGACCATCATCATGGGAAATCTTGGCATGTCAAGCCAGGTAGATGCGGTAAGCCCGTCAAATGCGTTAGCAGACAAGCCCAAGCGAGGTCGTCCGCAAGGATCCCGCAACAAGTCTGCTAACGACAAGGCTGTGTTGGCTGTGAAGAAAGCCGAAGAGAAGGCTGCCAAAGCTGTGAAGAAAGCTGAAGAGAAGGCAGCCAAGGCCGAGGAAAAGGCAGCCAAACAGATAGCAAAGGCTGAAGAGAAGGCTGCTAAAGCAATGATGAAGGCCGAAGAGAAGGCTGCCAAAGCTGAAGAGAAGGCTGCCAAAGCTGAAGAGAAGGCCGAAGAGAAGGCTGCCAAAGCTGAAGAAAAGGCAGCAAAGAAAGCTGCCAAGACGCAAAACGAATGGATGAAGCAACTTATCGCTACCAAGAAGCGAGAAGGTTGCAGTTTGACAGAGGCAATGAAGTCTGTCAAAGTAACCGTGACTGTAAAGTGATCGTATCACGAGCACAACCCACACCCACATCCATCCACACCTCATCACCCACCCCCACTCACCCACCTCATCACTCACCTCATCACTCTTTACACTTGCGCTCTTTTTGGGTGTTTCTTAAACGATTCGAGATTTTTGTCTGGATACACATCAGATCACCAGATCAACCCAGCTACAATGAACACCGAACGCATCAAGACAAACGCAATCTGCATGACGTTGGAGTGGACCCAACGTGTGCGCGAGGTCGCGAAACACGTAATGGCTTCCAAGACGCTCGACGAGCTCAAGGAAAAGGTCTCGTCGCTCAAAAACGCGACGTACACGCCCGAGTTCTACAACAACGACGACATTGGCAAGTGCCATGCCGTGATGGAGGACGACAGCATGTGCGGTAAGCTGGTCAAGGGCAAGGACGACACGGGCAAGATCAAAAAGTTCTGTACCGAGTGTGCTCGTTCACGCGTCTCCAAATCCAAAGACGGCGACGAACTCCCCGTGTGTGGCGAGGAGTCAAAGAAAGCGCCTCACAAAGCGTGTAACCTCAAAGTCATGAAGCCCATTGGCGACGTAACGTTTGACACGTGCAAGCGCCACGCATCAGACAAGGACAAGAAGCTGCACGCAAAGCTGGAGAAGCAGGCGAAGAAAAAGGGCAAGGGCAAGGAGTGCCTCGCCGAAAAGAAGGTCCGCAGCGGCAAAGGCAAGACGAAGCAGTGCCGTAAGCGCATCAAGGGCGACGGTGAGCGCTGCACTGATTGCGAGATCCTGTGGCAGGTGGCAAAGAAATCCGAGGAGCTCGCGGCGGAAATGGAAAGCAGCGACAGTGGCAAGAAAAAGAAAAAGGGCAAAAAGGCCAAAAAGGCGGCTGACACGGATTCGGACTCGGACAGCGAAAAGACCAAAAAGAAGGCTAAAAAGGCGGATAAGAAGGCGTCCGACTCGGACTCGGACAGCGAAAAGGCCAAAAAGAAAAAGGCTGATAAGGCTGATAAGGAGGACAAGAAGACAGAGGACAAAAAGGCAGACGACAAGAAAGCAGAGGACAAAAAGGCGGACGACGACTATAACTTTGCAGTCTAAACGCCTAAGCACCTAACACCTAACACCTAACCACAACCTAACCACAACCTAACCACAACCTAACCACAACCACACCACCTAACCACAACCACACCACCTAACCACAACCACACCACCTAACAACCACAACCTAACAACCACACAACCTAACAACACGAGTGCAGCGAGCTCAACACACGAGCGCAGCGAGCTTTGCTACTTAAACGATCTAGTTTTGTGGTTGTACTAGACTGTACGACTGTAAGACTGTACGACTGTACTCGTTACAACTGACAAACGATGAAAGTCTTACAAGCGCTAGCTATACTATACGTTGCATGGGTCACACAAGACCCAAGTCTTGTACTTCTCATGTGCTTGTACATCTTGGCAAAGAGATGCACAAGTTAATCGATTGCCGAATCTCGGTAGCAAGTTCAACGACCAACCAAACGACCAAACCAGCAAACCCACGATGCTGTCTGTCTTTATTGAACGTAGCACGCGCGATGCAAACCGTGACGCGATCGCACGCGAAGCAGCACAGATCAACGCTGAAAAAGTCAAGCGACTCTGTAATATGCTCGAGAAAGAAGAGCAAGTAGCAATCGCACGCGCAGCAGCACAGATCAAAGCAGCGCAAGAAGAGAAGGAGAAAGCAGCGCAAGCAGCAAAAGAGAAAGCGCAAGCAACCAAAGAGAAAGCAGAGAAAGATGTACTGATAGCTCGCGCAAAGAACATGTACCGACAAGCCGTGTCAACCCACGGCATGGGGTGGGTTGACGAGGAAGCGTGGAACGCGTTGCTCACTGAGCGACTAAACTCTATTTAAACGATTCTAAACAACTAAACAACTAACCAAACACCAACCAACAAACCCGCTACAAACCAACAAGAATGTCTCTTTGCAACGACCACTCCAAGTGTGGCAATCCCCAGAAATGTGAGTCAGAGCCGATGGACGCGTTTTCCATCCTGACGAAGTACTTTCCTAAAGCTATCGCAGAGGTTGCTGTGCTGTGCAACCCAAACAAGCCAAACGACGCGTGTCATCTGACTGTGCGTAGCTATGATGCCAAGGCAAAGTGCTGGACTGCTACTGACGGGAAACGAGCAGTGTACAAAGTCACGATGGATGAAGTTGTCGGTTACGAGTGCCACCAAAAGTATAAAAAGGCAGCAAACGCACAGTTAATCAGTGTATGGAAAAAGGCGTGTCCGGTGTGTACTGGTTAGCACAAGCACCGCAAACACCCACTCACACTCACTCACACTCACTCACACCCACACATACCCACTCACATACACTCTCACTCTTAAATGATGTGTGTTTTTAATGGTTTAGCGTGTACACTCTACGCGAACAAATCCGAACAAACAAGAATGTCTCACGCAATCCGATCTTTCGTTGAAGCAGCTGCTGAAAAGACAGCGATGGTTGCTTCAGCTGACAAGCAAGTCTCAATGATCGAGAAGCTGGTCAAGGCAGTCAGGCTGCGTCGTCCTGGACGAGCCAATGCACAGACTGTCTCTTCACTGAAAGAGATGGAAAACAAACACAACGACATTAAGCAAGGACACATCATGCGAGTGCAGGCGACAGACAAGTACAAAAAGTACACGTGTCGCGTGTGGAAGAAACGTGGCATCTGTCCTAACGGATCCATGTGCTGCTTTGCACACGGGTTCTCTGAAGGACGTTATGTTCAAAAGATCCGGGTTTATCCGATGTACACGTCTAATGCACGTGACAAGTACGTGTTTCCCAGCTACGAACCGATTGTCGAGTACGCTGAACCGCACGGTCGCGACGAGATTCATACACCACGCCACTTTACATAAGTGCAGCAAACACACTCACACCACAAGAGCAGAAAGCGATATAACTGATTTGTATATTTTCATGCGTAAAAGATCAGTCTAACGACTACCAACACTCGCAGTGAGCGCAACGAGTATCAATCTAAAACTTACCCGATGGCTGCAGAAGCAGAGAACGTCAACGACGTCATCACCGTCTTGAAACAAAAAGTGGTCGAGTACGAAAAGGAGAACGAGGATGCCGTGAATCATCACGTGTGTGTCTCGTACAGCTTCTTATCTGGAGTTTGTCTGTACTTTGGACTCGGAGAGCCAGTGTACTGTCACAAGTTCAGTCCGAACATCATCGACTACTTGTATGAAATCGAGTACGCTGTGAAAGCGTATCGCATGTCACTCCACCCGGAGCAGTAGGCTCGTGTACACGAGCCATCACACCATCACACCACACACACCACACACACCACACACACCACACACCACACCACTCACACCACACACACACACACTCACACTCACACACCACACTCACATCCCACACGAGCGAAGCGCTCGTGATAATCGATTTGTAGATTTTCATGCGTGAAAGATCAGTCTAACGACTACACGAGCTAAGCGAGTACAACAAGCAAGTACCACAAGATATCTAATGAGTGACGCAAAAGATTCCAAGACTTCTCGGGTGGCGACGATAGTCCGTGACGTTCACAGTAATGTCAACGACGACGATAAACCGCCGGTCCCTGACGATTGTAAAGACACACCCAACATGTATCGTTGGGTGTGTGAAAATATAGTCCATGACTGGCATGATATGAAGACGTCAGCTCTTGTACGCATGACCAAAGAGTTGATTGATGAACTCTTAAACTGTCTCGATGGACGCAGCGTGCGCGACTTCCTGTACGACTGGATGCAGTTTCCGGCGTGCATCGACCCTGCAGCAAACAACTGCCTGGATAACGCTGATGAGCAGATAGACAGCGACGAGTTTTTGGAAGCTGCTCGTCTTGACGGGATCGTGATCAAGAGCAAAAAGAGCAAAAAGAGCAAGAAAGGGTCCGATGACGACTCGGACAACGAGTCGTAAGCTCATGAGCGCTGAGAACTTCACACCAACACACCACATCACACACCACACCACATCACACATCACACCACACGAGCGCAGCGAGCTCCACACGAGCGCAGCGATCTTCACACCACATCACACCATACTCTCAACACGAGCGCCGCGAGCTCCACCACACCTAAACGATTTGAATTTACACTCTTGTTATGTATCAAGCACTTTCAAGTGTTCAAGATGAAGCGTTTTTGCATTGCATGTCATGTCTGGTTGAACAGCGACTCGCAGTTTGACCGACACTGCAGCGGAGAGAAACATCGGAAAGCAGCTATCAGGGCAGCGAAAGCTGTCAAGCCTGTCGATGTCCGTGATGTCAAAGCAGATGTTAAGCCCGTCGATGTCAAAGATGTCAAGCAAGTCAGTGTCCCTGTTTACGTCAAGGCACAAGAGTACAATGTACTTCGTATGCACGGCCCTGGCCCTGTGTATGAGGAAGCAAACACAATCGTTCGCATGCATGGTCCTGGCCCTGTGTACGAAGCAAACACAATCGTTCGCATGCACGGTCCTGGTCCGATGTAAGTCATGCAGTCATCTCTTCTTCTCATCTCCTCCTCTCCTCATCTCTCTTTCTACAAATAAACGATTTATAACACTTGATGCTAATAAAGCAAGCAAACAAACATCAAACCAAAGATGTCTGTCGCTGACCTCACTGAGCAAGTTTCCAAGCTTTCGTTGGATCGGACTGTTTCTGACGACAAGGAAACGTGTGATTGGCTGAGTGACATCTCACGGAAAATAGCCGATGACATGTCCAGGTTTACTCTCAAAAACCCTCTAATGGTCGAGTATGTGAAAAAGAAGACCGAAATTAAGGAAAAGTCAACTGGTGCCAAGTGGTGGAGGGGCGTCACACTCGAGCCGCAAAAAACGCACGTGTGTTCAATCTGTATCAAAGACAACCAGACGTACTTTGCATGTAAAGACAAAACCAAATGGAAGCCAAAATGTACGGTGTTGTGTATATGGTTTGAATGGCACAACAACATCCGTATAGCATCTGTATAAACACTATGAGCCACAACACGAGCGCAGTAAGATCAACAAACAACACACACCACACACACCACACACATCACGCTCTCACACCACACTCTCACACGAAAGTAGCGAACATCTTTAACGATTGTAAATTGTAGAGTTGAATCTCGTTATCTGACAATCCGACAATCTGACAAACTAATTCGACAATGGGTACTCGTGGTCTCTTGGTGTTTCGATTCAAGGGAGTGTACTATTACTTCTACTACGACTGTGACGGTGGATACGATGTGCTGGGAAAGTCAATCGTAAAAGACATTGTTTCAGCTTGCACTAACGGTTCGATCAAAAACTGGGGAGCCATGCTATACAAGCTGAAACACGACGAAAAGACTGAATGTGTGTGGTCGCCTATTAAACTCCTCAAAGGAGGAAAGTACTGGGAGGCAACCAACAAAATGAAGATGAACAAACAGTTTGACATTGCGTACAGCTTTATCATTGATCTGGACAAGCACACACTGACAATGTACAACGGATCAAAAAAAAGTACAGTCGCGGATCCACATAAAGGGTACAGCGGATTTGGATTCGAGTTCTGTACTACCCGTCCATTCAATGCAAAACATCTGACCGTCGCGTTCCATCGTCTTTACGGTTGGTCGGTTAAAAGCGCCAAGAGTATCGGCGTGTTTTAGACGATGTAAACATCACACTATACCACT
>CAYYVW010000021.1:0-18561 GCA_964473925.1 uncultured Verrucomicrobiaceae bacterium
GCTGACGAATTTGGTCAGCCGGCAGCGCGTCTACCCGAAGCGGATGCTTGAGAATATGAAGCGCTCGAAGGGCCTCTGGGCTTCGCAGACGATCTTGCTGGCGTTGACGGATGCGGGCCTTCCGCGCCGCGCGGCGTACGAGGCGGTGCAGACAGCGGCGATGGCGTGCTGGCAGGGCGAGGGAGATTTTCTCACGCACCTGCGGCGCTCGGCCGTGATCGGCAAAAAACTTTCACCGCGTGCGATTGAAAAGCTCTGCTCGATCGAGCCGCACCTGCGGCATGTCGCCGCGAAGTTCCGCGCGGTTGGGCTCACGGCGCCGAAGCGGCGAAAGTAAACCGGGATTGATTTTGCCGTAGATGGGAAGCTAAGGTGCCGCCTCTATGTCCGTTCTTTCAGCCCGCAGTTCTCGGTTGCCGATGATGCAGGAGGAGGGCCGGATGCCCCAAGGCACGCTGGCGCAGGAGCTGGCCGAGGGCGCGATTGCCTTGCAGCGGACGCTTCTTTCGGAGATGACGACGCATGCCGCGCGCGCGGGCGTTTCACTCGCGCAGTACACGCTGCTGGGTTTTTTGCTGGAGCACCGGCAGCTCAACATGTCGCAGATGGCGCAGCTCATGGGCCACACCACTCCGGCGACGACGGGTCTGATCGACCGATTGGTCCAGGCGCGGCTTGTGGAGCGGGTTGATCATCCGACGGACCGCCGCCAGGTATTAGTGCGGATCAGTCCGCGGGGTCGGGAAGCGGTGGAGGAAATTCAGGGTGGATTGACGCGGCGCGTGTTGGAGGTTGCGGGGCAGTTGGAGGAGCAAGAAGTGCAAGCGTGGCTGCGCGTCTGCCGCTTGCTGGCGGCGTCTGGCATTTCCGACGACGCAACGTTGGTTGCGGCAGTTTAGATTTTTTTCGGGGAGCGTCACTGCTCCATAAAAAGATTGCGGGTGGGCGCGCTTTGAATAACGCTACGCTCGGGGGCGCGGTGATACTCGATTTAAACAGAGAAATAAGACGATGAATTCCGTTTGGCAGTTTTGGCGCGAAGGCCTGGAGATTCTGCTGCTGGCGGTGGGGGTTTATTATGTGTGGAAGCTGTTCCACGGCACGCGTGGCGCAAAGGTTTTGGTGGGACTCGCGACGCTGCTCGTTTCGCTCGCGCTGCTAGCGGTGGCGCTGCGGCTGACCGTTATCGGATGGATCTTGGGGCATTCTTCGACATTTCTGGTGTTGGCCCTCGTGATTTTATTCCAGCCGGAACTGCGCCGGATGCTCGCCGAGATCGGGACGCGGCATTTGCGCGGCAGCGGATTCCGCCAGTGGCAGACCGAGGTCATTGAAGAGGTGGTCAGCTCAATCGAGACGCTGCAGCAGTCGCATTGCGGAGCGCTGATCGCATTGGAGCGTGACACCGTCTATCAACCGGGCCGTGAGACCGGGACGCTCTTGGATGCCGAGGTGAGCGCCGATTTGCTCACGACGATTTTCTTCCCGAAGACGCCGCTGCATGATGGCGGCGTGCTGATTGCGGGCGACCGGATCGCGGCGGCGGGCGCGATTTTTCCGCTGACGCAGTCGGACCGGTTGCAGCGTGCGCTGGGGTTGCGGCACCGCGCGGCGCTCGGATTGAGTGAGGACACGGACGCAGTTGTGGTCGCGCTTTCGGAAGAGACGGGCCTGATCGCGCTGGCCTGCGGCGGGCATTTGGAACGGCCGCTCACGCCGGACGAGTTGCGGCAGCGTCTCAGCGAATTGATCCTGCGCAAGCAAGGCACGTAAATATTGAGACTTACTTTATGCTTCCTCGTTTCCTGCAGCGCAATTGGGTGGTGAAGCTCATTTGTGTTTTGATTGCGGCAGTGGTTTGGCTGATGCTCAAAGAGCGCATTGCACCGGGGACGATCAACGCGATCGCGCGCTGGTTTGGGGAGTGGAGCTCATGAGCTTGCCCGTCAAGCACGGCGCATCGAAGCAAGATCCTGCGGCGCGCAGCATGACGGCCGAGCCGCTCTTTGGCACGGATGGGATCCGCGGCGCAGCGGGAGTCTTCCCGATGACGGTTGAAGTCGCCGACGCGCTCGGCCGCGCGGTGGTGGCGGCGCTTTCCAAAGATACGTCGGGCGTGGTGATCATCGGCCGCGACACACGGATCTCCAGCCCGGTATTTGAGCAAGCCGTCGCGCAAGGTGTAACGGCCGCGGGCGGCGAAGTATGGCGCGCGGGCGTGCTGCCGA
Source organism: uncultured Verrucomicrobiaceae bacterium (assembly GCA_964473925.1). GTDB lineage: Bacteria > Verrucomicrobiota > Verrucomicrobiia > Methylacidiphilales > CAYYVW01 > CAYYVW01. The sequence goes on from CAYYVW010000021.1 coordinate 2,229, forward strand.
CGCCGGCGCTGGCGTATGTGGTCGAGCGGCACGCGGCGGCGGCTGGGATCATGATCAGCGCGTCGCACAATCCGGCGGCCGATAACGGGCTTAAAGTGCTGCGCGCGGGCGGACGCAAATGCACCGACGCGGAGGAAGCGCGGCTGGAAAAAGCATTGCGGGAGGCGTTTCGTCCTTCAGCAGGCAGCGCGCTTTCCGCAGCGCCGCGCGACCCGGCGGGGATTGTGCGCGACGATTTGCGGCGGGATTACGAGCATTACATCCGCGACTGCTTTGCGCGTGAGTTGGATTTGAAAGGCCGGCGGATTGTGGTGGATGCGGCCCACGGCGCCGCGTGGCAGACGACGCCCAGCGCGTTGCGTGCGCTCGGCGCCGAGGTTGTTTCTTTTTACGATCATCCCGATGGCAACAACATCAACGACGGTTGCGGGAGCACCTTTCCGCAGGCGATCGAGGCGCTCGTGCGGGAGCATCGGGGCGACGTCGGCATTGCGCACGACGGCGATGCGGATCGCGTGATCCTATGTGATGAAACGGGCCGCGCGCTCGACGGGGATGAGGTGTTGGCGATTCTGGCGCTCGATGCGCTCGAGCGCGGAACGCTGGCACACCAAACGCTGGTCGCGACGGTGATGAGCAATTTGGGGTTGGAAGAGGCGCTCGGGGCGCGCGGCGCGAGTGTGGTGCGCGTGCCCGTCGGCGATCGGTTTGTCGCGGAAGCGATGGAGCAGGGCGGCTTTACGCTCGGCGGCGAGCAGTCGGGGCACATCATCGTGCGGCCGTTTCAGCAAACCGGTGACGGCCTCGTCGCGGCGCTCTCGGTGCTCTGCGCGATGCAACGCGCGGGCAAACCGCTGAGTGAGTTGCGCCAGTGCCTGCATTTGTATCCGCAGCGGCTTTTCAATCTGCCAGTGAAAGAGAAGCGCCCGCTGGAGGGATGGGCGCAGGTGCAGAGCGCGCTGGCCGAGGCCGAAGCGGCGCTGCAAGGACGCGGCCGGCTGCTGCTGCGCTACTCCGGGACCGAGCCGAAGATTCGCCTGCTGGTGGAAGCGCGCGAGGGCGAGACGATTGAAGCGGTGGCGGAAAAAATCCTGGCGCCGATTCGCAGCGCGATTGGCGTATGAAGCCGGCGCTCGCTTCTGTGCTGATGCCTTCTGCGGACTTTGCTGCGCCTCATTCTTTGCGCACGAAGCTTTGGCAGGCGCTCCTGGCGACGCGAGAAAAGCAGGCGACCATTTCATCGGAGGAACTGGCAGCTGCGCTAGGCACGGATTCGGAAAAAATTCGCGGCCCGTTGATCGAACTGCAGAAGGAAGGCTATCCGCTCGAAGCATTGCCGCATCGGGGTTGGCAGTTGGAAGGGTGGCTGCCGGATGTGTGGAGCGTGGATGAATGCGCGGCGCGGTTGTTTCGCGCCGATAAAACGCAGGAGGAAGGAGATTCTGCGTCGCTCGAATGGCAGCTGCATTTTGCCGATGCGATCGAGTCGACCAATACGGCGGCTTGGGATGCGGCGCGGAGAGGGGCTGCGGCAGGCTGGGTCTGTGCGGCGCAAAGTCAAACGCGCGGCCGCGGACGGCAGGGGCGCGTGTGGCAGTCGGACGCGGCGCGGGGGCTCTATGTCTCCTGGCTCTTGCGACCAAACTGGCCGCTGGAAGATTTGACGCGGCTGACGATTTTGGCCGGACTCGCTGCCGCAGAAGCGGTCGAGGCGGTGGCGCGTATCCCGGTGCAGCTCAAGTGGCCCAACGATTTGCACTGGGACGGCAAAAAAATCGCCGGGGTCCTCATCGAAGCGCAGCCGCGCGGGGGGATGCTGGCCGCGGCAGTCGTTGGTGTGGGCATTAATATTTCGCATCAGCCGGAAGATTTCGCGCCGGAAGTGCGCAAGCAAGCCGCATCGCTGGCGCAGGCGGGCGCTCCGGACGTGCGGCGGGTAGAGCTCTTGGCAGAACTGTTAACGTGTTTCAAGCGCGCGTGGCATCAGCCGTTTGAAGAAGCGCGTGCGCGTTGGGAAGCGCGTTGCCTGCATTTGGGTGCGGCGATTCGTGTCCATGGCTCGGAGGGCAGGTTTATTGAAGGGGAAGCGGCTGGCCTCGATGACCACGGCCGGCTTTTGATCCGCCGCGCGGGGGGAACGGTTGAGACTGTCGCTGCGGGCGACGTCGTGACGGCCGAACGTTAATCTTGCTCCGCTACTCCGGAAAAATCTGGCAGCTATCCGCGTCTGGCGAGGAGAAGACCTTGCGGCCGCGATGATAAGTCGTCAGCAGCTTGGGCTCGGGCTCGGTCAGGAAAAGGCAGAAGTTGCCTTCGCTCGCGGCAACGCATTCGTGCTTCCAGCCGAGCCACGCGGCAGGACGGACCGAGAACGCATCCCACATTTCCTGCCACGGAAGGTGGGACATCGCGGCGGCTTTGAAGACGCCGTCAAACGGTGTGAGCGTGGAGCCCGCGTAGTTCTCCTTGCCGGGGATGCGCGCGACCGCATCTGCGCCGATCTCCATCTCGAGCCAGCCGAGCGTGCGACGTCCGGGCGTGGCGCCGGCGCCGGCCATCGCGTCGGTTGTCAAAAGCAGGCGTCGCTCGAGGATTTTGGCCATACTCTTAAATACGTGCGGCGGAACATGACGACCATCCGGGATCATCGTTGCGAGCAAGCTCTCTTGCGCGAGGACATGCCAGATGACGTTTTCAAACTTGTGAGTGACAGTTGGGACGGCGTTGCCCAGATGCGTCCAGCCGGTGATGCCCAGGTTGAGCGCTCGGTCCAGATCGGCGCCCATAAGGGACGAGTGCCCGGCCGCGAGCCGGATGCCGTCTGCAATTGCTTGCTTTCCAAAGAGTTCCGAGGCTTTCCAGTCTGTCTCCGGCGCGAGGGTGACGAGGCGGACGGCGCCGCGGGAGGCCTTCTGCCAAGCCTCAACCAGCTTCCAGTCGGCCGGCTTCATCCAGTCAGGATTGTGCGCGCGGCTGTAGTCCGAATGTGGATTGAGGAACGGGCCTTCCAGGTGGTATCCCGCGCAGTTGGCCGGGTACGCGCGGCGGCATTTTTCCAATGCCTCAGCCAGCGGCGCGTACTCTTTAGGCGCGTGGGTGATGACCGCTGCCAAAAAGTGGGTGCAGCCGTGCGCGTAGAGCGCGTCACACGCCAGCTTCCACGACTCGGGCGTCAGCTCGTCGGCCTTATTAAAGTCGGTCCCGCCGAAGCCGTTGACTTGCACATCAACCAGGGACGGCGCCAGCCACGGGATGCAGCGCTCGCCGCCGGCGCGGGATTCCTTCCATTGCAGCGGACTTGTGGACGTGACGTCCAGGATCTGCCGCGTGCGGTAGTGGCGGACTTTCATGGCGTCCGCAAATCCTATAACCGGGCAAGCCGGCCGACAACCCCAACTATTATATGATCAACTGATCTCGACCAGGTCCGGTGGGCCTTCCCGCCAGTACGGCAGCCGTGTTTGTGGCCCAGTGGCTGCTTCCACCGCGGCGTTTGCTATGGCCCGAAATACCGAGAGTAGGATTCTTTTGTTCTGCTTCGCTTGCGGCCGCTATTTGAGCGTTAAAAGCACTGCTCCAAAAAGGTCGAGCAAGAGGTCCTGCAAAAAAAGTTAAAGTTCTTTGAGCCACTTGCGGTTCTGCAAGCCGGTCTCGAAGCGGGGCCTCCGTCTGCCTGATTGCCGCTTGGAGCGCGGTCGGATCAGTACTTTTTTTTGCCTCTGCCCGTAATGTGCTAGATCGGTCCAACGCTTGCCTAAACTCGGCCCGTTCGGGTCCACTCTGTCCTGCCGCCATAGCCAGGAGAGATGCCATGTAGCGATCGCCGGTTGCCGCTGTTATAAGATCATGAAATACAAAACGTGCCATAGGGGTCCATTGCCGCGCCGGGATAATTTCGTCCAGTTAATTTTAACGTCGTTTTTATGGGGTAGGGGCCCTTGCTCCTTCCCAGCGTTTTCTTTTGATGGCAAGCCTTGCCGTTTGGGTAAAAGGGGGGCAAATTTAAGGCAGAAGGGGAGTATCCCCGAGCCGCCCCAGGTGTGCTATATTTCTATTATGCAATCGGTGGTTAAAAAAACACAGGGCCTGCGACGGGCGGGCGGTTACACCTTGGTCGAGATGAGCGTGGTCATCGTGATTATCGGCATTACCGCGGTGGCGGGATTGGCGGCGATCTCCTCGTATAACGGGCTGCAAATCGGCCTGGAGGGCTCGGCGGACTTGCGGGAGATCTACTTGGCTCAGAAGAAAATGATCGTAACTGACTTGCACAACCCTCCGCTGCTGGCGGGGTATGGAAGCGATCTTTTCACACTCGATACGCTCAAGAGTCGTGGATTCCTTCCAAAAGAGCTCAAATTGGAAACACAGGGAGCGAAGATTGATGTGTCGGCCCTCCCCCCGACTTGCAATTACGATGGGCGGAGCAGTCCCTTCCCCAACACCGCGAAAAACCCTTTAAAAGCGCATTCAGGAGATGGTCTGTATGATGTCGGCGCAGAAAATTAAGACGGTGGGCCTCCGGGCCTTCCGTCGCGGCTTTACGCTGATTGAAGCGGCGGTCGCGATTGCCATGACGGGCATTCTCATCGTCTCTTTTCTCTCTGTCTTTGAAGTAAGTCTGGCTCTCTTTCGTCGAACGCGGATCCATGAGATGCAGGCGCTGCAGGTTGATCCGGTCAAGGCGATCATCCAGACGCATGTACGGGAATGTCGGTACGCGCTTTACCGTACGCTCGCCGAAGCGAAAGCAGAAACGGCGGCGGGGTTGGTCAAGCAGGCTGCATCAAAGGGCTCCACCGATTTTGCACTGCGTTGCACGCGCCGTGATGGCAATGGGGTATTTATTTTGCACTGGGCGGGTCCTACCGCATCAACCGATGGCACTCTTTATCTTGTTACGGGGGTCGCGCCGGGCACAAATCCAGGAAATCAGTGGAATACGCCCATTCCGCTCACGCGCGCGCTTTCTGTTTTTACGATTGATACGAGCCAGGGTTTTTGTCAGGCGACTGCGCTTGTCCCTGCGCCGCTTGATCCGTTTAGCCGGTCGACGGGAACCGTGGGCCAGTCTTCTATTGGCTATACTTTTTTCGCGGAATCCAACCTGTAGGCCTTTCAATAGAATTATCTCATCATGAATGCTCTCTCCGCTCTCCGTCGTGTAAGCCGCCGCGCCAATATTTTGCTTTTGGCAGCGGTCATGATGACGATGCTCACGGTGATGTTCGTGGTGCTTACCAGCGCCTTTAGTCGTATTATTAAAGCGGGCCAAACCAAGCTGGCCAATCAGCAGGTTGCGCATGCCGAGCAGCGACTTCAGCAGGCCTTGCGGCTTACTTTCTATAATAAATTTTGGGATATGCGGCTTAATCAGCCTGCGGGCACGGTGATGACGGAGAACGATGTCAACGACCTCATCGCCCAGATAGCGCCTATTTTGGGCCAGCGTTCTGGTTCTGTCCAGGCGGGGGCGCCCTTTGACATGCAAATGGCCAACGGCAAGGTCAGCGTGACGATTACGCCCAACGGCAATCCCAATGTGATGCCCAAAGCGCCTCCAGGTGGCGGTCTTCCGATGCAGGCCATTTCAGGCACGGGGACGTGGCTTGACGGAGCAATGGCGCGGGTCCACGAGCTGCCGATTCAGATCGATTTGACGGCTGCGTCGGGTCTCGGGAGCTCTACTGAAATTCAAACCACCATTCGGCCGCGGATTCTTTTTTGTGAAATTCCTCAGAGCAGTTTGGCGTTGGTGAGTGAAGGCGACTTGACCGGAGGCATTGCGGGCACCACGGTCGCGGGCGCTTCGCGCATTAAAGGAAACATCGCGAACACGGGAAATATCGCCGCTACCGGCGCTGTGGTTTATAACCAAGCGAGCTCGGGAAATTTCACGCAACGGGCCACTTCTCAAGAACATGCACGGTCTGTGAGCAGCGTTGAAGCGGCTAACTTTAGGTATCAAACGGAGATTGAAGAATATGGCGCGGGAGAGGGCGGCCGGAGCGGTGCGCTGCGCTCGACGGGCGTCCAGCGCGTGGTCGATCCGGTCTCGCTTTTGCCGACCGATGTTCTTTTCCGTGAAGGGTTGTCGCAAACGGTCCCGCTTTCCAAGCAAGCGGCCTATCAAGCGCAGCCGTACTATCAGGTGCCGGTTACGTACCGTGTCTTTGGGATGCACAACCCAAACAATTCATCCACGCCCGGTGTCACGCCCAATATTTTTACGCCTCGTCCTCCTGCGGAGTGGCCGGCGGGTGACGGCGGTAACTTGACCAACCACACGCAATGGGCTCCTTGGATCAAAAATATTGCTACCATCACGATCAAGGGATTAAAACGGACGGTCTTCCAGGTGGATTTAGCGCCGTTGATCGCCGCTTCACCCAACCTGCCGCTGCGTGTTTTCATTGGCGCGTATTTGGACCCGGCGCTGGGCGGCGGCCCAGCCGATTTCAGCCGCTGCTATGTCATGCTGCAGCCTCTGCCTAAGTTGCAAGTGGGCGCAGCGCGTCCTTCTTCTGTGACGATCATCACGCCCAATGTTTTGGTGTTTGAAGGCGAATTTAACAACGATCCGACGGACCCGACTTATGTGCCGGTGCCCACGTCGCTGATCGCCTCGTCGGTTCGGTTCTCGTTTACCGCTCCGAGCGTCGTTACCTTGGACGGCACGGTCCGCGGCAAGAATGACCTAAGCAACGTCATGTCTGTCAAGTCGGCGGATAATTCGCAAACGGCGGGCGGCACGGTCCGGCTTAAAGCGACCACGACTCCGGCCGCTGCGGCGGGTGACTTGGACTCGGGCTCAGTCTTCTACATCACACTGCTGCGGCAGAGTTAGAACTGGGTTCTTTCAATCCGCTGTTGCAGCGCGCGGGTCGCTCTTTACAATTGGCCGAATGCCCCCGGCGCCGTTTGTCCATCTGCACGTCCATTCCGAGTATAGCTTGCTCGATGGCGCGTGCCGCATTCCGGAGCTGGCCGAGACAGCAGCCGCGCACGGGATGCCCGCCCTCGCGCTGACTGATCACGGCAATCTTTTTGGCGCGATTGAATTTTACAAAGCGTGCCGCGAAGCAGGGGTCAAACCGATCATCGGGTGTGAAGCGTATCTGGCTCCCGGCAGCCGGTTCGATCGCAAATCGGGAGGTCCGCGCGAAAGTTCGACGCATCTGCTGCTGCTCGCGCGCAATGCGGTTGGCTATCAAAACTTGGTGCGGCTGATTTCCTCCGCTCATCTGGAAGGCCACTACTACAAGCCGCGGGTGGATAAAGAAATCCTGGCGCAGCATTCCGAAGGCATCATTGCCACCAGCGCGTGCTTGAAGGGAGAGGTCGCGCAGGGGATCCTGGCCGGTCAGCCGCAGAAGGCCGAAAAATCGATCGATGATTTTTGCCAGATCTTCGGCAAAGAGAATTTTTACCTGGAGCTCGCAGATCACGGCCTCGCGCAGCAGCAGACCGTCATCCGCGAGCTGCAGCGCTACTCCAAACAGTTCGGCCTGCCGCTCGTCGCGACCAACGACGTGCACTACGTCAAAAAAGAGCACGCCGCCGCGCACGACGTGCTGCTGTGCATCCAGACCGGCGCGCACGTGCAGGATGAAAAGCGGATGCGCTACCCTGCGCCCGAGTTTTACTTCAAGTCGCCGCAAGAGATGCAGCAGCTTTTCGCGGAAATTCCGGAGGCGATCGCCAATACGGTGCGCATCGCCGAAGGGTGCGATCTTACGCTCGAGCTGGGCACGACGCGCTATCCGGCGTACGAACCGCCCGAAGGACTTTCGCGCGAAGCGTATCTGCGCGAGCTTTGCCAGAAGGGAGTGCGGCAGCGATACGGCACGCATGCCGAGTCGCCGCAAATTCAGGAGCGACTTGAGTATGAGCTCAAGATTCTCGAATCCACCGGCTTCACCAGCTACTTCCTAATCACCTGGGATTTTATCGACTACGCCAAGCGGCGCGGCATTCCCGTCGGGCCCGGCCGTGGAAGCGCCGCCGGCAGTATGATCGCCTACGCGCTTGGCATCACGGATTTGGATCCGCTCCAGTACGGCCTCTTCTTCGAGCGATTTCTCAACCCGGAACGCATCTCGCCGCCGGATATCGACATCGATTTTTGCTACAACCGCCGCAGCGAGGTGATCGAGTACGTCCGCAATAAATACAGCGAGCGCTCGGTCGCGCAGATCATCACCTTTGGCACGCTCGGCGCGAAGATGGCGGTGCGCGACGTTGGCCGCGTCATGGGGCTTTCGTACGGCGAGGCAGACCGGCTTGCGAAGATGATTCCGTTTGAGCTGGGCATCACGCTCGAAAAGGCGCTCGATCGCAATCCGGAATTCAAACGCGCGTACGACGAGGAGGAGACGACGCGCCAGGTGATCGATTACGCGCAGACGCTCGAGGGGATCAGTCGTCAGTCCGGCGTGCACGCGGCGGGCGTTGTCATTGCCGATGGCGATTTGACCAACTTTGTTCCGCTGACACGGGATGAGCATGGAGGCGTCGTCACGCAGTACGCGATGGATCCGCTTGGCGACGTGGGGTTGCTCAAGATGGATTTCTTGGGTCTCAAGACGCTGACGGTGATTCAGGAATGCTTGCAGCTCATTCAAGCGACGGAGGGCAAGAAGATGGAGCCGCACGAGATCCCGCTGGATAACGCGGCGGCGTACGCCTTGCTTTCACGTGCGCAAAACGTCGGTGTGTTCCAGGTGGAGTCGCCGGGAATGTGCGACCTGTGCCGCCGTCTTAAGCCGCAGAATATCGAGGACATCATTGCGCTGGTGGCGCTTTTCCGGCCCGGTCCGATGGAAAATATTCCGGCGTACTCCGATCGCAAGCTCGGCCGCGTGCCGATTCGCTACTCGCATCCGCTGCTCGAGCCGATCCTCAAAGATACCTATGGCGTGATGATCTATCAGGAGCAGGTGATGCAAGCCGCGAGCGTTTTGGCCGGTTATTCGCTTGGGCAGGCGGATCTTCTCCGGCGCGCGATGGGAAAAAAGAAGCCCGAAGAAATGAAGAAGCAGCGCGCGCAATTTGTCGAAGGCTGCAAAAACAAAAATAACCTCAAAGCTGAAAAGGCCGGGGAAATTTTTGATACGCTCGAAAAATTTGCGGGCTACGGCTTTAACAAAGCGCACAGCGCCTGTTACGGCCTGCTCGCGTATCAGACGGCGTACCTGAAGGCGAACTATCCGGTGCAATTTATCGCTGCGCTCATGTCCAACGATCTGGGCGATACGGAGAAAATCTCCCTCTATGCGCAGGAAGCAAAGCTCTTCGATCTCGTGCTTCTTCCGCCGGATATCAATATCAGCGGCGCGCGTTTTGGCGTGGAAGGCCGCTCCATTCGCTATGGTCTGGCCGGGATCAAAAATGTAGGCGAGGGGCTCGTCCGGCTCATCATCACCGCGCGGGATGCGGGCGGGCCATTTACTTCAGTGCACGATTTTTGCCGACGGGTGGAGGCGCGCGCTCTCAACAAAAAATCGCTGGAGAGCCTCGTCCGGGCGGGCGCGTTCGATGGCTTGGGGCAGACGCGTGCGGGACTCAGCGTGCAAATCGATTCTGCGCTTGGCCAAGCCAACGCCGCTGCGCGGGAGCGGGAATCGGGCCAAGGCTCTCTCCTGGCGCTGATGGGCTCGCCGGAATCATTCGCGGCGCCGCTTCCAACGAATTCTTCGGCGGCCATTCCGGAATGGCCGCTGCGCGAACGGCTGCAGAATGAGAAGGAGCTGCTGGGCGTCTACTTTACCGGGCATCCGCTCGATGAATATAAGATCGAGCTCGCGGCGCTTCAACGGACGACGATCGCGCCGATGCGGGAGTTGGATGGGAATGCTTCGATTCAAATTGCGGGCATTGTTTCCAAGCTCGATATCCGCCGCACGCAGAAGGATAAGCGCCCGTGGGCGCGGCTGACTCTGGAAGACATCACCGGCTTGGTTGAAGTGCTCATCTTCCCCGATTTATATGCAGAGCTCGAGCACACGCCCGTCATCGGTGAATTGATCGTCTGCAGCGGCGAACTCGACAAGCGGGAAGAAGAGGCGAAGGTCCGCGCGCGTGAAATCATCCCTCTGGAAAAAGCGCGGCGCCGGCTTTATCGCGGATTGCACGTGACGGTCGATTTGCAAAAAGCAGATGCTTCGCTTTGGAAAAATGTGCAAGCGCTCTTTCAGGCGCATCCCGGCGAACTGCCCGTTGCCATCGCGTGCAGGCAGTCGGACGGAAAGGAGTGCACGCTCGCGCTCGACCAAGCTTATCGCGTGCATATTAGCGAGCCGCTGCTCTCGGCGCTGGGCGCGCTGCCGGGGATTGCGCAGCTGCGGATCGAAGCCGCGGCGCTTCCTACAAATTCTTCTCAAAACCGCCGAAGATTTACTTCGCGAGCTGGTTGAGCACTTTGAGCGCCGGCGACAAGTTGGACGGCCGCAAGATGAGCACGCCGCGTGCTCCGATCGAAGTAAAATACATATACTCAATGTTGATCTTATTATCGGCCAGAATGCGGCTGATTTCATTGAGGTTGCTCCACTGGCCCCAGCCTTCGAGCATTACCACATCCGTCTCCATCACGAGCAGGCCATGATCTTCCAGCAGGCGTAGTGCCTGATGCGGATCATTCACGATCATCCGGACGACGACATGATCCGTCGTATCCAAGGCCGTTGCGGCGACAATCTGCATGCCCGCCGTAGCAAGTGAGTCGCAAATTCTGGAAAAGACGCCCGGTTGGTTCGCTAGGAAAACCGAAAGCTGCCGCGCGACGTGAACGCGCGAACTATTTGTCGCCTTTTTTGCTTTTGCTTTAGGCGCTTTCGCGAGGGATTTTGGCATTACGAACTGATTCTATCCGCGGCCATGAAAAATTGCAATGCAGCGTGCTCGGGGGGGGGTATCCGTTAGGATGCGGCTGAGCGCTCCTGCGCCTTCACGGCATCCCACGCTGCGTTCATTTCGTCCGGCGTCGCGGAGTCGAGCGCTTTGCCGGCAGCCGACAAGTGCGCTTGCATTCCTTCGAAACGGCGGACGAATTTTTGATTCGCAGCCCGCAGCACCTGCTCGGCATCCAGCTTGAGATGTCCTGCCAAGACCGCCAGCGTGAAGAGCACATCGCCGAGCTCTTCCGCCGCGCGCTCCGGTACGTGCAGGTCATCCTCGAGTTCGCCGAGCTCCTCTCGTACCTTGTCGAGGACGCCTTTCGAGTTTACCCAGTCAAAGCCGACGCGCGCGGCTTTTTTCTTGAGCTCTTGCGCTTGCATCAGCGCCGGAAGCTGTTTGGGGATGCCGTCGAAAAGACCTTTGCGCTCGGGCTTTTCCGCCTGCTTGATCGCGTGCCAGTTGGAAAGAACCTGCTCGACCGTGTCGGCCTTCACTTCTCCAAACACATGCGGATGCCGTCGCACGAGCTTATCGCACACACCTTGCGCGACCGCCTCCAAATCAAAGTCGCCTTGCTCCTGCGCGATCTGCGAATGGAAGATTACGTGGAGGAGCACGTCGCCCAATTCCTCGCGCAAGCCGCTCATGTCGCCCGCATCGATCGCGTCGACCACTTCGTAGCACTCCTCAATCAGCTCGGGCTTAATCGACGCATGCGTCTGCTCGATATCCCACGGGCAGCCGCCGGGTCCGCGGAGCCGTTTCATAATTTCCACGAGCCGCGCCACTTGAACGAGGGACGGTGGAGTGGGTGCCGGTTTATCTGTCATAAAAATCTTCCGGAATGCTGCCGGCGCCGATCCGCTCGAGTTGAATTTTATTCACATCCGCGCGTCCCAGGCCTTTCGCCGCCGCGGCTTTGGGGACCATCTCAAAATCAAACGGATCCGCAGGAGGGACGACGCCCGCCGCCTGCCGCGCTCGCGCGAGCCACTTCGCCGCTAAGGAATCGACCGCGACGGGGTCCTGACTCAGGTAGACCACGCCTATGCTCTGGCAGAAGCGCGGCGCAAAGGCCGGACCGCCGGCAATCTGCGCGACCAAGCCGTCGAGCACGTGAAGCACGGTTTTTTTTCTGAATACATCATTACTTGCAAGCTCCGCAACCGCAGCTGCCGCATAGCCCGAGCGTTCGGTCGCTTCTTCGGTGAAGCGGCGCGTGTTATCGACCGAGCCCAGCGCCAAGCTCGCGAGGCAGCCGTTCAAGCCCAGCGTCGCGTGATCGGCTAGGCTCGGCACGTTGATAATCTTCGTGCACCGCTGCGTGAGCAGGCGCGCAAAGTGGGAGCGGTTGCTGATTTGCTCGGGCAGGCGCTCGGTCGGTGTCGCGGGTGTGGAGGGAGTGTTCCCATCTAAGGGAGGAGCCCCTGCGGCAGCAGCATGGGCGGCCTGCAAGAGCTCATCGCGGTTCATCTTTTTTCCGACAAATTCCGAGTCGCCCCAAATTAGCACCCCGGGCACTTCATGGAAATAAAACGCCTTTGGATCAAAGCCTAGTCCCGGAATGACCGAGGTCACGATGCGTTGTCCCGGCGTCGCGGGCTTGGGCGGATACCCGGCGGGCGTCATCTGATCTGCGAACTTATCCCACACGATGACGCGCTCGGGTCGCACGCCCGCCTCGCGCAAGCTGTCAATAATTGCATCGACCAGCGCGCGTCGTGTTGCCATCACCGGCCCGCCGCCCGTCGTGATTTTAATCCCGACGACATCTGAGGAGCGGATACCCAAACCCCGTTGCCACGCGGCGGCTGTCGTCGCTTCTCCCGTCAGCGCCAAGAGGGCTTGCGTGAAGCGCTCTCGGACGATGTTCGCATCCACCGCGAATTTGTGAACCGCTTCAGGCGCTTGGAGGAGCACGACGCGGCTCTTTCCTTCCGGCAACGTCGGCGCGGCTGCTTTGGCGAGCGTTATTAATCCTAAAAGCGCTACCACCACAGCCGCCGCCGCAACATAACTCGTCATGCGCTTGACGAAAGGCAGAAGGCGTTGCTTCATAAAAATCTCCCTTTCCCACGGAAAGGGTTGTTGCATTTAAGGCCGGTCCTTTAGAATGACAAGCGTGGCGGGCCGCATTCCAGAAGAAATTGTCGAACAGGTGCGGGCCGCGTGCGACGTCGTCGAGATCGTCGGGCAATACGTTCCGCTCAAAAAAGCGGGTGCCAAATACAAGGGTCTCTCGCCCTTCAACCAAGAGAAGACGCCTTCCTTTTTCGTCGATCCGACCAAGCAGCTTTTCTACTGCTTTAGCACGCAGCAGGGCGGGGATGTGTTCCGGTTCGTGATGATGAAGGAGAATGTCGACTTCCCGGATGCGGTCCGCTTGCTCGCCCGGCGCGCGGGGATTTCGGTCGAGTATGAGCAATCGCCGGATGCCAAGGCCAAGCGCTCGCAGAAAGAGGCGATGCTTGCACTCCATGCCGCCGTCGCTCGCTGGTGGGCCGAGCGCTTGCAAACGGGAGCGGGCGGCAAGCGTGCGCGCACGTATTTGCAAGAGCGCGAAATCCCGCTGGAGCTCGCGAAAGAATTCAGCCTGGGCGCCGCTCCCGAGGAATGGGATGCGACGCTGGTGTGGGCGAGGGGCGAAGGCTTCTCCAATGCGTTGATGGTGGAGGCGGGCCTGGCTTCCACCGGCGAGCGCGGGCAGCTGTATGATCGCTTTCGTGGGCGGCTGATTTTTCCGATTTGCAACGAGCACGGGGACGTCATTGCGTTCAGCGGACGAATTCTTGAGAAGGACGCGCCGGCGGCCAAGTACGTCAACTCGCCGGAGACGCCGCTCTTTGTCAAAGGCCAGGTGCTCTACGGCTTGCACAAAACCAAGGCAGAGATCCAAAAGCAGCGGCGTGCGCTCTTGTGCGAAGGGCAGCTCGATCTCATCCGCTGCTGGCAACACGGGATCCGCTTCGCCGTTGCGCCGCAGGGGACGGCGCTCACCGAAGCGCAAGTAGCCAAGCTCAAGCGGTACGCCGATGAAGTGATTCTGTGCTTTGACTCGGACTCGGCCGGCCGCAACGCCGCTGAGCGCAGCTTGGATTTGCTCATCACCGCCGGTCTTGCTGTTCGCATCCTCACGCTCCCCGCAGGGCAGGATCCAGACTCCGCGTTGCGCCAGGGGTCGGCGGAGGAATTCCTCAAGCGGCTCGATACGGCCCCCGCCTATTTGGAAGCGCTGCTGCAAACCACGTGCGGTTCGCACGACATCGCAACTCCCACCGGACGCGCGGCCGCCGCCAAAGCCCTCATTCCGTGGCTTGCCAAAATTCCGTCACCGATCGAGCGGGATGCCTTCAGTCGGCATGTGGGGCAGCGCCTGCAACTCTCCCAGGCGTCGCTTCTGGAAGAAATCGCCGCTCACCAAAAAGCGCTGGCTAAACTTGCAGCGCGCCCGGCAGCTTCTGTTTCTTCTGAAACTTCGCCGGGTTCTTCCTCCAAGCCGGTACCGCCCGCTGCCACCCGCCTCGCGCCCGAGTTGCGCGAGCTCGCGTCCCTCTTAATCATGCATCCGGAATTAATTCCGTCGGCCCAGCGCAAGCTCCAGCCCGCGTGGCTCGAGTTTTTGTCCGGTGTGGAATTTATCGATTGGTTCCTGGAAAGCCACGCCCATGACGGATGGCACACCGCCGATGAAATGGCCCAAAATTGTCCGCCCGAGTACCGCAATCTGGCCGCGGGTCTGCTGATGGATCCCGTTCCTATCCAAGCAGATATCCCCCCTCAAGCATTCTTGGAAGATTTGCTGGCAACTCTCGAAAAAAACTCGCGCCAGCACCGCCTTGCCGCGTTGGAAGAGGAGATCAAATCCGGAGAGCTCTCGTCTGCCGATTTGCTCGAAAAATCCCGCCAGCTGCTTGACTTGAAGCGCGGTGGGTCGTAGGTTGACCCGCTTCCACTTCCTCCGGCCGGTAAACCCCCTTCCGGGCCTCCTTGTTTCGCCATGCTTATGACTAAATCCGCACGCTCGGCATCTTCCAATCGCAGCGCCTCCGCTTCTAAAAAAACAAAACCGATCGCGGCCCGCGCCGCCGCTCCGGCACCTGCGCGCTCCGGCAAATCCAAGCCGGTTGCGTCGCCTGCTAAAAATTCTAAGACGAAGGGCAAGGCTCTGGTTGGCTCGACCACTGCCGCGCCTTCCTCCGGTTCACTGGCGCTTTCGCTCTCTTCGGAAAAAACCCAGGCCGCCGTCGCCGCCATCTGGACCGGCAAGCCTGAACGGCAGGAGCGATTGCGCGACCTGATCAAGCTCGCCAAAGAGCAGGGCTATCTCACGTTCGACGATTTGCACGAGGTGCTCCCCGAGAGCGTCAATACGCCCGATGAGATCGAGGCAGTGCTCACCTTCCTGGCCAATCTCGAAATCTCGGTGATCGATTCGTCCGAGGTCGACCGCTTCAAGGCCCCTTCCATTCAGCAGGAAGAAGAAGCGCCGGAGGAAGAAAAGCACGATACCAAGCTCGATATTTTAGATGACCCCGTCCGGATGTATCTCAAGCAAATGGGCCAGGTCCCGCTGCTCACGCGCGAGCAGGAGGTCGAGATTTCCAAGCGCATCGAGGATGCCGAGGCGATGGTCCACCGCTATCTCAACCGATTCGGTTTCATCGCGCAGGAGTACATCAACCTGGCCCGCAAGTTGCAGCAGGGCCGCGAGCGCTTCGACCGCGTCATCCAGGATAAAAAAATCGAAGGGCGCGAAAAGTACATGCACACGCTCAAAGGGCTGCTGCGCCGCGTCGAGGCGACCGATAGCAAAGCCATTTCCGCGTATCGCAAGCTGCAGAAGGCCGGTAAAAATAAGGCGATGCAGACCCGGGCCTCTAAGGAGCTCGCCAAAGCCCAGGCGCAGCTCGAGAAGCTCTATCCGAAGTTCTTTTACAAGCAGAAGGTGACGGAAGAGTTCGTCGTTATTTGCACGCAACACTACCAGACGCTGGTCGTGGCAGAGGCGGAGTTAGCCAAGCTCGAAAAAAGCAAAGTCGCTCGCAAAGGCAGCAAAAACGACAAAGCGCGGCTCATTCAAATGCGCACGACGCGCCAAAAACTCGAAGAGGTTGAGCTCCGCGCGCGCATGCAGCTGGCTTCTTTCAGTGAAGATTATCTCACGCTCCAATCGTGGCTCGGCAAGGCGCTCAAAGCCAAGACCGAGATGGTCGAGGCCAACTTGCGCCTCGTCATCTCCATCGCCAAAAAGTACACCAACCGCGGCCTCTCCTTTTTGGATCTCATCCAGGAAGGCAATATGGGCCTGATGAAAGCGGTCGAAAAATTCGAATACCGCCGCGGCTACAAATTCTCCACCTACGCAACGTGGTGGATCCGCCAGGCAATCACCCGTTCCATTGCCGACCAGGCGCGGACCATCCGCATCCCGGTC
>CAYYVW010000022.1:0-7547 GCA_964473925.1 uncultured Verrucomicrobiaceae bacterium
GGCAATGCCGTCGTGCCGGTCTTTATGAGCAAGGCCGAGCAATCTACGAAAAGGGCGGTTTGAATTCTGCCAACCTCACTGACGAACAGCAAATCGAGGCCGAAGACGACTATCGCATCTGCATTCGCCGTGGCGTCGAGGAAGATACCAAACCAAAACGCAAGAGCCGCAAGAAGCAGGATGACGAGGAATAGCCCCAGACGAGTGTCACGGGGCAGAACGGAATAAGAGCACTCAACTCATTGAGGAGATGTGAGACATGAACGAGACAGCCAACGAAACACTTGAGCCCAGGATATGGGTGATCCGTCCTGGTCGGAACTCTTCCCTCCAGGAGCGCTCTGCCAATGAGCGAATCTTCGCTGAAAAGGGAATTGCGGGGCTTTGTGACGACTACTGCGTCGGTAATTTGCGGAGAGGCAATCGTACAAGAAGTGACCTTCGTGCATTAGTCGCATCTAACAATCCGGAGATGCATCCTTCTGCCGTTGCTAACGTCGTAAGTAATCTTGCGAGACTTGCGGACGATGTGCAAATAGGTGATTGGGTTGTCTGCCCGTCTCGGATTACGAATGTGTACCGTGTCGGAATTGTAAGTTCGGAATACCGTTTTGTGACAAAGGCCGCATTCCAGCATGCAAGAGACGTCAAGTGGGCCGGAGAAATTTCCAGAGCGGCTTTGTCTAAAAAGGCACAGCGGGAGTTGGCGGCAGCGAGGCTGTTTTTTGAATGCAAGCGAAATGCGGACGAAGTGATTTCACATTTATCGTCCGTGATTAAGGAGGCAAAGGGAGTGTGAACAATGGAGTGCCGACACCGTATCAGATCGAATCGAGAATTACGTTCACTCCCGGCTGTGTCGTACAACTGTGCTATCTTCCGAGAAGTCAACTGATCGAGCGGGCAACGACGAAAGCGGCGATGGTAGCAACGCAGGGGAAGTAAATAATGCTAGAGCAATGGATCATCGACCGACTGACGCCCCTCAAGGGCGAGAAGCTTATCATCCTTGCCGATCCACAGCGGATGATCCGGGCTGGTGCCCAGGCTGTCGATGGTTGGGCCAAGGCCAATGGCTTCACAGTGCTGTTTTGCAGCGGCAACCTCGCTCTGCGAGAGATGTACGAGAACCTACGAAGCGATCCAGACACCAAGATTGTGCTGGTGGATCGCTCTCGTGAGAAGGCGAAGCTACCACTCTTCTATCCCGATCTCGAAGCTCGCTGCAAAGCTAAGGCCAAGCTGACGATGAGTCTGCGGGATTTTCTTGTGGAGAAGACCGGCGATGAGCGTTGGCCTCCCTTGGTCAACAGCGACCGCAATCTGAGCAGCCGAGTCTTGGATCATCTCGAAAAAGCCCTCGAATCGTATGACCAATTGCGAGATGTCGATGAGCATCGCTTTCAAGACAGCGATCTGTACAAAATCGTTTTGGGAGCCACGCTTGGTGTCAATCCATTTAAGAAGCTAAACGGCGGTGAAATTCGTCGCCTCTGCATCGAGAACCACGAGCAATTGGAGAAGATCAAAGACCTCTTCTCAACCGGGGCCGCAACTGAAGCAAGTGCAGTTCTGGAGCAACTCAAGGAGCAGATCGCCAAGGCCGATAAGCCGTGGTGCTGGATGCTGGACCACGATCCGCAGGCGGTCGTGCGAGCCTTTACGTTGTCGGCCGTCATGCACCAGCACGGACTGGAATACAGCGTCTTGCTCGCCAACTTCGATACCACGCTGGAACGTTTCAAGGCGATTCCCAAGAAGTCTATCGAGTACACGATAAAGGATATGCTCAAGGCCGATCCCGATCAGATTGCCGACGACGTGGCAGCGGTCGAGGTGTTCTTGAAAGAAGAGCCAGAGAAGCGGCTGGCGTTCCTGCTGGCGGATCGACTCACGCTCGACAACCCCGACTACGCCCGGAAAGTGCTGCTGACCGAAAAGCTATCATCCCTCGTTCGCAGCATGGCATTGTTGTCGCTCTTGATCGACCTGTTGACCAACCGTAAGAAAGACTATCACAAGGTAATTCTGGCCGATCTGGACGACGAGGGCACCAAGGGTAAGGAAGACACGCTTTCCGTCGCCGCTCGCCGCCCGTCACCGCAATGGGGCACGTTGCTGGAGACGTACCGAAAAGCCATTCAGTTCTTCGAGATCGCCGACAAACTGAAGGCCCAGGTCCACAAGCTCAAGGTAATGAAAACGGAACAGCTTGAATTCGGCCAGTTCTATCAACTTTGGAACGAAGATAAGGCCAACCGTCTCGATTACTACATGAGCGGACTGCGGCGGCTCATGGGTGTGGGCGACATCTTCCCGGTGCCCAAGAACCAGTTCTGGCCGACGCTGACACAGCGGCTTGGGACGGCTTTGCAACGACTCGATGAGTCGATCAAAGCGGCGGAGCAGGACGTGGATGTTGCAAACACAAAGTTCCAAGACCTGTATCTCGCAAATTACGTCAAGTGGATCAACAAGGACGACTCCCCGGCGATTTTCACGCACCAGTTTGTGCCCAGGGTGTTGAAGAGCCATTGGGATTCCCAGAGCGGCCAGAAGGCCGTGATCCTGATTTTCGATGGGTTGCGTGTCGATGCTTGGGATGAATTGGTTAAACCCGTGCTGGAGGAGAAGTACGACTTCCTCGATCAACTCCCCGGATCGGCCATTCTTCCCAGCGAGACGCATCTGAGCCGGAAGGCGATTTCGGCTGCGTGCTTGCCGATCAACTTTTGCAGTACGACCGAGAACGCCCTACTCGAAAACGCACTCAAGACCCACATGGGCCTGACGGTGAAGTTCAAGGTCGAGAAGCAGGACGACACGGTGGAGTGCGGCATCTCCGCTCGCTACACGTCCGGTCCTATCGACATGGTGATCTTCAATTTCACCGACAAGAAGCTCCACAACAACAAGGACGAACTGGCTTTCATCTACGACACGGTGGTTCTGCAAACACTGCGAGAGGACGTTCGTAGCATTTTGCGAGAGCTTCCCGTCGACGCCACCGTGTTTGTTATCTCAGACCACGGCTTTATCCCGGTGCCAGTTCCGACGTTTGTTGTGCCAGATCATGTTCTCACCGACAGCGGGGATGTGAAGTATCGTGTTGGGCGGCTCAAGACTCCCTTGGAAGGCAACGATGCCAAGAACGGAATCGTCTTCAAAGTTGGCGACATGGGCATTCCTGACAAAACTGGGAAAGCAAAGTGGTCGTTCAACCATGTTCTGTTCCCACGTCCCGGTCTGACGTTGCAACGGCCCCAAGGCAGGCACGACCCCGAAAGGTATACCCACGGAGGCTTGAGTCTGGCTGAGTGCATGATTCCGATGATCGTGCTTGGGCCGAAGTTGAAGTTCGAGCCTGCATTCGATCTTGTCGGCATCCGGTTCGATGGCGTTCTGGCCGAAGGGCAACCGCTCGACATTCTGTTGACGGCGAGGGCGAAAACTCCGGTTAAGGAAGAGCTTCTGTTTCAGCTTCAAGTGGATGCCGGACTGGATGATATTCAGCCCAGGAAGGAAGTCTTTACTGGCGGCGAACACGAGTTCCGGGTGCGTTGGACACCGAGGCTCGACGTTCCGTCCGCTGAAGAACAAAAGGCCGGTAAGGTGATCAAACAGGTGACGGCAATCGCCACTTATCTCTGGAAGAATCGCAAGGTGAGAACGACGATACACGGAACTGTTGAGATTCAATTTGATACCCGCATCCGTCGCCGCATCGACAGCAAGCTCGACAGCATCATGGGCATGGTCCCTGCCGGACTGCGTTAGAATGAATGAGCCATGAAAACACATTTTAAAGATGCCTTTCGAGGCAAAGTTGTCAACAAACGGCTGACCATCAACACGGGCGTCGATGAGTTCCCTCGCTTCGTTGTCGAATACCTGATCGACAACTACTGCACTGAGGAGAATTTCCACGAAGATCTTCAGCAGGTCATCAAGCGACTTAGGGAGAATTTCGTTCACGGAGCCGAGGCCGAGAAGATTCGGCACCAGATTCGAGAGACCCGTAACCACAACATCATTGCCAACCTCGAAGTCCGGCTTCAAGAAACCGAAGACAAGTATTGGGGCACTATCGGGGCGATCAACGAGAGCTTCGTCAATGTGACGGAAAGCCTCGTTCGGCAGTACCCTATGCTCTTATCGGGTGGCATGTGGGGAACGATCACCCTGACCTACGACGAAACCGAGGTCCACAACAAGAAGATTCGCCCATTCAAAGTGACTGAGTTCACGCCGTTTCAGGTTTCGGTGATTGATCTCAATGATTACATCGAGAATCGAAAGAAGTTCGAAGCGGGAGAATGGCTGGACTTCCTCATCAACTCGATTGGGTTGAACCCAGAGCCGATGAGCCGCCGTGAAAAGCTGCTCTACCTGTGGCGGCTCGTGCCGATGATTGAGGCCAATTGCAATACCATCGAACTGGCTCCCAGGGAAACCGGCAAAACATACATTTACCGCAACCAGAGCTACTACGTCACCGTTCTTTCGGGCGGCAAGGCGACCCCTGCCAGCCTATTCATCAACAACGCCACGGGAAAAGTCGGGGTTGTTGGCAGCAGGGATGTGGTGGTATTCGACGAGATAGCCAACACCGACTTCGCCGATCCCAAGGCCCTCGTGTCGATCATGCAAGGCTACATGCAGGATGCCAAGTTCAGCCGGGGCAAGAAGGAGATCCTGGCGTTTGCTTCCATCGTGCTGGTCGGCAACATCGACATCCAGGCCAAACTCCCGCACGAAAAGTATTACCACTTGTTTGAGCCTCTCCCCGACTTTCTCCAAGTCGAGGCGTTCATCGATCGGCTACACGGTTATCTACCTGGCTGGGAGATTCCGAAGATTCACCCTGGCTCGCTCGCCCAGGACTACGGCTTCATTACGGACTACTTCTGCGAGATCATGCACGAGCTTCGCCGCAGGGACGTGCTGGGTGCCTTAAAGGGTCGCTATCAGTTACTGGACACTTCAACGGCTAAGGCGGGGATTACCGGACGTGATGTGCGTGGCGTCGAGAAGGTCTTGTCCGGATTGCTCAAGCTGATGTATCCGCACGGTGAAGTCACTGACGAGCAGTTGGCCGAGCTTCTTTCCGTGGCAATCGAAGGAAGGCAGCGGGTCCGCAACCAGCTTCACCTGATGGCTCCCGGCGAGTACGGCCCGATTGTCCTGACCGGAAAGTTGACACAATCTGGCAAGATCGTCACGCCGACTCTTCCAGATTCTCAGCGTGAGCAGAAGGTCGTTTTGCCAACTTCGCCACGAGTGGGCGAAGTCATGGGACTCGCCGTAATCGGCGATGACAGGGGTTGTCTGCTGCATTTCGAGATGCAAGCGTCCAAGGGATCAGGCCGGATTATCAGCCTTGGCTCGATGCAAAAGGTGATGAAGGAGAGCGTTGCCGCCGCTGCTCAGTTTATCAAGACCCACGCCAGCGACGTAGGACTTCCAAACGACTGGCAGGACAACTACGACATCGCAGTTCTTGCCACCATGATGGGTGTTCCAAAAGAAGGGCCATCGGCCGGTATCACAATTACAACCGGGATCGTTTCGGCCCTTACAGGACGACCTATCCGCCACGATGTCGCCATGACAGGTGAGATTACCATCATGGGCAAAGTTCTCGCCATCGGGGGCGTGCTGCCCAAGCTCCAGGCGGCGATTGATGCCGGTTGTGCCGAAGTCATCATGCCCAAGGAAAACGAACGTGACGTGCAGATGACGCCGGACTACGTGAAAAACAAGATCAAGGTCCAGTTCGTGTCGTCGATTGACGAAGTTCTGGATGCGGCATTACTTCCTAAATCGTGACTCTAAGGCCATGCAAGAGGATTGCCGTGCCAGACGCTTCTGCAAATCAAGCTCGGCTTGATACAACCCTGTTCGATACTTTCGAGTATCAGGGATATTTCTGGCTACCCTCAACACCAAACCGCAGGATTCCTGGTGTCGTGCGATTCAGTACGTCCGATACAACATTGGACTTGCTTGGCACATTAACTGAGGTCACTCTTCAGCAACTTGCTGTGGTTGGACCACCTTTCAAGCCTGAAATCGTTCTAGGTCAATCACAGGACGGCAAGAAACTGACGCTATTCGACTGCACACAGATCTCGACGAACACGGCGATTCCACACGGAACGGGTAGTTCAACACTTTCGGCTGGCTGCATCCTTGTTGGAAATCACTATGCGTCAGCGGTAGATCTGCAATTTCATTCTTTGTCTGTCAATTACCTGAACCTTGAAGAGTGGATCGCCTATCAGCCATTTCCTCCCCAGGAAGAAGAAAAGAGCCCATCAGGAGAGACGACTGCATTCGTCTTAACATACGTGGTGCCCCAGAAGATGACCTTTCCTGTGGCATCGCTCCAATGTGACGTGACCATTGGCTCCCAAATGTTCTTCGGCGGGTTTGCGAGCTACCACAAGGAGAGCCGTGAGCACGTCGCCCTTTTGACAGTCAAGCCAGATAGAAAGCAAACGCTCCAGTGGTTCCTTGAGCGAATAGTTGATCTCCAGAACCTGCTGACCTTGTTCATCGGAGAGCCGACTTTTCCTAAGCGAACTGTGCTATACGGCGACGAGATTTCAGGACCGGGCTTCACTTATCGGGAAGACATTCAGCTTTTCTTTCACCCGAAGCATGGCAAGCCGAGCGAACGATTACCCCCCGTCGAAATGCTGGTTCTGTTTCCACACGTGGCGGGACAATTCGGGACTATACTCGACTCATGGTTCTCAAAAGCTGAACTTCTTGAAACTGTTTGCGACCTTTTTTTTGGCGTGATCTACAACAACTACCTTTTCCTTCAATTTCAATTCCTCGGATTGATTCAGGCACTTGAGACCTATTGCCGCCGTGTGCAAGGTGGCAATTATCTGCCCGAAGCTGATTACGAGAAGATCGCCGCTGCGTTGAAAGCGGCATTGCCGCCGAACACTCCGCAAGACCTTCGCAACAGCCTTGTGCAGGGTAAGATCAAGTACGGAAATGAATACTCACTTCGAAAGCGGCTTCGTGAGTTGCTCTGCTCACTTGACGATGAGACGGCGAAGCTTGTCGCCGATTCTCCGGGGAAGTTTGTCGAGGATGTGACTGCTACACGAAACTATTTGACCCATTACACGAGCGAGCTTTCTGCCCAAGCTTTCAAAGGCGGCGATCTTTACTCGGCCTATTTGCGACTGCGGACACTCCTGACGATCATTCTGTTTAAGGAACTTGGACTTCACGAAAAAGTCATCCGTGCGTTGCTTGCAAACAGCCACGCACGATTGGCGGAGAGCATCAAGATGAACTACACAGTGTACGTGTAATCTCACAATCGTCGCCAGCTGGGTGAGTCTGATGAGGAACGAGTCATAAATGAATGACGAAAAGAGAACTCCAAAACACGAAGAAGCTCGGAACACTTTGCCTGATGAACTAAAGCCCGTATTCGACGAGGTAGTTCAGGATTACAAGTTTGCGACTTTCAAAAGGTATGGCAATGGGTACGTGGCGTATATCGTACTGGCCGATCTGGT
>CAYYVW010000022.1:7557-13439 GCA_964473925.1 uncultured Verrucomicrobiaceae bacterium
GTCGGCTGGAGGCACGTTGCCGATCCGGTAGCGGATCAGCAGTAGAAATAGCACTATGGAATATATCCCGGTCCGAGTCAGTGACATCATCCGGCAGGTGAATCGGGACATTTTCCTCCCGGCGATCCAACGGGAGTTCGTGTGGGGCACTGACCGCATCGAACGTCTGTTCGATTCGATCATGGCCGATTTCCCCATCGGGTCATTTCTGTACTGGCGATTGGAGCAAAAGAACAAAGACGAATGGCCGGTCTACGAATTCATCCGAGAGTTCGACAGCGAGTTCCCGCACAATCCACCGGCCAATATGGCTGGGATTACCAAGGACATCACCCTCGTTTTGGACGGCCAGCAACGAATCACGTCTCTGTTCATCGGGCTGAAAGGGTCATATAGGTACTTCTACTACCGTTGGCGGAAAACACGTTTGTATTTGAATCTGCTGAAGCCACCACTTCTCAATGAGGACAACCCCGAAGAACTGACCTACGGCTTCGACTTTCGAGAGGGTGCCGAGCCAGATGGAGACAAGCCGCAGCTTTGGTACTTGGTGGGCAGGATTCTGGACTTCGAGGACGCCGAGGATGCAAAGTCGGACATGAAGTCGCAGATGGTGGGATTGACCGAGGAGCAGAAGGACAATGCCAACAGGCTTATCGGGCGGCTGCATAACCGAATTCACACCACCTTGGTCGGCAATTACTACCAGGAGAAGTCTCAGGATTACGACAAGGTTTTGCAGGTATTCGTGCGAGCAAACTCGGCTGGCCAACCGCTTGAATACTCCGATCTTTTGCTCGCTACTGCCACAGCAAAGTGGGAAACACTCGACGCACGCAGTCAAATCCACGACTTCACCGATTCGCTCAACAAGATCGGGAACGGATATGCTTTTGGAAGGGACTTTGTGCTGAAGGCGTGTCTGTACCTCAGTGAGGCCGAAAAAGACGGCCAGAAGATCGGTCTGCCCATTCAATACAAGGTCAAGAACTTCACGAGGAACAACCTTCGTACCATCGAGAGTAACTGGGAGAAGATCAAGGAATCGCTGGCGACGACCGTGCGGCTGATCTCTCGATTCGGCTTCAACACCAAAAACGTCGTGGCTCCATTGGCATTGCTGCCGATTGCCTTCTACCTGAAGAAGCGATGCAACTCGTCATTTGACACATCCTCACGGGCCGAGGATGCCGAGGCCCAGGTCGCCATTCGCAAATGGTTCGTGTTTGCGACACTCAAGAACGCATTTGGCGGATCATCGGATACCACTCTGACTCGCCTGCGAGAGTTGCTGAACACATGCAGTCCGACAACGCCGTTCCCAGCAAATGTCCTCTACAAGTCGCTGGGTATCGAGCCACGGCTGAACGATGCGGAAATCGACCGCATCCTGGGATACGGATACCAAGGGCGGTACACGAACCTCGTGCTGTCGCTTCTCTATCCTGACCGAGACTGGAAGGATGCCATCTTCCACGAAGATCATATCTTCCCGCAGTCTGAGTTCCAGGTCCGGCTCCTGAAGAAGCGTGGTTACGATGATGCCAAGGTGCAGTCCTACATTGCGAAGTACAACGTACTTGCCAACCTTCAGTTGCTCACCGACTCGGAAAACTTGTCGAAGAACGCCACGCCGTTCGACGAGTGGCTCAAGACACGAGATGCGACCTTCCGCAAGCGTCATCTGATCCCCGACCTAAACTCGTCCTCCTTCCCCGCACTGACCTCCTACAATTTCAATTCCTTCGAGGAGTTCTTCAAGGCACGCACGGCCTTGATCGTGGATGCGTTGAAAACCGCTACAAATGACACAAAGGAAGAATAGCTTCGATGCCCAAGAACGATGCACGAAATAGCCCGTACCGAGATGACGGAAGTTACCGGCACATGCTGGATCTTGTCTCGGTTTCGAATTTCCGAGAACTCATGAATGCCCTGCTTGCCGGGACAGACGCCTGCTTGGCAGATACGGACTTCCGACATCCTTGCGGACGATCAAAGAAGAAGGACTGGACTGAAGTCGAACTTGAGGACTACCTAAAACGCCATCCCATTCCTGGCTACAGCGGACTGGATCGACGCTGGTGGATAGCTTTCAGGGGATCTCGCCCCACATGGGACTTATTGTGCCATATCGAGGTGGCCGGGAAAGCCGGTTTGTTGCTCGTGGAAGCGAAGGCCCATTTCAGTGAAATGGGAGAGAAGAATAAAAAGTCGGCCATCGATCCCAAAAAGGATCGCTCAATTGCCAATGACCTCAGCATTCGGCTCCGACTTGCCGAGGCAAGTCTTCGATTGACCGAACTGGGCGTTGGTGGATTCCATCTCTCTGCTGATAATGAATATCAGCTTTCAAACCGTATGGCATACCTCCAGAAACTTGCCAGCGACGGAATTCCGACCGTGCTTATGTATCTTGGGTGGCTCAGGTCGCCCGACTGGCCGAACGATTACTTTCCTGACGGTATTTCATGGGACAAGTGCGTCAAATCTCACATGTCGAAAACTGGCCCTGAAGTATTTGTTGGGCCACGGCACAAAACCGGAATCGGTGTATCGTTACAGATGATCGTTCGCAGTATTGCTTCTGGAGTGCTGAGCGGTGCCCCGTAGGGTGAGGTAGAATCGGACTGCTGTAGTTGAAGGAGTTGTGGAGTGAGAAGCGAATATGCCCAATGCCATCCCTGAAGGACTGACGCAGCAACACGTCTTGTCGGCCCTAGCTGATCTGGACGCAGGCATCACTCATCCTTTCGGACCACCGACCGGCTACGAGCTTCTCCGTGACGGAAAACGATACGCACCTAAGGCCGTCATTGGGCTGGCGTTCAAGCACCTGACCGGCCAGACGCTCGGACACGAAGTCTTCAGCGGAGGTGAAGCACCTGGTCAGGCCAATTACGTCCTCCGTGATCTGGGCTTCGACGTAGAGGCAAAGGCTGATAGTGCCACATCTGGTTTCATCACGAGCCGTGGCTATGCGTTGCCCACTGATGCAGACGACATGGCCCATAATCTCTGGTTCAACATGTGGCAACGTCGGCTCTGGCCGTACAAGGAACTCGTCGAAGGCGACACACTCTACTGGTATGACACGAAGGAGCAGGCCATCGTCTGGCGATCACGAGTCGCCAGGGTCGAGCGATTTGAGTATGCGGACAAGAACGACGTTCGAAACAAGTTCCAAGTCAGTTTCGGGCTTGATGACCTCAGCGACCCCTACTTCGACAAGGCCAAGGATCAGGGGTACTGCCTTGTGTATAAGGTCGATTCGCTGGTTCGGTTGAATGTGCCTAAGCCCGCCGATTTCAAGTTCCCGATGGAGGGCTGGCTTCGTTGCAGCGACGAGGATGCCACTGAATGGCCAATAAATCTCTCCGTACCTGCATCTCCCGATGGCCCGTCAGCCGACGAGCTAACGAAGGCGACGACGCTGGTCGCTGAAACGGGGTACTTTTCCCCGGCTTCCTTGAGGGACGAGCGGGCAAAGAGGCTGCGTGAGATCGTTGAACGGCGTGGTCAGCCAGTCTTCCGCAACAAGCTGATTGCCGCCTACTCCAGTCGTTGTGCCGTCACCGGCTGCGACGCTGTAGCCGCACTCGAAGCAGCTCACATCGTCCCGTACACCGGGCCACAATCCAACCACGTCACGAACGGCTTGCTCCTTCGTGTCGACATCCACACGCTGTTCGATCTCGATCTAATCGGCATTGATCCAGAGTCGATGGCGATTTCTTTGGCAACGGCTATCAAGGCGACGGTGTACTCCAAACTCGATGGAAAGAAGCTCTTGCTGCCAGTTAATGCCGCTGAGATCCCGAACCACGAGGCTCTAGTACAGCGTTGGGGGCGATTTTGTGGGAGGATTGGCGGTGATGGATGAAGATCATCTGGCAAATCGATGCTGAAGACATCGCCAAGGTGAAGGAATTCTTCGACTGTCATATGGACAATGCGTTCCTGAAGTATCGGATTGCGACGAACCTCAAGGACGACAAGCCGACAGCGACGAGGGAGCTATTCTGGGAAGTCATGATCTCGTGCTTGCTCACGACACAGCAGCGATCCGGTCCTGGCTCGTCGGTCACACGATTTATTTCGGCCAGCCCGTTCCCATTGCAACACGAACTCTTTACTGCACAGGTCGACCCAGACACATTTGTAACCAAGGTACTCAGCGACTTTGGCGGGTTGCGGCGGTCAACTAGGATAGGAAGTGAAGCGAAGGCGAACTTGGCATACTTGGAAAATGGTGGTCGGCAGACGACTGCCGACGTTCTCGAAAAGGTCCGGCTGCGCCCAAGCCCAGAGACAGAACGGCACGCATCCCAGTTTATCGACGATCATTACTAAGGCTTCGGCCCAAAACAGTCCAGAAATCTGCTGCAAGGACTGGGCCTAAGCCAATTCGAGATTCCCATTGACAGCCGAGTTACAAAATGGCTCAACGAGTTCGGGTTCCCCGTGAAATTGACCGCCAATGCCCTGGCCGATCAGAACTATTTTGAGTTCGTGTCGGATGGGTTTCAGCTTTTAACGAAGTACAGTGGGCTCTCGCCATGCGTTCTAGATGCCGCAATCTTCTCAAGTTTTGACGGAGATGATTGGACCGACGAGAACGTGATATGGTGAAAACCAGACTTAGTCAAGTAATCGTGTTCTAAATGTAAAAACGCTTTTCATACGTCGTGAACCACGATTATGGGTACCACAGGAGAGAGTCAATGCCGGTGCAACACTTGAAGGTTTATAGTTTCGAGAACGAACAGGTACTTGTGTGTGTCGTTCGAGCAAATCAATGTCGAGTCGTGAGGATAGACCACCAGGGAAGCTTCTTTCCAGAGAGTTTCCTTGTACCGATAGAAAAACTCGTGGAAGTCTCACCGCAACCACAAGTCAATAGAGAACGCCTGCAGCCTTGCAAAGACGAGATATACTCTTGGGAGCCACCAGCAAATTCAACAGAAGCTGAATACACTCCGTCCAATGAAAAGCACCAAATGCCACCTAAACTTGTGCGGGTGAAGAGAAAGGATTGGCAAACAACAGGGGTTGGAGAAGTGACTGCGACGGGTGTACCAAAGGAACTCGATTACTTTAGAGTGTTTAATCACCATTTACGACGAGATTGACTATCGATTCTGAGGTGAGAGGTTGTTGCATCTCGATTTGCATTTCATTCTCCATCGCAGTTAAGAATAACTCCTGCATTGGCGATGCCAGGCTCTGCCCGATGACTACTCAAGATGGCTTGATCGAGCGGTTTCGTGCTATTGAATTTAACAATCTGTATGCTAGCCAATCTTTCGTTGGTTACCAATCATGAACTCAACACCGTGGGAGCCGAGACAGGCGAGCGGACGTTGATGTCGTAACTCAGGTCAAAGCCACAGATCCTGATGTGCAGCCAATTACCGGACTAGAGGAATGCGAAAAGAGGTACGATCTGATCGGCGATATTCACAGTCTTGCCGATGAATTGGTGCAACTGCTGGATATTCTCGGCTATCGGATGTCCGATGGAGCCTACCACCATCCCGACCGTAAAGTCATCTTTCTCGGCGATTTCATTGACCGTGGACCAAAGATTCGACAAGTCCTGGATATCGTGCGCCCAATGATCGAGAAAGAGACGGCGTTGTCCGAAGTCAGATCGTGACGCAAGCCAATTAAGAGGCACAAGTCAGAACTTCGGTATTAGATCAATCACGAGCAAGGGGCTGAACACATGACAAAAACGCATGCAATTAAAGATGCTACAGATTTTCGAGATTTGGAAGCCGTGATCGATAAAATACTTCCAATTAGAAAGTACGTTCGTGAGCCGGAAGCCGGATCAACATCATGGAAGGAGAATGACGGGGGTAAAAAGGTGCTCTTCA
>CAYYVW010000023.1:0-12410 GCA_964473925.1 uncultured Verrucomicrobiaceae bacterium
GCCCGCTAGAAGCCGCGCTCCGGCTGGAAGGGTGGCCGAGTGGTTAATGGCAGCAGACTGTAAATCTGCCCGCGCGAGCGTACGCTGGTTCGAATCCAGCCCCTTCCACCATCTTCTTTTTCCCCCGTCCGAAGTGTGTCCAAAAGCTTGAATGGCAAGGCCAATTCAGCGGTTCTAAGTCCCACATTTCGCTGGTAGGCGACCCTCTTGGAAAAACAGAGCTGCAACAGGAGTCTTTTGTGCTCGTAGGTTCCGAAAGACCAAAGCTGCCAAGGGTTTCTCAAGAACGCGAGTGCGGTTCTAACTGAGCGGTCGAACGTCGAGCTTTTATGCCCCAAACGCGCGATGCGTTCAGCAACCAACAGCCGCTCTGCTTCCAACTCTTCGACGCGCTTTTCAAAGGACGCGAGAACCGTCGGCGATCGGACGCTGGTGATGGTATCGAGAAGATGATTCACGGATGCGTCGATCTTCTCACGCTCCGCTTCCAACCCGCGTAGCCGCGCGCCCGTCTGTGAGCCGCGCTGGTCCCAAGCGTCTTTGAGCATTTGCGACGCGATCCCAAACACCATCTCGTCCGGTTCGAGCGTTTTGACCAAATTCTCGAACTCGCCTTCCAATCGATCGCGTTGGATCGATTTTCCCTTCGAGACGCATCCTTGCTTGAAGCAGTGATAGTACGGATGACGGGCCTTGCTTCGCGATGTCGCCCAACAGGAAGTGAGCGGCGATCCGCAGTCGCCGCAAACGATGAAGCCACGCAGCGGGAAATCTTCGTCGCGAGACTTGCGGTCAGTGACGAGCGGGTTGCCGTTCAAACGCTCCTGAATGCGCATGAAGGTTCATAGGATATGATCGCTTCGTGTTTGCCAGGGCGGCGCGAGATTCCCCACTCTGGACGCTCAATCATCCCCGCATAAAGCACGCGGCGTAGCATAGAACTGACGTTCTGAGGATGGACGTTGGATCGCTTTGTTAGCGCGAAAGTGGGATGTGTTTCGAGAAAACGGACCACATCGGCCAGCATCTGAAACCTGCCTGAAGCATAGCCTTCAAGCGCCTCTTGGACGATTGAAGCATTGGGCTCGTGGCGGACAAGAATCTTTCCGCCGCCAGCTTTGTCCTTTTCGTATCGATAACCGACTGGCGGATACATGGTGTAATAGCCGCGCTCAAAACGCGCGGTCATTTTCTGGATCACCTGTCTGCGGTTTTGCTTGCGCTCAAGTTGGCCTTGCGCCGCGATGATCGTTTCGATGAATTCGCCCTCGGGCGTGTCATCGAATTTGAAGTTTGGGCTGGCGACCTCGACGTTGATCTCTTTCAGCAATTCCCGAAGGTCGAGATGTCCTCGCGTGTCACGGGCAAACCGCTTCAGGTCGTCAAAGATCACGACGTATGGCGTGCCTTTGTGCTTCTTCACCAAGCGCAACATGGAGGCCATGCCTGGACGTTTTGTAGCATCGCCCGCACCAGACATATCGTCGGAAAAAACGTGCTCCACTTCTACGCCCAGCGAGCGCGCGTATTGTTCGCAGCGGTGCGCCTGGCTTTCGAGGCCGCTCCCATCGTCACGCTGCCGATCGCTGGAAACGCGAACGTAGATGATTGCTTTTTTCGCTTTGAGACTCATGCGTCGTCTTTCTGCGGCCTTTCTGGGGAGCCGCGTTCTTCGTTAGATTTTTTGCTGTCCTCAGACTCTGGCGCCGCTTGGTCGAACGCCGAAGATAATTCGCGCATGAAAGGCAAATTCTCGGTGGACGATTTTACATCCATCCCGAGATCGACAAACGAGCAGCAGATGAACCACAGAGCGCGCAAAAATGCGTCCGCCACTTCCTCGTTCTCATAGTGCCCCTGCACGAGCGGGCGATAACGCTCCAGATCGAGCTTTGGCGTTCCGGCGGGAAGCGCGTCGCTCTTATTTATGTGTTCCACGCTCATGCCTTCGCCTCCTTTCCGCTCGCGATTTGGGATGAAGCGTCAAAGTAGCACAAATAGAGAACAAAAGATAGGATTGTCGTCCTATGTTCGGCGTCCTGATTCCGAGGATTTCCAATGAATTGCATGGGTTTTTTCCGTAAGTTCGTGCCTTACGGAAGATGCTAGGCGCGGTGTCCGAATGCTCAAACTCGCTATTGGAAAGCTGCGCGTGGGCAAGTCGGCTTTATTCGCCATAGATTCAGCGATCTAGCGAGATGAAAAAGAGCAAAAGCGACAGCTCGGTGCGATCTAAAAAGCTCGTCGCACGCTCTGGAATTTCAAACTATCGCATCAGACGGCTGATTGAACGGTACAGCGAAGGCGACACTGTCCGGCTTGCTGCTGAAACGACGGGCATCAGTCACGTTACGGCTGGCCGGATATTCAATCTCATTCGGCAGCGTTTGTTGGACGTTGGCCTCTATCAAAGTGTCGATGAATTTATCGAGGCGGAAGCGGCCCTTGAGGAAGAAACTGACGGACACTTCTGGTCGCACGCAGGCGGCATTGAAACGATCATTGATCGCCTAGTGAGCGCGTATCGCGGCGTGCGCGCCGAGAACCGTCACCTCTATGAAGCCGAAGCACTCTTTAGGCATCGTTCGCCAGACGTATCCGCACGCGAGCTAAACTTGCTCATCCTCAACGTCATTAAACGGACTGGGCCCCTCGGCAGCAGCCCGATCGTTACAGCTCGCACGGCATTGTTCGTGAGCGATGAGTATAGACGGCGGGTGTTTAATCGCTTTCGAGCGGAAATGCGCGATGTTGTCCGCTCCGCGTGCGAAGGGGATGGGCGAGCGTACTTTCGGGAATTGGGCAGCGCGCTTGCGATATTGGAGCGAGCCGAAGCCGATGTTGATGCAGCTGCGGAGACGCTCACAAACGGGTCAAGTGTCCGCTCTTCATAGAACGACTGATGACTGCAAGATGTGCGCGGGTAGTACCCGCGCATCTTGGCAAGGGGCCGCTGCGCGCCCCGTTGCATCCCCAAGCTTGGTGCAGATCGAGGCATTGAGCCTCTCCCGCACCATGCAAACGTCCGCCGTTTGATCGCGCAATGGTGGAGCCTCCGCGCTCCTCCCTTGACCCACCATGGCCAACCTTCGCGGTTGGAGCGCGCACAAGGAGCGGGCCTTCGTGCCCCTCCCTGTGAACCCACCCAGACCAACTTTCGCAGTTGGACCGCGCGAGGGTGGAGCCTCCAAGCTCCTCCCTTCGATCCCGCCATGGCGACCGTTCGCCGGTCCATCGCACCAGGGCGTCTGCTGCCCCTTGGAGCCACACGATGCCCTCGCGCACGGCAGCGACGGGAAACGAGCCCGCAAGACCTTAGTTATCCACAGGCGGAAAGGATTCCGCCCCGCAGCGCTTCAACGAATGTGTATCCGCGGGCTACACTCCGGCCATGAAAGACTCAGGCCTTCGTATCCGCATTGAACGGGAACTTCGCGAGAAGTTCCTTGAGGCGTGTCGAGAGAGGGACCGGCCCGCTGCCCAAGTGCTGCGTGAGTTCATGCGGGGGTTCGTAGCCAAAAACGAAAATGCCCAATCCGCGTCCGGGAAAGGGAAGCGAACCTCATGAACCCGGTTGAGATTGAGCAAGCCGTTTCTGCGCTGGCCGAACAGGCATTTGACCCGGCAGAGTTCCCGTTCGCCTTCCTTGAGGCGTTCAGTAACAAGGAAACCACCATCAGGAAGCTGCGCGCGGGTGCGTCGAACTCTTCCGATGTCGGTGGCGTCCTCCAACGCAGCCATATTCATATCGCCGTGGCAGCCTCTGGCGAGGTAACAAGGACGCTTGCCGCGCTCCGCGCAAGTCCGGCGACCGCCAAGGCGAAGGCGCGTTTCATTCTCGCGACCGACGGCGTGGATTTTGAAGCCGAGCATCTGGATAGCGGCGAGACGGTGGCCTGCACCTACGCGGGCTTTCCTGACCACTTTGGATTTTTTTTGCCTCTGGCGGGTATTACCACCGTCAAAGAAATCACCGACAATGCCTTTGATATTCGCGCGACGAGCCGACTCAACCGGCTCTACGTCGAACTTCTGAAGGACAATCCCGATTGGGGCACGGCGGAACGCCGCCCCGACATGAACCATTTTATGGCTCGCCTGATCTTCTGCTTTTTCGCGGAAGACACTGACATCTTCGGAGCGGGAGCGAACTTCACCACCAAAGTTGAAGAAGTAAGCGCGCGCGACTCTTCCGACACGCACGAAGTGATTGGTGAGATTTTTCGCGCCATGAACACCAAGATGGAAGAGCGTGAGGCCGCAAACACGCCGCGCTGGGCCAAAGCATTTCCCTATGTCAACGGCGGGTTGTTCTCAGGTAATATGGACGTACCGAGATTTAGCAAGATTTCGCGCTCCTACCTCCTGCACATCGGCAATCTCGATTGGACGAAGATCAACCCCGACATTTTCGGATCGATGATTCAAGCCGTTGCCGACGACGACGAGCGCAGTGCGCTGGGGATGCACTACACTAGCGTTCCAAACATCCTGAAAGTCCTGAATCCTCTTTTTCTCGACGATCTGCGCGCTCGTCTTGAGGAAGCCGGTGGCAATCCGCGCACGTTGCTGAACCTGCGTAAGCGGATATCGAAAATCCGCGTCTTTGACCCCGCTTGCGGAAGCGGAAATTTTCTCGTCATTGCCTACAAGGAAATGCGGGCGATAGAAGCCGAGATAAATCGGCGAAGGGACGAATCCGAGCGTCGGTCAGAGATTCCGCTTACGAACTTCCGAGGGATCGAGCTGCGCCACTTCCCGGCCGAGATCGCGCGCCTTGCGCTCATCATCGCCGAATACCAATGCGACGTTCTCTATCGCGGGCAACAATTGGCGCTGGCCGAGTTTCTGCCGCTCGACGCTGAGAACTGGATTACCTGCGGCAACGCCCTTCGGCTCGATTGGCTCAGCATCTGCCCGCCGACCGGAACGGGTGTGAAGCTCG
This sequence comes from uncultured Verrucomicrobiaceae bacterium, assembly GCA_964473925.1. GTDB lineage: Bacteria > Verrucomicrobiota > Verrucomicrobiia > Methylacidiphilales > CAYYVW01 > CAYYVW01. The sequence goes on from CAYYVW010000023.1 coordinate 4,946, forward strand.
TAGCCGACGATCTGCTCGAAACGCCGCTCGACCAAACGCAAATAGACTTCGAGAACGAAGGCGGCGAGACGTATATCTGCGGAAATCCACCCTACCTTGGATCGACATGGCAGTCGCAGGCACAGAAAGAAGACCTACAAAGAATTTTTGGACGGCGCACCAACACGTGGAAGTCACTCGACTACGTGGCTGGATGGTTCATGAAGGCTGCCGACTATGGCACGCACGCCAATGCGGCGGCCGCCTTTGTGGCGACCAACTCAATTTGTCAGGGTCAGCAAGTTCCGTTCCTGTGGCCGCTCATATTTGAGACGGGGCACGAGATCGCGTTCGCTCACACTTCCTTCCGGTGGGCAAACCTAGCCAGCCACAAGGCGGGAGTGACGGTCGTAATCGTTGGCATCTCAAATCACGCCGGAAAAATTCGTCGGTTGTTTGTTGTGGGTGACAACGATGAGGCTGTGGCGCGTGATACAGCAAACATCAACGCATACCTAGTGGCCGCGCCAGATGTCATCGTTGAGAAAGCGATGCGCCCCTTGACCGAGGTTGGCGTGATGGATTTCGGCAATAAGGCCGATGATGGTGGCCACCTCACTTTAAGCCCACACCAGCTTACCGAATTGAACCTCAGTGATGTCGCGCGGGCGAAATTTGTGAAGCAATTTTTTGGCTCCAAGGAGTTCATTAATGGAGAAACCCGTTACTGCATTTGGATTAAGGACGCCGATCTTGGAGAAGCACAACAACACGCCGGTCTTGTGCAGCAGATTGAACGAGCGCGGGTTGCTCGCTTAGCCAGCAAGGACGCGTACGCCCGAAGTCTTGCGAGTCGACCGCATCAATTCAAAACACCGCGAGTGGCCTCGCGAAGCGTTATTGTCACTCCGCGAGTCAGCTCTGAAAACCGCCCTTACTTGCCAGTAGGCGTGATGAGCAATCTGGCCATCATTGGCGATCGCAACTTCGCCTTGTACGACGCTCCGCTTTGGAACTTGGCGATCATAGCTTCTCGCCTTCATTGGGTCTGGATCGGGACAGTCTGCGTTCGAATGCGAACGGACTTCTCCTACTCCAACACACTTGGGTGGAATACCTTTCCTCTTCCCAGGCTTACCGACAAGAACAAGACAGACCTAACTCGATGTGCCGAGGATATCCTGTTGGCGCGAGAGGCGCATTTTCCCGCGACAATAGCCGATCTTTATGATCCCGATGAGATGCCCCGCAATCTTCGCGAAGCACATCAGCGCAATGATGAGGTACTTGAGCGCATCTACATCGGTCGACAGTTCAAGAACGACACCGAGCGGCTGGAAAAGCTGTTCGACCTTTATACGAAATTGACCGCCGCTAACGCCACAAAAACCGGCGCGAAAAAGAAGAAAGCGGGGGCAAGCGCATGACTGACGAGAAGAAATCTATTCCCTCAATATCGGTTTCCTATGCGCAGAGTGGCGCATCGACCAAATCCAACGCGCTTGGCATGAGGGCCATGCAGGAACGCGCCTACGAGAAGCGCGGCGAGCAATATCTCCTAATCAAATCTCCGCCGGCGTCGGGCAAGAGCCGTGCGCTCATGTTTATAGCGCTTGATAAACTGGCCAATCAGGGGATCAAGCAAGCCATCATCGTAGTGCCTGAAAAGAGCATTGGTGCGAGTTTCAATGACGAGCCACTATCCAAATACGGCTTTTGGGCAGATTGGCGCGTCGAGCCTAAGTGGAACTTGTGCAACGCGCCCGGCTCTGACAACGGCGGCAAGGTCAATTCCGTCGAGGTATTTCTTGCGAGCCAAGACAAGGTGTTGGTTTGCACCCACGCGACCTTCCGCTTCGCCGTGGATAAGTTCGGAGTTGGGGCGTTCGATGACCGTCTGATCGCTGTTGACGAGTTTCACCACGTTTCGGCCGACCCTGAGAGCAAGCTCGGCCAGCACCTCGGACAGCTTATTGCGCGCGACAAGGCGCATATCGTGGCGATGACAGGTTCTTACTTCCGTGGCGATGCTGTTCCTGTGCTCGCACCGCACGATGAGGCGAAGTTTGATGCCGTCACCTACACCTATTACGAGCAGCTCAACGGATATGAGTATCTGAAGCAACTCGACATCGGCTATTTCTTCTATTCTGGTTCGTATATTCGCCAAGACAACGCAGACGACAAAACGATTTTCGACGTTCTCGACGCGAACGAGAAAACCATCGTTCATATCCCAAACGTCAACGCGCGAGAGAGCACGAAGGATAAGATCAGGGAGGTCGAAGAAATCATCGGCGGATTGGGAACATGGGAAGGCATCGACGCCGCCACCGGCTTCCAATTGGTCAAGACCCCGACAGGTAAGACGCTCCGTATTGCCGATCTGGTCGATGACGATCCGAACAAGCGCGATCGCGTTTCGCAGGCTCTCAAAGACCCTGCGCAAAAAAATAACCGCGAGCATGTGGACATCATCATCGCGCTTGGCATGGCCAAGGAAGGTTTCGACTGGATTTGGTGTGAGCACGCTTTGACGGTTGGCTATCGCTCCAGTCTCACCGAGATTGTCCAGATCATCGGGCGCGCCACCCGCGACGCGCCGAACAAAACACGCGCGCGCTTCACCAACCTGATTGCCGAACCTGACGCTTCCGCAGATGCCGTCACGGAGGCAGTGAACGACACGCTCAAAGCCATCGCCGCCAGCTTGCTCATGGAGCAAGTGCTCGCGCCACGTTTTGAGTTCAAGCTCAAGAACCCGCAGAGCGGACCAACGCCGGGCTTCGACTACGGTGAAGGCGACTACGATCCGAACAAGTGCAATGTTGGATTCAATCAGCAGACCGGCCAGTTTGAGATCGAGATCAAGGGCCTCGTCGAGCCGTCTAGCAAGGAAGCCGCGCGCATCTGCCAGGAGGACTTGAACGAAGTGATTGCCGCTTTCGTGCAGGACAAGGCGGTCTTGGAGCGCGGCCTGTTCGACGAAGAGCTTGTCCCAGAAGAACTGACGCAGGTTCGCATGGGCAAGATCGTCAAGGACAAATACCCCGAACTAAGCGAGGACGACCAAGAGGCCGTGCGTCAGCACGCTATTGCCGCGCTTACCCTGACCCAAGAGGCCAAGAAGCGTGCGCTGGAAGGTGTGAGTGAACCCGGCGGCAGCACATCGTTCGTTGATGGCGTTCGTAGATTTGTGAATGTGCGCGATCTGGACATCGATCTGATCGACCGCATCAATCCCTTCGGCGAAGCCTATGCCATTCTTGCCAAGACAATGAGCGAGGAGAGCCTCAAGCAAGTGCAAGCCGCAATCGCTGCCAAAAACACGGTTTTGGCGCCTGACGAGGCTAAGGAATACGCGAGACGCGCGGTGCAATTCAAACGAGACAGAGGCCGGGTTCCGTCAGCAACCGCCGCCGACGCATGGGAACGCAAGCTCGCGGAAGGCGCAGCAGCTTTCATGCGCTTCAAGAAAGAGGGTCGCTATGGCGAATGACCTCGAACTGGATGAACTCGCCGCCGAACTAGCGGACTTTGCGCCACAGGAAGAACGTGCGGGGCGCGCGCCGCGTGAAGAACGCATCATCGCGGGTTTCGAGGACATTCAGCGTTTCGTCGATCAACATGGTCGCCCTCCGCAGCACGGCGAGGAGCGCGACATCTTCGAGCGGCTTTATGCAACCCGCCTCGACCGTTTGCGTGCGCTGGAAGAGTGCCGCGCAATTCTCGCGCCGCTCGACCGCCAGGGCCTATTGGCAGGGTATGAGAACGCACCCTCTGCTCCACTAGAAGCAATGGATGACGACGAACTGATGGCGGAGTTGGGAGATCTTGAGGGAGATATCAGCGAGCTCCGCCATGTAAGAGCCAGTGCGGAAAAACGAGCCGCAGAAGAAATCGCGAGTCGAGACGTTTGCGAGGACTTCGATCGCTTCAAGCCCTTGTTCGAGAAGGTCCAGGCCGAGCTGGCAAGCGGCGTGCGTGAAGCGCGCGAGTTTGAACTGAAGGCAGAGATACGCCCCGGCACTTGGTTCATTGTTGGCGGGCAGAAAGCCTACGTGGCGGAGATGGGTGAGGTCTTCACAAACGCGCAAGGCAGAACGGACGCGCGGCTGCGCGTCATTTTCGACAATGGCACAGAGAGCAACATGCTCATGCGCTCGCTTCAAAGAGCGCTGCATAAGGATGAGGCCGGAAGGCGGATCACCGACCCATCAGCGGGGCCACTATTTGCTGGTGAGCGCGGCGAAGACGATCAAGCTTCAGGCACAATCTATGTGCTTCGGAGCAAGTCCGATCACCCCACCGTCGCTGCCAATCGGGACTTGGTGCACAAAATCGGCGTTACTAGCATGGCGGTAGAGCAACGCATCGCAGGCGCACGGCTGCAAAGCACGTTTCTATTGGCCGATGTGGAAGTGGTCGCTTCCTATGAGCTGTTCAACATCAATCGCAAGAAGTTGGAAAGCCTCATTCACCGAGTCTTTGGTGCCGCCCGGCTCGACATAACGATCAGCGATCGCTTCGGAAATCCTGTGACGCCCGAAGAGTGGTTTCTAGTTCCGCGATTTGTCATTGATGAAGCGATTGAACGCATCAAAGACGGAACGATCACGCAGTTCTTGTACGATCCAGCCTCGGCGAAACTCGTCAAATCGCCCAGATAGTTCTTGTGTAAGGTTTCGGCACGCCGCTCTTGTGTTTTTCGACCGCCTTCAAATAGCAGCCTTTCGATGTGATCCTGACCGAGGCCGCGAACCGCGCAACTCCGCTCGCTTCCGCGCTTCGTTACACTTCACTTGTGCAGCTCCGCGCCTTCGGCTGAAGGAGTTTGCGCGTCTCGCTCTAACCTCGGTGCTTCGTCTCCCCATCAGGCCGCAATCAAGCGGTCCGAAAACAAGGAGACTAAGAAATGTCCGACCCCAAACCCAAAAACAAACCTGAGTTCGCTCTCTTCTCCGTGCAAGGTGATGGCGATGCCGCGAGATGGTCCCGCATCGGCGCAGCCTGGCCGCACAAGGATGGCTCTGGCTTCTCGATCAAGCTGGAATCGGTGCCGCTAAGTGGTCGCATCGTGATGCGCCGCGAAGACGCCGAGAAAGGGGGTGCTCAATGAGCGCCACCCTCCAAACTCTCGCCGATCAAAATGATGCGTTCCGCCGAGGCTCTCATGCTCTTCCAGGCGAACGGGTTCACACGTGGGGCATTGAAGCGCTTGGATTAGAGGCCGTCTTGCACATCTGGTCTTACATTCGCGGTTTCGATGGCTTCACGCCAGACAACGATCCTTACGGCGAACATGACTTCGGATCGTTCGTCCATCCGTTCGGTGGCAAGGTGTTCTGGAAGATCGATTACTACGGCCTCGATCTCCAATCTGGCTCCGATGACCCGGCTGATCCGACAAAGACCAAGCGTGTCCTCACCGTCATGCTGGCCTCGGAGTATTAGATCATGGTCACAATGCTCTCAGATGTTCGATCGAATGGTTCTTTCGCCCGCTACCGGGAGCAATGGGAGGCGAGCTTGCTCGCCTCCGTCATTGCCGGGCTTGCCGATCTGGAACCTGCCGATCGCCGCGACATCCTGCGCGCCATGCTGCCCGGAAGTTTCAACGGCGCTGCTTTTGGCGTTTACGGCGCAGACGAAATCGGCGGCGGATCGATGGAATGGACGCAAGCTGGCCCGACTCAGTTTGATCTCGTCTACACCGGACCCTCGGGCGTTAAGTGCAATCTGGGCCGCGTCTACGCTCAACCGAACGATACCTGGGCAGCGCTCGTTATCGCTGGAGCCAAGGGCGATCTTTACGCGGCAATGGCGTCCGCCGAATGGGCGATATCCAAGCTGTCCTCGTGATGGCTTCACCTTCGCCGCTCAAGCGGCGAAGGACTTCTTTAGTCCTTGTCCTTCTTGTCGGGGAAGAGACCCGGCATCCAGCGGCTCGCAAGCGTTGCGGGAAATGCAAGGCGAAGCGGCGCATGCTTGCTCTCGCTCGTCAGCACGCCGCGCTCGATGAGCGCGGTGTAGAGACGGCGCGCCGTTCGGTCGCTGACATTGAGCAAGGTCTCGACATCGCCTTTCGGAAGTTCGCCGCGATAGAGGATCGCCTCTAACAATTGGCCGGTCTTCGGCGGCAAGCGGTCCGCTCTCATCTCTTCGTCCGCCCAAATCAGCATGCGCCCACGCAATTCGTCGGGCTGCACCAGGGCTTCCATGAAGGTGATCTGATCGAGGCAGGTGGTGAGAAAGTAGTGCGCAAAACTTGCCAGCGCTTCCTCGCTCAATGTCCCACGGCCATCGAGGTCGTTGCGGCGCGGAAGATCGCATTCGGCAAGATGTCTCTTGTAATCGTCAACGCTTCTGGCGAGCCCGCGCGCGATCGACCAGATGCCGCCAGTATCGAGCGCCTCGCGTAGCATCGCATAGGACATCAATCGTCCCACGCGGCCATTGCCGTCGATGAACGGGTGAATCCAGGCAAAGCGGTGATGCGCGCTCGCCGCCGCAATGATCGAATCCACTTTGCCCAGTTTGCGGTAAGCGTCTTCAAAGCGCACCATGAAGCGCGGCACCGCGCCGGGGCTCACCGCCACATGGCGACCGACTTCGACATGGCGCTCGCGGAACGCGCCCGGAATGACTTTGATCCGCTCTTTGGTGTGCGGGTTTTCGATCCAAAGCAAATCATCAGGCAGCAACTCGCAAAAGCGCTTATGCGTTTCGAGAAGGCCTTCGCTCGTGGTGGCTCTGCCGTCGAGGCCGCCCGCGTCGATCCATTCTTGCGTGGTGATGTGCGCTTTGGCTTCGAGCTGTAGGTCGCGCTTCTTAGGGTCTTTGCTGAAATCTTTTTTCAGCGCGCGCTCGATGTCGATCGGGTGCGTGTCGTGCCCTTCGATCAGATTGCTGTAGTAGCAATTCATCGCGCGCACGAGATCGGCCAGCGCGCGCGCCACGCCAGGTGGCAGGCTCGACCGCAGGCTCGCCGACTTTTGGGCCACTTCGAGCGCCAGATCAGCCAAGGGGCCGCGCCTACCGCCGCTATCCGAAATGAGCATAGGCTCCATGAGACCGATACTTTCGCTCTCATCTTTGGCCGCTTCTTTGGCCGATCCTATGTCCTCGTTTTTCTTACTCATAAATGCCATTATATCAGGTATATAGGTCGATTTCGAGTTAATTCGCGACCTGTCTATTGGCCGATCATATGGCCGGATATTTGGCCGATCTGGATAATATTTCAAGGGATTAGGCCAAGGGCCCCGCGCGCCAATCTCCGCACATCATGCGGAGATTAGCCCCCTTATTCTCCGCAAACCCGCCTTGAGAGGCGAGCTGCGCAGCGCGGAGTGAGATCATACGACTGTTATGCAACTCGAATCCGACCCAAACCGCACCAAAAGACCCTATCTAAGGCCCAAATGCCCCTGACGTGACCCCCATCGCTCATCCGGCGGCGACTGGAATCCGGCCGGCATCAAAC
>CAYYVW010000024.1:0-8993 GCA_964473925.1 uncultured Verrucomicrobiaceae bacterium
CCATGGCGACCGTTGTCCATGAGCGCGTCCACCGCTTCTTGCAGCATGCGCTTTTCGTTGCGGATGATGACTTCCGGCGTTTTGAGCTGAAGCAGGTTGCGCAACCGGTTGTTGCGGTTGATGACCCGGCGGTACAAATCGTTCAAGTCCGACGTCGCGAACCGGCCGCCTTCGAGCGGCACAAGCGGGCGCAGGTCCGGCGGAATGACGGGGAGCACTTCCAGAATCATCCACTCGGGACGCGTCTTGGAATTGAGGAAGCCTTGCGTGAGCTTGAGGCGGCGCGAGAGCTTTTTCTTGGTCTGCTTGCTCTTGGTCGTCTCCATCGCTTTCGCGAGTTCTTTGGCCGTTTGGGCCAAATCGACGAGCTTCATGACATCGCGCACCGCTTCAGCGCCCATCTTGGCGACAAAGCCGTCGCCGTATTGCTCGAGCGCTTCACGATACTCGGGCTCGGTCAGCAGCTGCTTGAATTGCAGCGGCGTCTTGCCCGGATCGATGACGATGTAATCTTCGTAGTAGATGACGCGTTCGAGCGCGCGCGCCGTCATGTCCATCACCAAGCCCAAGCGGCTGGGCATGCATTTGAAAAACCAGATGTGCGAAACCGGCACGGCCAATTCGATGTGCCCCATCCGCTCGCGGCGGACGCGCGCCAGTGTTACTTCGACGCCGCAGCGGTCGCAGATGACACCTTTGAATTTGATCCGCTTGTACTTTCCGCAGGCGCATTCCCAATCCGCAACCGGACCGAAGATGCGCTGGCAGAAAAGACCGCCGTTCTCGGGCTTGAACGTCCGGTAGTTAATCGTTTCCGGATTTTTGACAATGCCCTGGCTCCACGACCGGATCGTGTCCGAAGACGCGATGGTGATTGAAACCTGGTCGAAGCTGGAGTTGCGGTTGAAGCCGAGGATTTGGCGGGCGGATTCTTTGTTCATAGCGGGCGTGGGATGCGAAGGAAGGGAGCGGAGGTTAATGGAAAGGATGTTGGCGCTGGAAGAGCCGGAGGTGGATTACCGAGACGCAGCTCGTACAACGGGCGCATCGTCGTCTTCCGATTCTTCGACGACGTCCTCTTCGGCAAGGCCGCGGTGGACTTTGATATCCAGCCCCAAGCTTTGCATTTCTTTGATGAGAACGTTGAAGGATTCGGGAGTGCCGGCTTCCAGGCTGTTGTCGCCTTTGACGACGCTCTCGTAGATGCGGGTGCGTCCGGGGACGTCGTCGGATTTGACGGTGAGCAGCTCTTGCAGCGTGTACGCGGCGCCGTAGGCCTCCATCGCCCAGACTTCCATTTCGCCGAAGCGCTGGCCGCCGTATTGCGCCTTGCCGCCCAGCGGCTGCTGGGTGACGAGCGAGTACGGACCGACCGCACGGGCGTGAATTTTGTCTGCGACCAAGTGGCCCAGCTTGAGCATGTAGATCTGGCCGACGACGACGCGCTGGTCAAAGCGCTCGCCGGTGCGGCCATCGTACAGGACGCTCTTGCCGTCTTCGTCCAATCCAGCTTTCTTCAAGAATTCGCGGATTTTGACTTCTTTGATGCCGTCGAAAACCGGAGTCGCAACTTGGAAGCCCAGCGCCTTAGCGGCGATGCCCAAGTGCGTCTCGAGGACCTGACCGACGTTCATGCGTGAAGGAACGCCCAGCGGATTCAAGACGATATCCACCGGCGTGCCATCCGGCAGGAACGGCATGTCGGCTTCGGAAACGATGTTGGCGACGACGCCCTTGTTACCGTGACGGCCGGCCATTTTGTCTCCGACGGAGAGCTTGCGCTTGCTCGCGACGAACACTTTGACCTGCTTGATAATGCCCGGGTCGATATCATCGCCGCTTTCAACGCGGTCGAGCTCCATCTCCTGCTCGTTCTTGAGCTGCTCGAACTTGTGCTCGAAGCTGCTGATGATTTCGCGGATCTTGATGCGGATGGGGCTCGGATCGATCTCGATGTGATCGTAGACCGACGCCAGCTTGCGCAACAGCGTCTTGGTGATCTTGCGGTTGGCCGGGATGATGATCTCGCCGGTTTCGGCGTTGACCACATCCAGCGGAATCTTCTCGTTGAGCAGGATGTTGGAAAGGGCCTGCGTGAGCTCTTCGCGCAGTTCGGCCTCTTTCTGGACGTACCGGTCCTGAATCTGCTTGGCTTGGCGCTTGAGTTCGGTCGGCGTGAGCTTTTCTGCCTTGGGCTTGATATTGCCGGCGGTCACCTTGATATCCATCACGATGCCGTAGGTGCCGGAGGGAACCGTCAGTGACGAGTCCTTCACGTCGGCAGCCTTCTCGCCGAAGATGGCGCGCAGCAACCGCTCTTCGGGTGCGAGCTCGGTCTCGCTCTTGGGCGTGATTTTGCCCACGAGGATATCGCCGGGTTTTACTTCGGCACCGATGCGCACGACGCCGTCGGCGCCGAGGTTGCGCAGCGCTTCATCCCCGACGTTGGGAATATCGCGCGTGATTTCTTCGGGGCCCAGCTTGGTATCGCGGGCGCTGATTTCAAACTCTTCGATATGGACGCTGGTGTACACGTCCTCCTTGACGATGCGCTCGGAGATGAGGATCGCGTCTTCAAAGTTGTACCCTTGCCACGGCATGAACGCGACGAGCACGTTGCGGCCGAGCGCCAGCTCCCCTTGCGAGGTGCAAGGACCGTCGGCGATGACCTGGCCCTTGGTGACGCGCTGGCCCTTCTTGACGAGCGGCCGCTGGTTGATCGACGTGCCGGCATTAGAGCGCATGAATTTGCGCAGCTGGTAAACGCCGACGCCGTTTTCAGGGTCGTGCTTGAGCTTTTTCTTGCTGTCGGGCATTTCACCATCTTCGGTGACGACGATCAGTTCGGCTGTGACGGAGGCGATCCGACCAGAGCCTTCTGAAACGACAACCGCCATGGAATCGCGGGCGACCTTGCCTTCGAGACCGGTGCCGACGAGCGGCGCTTCGGTGACGATAAGCGGCACACCTTGGCGCTGCATGTTGGAGCCCATGAGCGCGCGATTCGCGTCGTCATGCTCCAAGAACGGGATGAGGCTCGCGGCAACGGAGACCAGCTGCTTGGGCGAAATATCCATGTAATGGACGCGCTCAGGCTCAACTTCCAAGAAGTCGCTCTTGTAGCGGACGGAGACCTTTGGCTCAGTGAAGCGGCCGGACTTGTCGACCGGCGCATTCGCCTGCGCGACGATGAAGTTTTCTTCCTGGTCGGCCGTGAGGTAGTCGATCTTGTCGCTGACGCGGCCGTTTTCCACCTTGCGGTACGGCGTCTCGATAAAGCCAAACGGGTTGATGCGTGCGTAGCACGACATGGAGGAGATCAAACCGATGTTCGGGCCTTCCGGCGTTTCGATCGGGCAGATGCGGCCGTAGTGGGACGGATGCACGTCGCGGACCTCGAAGCCCGCGCGGTCGCGGGAGAGACCGCCTGGCCCAAGGGCCGAGAGACGGCGCTTGTGCGTGAGCTCGGCGAGTGGGTTGGTCTGATCCATGAACTGCGAGAGCTGGCTGCGGCCGAAGAAATCGCGAATGACAGCCGAGAGCGCCTTGGGGTTGATGAGCTTTTGCGGCGTCATCCCCTCGGTGTTCACGTCGAAAAGGGTCATGCGCTCTTTGACCAAGCGCTCGGTGCGGGCCAGACCGGTGCGGCACTGGTTGGCGAGAAGCTCACCCACCGTGCGGACGCGGCGGCTGCCGAGGTGATCGATATCGTCGGTCGAGCCTTCGCCGCGGCGGAGGTTGATGACGTAACGCGTTGCCGCGACGATGTCCTCGTTCGTGACCGTCCGCACCTCGTAGTCCACTTCGAGCCCGAGCTTTTGATTAATCTTGTAACGACCGACGCGGCCGATGTCGTAACGCTTCGGATCGAAGAAGAGACGCTTGAGCAGCGCCTTGGCGTTGGTCACCGTCGGCGGATCGCCAGGGCGGAGGCGGCGGTAAATATCTTTGAGCGCTTCGTCGGTGTCGTGCGTCGGGTCTTTCTTGAGGCACTTGACGATCGTCTCGTCCTCGGCGATATCGACCACGCGGACCGATTTAATGCCCAGGTCGATCAGCTGGCGGATGGTCGCCTTGGTGAGCGGCTCGTACGCACGCGCCACGACGGAGTTCTCGCTCGCCGCGTCGCGCACTTCGGAGATGAGCACCTTGGTGCTAATTTCGTCCTCTTCGAGGTTGGCGCGGAGCTTGAGATCTTGGATCTCGTAGAAAAGCTGCAAAATTTCCTCATCCGTGCTGTAGCCGAGCGCGCGGAGGAAAGTCGTAACCAAAAATTTGCGGCGACGCTTGCGGCGATCCAAATGCACGTAGAGCAAGTCGCTGGTGTCGTAGGTGACTTCGAGCCACGAACCACGATCCGGAATGATGCGGTAGGAGTAAATCGTTTTGCCGTTGGCGTGCAGGCTGGATTCAAAGCAGATGCCCGGCGAGCGGTGCAGCTGGCTAACGACAACGCGCTCGGCGCCGTTGATGATGAACGTGCCCTGGGGCGCCATCAGCGGCAGCTCGCCCATATATACACGCTCTTCCTTGGCGTTTTTCTCCTGGCGGAGGCGGAAGGTGACGTAGAGCGGCGCGGCGAAGGTCTGGCTTTCGCGCTGGCATTCCAGCGGCGTCATCTTGGGCTCGCCGATTTCGTACTGGGCGAACTCGAGCTTGATTTTACCGTCGTAGCTCTCGATCGGGAACACTTCCTGGAACACGGCCTGCAGCCCCTCGTTCTTGCGGCGCTGCGGCGTGACGCCTTCCTGCAAGAAGAGGCGGTAGGAATCGAGCTGCACTTCGATGAGGTCGGGCAGTTCCATCGTTTCTTCGAGGGAGCCAAACCAAACGCGTTCTTTAGAGGGAGTATGAGCCATAAGTCGGAACCGAAAAATCGTGGGAGGAGGGAGGTGTTAGGAGAGGAAAATCAGAGACGTCAAAGCGGGTGCCAAGCGCAGGCACCGCTCTGACGGATAAGAATCGCCCCCGACGGCACGCACGCTTTGGATGGAGGAATAGTTCACCGAGATAACTCGGGGAGAAGCTCCATCGTATGCGCGCATGCCGTTTGGGGGTCGATTCTTTAGTAGGTAAACGAAGTGTTTGCGGGCGAACCGAATTATTTGATTTCGGCTTTGCCGCCAGCGGCTTCGATTTTTTTCTTGGCTTCGTCGGCCTGCTCTTTGGTCACGCCGGTGAGCAGGGGCTTCGGAGCGCTTTCAACAAGCGTCTTAGCTTCCGCTAGACCCAAACCGCTGACAAGGGCGCGCACTTCTTTAATGACGCCGATCTTATTGCTGCCGCCGTCGGTCAAAATGACGTCAAACGCCGTCTTGGCTTCGGCTGCCGGAGCACCGCCCGCTGCGCCACCCGCTGCCGGGCCGGCCATCATGACGGGAGCGTCTGGCAGGTTGAGTTCTTCCTTGAGCGCTTTGTAGAGCTCGGAGGCTTCGAGGACGGTGAGGTCCTTGATTTTGTTTACGAGGGATGGGATGTCTGCTGGCATAGGATGTGAGTAGTTTTTGGTTGGAGTGTTTTTATCTTCCGGCCTCGTGCCCGGCACCCGCCAGGCGATTATCTTTGAAGGGCTTCAAAGCGAGGTAGTGAAGATGGCTGTGGTTTTTTGATTACCCGAAGCGTGGATCCGCGGTTGATTACGCGGACTGCTCCGAGCGAAATTTGAGCGCGTCGGCGATCCGGGACGCAGGAGAATTAACGAGGCGAGCAATGCCGGCGACCGGCGCTTGCAAGAGGCCCACGATCTGCGCCAGGAGCACTTCGCGGCTCGGCAGATCGGCCAGTTCCAAAAGCTGCGCCTGAGAAAGGACGGCACGGTCTAAAATGCCGACTTTGATGACCGGGCGGGAAAACTCGGCGTTAAAATTCTTGATGATCTTGGCAGCAGCGCAAACATCCGACTTGCCCAGCACTACGGCCGTTTGACCCAGTAAGTGCTCTTCGAGCTCAGGAAGCTCGGAGGCGGACAAGGCGCGCTTGAGCAGCGAGTTTTTGACCACGCGGTACTCGGCCTGCACTTCGGCTAGGCGGTTGCGCAGCTCGGCAAATTCTTCGACGCGCATCCCGACATAGTTGGTCAAAAAGACATACGGCAGATCCGCGACGCGGTGCTGGATTTCTTGGATGATCAGGTTTTTTTCGGGTCTCATGACAGTGAAGAAGGAAGAATTATATTAGAGAGGGCTTAGTTTTGGCCAAAAGAGGCCACATCGATCGTCACGGAAGGCGAAAAAGTCGCCGACATCGCGCACTTGGTCATATAGACGCCGCGAGCCGTCGGGGGCTTGGCACGCAGGATGGCATCGATCACCGCGCGGCCGTTGTCGACGAGCGCTTCTTTGGAGAAGGAAATCTTGCCGCAGATGACATGCACGTTAGCCGAGCGATCGAGACGGAATTCAATCCGGCCCGCTTTGCAGTCAGCGACGGCCTTGGCGGTATCTTCGGTCACGGTGCCCGTCTTCGGGTTAGGCATCAGGCCGCGCGGCCCGAGCACTTTACCCAGCTTGCGCACCTCTTGCATGGCAGCAGGGGTAGCGACGACAACGTCAAAATCAGAAAAGCCGGCCGTCACCTTCTTGAGGAGATCTTCGTACCCGACGTGCTCGGCGCCGGCGGCCTTGGCGGCATCTGCCGCGGCTCCGCTGGCAAAAACCAGGACGCGCACTTTTTTACCAGAGCCGTGCGGAAGGAAGACCGTCCCGCGGACCATCTGGTCGCTTTGCTTGGGATCGACGCCCAAATGAAATGCCAGCTCGACCGTTTGATCGGCCTTGGTGGCGGGCATTTGCTTTAAAATATCAACTGCTTGTGCGAGGGGATAAGTTTGGCGGTTTTTAACCAGATCACTGGCGGTGCGGTAACGTTTGCTTCGTAGGGCGGGCATTTTCTATTCTCCGAGTGGTGCGAGCGAGGCGGTCCTAAAGAACAACCTCTCCCACGGGGTGGTAAGAGTGGAAAAAATTAATTGCGTTGGTCGTCGATAATTTCAATCCCAGCTTGGCGGGCGGTGCCGGCAATGACGCGGAAGGCCGCTTCATCACTTTTGGCGTTTAAATCTTTACGCTTATTCTTCGCGATCTCCATCACCTGCTTGCGCGTCACCTTGCCTGCCTTGGTCTTGTTGGGATTGGCGGAGCCGGAGGCAATACCGGCGGCTTTCTTGAGCTGATCGGCCGCGGGCTCGGTCTTGGTGATAAAAGTGAACGACTTATCCTTGAAGACGGTGATGACGACGGGCAGCGTGCTCCCGGCCATCTTCTGCGTCTGCGCGTTGAAATCTTTGCAAAACGCCATGATGTTGACGCCCTGCTGACCCAAAGCGGGGCCGACCGGGGGCGCCGGATTGGCTTGGCCCGCGGGAATCTGGAGGCGGATGGTGCCGACAATTTCTTTAGCCATGGATACGGATTGGAAAGAGGTGGAAGAGGTTCGTGGGAGGGGGGGGTCTGGTAAAAAAGACGAAGGGGATAAGTATTACACAACTTTTTCAACTTGCCAATACTCAAGTTCAACCGGTGTGGACCGCCCGAAAAGGGTGATGAGCACCTGCATCCGGCCGGTTTCGGCGTTGATGAGCTCGATCGTACCTTCCTGGTTGGCAAAGAGGCCGTCCGTCACCTTGACCTTATCGCCCACCGCATAGGCCGTCTTAGGCACAACACGGTCTTCCCGGTCGTGGAGCTGGCCGAGCATCGCGTCGACCTCGGACTGGCGCATCGGCGCCGGCTTGTCGCCGTCGGCAAACCCGATGACGCCCGGAGTTTCTTTAATAAAGTACCAGGTCTTCTCAACCAGCTGGCCATCCGTATCGCGCAACAGGACGTTGACGAAGACGTAGCCAGGGTAAAGCTTGCGCTCAAACTGGCGCTTCTTGCCCTGTTTGACTTCCGACACGCGCTCGGACGGAACGACGGCTTTTTGGAAAAACTCCCCCATCTCTTCGGCCTGCGCGCGCTTCTCCAAGCTCTCCTTGACCTTGCTCTCTTGCGCCGACAGCACATGCAGCGCGTACCACTGGCCGCTCAGCTCTTTTTTGGAGGGAGCCGCGGGTGTAGGCCCCTCTTCAGTCTCGGCAATGCTGGCCGCTACCACTTCGATCTCCTGCGCCGTGATGGGTTCGGAGCCCGCCTCGCCGGCAGTGACAACTGCAGTCGGGGCCTCGGGCGGCGGAACCGTGGCTTCGGGGAGAGAGGGAGAGTTGGAGTTTTCGTCGTTCATAAAATTAAAAAGAGGAGCCTAGACGTCCATCCGAATGAAAAAGCCGATGATCTTGACCAGGACAAAATCTGAACCCGTGACAAAACCGGCGAGGAGCAAGGAAGAGGCGATGACGATGACGGTCGAATCGATCAACTCTTTGTAGCGCTTAAGGCCCTTGACCTGCGGATCCCACGGCCAGGCGCACTTGCCCAGCTCAGCCCAGGATTCACGCAGAAACCGCATGATCGACTTGCGCGACCGGAGCAGGATTGCCAGCACAATTCCGACGCCGATGGCGGCGAGAATTCCACCCCAACCCAAATTTTGCCAGGCCTGTGAGATTGATTCCATGACAGTGATGCGGTTTTAGGATTTACGAGAAGCGCAGGGCAGGAGGGACTTGAACCCCCAACCGACGGTTTTGGAGACCGCTACTCTACCAATTGAGCTACTGCCCTTTTTTCGAAGAGTCCCGGCGAAGCGCTTCGGTCATCCGCTGATTCTGGGAACCGGCCGACCCGGTTGTAGCCGGCCAGCTCCCGATACAGCAGCGCGCGCTTCGATCCAAATTTATTTGAGGATTTCGACCACGCGGCCCGCTCCGACGGTCTTGCCGCCTTCACGAATCGCAAAGCGCATTCCTTTTTCCATCGCAATTGGGGTGATGAGCTCAACCTCAACTTCGACGTTGTCACCGGGCATAACCATTTCAACGCCTTCTTTGAGCGTCATGATGCCCGTCACGTCCGTCGTGCGGAAGTAGAACTGCGGCCGGTATCCCTTGAAGAACG
>CAYYVW010000025.1:0-4240 GCA_964473925.1 uncultured Verrucomicrobiaceae bacterium
ATGAGCCGTTCCCCGGAGCGTACTACCGCGTGACGCCCGGATATAAGGCGCCTTAGCTCACTTCCCCTTGCGCTCGGGCTTTAGGAAGATGCAGCGGTCGAGCAGGGCCTTGGGCGGATAGAGCAGCGGATCTTGCGCGACGACCTCGGGCAGGCGCGCGGTGGTGCGGCGGCTGGTGGACATCCAATGGTTCTCTTGGCAGAGGCGCGCGGCAGTCGCGGGATCAAACACGTTGGCGATAAACGCCGCAGCCGCTGAGCCGACGGGGGTCGACGCGCCGATGGTGACGCAATAGAGCTCGATCGGCGCGCCTTCGGACGGTAGCGCGAGCTTCCAGTTCGGATCGTACGGCAGGCGCTTGCGCAACGCGGCGATGGTATCCACCTGCACCGGAGCGGCGGCGGAGGCGCCCCACGGCATCGGACTGCTCACCGCACCGTTTTTCTGCTCGGAAGCAGCGGTGGCGCCGGAGCGATTGCGGACCGTCACTTTGGAACCCGCGCTGCGCGTGGCGAGCTTGCGGACGGCGCTGGCAAACACATCTCCCTCGGGAATCTGAACATTCTCGGAAGCGGCGGGGACTTGGGCCCACGATTGGATCGGCGCGGAAACGGCATCGCCGCGATACGCGACCGCATACAAGCTGCCCGCATACGGAAGGGTGTAGGCGTTGTCCGGGTCGAAGAAGTGACCGGTGAACTGCGCATCGGGTTTGGGGAAGTTGGGTGTGGGTGCGAGTTTGGCGAGCTTGCCCTGCGCGACGAGATCGGGGACGAGCTGGTAGGAAACGGCCATCACATCATACCGGCCGGAGGAAAGCTTGCGGCGCGCTTCGGCGAGGTCGGCATAGGTGTCGAGATTGACCGTGGTCCGCGCGCGACGGCGGACGGAGTCGAGCATCCATTCGGGGAAGTGACCCGCAGGCGCGAGCACGCGCAGCGCGCCGCCCCGGTGATTGCCGCCGCCCAGCGGCAGCGAGCGTGGCGCGGGCGCGGGAGTCGCCGCCACAACGGTCGAAGCAGCAGGCGCGGAGGCGGCAGGAGTTGCTGGCATGGAAGGAGCCGGAGTTTTTACTTCTCCGGTGGGAGATGGGGGTGGAGGAACGGTGGGCATGGAAGAAACAGTAGTGGCAGTCGGCGCGTTGGTTGAAGATCCTGCTGCAAGTGCGGGTGAAGGAGTGGTTGCCGAACTGGAATTGGAATCTGCAGCCGCCCCCACCGGAATGCGCCCCTCCGCTGCAGGAGGAAGGGCTGCGCCTCCTTCCGTGGGATAAATCGGAATGTTGGTCGCGACACCCGCGGGCGGTGGCTCGGGCGCAGGCGTCGCTTCGATTTCGGGAGCTGAAGCGGATTCTGAAATTCCGGGAGCAACGGCCGGCGGCAACATTTGCGGCGGCTTGGGTCCGTAGATAAAAAGGATGACTCCTGCCGCCATCAATACGGCCAGCGCCAGGGCGGAGAGCCAGCGATCTTTCATACGGCGGCGCATTTGACCGGGATTTGCGCCGTGAAACAATCTTTGTTTTTGTTAGCAGAGTATGGGCTCTAAAGCCGCTTCACTGCTTCGGGCGTTTGAGAAAGGAGGGCGGCAAGCCGCGCAATAAAGACGGCCCGCGCGGCAGCGGCATCTTGGGGACCGATCACCGCCATCTCGAGCACTTGCCTGCCCATTCGACGGGGACGAAAGAGGCCAGAGCGCAGCCGCTGCCAACGGCTTTGATCGGCGAGCGCGACGGCGGTTTGATCCGTCAAGCGACCGAGCTCTCCCTCGATCCGGTACTGGTCCCAGAGCAGGTAGAAGACGTGCATCGATTGCACGCCGTTGGAAAAGACATACGGCCGGTAAGGAAGGCGCAGTCCACCCACCTCGGCCCACGCGACTGGGAGCTTCTCGCGCATTTGCATGCCGACGGCGCCCAGGCAAATTTCGGGATTATGCGCCAGAGTGAGGAAGCCGCTGGAACGGCCGGGCAGCCAGCGAGCGAAAAAGACCTGCCAGGTTTCTCCATTTTCCTCGGCCCACCTGCCACGCCACGCGCGATCGTACCGCAGAATGGCACGCGCGGCCGGGCTGACCTCCTGCTCTTGCACACGGATGTTTTCCCGGCGGCCGAACGCCGCTGGGTCGATCGACCAGATGGGGTTGGGGACAAGAACGTCCGCCGCGGCGTGATGCCACGCACTCAAGGTTGCTTCGACGGCAATGATCCAAATCACGGCGGCCCATCCAGCTTTCACGATCCATCCGGGGAGAAGTGGGAGTTTGCTCGGCGGGCGACGGCGTTTGGACTGGGACCGGGGAACCGGCTCCGGGTTTTGTTCAAGCAAATGCGCGGCTGTCCAGACGAGCGCCAGGCAGACGACCATGATGACAAGCCCCGCCGGATCATGCCAGGCATGGACCCAATCGGGACCGGCGAGCGCGTCTCCGCTCGCAAGCCAGAGCGTCCGCGCGAGATTGCAGAGCGTCGCAATGGCAACTCCCCCACCCGCGAGAATAAAGCGCCGCCGCTTGCCGAGGCGGTAGAGCTCTCCGAAAAAGAGGCCAACCATCAGGCACGCCTGCACCGACCGAATGCCGCTGCACGCCTCATCGATGCCGACCCAACCGCCAGGCGTTTGGATGAGGCACCCCCGTGCGATCGCCGGGACGCCGGCCAGGGAAATGACTTCAGCCCCGGTCCGCGCATTGAACTCGGCCAGCGCTTGGATGACGCCGCGCTCAAGACCCGTCGGCCACGGAATCGCAACTAGAAAAAAAAGAATGGGGAACGCAAAGTGCCGGAGCCAGGCGCCGCGCCCAATGCACGCAACGAGAATGAGAGCCAGCGCGACGGCGTGCAGTCCGGCCAGCCAGGCGGTGATCCGCCAGTCCGGATCGGAGGATTGCAAGAGGCGCGCCGGAGCGATCGCCAGGATGGCGAGGACGAGGGCGGTGATCCAAAAACGCGGCGTCTGCTTCCCCTCCCCCTGCGGCGGCCGGTCCTCCCACCGCTGGAAGAGGAGGTACGCACACAGAAATGGGATCGCCCATCCGTATTGATACTGCGGATTCAAGGACCACTCGGGCTCGAGCTGGAATACGAGCTGCAGCGTCAGCCATCCGCCCACGAGAACCCACGGCAGTAGTGAAAACAGCCGACGCGCGCCTGGGCGGGGGGCGGCTTTCGGCGCGTGGGTCATGGAAGAGCCCTATCCAACCCACGCCCCGCCGACGTTGCGAGCTTTTTAACGAATGCCTCCCAAGATTAAGAAATCTTTACCTGATTTTTTCTCGGGCCTGCGGTACTCTCATGGCAAGAAGACAACATCAATAAGGAAGAAAAGTTATATGGCTACTAAACCGACAATTACACCTAACATGAAAGCAGCAGCAGCCGAAGGTGGGATTCGAGCTATGGACGCGCGCATAATAGAGTATTTCAAGGGAGATACAGATGAAGCCGCGTATTATCTGGGTCATAAAGTAAGCCATAAACGCGGGTTTGCCGTGGTTGCCGGGCCAAAAAAAGGCGACTCTATGGGGGAGGAACGAGCCGTCGTTGTGCCAGATGGCAAAAAGCATCCTGTTCGCTGTGGCTCGCTCCTCAGTAGCGGCGCATTCAGGCCGGATGCCACACAGCCCAAGACAGGGCTTGCACGTCTTCTGTTCGGTCGCTGATAGGCCGTTTAGCCTTACGCCGCACTCGTGCTGCCACCGCCCGTAGTCAGCCCCATCGCGCGCTCTTGCTCGGCATCGAGGAAGCCCTGGAGGTGGCGGATGCGCGTCGGGTGACGCATCTTGCGCAGCGCCTTGGCTTCAATCTGACGGATGCGCTCGCGCGTGACTTTGAAGAGGCGGCCAACTTCTTCCAACGTCTGTGAGCTGCCGTCGATGAGGCCGAAGCGGAAGCCCAGGACCATCCGCTCGCGCTCGCTGAGCGTGGTGAGGACATCCCGGATCTTTTGCTTGAGCAGCGCGTAGGCCGTCATCTCGGACGGATTTTCGGCAGACTTATCTTCGATGAAGTCGCCAAAGGTGGTGTCGTCGCTGTCGCCGACCTGCGCTTGGAGGGAAATGGGCTGCTGCGCCATCTTGAGCACCGCGCGGACGCGCTCGACGGGCATCTGGATTTCGTCCGCGACTTCCTCGGGCGTTGCCTCCCGACCGAACTCCTGCACGAGCTGCTTTTGCACGCGCATGAGTTTGTTGATCGTCTCGATCATGTGGACCGGGATGCGGATGGTCCGCGCCTGGTCGG
>CAYYVW010000026.1:0-3620 GCA_964473925.1 uncultured Verrucomicrobiaceae bacterium
CGTCAGCCCCGCGAGCATGTAATCGAGCAGCGTGCAAGCGTCGGGCAGGATGATCCGCTCGACCGACGAGTGAGAAATATCTCGCTCATGCCAAAGCGCGACGTTTTCCAGCGCCGCCACCATGTGCCCGCGCAACACGCGCGCCAAGCCGCTCAATCGCTCGCCCAAAATTGGGTTGCGCTTGTGCGGCATCGCGCTCGAGCCCTTCTGGCCGGGGGCAAAATACTCTTCCACTTCCAAGACTTCCGTCCGCTGCAAGTGACGGAACTCCGTCGCCCACCGCTCGATGCTCGCACCCACCAAAGCCAGCGCCGCAACAAACTCGGCATGCCGATCCCGCTGCACTACCTGCGTCGCGATCGGCGCAGGCGTGAGGCTCAGCTTCTTGCAGACGTACGCTTCGACGCGCGGATCCAGGTGCGCACTCGTTCCCACCGCGCCCGAGAGCTTGCCCACCGCAATCTGCTTGCGCGCCTGCCGCAACCGATCCTGCGCACGGCCGAACTCGGCATACATCAGCGCGAGCTTGAGTCCATACGTCACCGGCTCGGCGTGCACACCGTGGGAGCGGCCGATCATCGGCGTCCACGCGTACCGCTTCGCCGCCCGCGCAATCGCAGCGCGCAATACTTGCAAATCTTCCAGGAGCAAATCCGCGCTCGCACAGAGCTGCAGCGCCAGCGTCGTATCGAGCAAGTCGGACGACGTCAGCCCGCGGTGAATATGCCGGCCCGCCGGACCCGTGTGCTCGGCCACTTCCTCGAGGAACGCCAGCACATCATGGTGCGTACGCTTCTCATTCGCGCGCACCTTCGCAATCCGGAACTTTGCCCGGCGGCGGATGGTCGCGGCGTCCTTCTTCGGGATCTGCCCCAGGCGCGCCATCCCCTCGCACGCCAAAATTTCAATCTCGAGCCAATGCCCGAGCTTGGCTTCTTCTGTCCAGAGGGCCCGCATCGCCGGCCGCGAATACCGTTCAATCATGTAAGACCCAAGATCATGCGCCAAGATGGCGCCGACGACAAAAAGAAAATTTCCTCGCCCGACTTTTCCTCTGCTATGCGGCATTACTGGTGTTGTGCCAATCGATGATTTTAAACTCAAAGTGTATCAGCTTCTGATTAAAGACAGGCTTGATGAGGAAGCACATATTCGTGCGCGTGCGCTGGGCTTAAGCGGCTCCTATGGTTCCTTTGATTTCAATAAAGGATCCCCCGTATTTTTTAGTTTGTTTTTATCCCCGCAAAACTGTCACGATCAATCTGGCATCGCATGGAGCACGCTTAACCTTAGATGCGCCCGTTCGCGTCCGTTGAGTTACACGCTCACACGACCGCCTAGAGAAGAACATCCAGACCAAGCGCCTACCCTACTTTGGTTTGATGGCGACGACCATGTTTGTTCAGAACGCTGGGCTGGACCCAGCGGACATGCGCGCGCTGCACAAGGCCTCCCAATCGGAATCGGCTACCAATACCTTGCGGGCAAGCATCGCTGCCAAGAGCTCACGTTCGGCCGCCTGCCCCATTTCGAACGCGATCGCATCCATGTTTCCTTACGGCACAACGCAAAAGAAGCGCGCATCACCGGGGCCAGCGGACAATCGCTGGGAAATGTAGGGTTTGACGATTTACCAACATTTTTAGAGAAGGAGTTGGGTCTCCACCTCCCCGAAGACGCGCTCGATGAAGAGGGTGGCTGCACTCCATATGACCCGCGCACACCCGCGCCCGGCATCGCGGCACGGCCCCAAAGCATTGGGGGAGCCGATCCCACAGTTCCTCCTACGCGTCCAAAGCCGCGACGCCGAATCGGTCCAAAAAAGTAGCCGTTACAAACCGGCGTGCCGCCCAGCTCACCCCACCCGGGCTGCGTTCACCGCCAACGTCCCATACTTCTGCCCCCACGCTGCCGGAACCGGCTGCGGACGCCCTGCCGGAAGCTGCACCGTCACCATCGTCTGACGGCAGCGGGCAATCACGGCTCCGTCGGCCGGGCGAACCATTTCAAACTCCAGGAAAAAGCGGATCCTCTCCAGGCCTGCGAGCCGAGCGCGAATCTCCAGCCCATCCCCCAGTTTGGCGGGCTTGAGGTAGTCGATCTCGGTCCGCGCAACCACCGGCACTCGACCTGTATCCCGCATCGCCACGACCGCCCACCCCAAGTGCTCGGCCAGTTCCGTCCGGGCTACCTCGATAAGTCGCAGGTACGCAATATTATGCATCACTCCTGCCGCGTCTGTATCAAAATAGAGGACCCGAACCGGCACGGAGAGCTCGGGCTGCTGGGGGAGCGCCGCACCGCCCGCGGCATCAAAAATGTCCGGCTTCATAAACGCGGAATTACTTCTCGGAAAAAGGTCCGTACGCCCGGTACTTGGCGTAACGGGTTGCCAGAAGCTTCTCAGGCGAAAGTTTCTTAAGCGCAACGAGTTGCGTGACGATTGCCTGCTGCACTGCCGTCGTCGCGGTCTCCCAATCCTGATGCGCGCCCCCTGCCGGCTCGGGGATGACGCCGTCGACCAAACCCAGCTTGACCAGATCGGGCGCCGTCATCTTGAGCGCCGCCGCCGCTTCGGGCGCGTGCTTGCGGTGCTTCCACAAAATCGCCGCGCACCCTTCAGGCGAGATGACCGAGTAATAAGCATTCTCCAGAATGAGCACCCGGTCGGCCACGCCAATCCCGAGCGCGCCGCCGCTGCCGCCCTCGCCCAGCACCACCGCAACGATCGGTACACGGAAGCCGAACATTTCCCGGATATTCACCGCGATCGCCTGGGCGATGTGCCGCTCCTCGGCCGCCACGCCTGGATATGCGCCCGGCGTATCGATCAGCGCGACGATGGGGAGGCCGAATTTTGCTCCTAACTGCATCAAACGCAATGCCTTACGATATCCTTCAGGATGAGCGCAGCCGAAATTTCGCAGCAAATTCTCTTTCGTATCACGCCCTTTTTGATGGCCCACTACTACTACCTTGTGTCCACCGATCGTCGCCAGGCCCCCGACCAGCGCCTTATCCTCTCCATAGCATCGGTCCCCATGCAGCTCGGTAAAGTCGGTCGCGATCCGCTTGAGGTAATCCAAGAAAAACGGCCGACGAGGGTGCCGGACAATTTGCACCCGCTGCCACGGCGTGAGGTTCGAGTAAATCTCGGCCCGCGTCTGGGCGAGCTTCTTTTCAAGCCGACCGATCTCTCCCTTAAGGTCGACCTTGCTCTCCTGGGAGCGCCGGCGCAGCTCTTCCAGCGTTGCCTCGAGCTCCATCAGCGGCTTCTCAAACTCCAGTGGGGTTGGACGCGGCGCTACCGGGGAGCCGTTCTCGCTGGCCGAGGCCGGAGCGGCGGTCGTCGCCTGAACCATCTTGCGCTCAGCGCCCGCGGTCGGTCGTTTGGACGCCTTGAGCTTCGATCGGGAGGGATGAGCCATAGTAGAGGACATAAGGTCTGATTCAAATAACATCCGCCCGGGATATAAAGAGAGGGGGCGCCCAGAAAACAACGATCCGCCTATTGTAGAAATCCTCTCCCTTTTGGCAACTCAGGAATATGGGGGTGCCTTAAGATATAAAACTGAGCTTCCTGGCCCCCACATCCTTCAAGATCAACCCTGGGGAACGAA
>CAYYVW010000027.1:0-3368 GCA_964473925.1 uncultured Verrucomicrobiaceae bacterium
CTAACTAAAAATTGACCACCTATGCTAATTCAAAATTGACCAGGCGTTATAGCGTACTAAACAGATCTGGGATCTTACTCATTTACGCAAGAATCCTTACGCGGAACCACATGTTTAACGTAGATGTCAGGCAGTTTCCTTACACATCCTTATTCAAGCGTCCACAAAAAACGCTTAAAACGCTGTTTGTTGAGTTTGCGTTCCAGAGTAGATAATCGATTAGATTTTCAAACAGGTTATTCCAATGGGCGGAAAATGGATCGCCGTAAAGATTAAATTAGTTGCAATGTTAGGGATTGTTAGGAGTCAGTGTTTTGCTTACTACGTTTCAATCTTGTATTCTTTGTATACGGATACTCAGTATTCCTTAAACCAAGTGATTGTTGAGTGGATACGGTCCTTCTTCTTTGATTATCAAGTAATTCCTTTGCTTTCATGCCAAGACTCACAACTTGCTGAAGAGCGATCTGAAGTTCCTCATTACGCTGTAACATTTCCATATTAAGCTTCTGTTCTATTTCATAATTATTACTTACTTGCTCTGATAGAAGTCTAAATTGGCAAGTAGTCCCAGGTATAATTTCAATCGAAAGCACCTTTTGGAACATCTTTGGAATCTCATTAAAAATTTCGACTCCATCGAAGGTCTTGGACATCCAAGAGTACTCAATCCAGCATATGTCAGTAGCAGGGGGAACGATCCAATCAAATTCTGCTCGTAACAAACGTTCAACACCTTTAGTTGCTCGAGACCAGTTAACATCCCATGAACGCGGCCCTGATAATGCCGCCATAAGACCAAACCAAATAAAGACCGTGGGCATTCTTTTCGCCAATGGTTGAAGCAAAAATGCATGAGTTGTCCCTCTACCAACTAAAAACGCACCTGCGGCAAGCAGAGCTGCGGAATAATTCAAAATAGGCGCATCACCAAAACTAAGCATGATTTCGCTCGCAAGTCGTTTGAAGGTAACAGTTCTATCTTCTATCGAATCACTCGTAAGCGCAGGATAATCACGTAAACTTGGCAATACCTTTCTCGTACTCGACTTGCTAGAACCGCGTGCATACTTTCGAGCTGATTCGACTACAATTCCAGCTACAGTTTCAATATCAAAAGATTCATCAAGGTGAGATTCGATAATAGCCCAAATTGGAAGCAAGTCCTCAATTGTGATTGCACGACGAACAAACCTTCGATCAGCTTCCAACATAATGAGACGATCTATACAAGTACGAATTGCATAATCATGACCAAAAGTGATAGCAGTACGAGCCATTGCGGTTGAGAAACAAGCTGCGGCGCGTGATAGCGGCAAAGCATGCAATTCCACATCACCTTCGCCCTGAGCCAGAACTTCACCTAGAATAATGCATGCCCAATGGTCTTGACGTTGATTCTTGGAGTTTTTACGAAAAGAATTTTCCTGAAATGCATCCCAGTCAGAAATTGACAATACACGTGCAAACTGACTCAAAGGTGAAGTTTCAGGCGCGTATACCCTAAGCCAAGACAAAATTTCAGCTGCCTCATTATCGCCAACAATTATAATTACAGGTGGATTGTAAGATGAGTCTGAGGATCTCTTGATGTAACCAATAGCGATATTCTTATCTTTCAAATCATTGTTGTGTATATAGGAACTACCGATACTTGATTGTGGGGCATAGCCAAACAAAGCTTGGGGAATTAGATCAAAAGCAAATGTTCGCCATTGAAAATGGTCCATTTTCATTTTCCACCTGTAAAGAGATCACTTAAATCCATGTGCTTAGACTCTGCAAAAGCAGCTTCGAGAGGTCTGTTTGTATCTCCGGTCCGATATACATTTAAAGCTGTCTTTGTACGCGTAATGGCTGTATAACCAAGCTCTCTATGGTTAAGAGGGTAAAATTTTAATTCTTCAGCACCATAAATATGAACTGCTCGAAATTCTGTTCCTTTTGCAGAATGTATGGTAAGAACATGAATTGGATGGTGTGTACCAAATCCAGAATGTCCATCAATACCGTGTACAAAAACTAAATTTGCCAGATCAGTATTATTAAACCTTTCTTTTAGATCTGACAGATTTTCTTTTTTTATACAAAATATACCAATTTTGTCCTCTTTAAACGCATCAATCTGTACGAGAAGTGACTCTACTAATTGCGCAAACTGCCTATCCCTATTTTCACATTCATTCATCCTTGCACTTGATTCACCTTGAATCCTTTGATTGTAGTTCGAAGTAGCATATAAGGTATCACAGCCATCTTCAGGAGGTAATAGCCGATCTGCTACTAAAGCTATGCGTTGACCAATACGGTAATGACGCTTCAAGGTATGCCGCGTTAGTTGGAGAGATTGTGCAACCTGAAGTCCGTTCTTTTCATAAATGCCTTGTCTCTGATCTCCACAAATACAAATGTTATCACTTAAGCAAAGCAAACCTTCCAATTCCTGAATAGAAAAATCTTGAGCTTCATCTACAAAAATTGCACTATATAATTTGGGAGTTGGTAACTTCTGGTTTGCCTTGAGAATCATTTCCAACATGTATGCACGAGTATCATCATTGAATTCCGAATCCTTTGGGATAACAGTTTTTCCAAGAAATTGACGTGTGTGCTCAAAAGCCCATGAATGAAATGTTCGTATTTGATCAGCACTAATTAAACCTTTTGAACCAATGCCACTACGTATGAAATCAGCCAAACCCTTGGTAAAGGTTACGATAAGTACATTTTTGTCTCCTTGTCCTGCTATAAATTGTGCACGCAGCAAAAGCAAATTTGTCTTTCCAGATCCAGGGGGACCCTCCAGCAGATGCTTCCCGTGAGGAGATAATAAAATAAAATTCTTTTGATCGTTATCCAATTCCTCCGACGAGCGCCACCAGGTTGTATTATTCATGCATAGGTTCCTGTATTTTGGTCAACAAATCCATTCCATCCAGAGGTTGATAGTTTCCTCCAGCGCTGTCAATTAAATCAAGCCCATGGCTAATGGTTGTCGCTAAGTTTGCGCATGTATTAAAAATTGCTTCGTCCATTGCTTCGTCAATTACTGCAGAGCATATTGTCTTGTTTAAGAGTGTTGATATGTCCTTTAATTGAGAATCAAAAAGTAGTAGCTGTGCACTCAAATCAATAGTAGCCGTCCTACAATATAGCTCCTCCCCCCAGTTAACACGCAATAAACATTCAATTGTTATAACATCAGCAGAGGTTGAAAATTCTAATTCATATATTTGCGATGTATTTGACGCAGGAGAAACCAGTTTAAACGGTAATTTCGTTTCACATACAGAGGTAAGTTCATTGCGAATAGAATCTATAAACTGTCTAACGAATTTAGATCTCTCAAATTCGAGTCGAGCTTTCAT
>CAYYVW010000028.1:0-389 GCA_964473925.1 uncultured Verrucomicrobiaceae bacterium
AGGCATACCTGCTTTTTTAGCAACCAATTTACCTGCTTGTAAACGTTGAGCACACATTGAACATTTTTCCATCACACCACGTGAACGAACAACAACATCAGGATTCAATACCATGCGACCTAATTCCATTTGTGCAGGATTAGTATTCGCGAAGTCTTGATTTTCGTTGTAGTTGAACCAGTTGAAACGACGTACTTTAAATGGACAGTTGTTTGCGCAATAACGTGTACCGATACAACGGTTGTAAGTCATCATGTTCAAGCCTTCTGTACTGTGGCTGGTAGCTAATACCGGACAAACAGTTTCGCAAGGTGCGTGATTACAATGTTGACACATCATAGGTTGGAAAGTTACTTTCGGATTAGCCGAAGGTGTTTCCATATCCAAAT
>CAYYVW010000028.1:399-3016 GCA_964473925.1 uncultured Verrucomicrobiaceae bacterium
ACCACTAACGTCTTCAACCAATTTATTTGCATCAGAACTATAATAGCGATCGATACGTAACCAGAACATATCACGAGTTCTTGTGATCTCAGTTTTACCAACAACAGCAACGTTGTTCTCGGCAGTACAAGCAACCACACAAGCAGCACAACCAATACATGTATTCATGTCGATGGTCATACCCCATTTGTGTCCTAAACGCTCGTGAGCATTCCAAAGGTCAATTTCAGAAACGTTCTTTTTGCCACCACCATGAACAGGTAATTCCGCAGCAGGATTATAATATTCTTTATCTTTTGCTTTGTATTCGCCAATAGATGTTTCGCGTAAGATATACTCTTCACGACCCATGATGGTGTGTTGAATTTGTGTAGCAGCAAAACGATGTTTGCCATTCTCTGCGCTAATAGAAACATTTGGAGTGATAGATTGGATAGTTCCGTTTGCGATAGTTAATGCACCAAATGCATTTACACCAATACCATTACCAACTTTCATTGATTCAACTGTTCTTCCGTATCCTAAAGCTAAACCAATAGTTCCTGGAGCTTGACCTGGTTGAGGATAAACAGGAACTGTCATCTTCATACCATTTACAGTTAATTCAACTGTGCTTCCATCAATATCTTGGCGTAACATTTCACCTAGTCCTTTTTCTTTCACATCAATAGGACTCATTGTGATGTAATTATCCCAAGTAACTTTAGAGATAGGATCCGGTAATTCGTGCAACCAAGGATTATTACTTTGGTTACCAATTCCAATACCGATTTTTTCGTAAACAAATAATTCAAGAGCGCCGCCTTTTGTTCCGCTTGCCATTGAAGCTGCTTTGTTATAATCAGGAGTAGGTAATACTTCTGGTACGGCAACAACTTTTGGATCTACTTTTGGTGCTTCTACTTTTGCTGTATCGGTTAGTTCAGCAACAATTGCAGCAACACCGGCTAGTAATGGTTTTCCTGTAGAATCGTTGATCACTAATTTTTCTGCAACGTTAACGTCTTTATGTACGTATGTTTTTACAACACCATCATGTAATGAGTTATTCCAGAAAGAACTAAAATCACCGAATTTACCTTGATTAGGGAAAATACGGTTGTTCCAAACTCCTTGTAAGTATGATAAATAATCAGTTTTTACACCAGACCATTTCAACATAGAATCCTGAAATTGACGAGTACCTTCGTGACGAGGTTGAGCGAAAATTGGATTGATAGCTGGTTGTTGTAAAGAATAATGTCCACGTTTTGGATTAGCGTCGTTCCACGACTCTAAATAATGATGATCAGGACAAACTACATCTGCCAACTGCGCTGTTTCATCAAGCACTTGTGCAAATGAAACTTTTGTAGCTACTTTTTTATACGCTGCTGCAAAGTTTAATGATGCAGGAGAAGTATACACCGGGTTACAGTTGTAGGTCATTAATACATTTACTTTTCCGGTAGCCATATCAGCTACTAGATCAGTGAATGCTTTATCATCACCTTGTTTTAAATTATAGTGTAACTCAACGTCTACTGTTTTTCCGTAGTTGTCAAGCATTTTGTTTATTCCATTTACTAAGGTTTGAACACCTTCGTCGTTAACACCAGAAACAACTAATGATTGTCCTTTGTGTTTCACTAATTCTTCAGCTGCTTTTTTAATTGATGCTGCAGCAGCGGGATTTCCGATCTTCTCATCACCAGAAGCTTTTGAATTTCCTGTAGCACCGGCAACTTCATTAAATAAAGCTAAAGTGACTTTACCTAATTCAGATGGTTTTACCCAAACGCGTTGATCGGCATTTGCACCGGTTAACGACAAATTAGCCTCAAAATGGTAATGCTTACTCATTTCAGGATTTTCTTTTGATGCGCGACGATTAGTTGCGTATTGTTTTGCAAATTCAATTGGGTTTAGCCAGTTTCCTAAGAAATCGCAGGCGATACCAACAACTGTTTTTGCTTTAGAGAAATCATAAGAAGAAACAACTGACTTACCGAAAACATTTTTATTAGCAAGCGTTAAAGCGTTGTAAGAAATTGCATCGTAAGTAACGTGTTGCGCTGTTGGATATTTTGACATGAACTCAGCAACAACCGCTTTTGTAGAAGGGCTGATGATAGTAGATGTTAAGATACGAATGGCAGCACCAGTTGCAGAAACTGCAGCAGCAACTGCATCATCAGCAGCTTTCCATGTTGCATCTTTTCCTTTTAATAGTGGACCTCTTAAACGAGCTCCATCATATAAACTTAATACGGATGCTTGAACACGTGCACTTGTTCCACCATGAGAAACCTTTGAAAGTTCGTTACCTTCAATTTTGATAGGACGACCTTCTCTTGTTTTTACAAGAATAGAAGCATAATCGTGACCATCATAAAAAGTAGAAGCGTAGAAATTGGCTACACCCGGAGTAACTTCTTCTGGTTTTACAACGTAAGGAATTGATCTGTTCACTGGCGTTTCGCAAGCTGCTAAGGCAACGGCTGCTGTAGAGAAGCCCATTACTTTTAAGAAGTCGCGACGCGAAGTTCCTTTACTTTCAGAATCGTCACTGTTTAAAAACTCATCGATGGGAAGAGGTTCAGAGAACTCATTTTTTAGTTGTTCCTGAAATTCCGGA
>CAYYVW010000029.1:0-2799 GCA_964473925.1 uncultured Verrucomicrobiaceae bacterium
GGGATGAATTTCAGTATGAGCTCCTGCGCTGTGTCGTGAATAACACCCATTAGCAGCGCCAGTCAGGCACAGACTGGCCTGTCTGACTGGCCATGACGGGGGCCGTAGGCGTGATACGGTCGTCCAATGATTTGTCGGTGGCTAGTTTTTAGACGAATGTGGTCAGGCGTCGCGCCGCTGCAGTCCCGGGATTAGACACCTGGGCTCCCTCAGCCCCGTCCGAGCGGCCAGGACCGGGGTCAAACGGTGTCTCGCCGCTTCTCCAGTTGTGGCTGCAAGGTTGCTGATAGCCTGTGGTCCGCTCCCTGCGGCTGGCTGAGCCAGGCAGATCGAGTCGAGATCCAGCGCGCGCTCGAATGCCGTGTGCGGGTCCGCGGGCCAGGCCGGGCGATGTTCGGGGCCTGATCGGGGCCTGATCGGGGCGCCCGGTCATAATCAGAAGCGGCCGAGCGGTAGACCTTTGAAGCACCGTTTCAGGTGCTGACTTGGTCGAAGCTTAAACATTTGCCGCCAACACCGGCCACGTGCTTGGCTCTTTTAGAATGCCGGCCCGCAGCGTCAAGGAGTCGATCGATACGGCCTGGCGTCCCAGGGCGGGGCCGCATTCTCGCCGCATGCCTAATGCACAGATGATATTAAATATATATCCCGGAAGGCCCCTGTCTTAAGGGTGGACAGCCTTGTTTTGTGTCGAATTCATACATTATAGTATGTTGATGGCTACATGATGAAGTCGCCGTGTCTGTGGCTGGTGGTGTGGGGTTGTCCCGGGGTTTTGTTTTTTGTAAGTCGTGTGCTGTAAATGTGTTGGGGTTGTTTTTTGTCTATTTGTCGTGTGTGGAGTCGGTGACAATGTCAAAACGTGGATTTACCCTGATCGAACTTTTGGTGGTAATTGCCATCATTGCGGTGTTGATTGCTCTCTTATTACCCGCGGTGCAACAGGCCCGCGAGGCCGCTCGTCGGACGCAGTGCAAGAGCCAGATGAAGCAGTTGGGACTGGCCCTGCACAACTATCACGATGCGGCGAAGCTGTTCCCCATGGGGGCCGGATACAGCGATGGCCCGAACTGGCGCGTCTTCATCCTGCCGTACATTGACCAGGCGCCCCTGTATAATAGTTTGGGTAAATCCGCATCAGGATTCATGGCCCACTCACCCGGCTGCGTCGCGGCGACTCCCTCGACCCCCTGTGGCTTCAATGCCACGACCGCGATCCTGCGGAACTTGCTGATTCCTATGTACACGTGCCCGTCGAGCCCCTTGTCGCCGTTCAATCACGCCCAAGTTGGGCTGAGCTACCAGAGCATGGTGATGGATTACGTGGGGATCAGCGGGGCGACTCCCGACCCTGCCGGACGAACGACTGTCTGTTCGGGTGACTTCATGTGTTCGAGTGCAAGTAGTTACTGCCGGAATGGGATGCTGCCGGCCTTTGAAAGCAAGTCCATGGCCGACTGCACCGACGGGGGCTCGAACACGATCATTATGGCTGAGCAGTCAGGAACGGTGAATGGGCTGGAGCGGAGCGCGAACTATCTCGGCGGGTGGTTCTCATTTGGCAACGTCGGACCAGGATCAATGAATGCAGGGACAACCTTTCCGCTCTCATCTGGCGGTTGCTGGTACCCGGGCGGAGTGACGGCGGTGCGTCATTCCCCGAATGCGTATTTCAAAACGGGGGCTCCCAGCTCCGCAAATTCGCCAGCTTCCGCGAATACGGTGACGAACTCGTTCCATACCGGCGGGATTCACGTGCTGTTGACGGACGGGTCAGTGCGGTTTGTCTCGGAAAATATCAACTTCGATACCTACCGGGCGCTGTGCACCCGGGATGACGGTTCGGTGATTGGCGAATATTAATGTCCATCAGCGAAGTTTAAGCATCTGCCGGTCAGTGCAATCCCGCCTCCAGCACCAGTGAGGTGATCCCGGAGCGCGGGGATTGGCGAGGCTGAACTCGTCGGGTGCAGCCGACATCACCGTATGGACGGAATCGCCTAAGCGGCAGGTGTCGCGTGCTCTGAGACTTTCCATCTGACAAACCTGGATTGGATGTTACCTGAAATGAAATTGATGCGATGGTCGGCGTCAGTGATGCTGGGGTTTTTTCTGCTGTGGGGACTGGGCGGGTGTCGTCACGATCCCCATTCGGACAAGCCGACGGGCGGGTTGGTAGTCAAAGTGACGTATGGTGGCGAACCGGTCACGGAGGGCTATGTCAGTCTCACCAACAGTGCGACGGGTTTGGGGGGCGGTGGTGAGCTGGGGGCGGACGGAACGGCGCGGCTGGAGGGTATTGCAGTTGGTGAATACGTGGTGACGGTTTCCCCACCAGTCGTCACGAACGATCCCAATCCGGACCAGTCGAAGTACTCGAAGCTGCCGCAAAAGTTCCGTTCCGATACAACGAGTCCACTGAAGGCGACGATTGACGAAGGGACCCGTGATGAACTGGCGATCGAGCTGAAGGAGTAACTTCCCCAATCGTCATTCGGATCACTTCGGTTAACAGCAATTTGCGTCAACTGAAGTTTGGCTGCTGGCAAACACCCAACGCGCCTGGATTTCGAAAAATACCAGCCCGCAGCGGTAGCGAGTGGATCGATGCGGCCGCATGGTCGTGCTGGAATTCCTACTCCTCACGGTGGCACGGAGCATCCTGTAGAATGGCCGCCCTCGGCCGTCCATCTGAGTGGTGTCGATTCCGGACTACGCCGCAAGATTCCAGCGTGTGCGTTTCGGGCCGGTAACGTTCGTCCCGGTCTAATCTCCGGTCAGTTTGTGGCAAACCTGCGC
>CAYYVW010000030.1:0-2645 GCA_964473925.1 uncultured Verrucomicrobiaceae bacterium
CCAGGCGGATGCGCGAGCGGTTGTCCTTGGCCGTCTGCCGCGCCAGCCGGATCAAACTGCGCTTATGTGGATTGGCCAAGGCAATCAGATCGATCTCCGTTTCTGGAAGCCGCCGGTTCCCAATACTGGCGGATCGTTTTTGTCCAACTTCAAGAACCTTCGACTGTCCGACGAGTCAGGCAATCCGCTGCTCACGTTTGGCGGCGGTCCCAACTCGCTGATCTACTACAACTTCTCCGAGGTGCTTGCGTACCATTTCGGACCCGCGAAGGGCGAAGAGCTGGCCAACAAGTGGGCGTATGTGTGGGACAACAAGGTGTTGCCCGAAGTTCAGCGATTCTCCGATGCTGTCGTCGAGCGCATGGTCCCTGCGCACATGAGCAACGATCACTACACGGGTCACTGGCGTGGTGCTCATCGTCACGTCTCGCTTGTGGAGCGCAACGCCACTAGTGGACGCGCAACTGCTTACCGAGTGCCCTACACCGATTCCAACCCCACGGGACCTCAGTTGCGTATTCCTCTTGATCCCGCGCAAAATGCCGCCTTTGCTGCGCTTCAGGCCCCTGGTCTGTCGACGACGTCGGCTGCGTTGACTGCTCGCTTCGTTGATGCTCAGACCAAGATTGCTGGTCTCGAGCGTTGGGTGGCCAGCGATCTTGAGAATGCTGTCGCTTCTCACGTCGGAGACGCGTATCTGGTTCTTCAAAAGAACAATCGTTCGCTGGGAATCTCAGCTGGTACTCCGTACACCGATGTGCAGCAGATCATCACCAACTACGTTGCTCAAGAGAACATCGTGCAGCCGTACGGATCCGGAAACGACATTGTCGAGCTGGTGTCCAAGAGCGGTGAGCAGCTCGCCGATTTGTTCTTTGATATTCGCGAGTTGCTGGCCGATCAACTCGTCAAGGAGAAGTACGCACTGTTTGGGTTTGCTTCATCAGCTACTGCCGGACTCTACAAGCTCAACACAACTGGCGACAATGTGACTCTCGAGATCGTTCAGGCCTACTCACAGGATTCGGCCATTGCCGATGCCAAGTCGGACATCGATTGCCTCGGTCGTCACTACGGTTACACTGTCACTGGTGCCGTGAACGCATCGGAGCCGCCGGCTCCAGCCAACTACGTCTATCATCCATGCATGGACTACGTCTATGCACAGCATTATGCCATCGACACAACGCTGCCAATGGTTCCTACCAACATCTACGACCCCGTAACTGGTAAGCCCAAGTACCAATACACTGATATTGGCGACGGTGTTCGACGTGCTGCGTTCTTGCTTGCATTCCGTACACTTGAAGCCACCACCGGTGGTCAGCTGCAGACCAAGCGTGGAACCTACATGCGCTTCAAGGTCGATTTTTACTTCCAGACGCTGGCGCGCTATGTGGTCAACACGGCCGTCGCCAACAACCTACTGAGTCAGAGCTTCAATCAAGAGTACTTCAACTCCACCGTGATCAAGACCTTTGATCCTGCCACCATCGCTGCCACTGGTCCAGAGCGTGTTGTTTATCGCGTGCGCGGGCAACTCTCGGGTTCGGCTAACAGCGGCACTGGCGTTGATCTTCAGCGCAAGTTTGTCAACATCACCATTGCCTTCACCACGATCATTCCGTTTGTCGCCACCAGCGAGTTGGGTACGATGCTTCACGAAGGAGCGCTCGGCCACGGTTTCGATCGTGTGCCTAACCTGGTTGATTTCCTGCGCGGCATCGTGCCCGTCACTGGCTGGCCCACGACTGCATCAAGTCCAGGCATTCTCGACGACGGCGTTGCCAGTTACAACATCCCCGTGCCGGCTTCCGCCTCGTTGGGTGAAGGCTGGGCCACTCTTGGTGAGATCATTGGCATGATCAACGAGTACTACGTGCTCTTTGACGATCTGGGCAACCCGATTCCGGGCAGCCAGGACACCGTTGCTGCGCTCAATGCCATCATCAGCCTCTCTCGTATTGCTGCTCGTCAATACTGCGCCATGGGCGTCAACTTTGCTCGCAACGCCTGGTCTTTCAATCGTCTCGTCGACACGTTCAAGAAGCAGACTGGCTTCAACACCCAGACCGCTGTCAACTTTGTCGATCGCTTCTACCTTCACCCGGTCCAGCAGACTTCCTACGCAAACGGCTTCATCTCCAACGTTGGTCTGATCTCATACATCTCCAACTTCCTCGCCTCCGAATGCTACTGCTTTGATCTGGCCAAGTTCATCGAGTTCCGCATCACTCGTACCGACTACATCGCCGGCGCCTCGCTCTTTGAGATTGCCACTCAGAACATCTACACTTTCCGCACTGACGATCTCCTTCCTTGCCCCGACGCTCCCCCCTGCTCCAAGAAGCGTAGCGAGGGCTCCGCCCTCGCTACTGTTCACGCTCGTGGCACTCGTTCGTGGCATCCGGAGCACGTCAAGCCGAAGCCCGAGCACAAGGTGATCAACCTTGACTCGCTGCTGCCGATCAAGAAGCGCAAGATCGATCCCACCAAGTACTCGCTTCGTGAGTTTGAGAGTCATGACATTTAAGGTTGCGCTTCGCGCAACCTGAGATAGTTGCGCGAAGCGCAACTTGAGATGGGATTAAATCGCTTTTTTCCTCTCGATGGCCGACGCCCCTGATGCGGCCGCGTCAGCGGCC
>CAYYVW010000031.1:0-2332 GCA_964473925.1 uncultured Verrucomicrobiaceae bacterium
GCTCCCGACCCCCGTGCAATCGGACCCTGCTCCATTGGTCCATCGAACGAGAGCAAGCGACGTGCCATGCAGAGGACTCGCCCGAACGCCGCGGGCTCGACCTGAAGCGACGCGAAGGCGAGATGATGCACGCCGGACGTGGCGCACCGCCACAGTGGCGACTCGAAGCCACTCGACCCTCCGCCCTGGTACCGTGAGCCGGTCGAGACTCGACGATGCGCTTGCCCCCTTCTCGGAGGCGAGAGTACGGTGCGATCCTGCGGGATCGATCGGGAGAAGATCATGAGCCACCCGCCCGTCAGCCCCCGCTTCGATCTCCTGCGCGACGCGCTCACGAATCGCGGCACGGCCTTCAGCTCGGAGGAGCGCGAGCGTCTCGGCCTGACGGGCTGGCTCCCGCCTCGCGTCGAGACCCTCGAGGAGCAGGCGGATCGCGTCCTCGAGGCGGTGCGCGCCAAGGCGACGCCGATCGAACGTTATGTGTATCTCTCCGCGATCCAGGACGAGGACGAGACGCTCTTCTACCGCGTCGTCACGGCGAACCTGCAGGAGCTGCTCCCCGTGGTCTACACACCCACCGTGGGACAGGCCTGTCTCGAGTGGAGTCGACTCTACGTCCGGCCGCGAGGCCTCTACATCGCTTCGCAGCACCGTGGTCGCATCGCGGACATCCTGCGAGGCTGGCCGCAGCGCGACGTCGCCATCATCGTCGTCACCGACGGCGGGCGGATCCTCGGCCTCGGGGATCTCGGCGCGAACGGCATGGGCATCCCGATCGGCAAGCTCGCGCTCTACACGGCCTGTGCGGGTATCGCGCCTTCGCGTTGTCTGCCGATCCAGCTGGACGTCGGCACCGATACGACGTCGATCCGTGAGGATCGCCTCTACCTCGGGCAGCGCGTGCCACGGCTCGCGGGCGATGCCTATGACGCGTTCCTCGACGAGTTCGTTTCGGCGGTCCAGCAGGTCTTCCCGGACGTGATCCTGCAATTCGAGGACTTCAACAACGCCAATGCGTTCCGTCTCCTGGCCCGTCACCGCGATCGACTCTGCTGCTTCAACGACGACATCCAGGGCACCGGGGCGATGGGGCTCGCGGCGCTGCTCGCCGCAGGCCGGCGCACGGGCCGCGAGCTCGCCGAGGAACGCATCCTGTTTCTCGGTGCGGGAGAGGCGGGCCTCGGAATCGGCGCGATCGTCGTCGGCGCCTTGCAGCGTGCGGGGCTCGCTCCGCGAGAAGCCCTCGAGCGCTGTCTCTTCATCGACTCGAAGGGGACCGTGGTCTCCACGCGCCCGGATCTTCCGCCCCAGAAGCGCGCATTCGCGCGCGAGGTCGAGCCGTGCCCCGATCTCGTCTCGACGATCCACGCGTTCCGTCCGACCGTCCTCGTCGGCGCGTCCGGGCATGGCGCCCTGTTCACACGGCCGGTGCTCGAGGCGATGGCGAAGGACTGCTCGCTCCCGGTCGTCCTCGCCCTCTCGAACCCGACCTCCAGGGCGGAGTGCACCGCGAAGCAGGCCTACGAATGGACCGACGGCCGCGTGATCTTCGCCGCGGGGAGTCCCTTCGAGCCGGTCACGATCGGCGACGTGACCCACGCGCCGGGTCAGGCGAACAACTCCTTCGTCTTTCCCGGAGTCGGCCTCGGGTTGCTGGCATCAGGCGCTACGCGAGTAATCGACGAGATGTTCTTCGCCGCGGCCGAGGCCCTCGCCGGGGAGGTCGGCGACGAAGACCTGGCCGCAGGACGGATCTTCCCGCCTGCCGCGCGGATGCCCGGGGTCGCCCTCGCCATTGCTACCGCCGTGGCGAAGGTCGCCTTTGCAGAGGGTCTGACGGGGGGCAGGGTGGAGCCCGGCTACCTGCGCGGGAGCGTGGCTCGATCCATGTATCGCCCGGGCGAGCCGGATTGACCCTCGACCGCGCTGCGCGACGCCCTGTGCACCGCGCTGCCGGCGCCGGGCGGGCGAATGCAGCGCTGCGCATACGTCGAGCTCGCGCCGGATGCCGACGCGGTATTGGTGTCGGACGCGCGTACGCTGCGCGATGTCCCGATCGCCCATATGCTAGGCGGGAAGGGATTCGAGTGATCGATACCCGTCTGGAGCGAGCTCTCGACCGATGACGACCCGGAGGGGTCCTTTCCGCTTTCGAGCTGCTCCGCCTCGGTCGTCCGCCGTGGGGTGGCACGCCTCGACGATGGGCCTCGATGTCACGCGGGCGCTCTGCTTCGAAGATCGGGCTCGCCGGAGGCCCGGCTCCGATGGCGGCACTGCGTTTGCATCGTGCGGAGCATATGAAGGCTGTGCGCGCGGATTCTCGGATCTGGTC
>CAYYVW010000032.1:0-2217 GCA_964473925.1 uncultured Verrucomicrobiaceae bacterium
ATCGCGCCGTGCGCCTCATTATTCTTCGCGTCGCGGACCTCGCTGCCGCCTTGCCCGAGGAACGGCGCGTCTTGGCGCGCCGGGGGTTGGGCGGGTGAGATTAGAAGCCTTTTTGAGCATCCTGACGTAATCCACCCGTCATACCGAATGGAACATGTCAATAGCATGCAAGGGCCGCTACGAAGGTTCAAGCGGAGACGTAGAGCCTTGGAATCTGCGGTCCGATCGCGCACAGGACTTCGTATGGAATAGTATCCGCCCACTTGGCAATATCAGAGGCCGTAATTTCGTCGTTTCCTTGCCGCCCGATCAGCACCGCTTCATCACCCACGGCCGTATCAGGAATCTCGGTGACATCCACCATCACCATATCCATACAGACCAATCCCGCGATGGAAGCCCGCTGTCCGTGGATGAGGACGGCGCCTCGATTCGAGAGATGGCGGCTCAATCCATTGGCATAGCCGATCGGAAGAACCGCAATGCGGGTAGGACGTCTTGCGGTGAAGGTCCGGTTGTAGCTGACGGTGGTGCCGGGTTGGATGGTTCGAAGTTGAGCAATGCGGGTCTTGAGCGAAAGCACCGGCCGCAAGTTCGGAGTCTGAATCGTATGGGGAAGAGTATGGTAGCCATATAACATGATGCCGGGCCGCACGAGAGAAAAGTGGGCTGATGGGAATCGAACCGTTCCACTACTATTGGAGGCATGTACGAGAGAAACCTGAAACCCACCTTCCATCACGACTTTCAGGGCTTTGTTGAAACGACTGATCTGTTGTTCGGTCGCGTCCGGATCGGATCCGTCGGCATCCGCCAGATGGGTCATGAGCCCTTCCAAACGAAGCGACGGAGGAAACCGATGAGAGCTGACGAAGGTCACCAGCTCATCATGTGTCAGGCCGAGACGGCCCATGCCAGTCTCAATTTTAAGATGGATCGGGTGGGGGAACTCACATGATATCGCGGCCTGGCCCAGTGCAGTAAGCACGGAAGGATCACTTACCACCGGGGTAAGTCGGTAGGCGAAGAGATCACCGAATTGTTCTTTGAAGATAGGTCCTAGGACGACGATCGGCACATCGAGACCGGCCTGTCGAAGCATGCTCCCTTCTTCCATTGAGAACACGGCAAGGTGGCTGACACCATGCCGTATCAGTGTCCGTGATGTTTCGATCGCGCCATGGCCGTAGGCGTTGGCCTTGACCACCGCCATGACGTCGCAACCTGGGGACAACGTCCGTCGAAACTGGGACAGATTGTATGCGAGCGCCGTCAGATCTACGATGGCGACAGTTGGAAGAAAGGTCGGCGTATTCGGCACGCAATGAAGCGAGAATCAGGAAGTCCGACTCAGACCTCCATGATTTCCTGTTCCTTTTTCTTGATCACATCATCGATTTTCTGGCCATACTGTTCGATCAGCTTCTGGGTCTCTTGCTCGGCCTTGCGCAGTTCGTCCTCGGTGAGCTGTGAATTTTTTTGAAGTTTTTTGAACTCTTCATTCGCGTCTCGCCGAAAACCTCGAATCTGAACCTTCGTCTCCTCGCCATGTTTCTTGCAGATCTTCGTCAATTCCTTGCGGCGTTCTTCCGTCAAAGGCGGAAGCGGAACACGGATCAATTTGCCGTCGTTTGAAGGCGTGACCCCCAGTCCTGAATTGGATATGGCCTTCTCGATTTCTTTGATCAATTTCGGTTCCCAGGGTTGAATGGTGATGAGTCGCGCCTCGGGGGTGGAGACGTTGGCAATCTGTTTGAGCGGAGTCATGGTCCCATAATAATCGACACGAATGCCGTCGAGCAGCGCAACGGACGCCCGGCCTGTTCGGAGTCCGGACAAATCTTTCCGCAAATGTTCGAGGGCTTGATCCATATGTGAGATGAATGCTTGCCGAACGGGGGCTGCATTGGACATGAGGACACCTCGTGATGGGATCAGCGATCGCCGAGCGTTACCAGGGTTCCGATCGGCTCACCTAATGCCACGCGTTTAAAGTTACCTTTCACTTTCAGATTGAAGACGATGAGAGGCAATTTATTGTCCATACAAAGGCTGATGGCCGTGGAATCCATCACCTTGAGCTTCTGGTTGAGGATGGACAGAAAGGAAATCTTCTCATACTTCTTCGCCGATGGATTAGTGACGGGATCGGCATCATAAATGCCGTCAACTTTCGTTCCCTTCATGATCACTTGAGCGCTGATCTCCATCGCCCGC
>CAYYVW010000033.1:0-2129 GCA_964473925.1 uncultured Verrucomicrobiaceae bacterium
CAATGCCGCCGAGGCGCGCCAGGCCACCCAGGTCGCAGCGGCCGTGGCGGCCAGACCGGTCAGCGCCATGGCCAGCCAGGTGTGCGGCTCACCCCAGCCCCATGTCGCCGTCGCCAAGGTCGCTGCGGCCGAGGCCAGCACACCGGTGCCCGCAACCTGCTGGGGCAGGCTGCCCTCGTTGAAAAGCCGCCGAAAGAGGCGCGGCAGGTGCCGCAGGCCGATGCTCACCGAGCGGCCTCAGGCAGGTGGGTTGCCACGGTCTTCTTCGATGCGGGTGTAGCGGCGCGCCAGCGCGTCGAGCAGGCGCGCGGCCACCTCTCGCCCGCCCAGGCCCAGCGCCAGCGCCAGGCCCAGCGCG
The DNA here is from genome assembly GCA_964473925.1 of uncultured Verrucomicrobiaceae bacterium. Taxonomy (GTDB): domain Bacteria; phylum Verrucomicrobiota; class Verrucomicrobiia; order Methylacidiphilales; family CAYYVW01; genus CAYYVW01. The sequence continues at coordinate 359 of CAYYVW010000033.1, forward strand.
ATCGCACCCACCACGGCCGCGAAGGCGATGACGATGATGTCGCCCGGCAGGCCGGACTGCCGCAAGGCCAGCGCCGTGGAGAAGAACAGGATGGTCCAGCGCGCCACGCGGGCCCAGGCCAAGGCCTCGTGCCGCCCGCTGGCCTCGACGGCCTGTGCCGCCGCTGAAGCCAGCCACAGGCCGATGGCCAGCACCAGCGCCGCCGTCACCAGGCGCGCCATGACCGAGCCCAGCACGGTGACGACCTCGGTCAGCACCTCGAAGCCCAGCACCTGGCAGGCCTGGGTGATGGCGGCCATGACAAAGCCCAGCATGACCAGCGAGCCGGCCAGCTCGGCCAGGTCGCGCCCCGCAAACCGCCAGCCATCGGGCAGGCCCATGCGCGCGGGCCAGCGGTTGACACCGGCCCCCACCAGGGCGGTGACCACCACCCCGGCCACGACCCGGCCCAACAAGGCGCCGATGCCCACGATCAGGCCGGCAGAAACCAGTCGCGGCACCAGGGCCACGACCGCATCGAGCATCTGGCCCACCGGGCGGGCCACGGCCTCCAGGCCCAGGGCCTGCAGCCCCGCCGTCAGCGTGGGCAGCATCACCAGCAAAAACACCGCCGAGCCGGCCAGGCTGGCCAGCTTGCGCTCGCCCAGGGCGGAGCCCAGGCCCAGGCGCTCGGCCAGGTTCTCGGAGCCCGCCGCGATCAGCAAGCCTTCGACGATCTGCCTGAGGATGCGCGCCGCCAGCCAGCCCACGCCCAGGATCACGACCGCGCCAAACAGGCTCGGCACGTAACCCATCAAACGCGACATCATCACGTTGACCGGATCGAGCAAGGCCTGCAGCTGCAGCGTGCCCAACAAGGCCGGCAAGGCCAGCAGCCAGACCAGGCCCGTGGCCACCTGCACCAGCACGCCGGCCAGGCCAGGGGTCTGCAGGCGGCGCTCCAGGCCGGTGCGCTGCGCCAGCCGGCTCACGGTGGCGCGAACCAGGCGCGAGAGCACCCAGGCCACCAGCACGATGCCCGCAGCAGCCATCAGGCGGGGCACGAACGGCCCCACTTCGGTTGCCATCAACTGCTCCACCTCCATGCGGATGTCCATGTGCGCTGCTCCTGCGTGTCATCGCCCGCCCGATGGCGGAACCAGGCACCCATCTTACGCAGCCAGTTGCTGGAGTTTCGCGATGTGGGTGGGTGTGGGCGCCGGCCAGCCAGCCTCCTGGCAAACGCGCAGGATGGCGGCGTTGGTGTCGAAGTACACCTGCCAGTAGTCCACGGTGTGGCAATACGGGCGCACGGCGATCACGGGCCCGACCAGGTTGATGTCGAGCACATTGACCTCGGGCACCGGCAAATCGAGCACGTTGGGCACCTTCGAGACCGCCTTGCGCAGGCGCACGATGGCGTCGGCCACGTCCACGCCGGCCGCCAGCTGGGCCGTGCGGTCCACGCGTCGCGCGGGCAGGGCCGAGAAGTTCTGAATGGTGTCGCCGAAGATGCGCCCGTTGCCGACGATGGTCATGACGTTGTCCGGCGTGATCAGCGTGGTGCCGAACAGGCCCAGCTCGTGCTCCGTGCCGGTGACACCGCCGATGGAGAAGAAGTCACCCACCTTGAAGGGGCGCAGCACCAGCATGAAGGCGCCGGCGGCGAAGTTCGACAGCAGCCCGCCCCAGGCGGCGCCGATCGCGACGCCCAGGCCGGCGACCAGCGCGGCGAACGAGGTCGTCTCGACGCCGAAGTAGCCGAGGATGGCGACGACCAGGATGATGTTCA
>CAYYVW010000034.1:0-2128 GCA_964473925.1 uncultured Verrucomicrobiaceae bacterium
TTAAGGACTTCGCTGATACGGCTGCAGTGATACGCCAGCTGGATCTTGTTGTCACGGTGGATACCGCTGTGGCTCACCTTGCGGGGGCGTTAGGCAAACCCGTTTGGATCATGTTGCCGTACGACTCTGATTGGCGATGGCTCAGAGACCGGTCTGATAGCCTTTGGTACCCCACAGCAAGGCTGTTCCGTCAGCGGTGGGCTGGCAATTGGAGAGCGGTGATTGAAGACGTGCGATTAGCTTTAGACAGCCTTGTCAGGCAAACGGCTATTTTGCCTTGGGCCGAGGTAGGAACCCAGTCCGCTCAAGCTCGTCCGTGTGTTTCGTCAGGACTTCGATGACGTAATCCGGGATGCCTCGATGCCCGGCAAGAGCTGCAGCGGCTCTGAGCTTCCGGGCTAGGGACTCGGGGGCATCTCGAATATAGAGAACCGTCGTGTCTTTCGTGTCGGTCTTCATACGGCATTGTACGATATTGCACGCGTATGTGCTAGCAGTATTATCGAATATCTGTGTACTACGAAAGATGTATATATTATCAAAACTAGTATTGCTAGCATAACTTACTCAGCATCGCTGAGCAAACATTAACTGGAGGTTTATTATGTTGTTTGGAGTAAACGTAGTTACAAAGGTTTCTTATAACGTCGAGGTTGAGGCCGAATCGTTTGATCAAGCCGAAGTAAAGGCTTTGGAGTACGTGAAGAATGATGAAGGCGTTCATATCAAGATTTGTGAGGCTGCTGGCGCTCTCGTGCCGGACCGACTCCTTGCAGATACCGGGGTGTCAGTCGATTTAATCTGCAGGGGTTAACTAAACAAAGGGGGCAGTCTATCGCTTCAGCGGCTGTAGATGAGCCCCCATTATTCAGGAGGCGTATGGGCGTCAAGGTTCGACAACGGAAAGACCGTCCGGGGTATTGTGTCTATATCAATTTCAACAAGCAGCGGGCCAAGAAGCAGTTTACTGACAAGAAGGCGGCGCAGGACTTCGCCCGCAAGATGGAAGCCCGGCTGAAATGGAGCGAGGCCAACGGAGAGGCGGTAACGCTATCCGCCCCGGCTCAGTCTGAAATGCCAACGGTCAAGGCGTACTGTGACGAATGGCTCAGCGTGTATGCCGAAGTTCACTGTAAACCGAGTACGGCGCACAGCTACCGGCAGGCGTTGACGATCTATGTCTATCCAGTCATGGGGGCTCAGAGGTTTGATAAAGTCACGAGAACGGACATTAAACGACTGATTGCCGATCTGTCGAAGAAGGGCTTGAAGAAGCAGACGATCCATAACATTCTGACACCATTGAAAGAGGCTTATCACCACGCAATGGACGACGGAATCATCGGTAGCAATCCTGTCGCCCGCACCGGGCGGTTAACTAGGTCTAAGGAAGACCGACGGGCACATATTCAACCGTTGACGAGTACTGAGGTTGTAACGCTCCTGACATCAGCGCAAGGCCACGGAGTGTATCCGCTTGTCATGTGCGCGGTTCAAACGGGCATGCGTCAAGGCGAATTAGTCGGGCTGAAATGGAGCGACATCGATTTCAACGGTAAGTTTATTGAAGTCCGTCGGGGCGTGACTCATGGTGTCGAGACATCGACAAAGAGCCATAAAATTCGGCGGGTCAATATGACAGCGCCGTTGACAGTTGAGCTTCAGGGGCTTCATGAATCCCGTAGCCGAGAGGCAGCTAACACAGGCAAGACAATGCCGGAATACGTCTTTGTCACTCCGTCATGGACACGGTGGGATGATTCAAACCTTCGGAGGATATTTGCTGGCCTGTTAAGCGAGGCAGGGATTCGGCGTGTCCGGTTCCATGATCTTAGGCATACGTATGCGTCGTTGATGGCTCAAGCCGGGGCGCCGCCGAAGTACGTACAAGAGCAACTAGGCCACGGTTCGATCCAAGTCACGATGGACATTTATTCGCACTTGTTTCCAGGCGAAGGAGACCAATACGTTCAGAAGCTGGGTGAGGCGCTACAGATCACGTCTCAAAATGCACCCGCGATGCACCCAGCTACTTCTGGAGCAGATGCCCGTAGGCACACGCTGATAGGTGAAGTATTTGATATGACGTGGAAAGATTTGGAGCTGGCGAGAGGAATCGAACCTCCAA
>CAYYVW010000035.1:0-2080 GCA_964473925.1 uncultured Verrucomicrobiaceae bacterium
CGCTGGTGCTGCCGTTGCCGCTGGTGCTGCCGTTGCCGCTGGTGCTGCCGTTGCCGGTGCTGCCGCTGCCGGGGCCACCGCCCCTTGTGCCTACCTCGCCGCCCCCCGAGGCGCTGGGCGTGGCTGGCAACCGCACCTCGAAGTCGACCTCTCCTGCCTGAAACGACTGCGCGTCGCCGAACCCGCCCAACGAGAAGCAGCTCACTCGCTCACCGCGCGGCGGCGCGCCGCCAGGTGGAGCCGTGAGGGAGACGGACTGCGTCACCGTGCGCGTCGCCTTCGAGCTGGCGCACACCAGCGTCACCTCGAAACGCGCGATGACGGTGGCCGTCGACTCGTTCACCAGCTTGAACGTCACCCCCGCGCCGGCCAGGTCGGCCGTGACGACGGCGGTCTCGTCGACCCCGTTGGCGCCCTGGCGCACGACGGTGCGCGCGACGACCTGGGCCTGCGCGGCCAGCGCCCAGCCCAGCACGACGATGAGGCTGACGCGGCGGCTCACGTGCGCTCCCGGGTCGAGACGGAGACGAGCGCTGGCGACGATACACCCACGGGCGCCATCGTTCGTGCTCAAACTGACGGCGAGGCAGTCGCCGCTGGCGTAGTCTTCGCCAGCCGCCAATGAGTGCCCCCGGCTCCTTCGGACCGTACCGCGTGATTCGTTCGCTGGCTCGCGGCGGCATGGCCGAGCTGTACCTCGCGAAGAAGGAAGGCCCCGGCGGCTTCGCGAAGACGGTGGTGGTCAAGCGGGTGCTGCCTGAGCACTCGGCCAACCAGGAGTTCCGCGCGATGTTCCGCGACGAGGCGCGGCTGGCGTCGCTCCTCGAGCACCCCAACGTGGTGCACATCACCGACTTCGGTGAGGTCGACGGCAGCGACTACCTCGCCATGGAGTTCCTGCAGGGCGCGGACCTCGGCACCATGCTTCAGCAGCGGCTCGCCAGCGGCAAGGGCGCGCTGCCGGCCGTGATGGTGGCGCACCTGGGCGCCCAGGCGTGCGCCGGCCTGCACTACGCGCACACCGCCAGGGGCGAAGACGGCAGGCCGCTCAACCTGGTGCACCGCGACATCTCGCCCAACAACCTCTTCCTCACCACCACCGGCGTGGTGAAGGTGCTCGACTTCGGTATCGCGCGAGCCGAGGGCAAGCTGGCGAAGACGCAGGCCGGCATGGTGAAGGGCAAGCTGCTCTACATGGCCCCCGAGCAGGTGCGCGGCCGCGCCATCGACGCTCGCAGCGACGTGTGGGCCATGGGGGTGGTGCTGTACGAGCTGATGACGGGGCAGCGCCCGTTCTTCCGCGGCGGCGAGGCTGACGCGCGGCGGCTCAACGAGCTGCGCACCGCGCTGGCCATCGAGGGCGAGACGCCGCCCGCGCCGTCGACCCTGGTGCCGAGCGTACCGGCGGCGCTCGACGCCGTTCTCGCGCGGTGCCTCGAGAAGGCCCCTGACAAGAGGTGGCCGTCGGCCGAGGCCCTGCAGCACGCGCTCGAAGACGTCGTCGCCCAGCACGGCGCCATCACGTCGCGGTCGCTGGCGCAGTTGGTCGAGGTCGCGACGGCCTCGGCGCCGGTCGCCGCGTCGCAGGACCCCGGCGCGACCGAGGTGGTGGTGAGCCCGCTCGGGCCTGACGCGCAGGCCGTCATCGCGACCGAGGTGAAGCCTCCGCCGGCTCCTGCAGACCAAACCGCGCTCAGCGCCGCAGTCACTGAGCCGCAGCCGACGCTCGTGAAGCCCGCGCCGGTGAGCGCCACCCAGGACACCGCCATCAAGCCGCCTCCGAGCGCCGTGAGCGACGAGGCGACGCGGCTCAAGCCGTTACCGTTGCAGCCGCCAGGGCGAGGCGCGCAGCTTGGCGTCGCCGCGCTGGTGCTGGTGGCGCTCGTCGGCGCGGTCGTGGTCGGCCGCGAGGCGTGGCGAGCTCGAGCAGAAGAGCAGGCGCGCGCCGCCGCAGCGCAGACTCCGCCACCGCCGCGCCTGACTCCGCCCGTTCTCTTCGACGCTGGGCCGCCGCTGGTGGCACAGGTGGCCCTCGATGCGGGAGCGCTCGACGCGGGCGCGCTGGCCGCCGCGGCCCCCG
>CAYYVW010000036.1:0-2014 GCA_964473925.1 uncultured Verrucomicrobiaceae bacterium
CTCCTTGTAGAACCTAGGTGCTCTATTGACTTCACAGTAGATATACTAAGCTAAAAATATCTCCTTGCTTGAAACCTTTATTTCTGGTTTTTTGATGAGAAAAGGTGACTTATGGATAAAAAAATATATGCGATTTTTGGTGCCAGCGGGGGGATAGGAAGCGTTCTTTCTGAAAAGCTCTCCCAAGAGGGGCATAAAGTGTATCTTTTTGCTAGATCTAAAGAGAAGCTGCAGGCTTTAGCAGAAAGACTGGGCCAGCCGTGCAGGGCGCTTGATGCCACGCAAGAAGAGCAGGTAAAAGAGGCGCTATCATGGGTCCTTTCAGAAAATGGGCAGCTCGATGGCGTTGTCAGCTGCGTGGGATCCTTTCTCATCAAGCCTCTGCACCTTCTTTCACAAAAAGAATTCGAAGACGTGATGCGCTGTAATGCTACCTCCTCATTTTGTATTACTAAAGCAGCCACTGAGGCGATGGGGGCACAGAAGAGGGGTTCTGTTGTACTTTGCAGCTCAACAACTGCGCTTATGGGACTCTCAAGCCATGAAGCGATATCTGCCGCTAAAGCTGCGATAGCAGGACTTGTCAGGTCGGCGGCAGCGTCGTATGCAGCCAAAGGCATACGGATCAATGCTGTGGCACCTGGCCTTACCAAGACGCCTCTTTCCCAGGCTATAACCGGTAATGAGGCGGCACTTAAGGCATCTACTGCCTTCCATCCCTTGGGACGTATCGGTGAGCCTCAAGATGTCGCCTCTGCTATCAAATGGCTGCTTCAAGAGGAAAGCTCATGGATCACAGGCGAGGTGCTTGCTGTAGATGGCGGGCTCTCTTCTATCAAAACTCGCCTATAGCTTTTGCGTTAGGGACCGTGCCATTTTTTTGAAGATAAAACAATGAAAGGGAAACATACAGTACCAATACATGCGGCCCCCTATCCCTTTCGGTCGGAATGTGGCTGTCTGATAGAGGATGTTGTCTTTGATCTCAAATTCGAGCCATGCCTCACCCGGCAGCTTCATCTCAGCATATAATATGAGATGACCTTCTGTCTTATCAGCTTTGACAACGCGCCAGAAGTCAATAGAATCGCCGACCTCTAGCTCTGTGGGATGTCTTCTGCCCCGGTTCAGGCCCGTCCCTCCCACGAGCTGGTCCATAAGGCCTCTTAGGCGCCACGCCCAGTTGAGGCCATACCATCCCGTCTTGCCCCCAATGCTCCATATACGGCAAATCACGATATCGCGAGGGAGGGCCAGGGGTGCTTTTTGCTCGTCGATAAGACAGCCCTCAGTAGGAACTTGGATGTACTGTTTGACATCGGGATTTTTCGTTTTGATAAGCCATGAGTCCATCCATGTCGAGATCACCTCATTTTGAGCGATCTTTAAAAAAGCCCTTTCAAGCGCTTCTTCAAAACGCAGGCATGTGTGGGGGAGTACAGCGCAGATCTTCTCGTTTTTGCAAATAGAATTGTGCCGCATGCTCTCTATCAGGTAGGAGCATAACGAAAAGCGGACAGAGGTGATAAACACAAGCCAGTAGCTGGACAGGCGCGGTGTAAGGCACGGTACATTGATGATATAGCGCTTCAAATTCCTATATTTGGCATAGCGCAGAAGGAGCTGTTTAAAACTTAAAACCTCAGGCCCCCCTATATCAAACACCTTTCCGTACATTTCTTCTTTAAGCAGCGCATGCGATAGGTAGAAAAGTACGTCGACAATAGAAATAGGCTGGCATAAGCTCTTCACCCAGCGCGGGGCGACCATGATAGGAAGCTTTTCTACAAGATCGCGGATGATCTCAAACGAGGCGCTGCCCGCGCCAATAATAACGCTTGCGCGCAGCACAGTGAGGGGAGATCTACATCCTGCCAGGACTTTTTCAGTGTTAAGGCGCGAGGCAAGGTGCGGGGAGAGAGGACCTGTGCTGGCTTCATCAATAATCCCGCTTAGGTAAATAACCTGCTTGCACTGTGTTTTATTCACAGCATACATAAAATGTTCTGCTGTC
>CAYYVW010000037.1:0-1947 GCA_964473925.1 uncultured Verrucomicrobiaceae bacterium
GAACTGCTTGAATGGCTGAAAACCTTGCAGGATGAAGGGACTATCAGCCGCATTGGTGCCGTGTTTCGACCCAACCGGGTTGGCGTGAGCACCCTGGCTGCCATGGCCGTGCCGGAAATCAAATTACCAGCCATTGCCAATTTAATCAGCAGTTACCCATCGGTTAATCACAATTACAAACGCGAACATCATTTCAATTTGTGGTTTGTGGTCACGGCAGAAAATGAAACAAAACTGAATTCCATTCTGGCCGACATGGAACAACGTTCCGGCCTGCGCGTGTTATCACTGCCCATGGAAAAGGATTATCACATTGATCTGGGATTTCCATTGCATCTGGTTAAATAAAAAAACGGTGAAAACCAACCATGATTAACGAACGCCAGCTGATTACCGTATTGCAACATGGCCTGCCACTGGTGAGCCGCCCTTACGCGGCCATTGCCGAGCAAATTGGCAGCACCGAACAGGAAGTCATTCAATACATCGCCGGCATGCAACAACGCGGCGACATCAAACGTTTTGGCGTCGTGGTGCGGCACCGCAAACTTGGTTATCAAGCCAATGGCATGGTGGTATGGGATATACCGGATGATCGCGTCGATGACCTGGGCAACTGCTTTGGCAAATTCGAATTCGTCAACCTAAGTTACCGCCGGCCACGCCGGTTGCCCGACTGGCCCTACAACCTGTTTTGCATGATTCACGGCCATGACCGCGAAGATGTGATGCGCAATCTTGCGCACATGATTGAATCCTGCAATGTTGGTGACATGCCGCATGCCATCTTGTTCAGTACCGAGTGTTACAAACAACGCGGCGCCCTGTATATTCACGATCATGTTCATGATCACAACGTCTCGACATTGGCCAATCAGGCAACCGGCTCACGCAGCGCATGATGAACGAATTGCACAATCTGGATAAAAAAATCATCAACAGCCTGCAAGGCGGGTTTCCGTTATGCGATCAGCCCTGGGATGCATTATCCAGACAACTCGACATCCCGGCAGACGAGATCATTGCCCGCATTGATCGATTGCTGCAGGACGGTTACATCAGCCGCTTTGGCCCGATGTACAATGCCGAAAAGCTCGGTGGCGGCCTGACCCTCGCCGCGATGAAAGTGCCGTCCAGCCGTTATGATGAAGTCACCGCCATTGTCAATGCACTGGATGAAGTGGCACACAATTATCAACGTGATCATGTTTTGAATATGTGGTTTGTTATCGCCACAGAAAAACCCGAGCAGGTTAAACAGGTCATCAAGAAAATCGAAAAACAAACCGGCATCCTTGTATACAACATGCCAAAGAAAGAAGAATATTTTCTTGGCCTGAGATTCGAGGTGTAATCATGCAAACATCTTCGGCACAGGAAACCATGCTCACTCTGGACAATACCGACCGCGAAATTATCCGCCTCACCCAGCAGGGTTTGCCACTGGTACGCGAGCCTTATCAGGCCATAGCCGAACAGCTTGGCATCAGCGCGCAGGATGTCATTGCGCGCCTCCAGGCCATGACCGATTGCGGCATTATTCGCCGCACCGGTGTCGTGCCCAATCATTACAAGCTTGGCTTCACGGCCAATGGCATGAGCGTGTGGAATGTACCGGATACTGAAATCAAACGAATCGGCATGTTGATCGGCGCGCTCGACTTCGTCAGCCATTGCTATCAACGGCCACGTTTTCTGCCTGAATGGCCCTACAATTTATTTGCCATGGTGCATGGCCGCAGCAAGGATGAAGTGCGCGATCAGGTTGCCATCATAGCCGGCATGTTGGGTGAGCATGATCGTGGCCACAGCATTTTATTCAGTACAAAAATATTGAAAAAAACCGGATTGCGAATTGCATAGATAATCAGCATTTGTAGGTCAGGCTTCAGCCTGACGCTTTTGTCCAATTCGAATAGTTATTTGTCGGCCTGAAGGCCGACCTAC
>CAYYVW010000038.1:0-1386 GCA_964473925.1 uncultured Verrucomicrobiaceae bacterium
TTGCCATCAGGCGTCCAGGCGGCGGAGCCGCCAGCGGTCGGGTACTGCACGCGCGGGATCACCTCACCGACCTGCCGACCGGTCGCTACGTCAAAGACGTGTAGGCTGCCGTCCTCGCTGCCTCCCTTCGACAGCGCCACCGCGATCCGTTCGCCGTCCGGCGACGGCACGAACCAGTCGAACGCGGTGCCGCCCGTCGGATCGAGCTTGTTGGGGTCGAGCACGACACGGGCTTTGGTCGGGTCGGCGTCCTGCCCCATCACGACGATCATCGGCTGCTGGAACTTCGGGTCCACGTACACCGCGAACAGCCGGCCACCCGTGGCAGCGAGCCCGATGTAGCGCGGCGAACCCTGCTTCTCGAGCGTCTCGAGCTTCGCGCGCAACGGCGCCCGGAACGGCAGCGAATCGAGGTAGGCACGGGTGCGCTTCGACTGCGCTTCCGTCCAGGCCTCATTACCGAACGTAATATCCTTTCGCATGAAATGGACATATATCGACCGCAGACAGATCGACGCATCGATCGGTTTTTCGACATGCCCGCACGCCGGATCAAGCGGCGGCAGAACTACGATCGGCTGGCGGAAAACTTTCAAGGCGTGTTCTTTCATGGATCGCTCCTGCGTATCAAAACCGAAACGTGAACCCTAATTGCGGCCCTTGGTTGAGGACGTCGTATTTGAATCGGTCGCGGCCGCTCCCGGTTCTGACAGGAAATGTGCTAACCTGTCGTCGAAGATCACCCGTTCGAAAAAAACGAAAATATGAACCGACGAATTTTCTTGATCGCAGCTATCGTTGTGTGCTTTGCATTTGCGTCCCAAGCTCAGACGCGGCCCAGAAGAATGGCGACGCCGGCTCCGAGGCCGCCTGCGATCGGTACCACGGTCAAGACGCCGAGCGGCCTAACCTATATCATCACCAAACGCGGCAACGGCATGCTGCCAAAAGTGGGCCAGACGGTCGTCGTCAATTACACCGGTACGCTGATGAACGGCAAGAAGTTTGACAGTTCGTACGATTCGGGCCGGGCCATTTCGTTTCCGCTCGGCAAGGGCCGCGTGATCAAAGGCTGGGACGAGGGCATCGCCAAGCTTCGCACCGGCGGGCAGGCTATTTTGATCATCCCTGCGAAACTCGCCTACGGCGCAAGAGGTGCCGGCAACGGACTGATCCCGCCGAATGCGTCGTTGATCTTCGTGGTCGAGCTGATGGACATCGATCCGAAATAGCTTTCGTTTCGCACGCTCTCTCTAAATTTTCAAATATCCAGTCAAAAAAAGGGTTTCAGGTTTGCGGTGAATGCGATCTGCTCACAGCGGTGAACCTCGTGCGGGGCTCGATACCGAGAAGGCATCGACTGCGCACGGAACGATCTCGAAAGAT
>CAYYVW010000038.1:1396-1929 GCA_964473925.1 uncultured Verrucomicrobiaceae bacterium
TCGATCCGAAATAGCTCTCCTTTCGCTTGCTCTCTCTAAATTTTCAAATATCCAGTCAAAAAAAAACGGGTTAAGGTGTGCAGTGAACGCGACCGGCTCACAGCGGCGAACCGCGTGCGGGGCTCGATACCGAGAACGCATCGACTGCGCACGGAACGGTCTCGAAAGATCTGGCGATCGGGCCGAGAGATCCGTCGCTCGTCTTGAGCCCGGATGGCAAGACAAGTCCGTAAGCGGCAGCCGGCCATGCGAACCGGGGACGCTCGCGGATGATGTCGTCATGCGGTTTATCGAAAAATGAATACTGCTCTACCCACGCGTCAGCACGGCCGTGGCTGAATCGGCTCTCGATCAAAAGCCCGCAGACCCGTTCGACGAATGCTAGCTTTTCGTTAGATACGAATTTTGGAAGTTTGACCGCGAGGTTCGAATGCGTTTTACAGGCAGCACAAGTATTCATAAATGCGAAGGTACACGAAACGAGCGGAAATTTATATAGAGAACCGCACGAAATGTACAATAATGCGTAAAAC
>CAYYVW010000039.1:0-1927 GCA_964473925.1 uncultured Verrucomicrobiaceae bacterium
CTCATCGAGTTGGCAGTCCGAAAGCCGATCGCACCTGGCTACACCGGACGCATACTCCTAATTCGCAATCGACGCTCACTCCGCCACCTTTGTCATGCCATACTTCCGCATCTTGTTATAGAGCGTCACGCGGCTGATCCCGAGCGACTTCGCGGTGTTGGTGCGGCTGTAATTGTTCTTGAATAACGCTTGCTCGATGATGTCGCGTTCGGTGAAGGCGATCTGCTTGCCTAGGACGCTGGCTCCCGTGACCGGTTGCGGATTGGCAGGCGTATGATCGAGCATCACGGAGGCATCATTGGTCGGACCGGCAATACCCAGCAGGATATACGACGGCAACTGCTGAGCGGTCAGGCGACCATCCCGGCAATAAATCACCGCTCGCTGAATCACGTTTTCCAGCTCGCGCACATTCCCCGGCCAGGGATAGTTGTAGAGAGCCATCAGCAGGCTGTCGTCCACGTGTTCGATCTTGATGTTATGTTTCTTGGCCAACTCGGCAATGAACCGCTGGGCCAGCGGAATAATGTCCGGCTTGCGAGCCCGCAACGGTGGCAGTTCGAACTTCAGCATGTTTAACCGGTAGTACAAGTCCGGGCGGAACTTACCTTGCTGCACCAGCGGTTGCAGTTCCAGGTTGCTGGCCACGATCAACCGGGCCTGTGACTTCTGCGTGTGATTGGATCCCACCGGTTCGAACTCGCCCGATTCGATCACCCGCAACAGTTTGACTTGCTGCTCAGGGCCCAGTACATCAATTTCGTCGAGCAGAATTGTCCCGCGTCCGGCTGCCAGGAATTTGCCTTCCTTATCCGAATGAGCGCTCGTGAAGGCCCCGCGAACGTGGCCGAACAATTCACTCTCAATCAGATCCGCGGGCAGGGCCCCGCACGCCACGGTCAGAAACGGTTCGTTGCGACGTGGCGAGACTTCGTGAATCAATCGGGACAGAAAAGTCTTTCCGGCTCCGGTTTCGCCAATCAACAGAATGGTAACATCGTGCCGGGCGGCAATTTCCAGATCCCCCAGCATCTGCTTGGCTTTGGGGGTGTGAGTTTCAAAGCGTCGCGTCAACCCATTCAATGTGGTCAGAGAATCTTCCGCAGTCAGCGCCGGGTTCTTGGCGGGGACAGCGGGAGCCGGCAGATCAGATTCGGCTTTGAGTCGGTCGTTGATCAGTTCGGCAATCAGTATCGGAGAACTGCTCTCCAATTGAGTCACACTGTGGCAAGCGGTAAAGCGTTCGATGGGTTCGGGGCAGGGCTGAGCCGTCAGGATCCACATCTCGACGTTCGGGAAGCGTCCGTGTGTGAGCTCCAGGATTCGCTCTTCCGCATGTCCGCCGACGACGGTTGCCCGAAAGTCCCCCAGCACGCCCCACAACTTGCGTTGTTGAAGCGCCTCGGAAGCGTCCTTCAGGCTGCCACAGGGAATCAGCTCAATATCGGAATTCAGGCTGTGACGAAGACCCTGAATCAATCCCTCATCGGTAGAAATCAGTAGCAAGCACGTTCCAGGCATAAGCCACGTTTTCGTTAAGGGAGTTGTGTGAATGGATGAGGCCACCGTCCAATCTCTTAACAAATTGAGTGCCAAGGTTGTTCACGTTTGCTGACATTGAGTTGTAAAGTATGACAAATCCGGGACTTGCAATTTGTCACCAGATTGAATCACTCGACCTGCAAGGCTTTCGATTGATGCCCAAACACCACATGCGTGGATGCTAGACGTTGATGTTTCGCCTCATGCGACATCTCGCAACATGTCATACCCCGAATCTCCAGCCGCACCGTAGCCTGACTCTCCAGAGTCGGGCGACCATCTGCGGTCCAACACCTCGCAAGTTTCGAAGTCGCGCTGCAGCATCCCTGATTGGTATGAAACTTCTTCGTTACCTTCGTTAGCTTCTGTTCCAATCCCTTTTTTG
>CAYYVW010000040.1:0-1924 GCA_964473925.1 uncultured Verrucomicrobiaceae bacterium
ACCGTTTATACCGGGTGATTTTACCATTACGGTTGCGAAGACAGGATTTGTAACACAAACATTTGAGGATGTGCATGTGAGTCCGGGTCAGCATTTAGAGTTGGATGTTGTGCTACAGCGTGAGGTACTTATTGTAACTATTAACGGTATGGAGGTGAAAAATATTTTTGGCCCAAGTGAACCAAGATGGGTAGTTGGTGTTACCGTAAAAATTAAAAACATCACTGTAGGACCTGTGATAGGAGGCGGACATTTTTATCCTGCCAGCACTGACAGTGAAGCATGGAACGGAACGGGTACACCGATATTGCCGGGACAGGAGGTGATGCATACTGTTACAGAAGAAGAGTTTAAGGCGTTTATGAACGGGTTTGTGCAAGGACCGAATGCGCAGGTGTTTGAGATTACGATTTTGTAACCACCCCCTAGCCCAGTCCTTCGGACACATCAGCACAGGCCGGCTCAACGTCCACCGGACGTTGCCCACCTTGGAATAAGGAGGGGGGAAAGGAGAAGGGGAAATAAAAAAGGAGCGCACCCGCGCTCCTTTTTTATTACACATAATTGAGGGGCTAAGGCTGAGGCAGGCTAGAGATTTTATTTACTTTCACGCCCGAACATATCTCTAATATCCACATGAACAAAACCCGCCTCGAAGCTTTCAGCGATGGAGTAATAGCCATTATCATTACCATTATGGTATTGGAAATAAAAATACCGCATGAGGCAACTCTTCACGCACTGCTTCAGCTCACACCCGTTTTTATCAGCTACGTGCTTAGCTTTCTCATGGTAGCTATCTATTGGGGTAATCATCACCATCTGTTGCATACCGTGCGTCATGTAACTCCTAAAATTATCTGGGCAAATATGGGATTGCTGTTTTCCCTTTCGCTTATTCCCTTCACTACCGGTTGGATGGGTGAAAACCACTTTGCCGAACTTACTGTTGCGCTCTATGCCGTTAACCATTTATTCTGCGGCTTTATGGCTTATCTTCTGCAAAGTGCTATTCTTTCTCACCTCACCGAAAAAAACAAATTGATGGAAGCCATTCTCAAGACAAAAAAGAAAGCTATGCTTTCGGTGGCGGTCTATCTCATTGCTATTCCTGTTGCATTCTATTATCCCATTGTATCCGTTGCCCTCATCGGTGCTTCTGCCATCCTGTGGGTTATTCCTGATAAAGGTGTAGAGCGCGCACTGATGGAAACGGAAGAGTAACGTTTTCCTTCAATCTGGTTAGTTTCCTATTGGGTGTTTTATAGCACCGTCTGTTACCCTGTGCGTAATAGAAGGGCTATAATAATTGATGCTTCGACTACGCTCAGCATGACACATAGTAGGTGGCCGAAAAAAACTATTTTTACCCAACTAAACCTTATGAAAAAAGTTCTCCTCTTTCTTCTCGTTGCTCTGCTGATGCTTGCAGCCGTTCTGTTGTTCAACACCTTCTCCTTTCATTCAAAGCAAATAAAGGTTGATGCAGTAGAGCTTTACAAAACCGATGATGGTGTTATTCAGCGGCTCAGTGAGGCCATACAGTTCAAAACCGTTTCGTATCAGGATTCCGGTAAGATGGATACCAGTCAGTTTAATGGGTTACACCGTTTTCTTCAACAATCTTTTCCTTTAATCGATTCCTTTTTAACGCTGGAGAAAATAAATACCTACAGTTTGTTATATAAATGGCAGGGAAGTAATCCTGCCTTGAAACCGATACTACTTATGGCGCATCAGGATGTGGTACCCGTTGACCCTGTTACACTCTCCGGTTGGGCGCATCCGCCTTTCGCAGGTGTTGTCAAAGATGGTTTTGTTTTCGGTCGCGGTGCATTGGATATCAAGAGCGGCATCACAGGCGAAATGGAAGCCGTTGAATATTTATTGCACGAAGGTTTTAAACCCCAACGTACCGTTTACC
>CAYYVW010000041.1:0-1815 GCA_964473925.1 uncultured Verrucomicrobiaceae bacterium
CGGCGACCCCATCGACCGCCCCGTCTCACCGAAGGATCTGTTGGCGACGATGTACCATTGCCTGGGCATCGATCCCCACGCCACGATCCCCGACCGCAGTGGCCGCCAGATCACTCTGGTACCCGATAGCTGCGACGTCGTCCCCGAGATGCTGGGCTAGTAAATTCCACACTACGCGTCCTTCGGTTCATCCCCAACCGATTCGGGGGAATCCTGCAGGTAGGTCTTGCCCTTGTACGTCAGGGCGACATAAATAAACAGACACGATGCAATCAGCATGATCGTGGTGAAGAACCAATAATAATTGGCCCCCTTCATCGCCGCGCGAAATTGGTCGTTATTCGACATCAGCGAATTGACTCCGGCCGTGAACATATTGCCCACGGTTACCGACAACAAGTTCAACGCCATGACGAACGACTTCATCGTGGGTGGGGCTTGCGTGTAGGAAAACTCGAGCGCGGTGAAGTAGATGAGCACCTCCCCGATTGTCATCAGCACATAAGACAGCAATTGCCACGAAACATTGACCGGTTTACCCGCCTGCAACCAGCCTTCGATGATGCCCGACAAGGCAAATGAGGCCATCGCAAAAAAGAATCCGACGCTCATCTTCCCCAGCGGGGTGATTTTGATGAACTTTTCCCCAATGGGAAAAATGACGAGCGTAAACAGGGGAATGAAGATCATCACCAGAATGGGATTGATCGATTGGATCTGAGACGGATCCCACTCGTAACCGAAGAGATGTCGATCCATGATTTCGGCCTGCAGCACCCAGGCGGAACCGGTTTGATCATACAACGACCAGAAGACGGCAATGAACAGATAGATGACCGATAGCCGCAAGAGAACCTGGCGTCCCTCTGGACTCCAGGATTCCTTGATAAATCCAGCCCCGCGGGCGGGGACGTGGACATATTTATAACGTCCCAGCCAGAAGATGAGGGTCGCCAGTGCCATCAAGACCCCCGGCACGCCGAAGGCCACCTTCGCGCCATAATGCACCAGCAACCAGGGCGTCAGAATCGTCGAGAACATCGAGCCGAAGTTGATCGAGAAATAGAACCACCCGTAGACTCGTTCCAGCAAGTGCTCATTGGTGTGCGAGAATTGGTCTCCGACGTGAGCTGAAACACACGGTTTGATGCCTCCGGAGCCCACGGCAATCAGCCCCAGTCCCAGCAGCAGTCCAACGCGCGTTTCATCGACGGCCAGCGCCAGATGTCCCAAACAATAAACGAGCGACAGCCAGATAATCGTGCGGTACTTTCCCCACCACAGATCGGCCAGCAGTGCTCCCAGGATCGGAATGGCGTAGTTGGCGGCGGAAAATAAGTGATAAACGGTTTTCGCGTCTTCGTCGTTCATGGGAGCCGAATTCCCCTGGGAATCCAGCAGGTGTTTCGTCATGAAGATCGTCAGAATGGCCTTCATGCCGTAGTAGCTGAAACGCTCGGCCGCCTCGTTGCCGACAATGTACGGAATTCCCGGCGGCATCCGCTTCGATTCCTCGGGAACTGTCCGGAACGGTTGATTGCTCATCGGGTGACTGCTTCCTGTTAAGTGGAAGGTTGGCGATCAAACACACTCTGACATCTCAACCCCACGGAGCTTGCCTCAGTGGCTAAGGGGCCTTTGCACTACCAGTCGTTGCGATTAGTCTAGTGCAAACGCCTCATAACCACCTAGGCAAGCTCGTGCTTTGTCAAAGTTGAAATGAGGGATTCTGTGCCACTGGCGAGGCCAGTGCCCGCAGTCTATTCGCTGGCTTGCAAAGCACTGGCACAGCCAGTGGCACCCGAATTCTTAGCT
>CAYYVW010000042.1:0-1756 GCA_964473925.1 uncultured Verrucomicrobiaceae bacterium
GGCGTCTCCCGACATCGCCTTCGTGCGCTTCGATGACGTCAACCGCCGCGTCGATGCCTCGGCCTTCATCAGCTGGACTGGCGCCGCGAAGGTCGTCGATGCGCGGCGGGGCTGCGTGCTCGAGTGAGGCTCAGCAGCCCTCGTAGACGAGCTGGAAGATGTTGGTGATGACGGTGTCTGTCTTGCGCCGCTTCACCGTGATGGTCGAGCGGTCCGTCCTGCACTCCGCCACGCCAGCCGCATCGAAGGGCTTGCAGCTGATGGCGTCGAGCGCCTCGTCGGTCTCGAGCCGCCCGAAGTTCGTCACCTCGCCGCGCTGAAACCGTTTCTTCTCGGGTTTGTCGTCGTTGTACTGCAGCTCGAAGAGCAGGCCCTTCTCAGGAATGAATGCGTCGAGGCGCTCGCTGTCGTTCGACCGAATCGCCTCGATGAACCGCAGCACGGTCTCCTCTGGCGAGCGGGGCCCGCACTTTTCGCTGCAGCAGGCGATTGGGCCGATGGAGCCCTCCTTCTTGACGAGCTCCGTGAGGTCGCCCTTGCGCGCTGGCCTGAGGGTGATGGGCCCTTCGAGACAGCGGCCGCCGCCACGCTCGCGGACGTAGTTCGAGACGGAGGAGTCCCAGGACGTCGTGGTCTGGCCCCTCCACTCGACGGAGCCGCCTTCACCGAGCTCCTTCGTGCGTTGCGCCCGCCAGCGCTCGAGCGCTTCACGGAGCTTCGGGTCAGAGACGGCCTGATGCGCTGGCTCGGTGGGCAGCGCGACGTCGACGGGCGCCGGCAACTTCGATACCGCGCCTCCGGGCTTCCACACACACGCGCGGGCACAGCGAAAGCCGCGCTGCGCGTCGATGGGCGCCGTGGCCGAGAGCCACAGCGCGAAGTCCTTCGAGCTCGCCGCCTCGCCGCGCGTGGGGAAGTGCTTCACGCCGTCCTTCATCACGAGCGGCCCGTTGACCCACTCTGGCGCGTTGCCGAACAGGTCGAGCAGGCCATACGGGCTCGTCCACGCGGGGAAGGCGCCGACCCGCGTCAGCCCGCCGCACTCCGGGCCCTGGCCGAGGGAGCAGTCAGGCACGCGCGCGCCCCACGGGTACCGCCGCCCATCGGTGCCGCGGCCCGCCTTCTCCCACTCGTCGGAGCTCACCACGCGCTTGCCCTGAAAGCCGCAGTACTCCCACGCCTGCTTGTAGGTCCCGAGCGCGGGCTGGTCGGTCTCTCCGTCGCCGAGCGGGCTGCAGGCCTTGAGCGCGACGCACGCCGCGTAGGCACCTCGTGACACCTCGCGGCGGTCGACCTCGAACGCGCCGAGCTCTCGGGAGTGGCTGTCCGCACCTTCGAGGAACGCTCCGCCTGGCACTGCGGCCATGTCGTCGGTGTCGGTGCAGTACACCTCGGGGCACGCGTCGGGCTGCGCGGCGGTGAGCGGGCGCCAGTACGTCATCGGGTACAGGTCCTTCAGCGTGCGCGTGCGCGGCCGCACCTGCTCGGCGTTGCAGATGCCGAGGAGAATGACGTGAAACCCCGGCTTGAGCCCGGGCACGTCGTCGCTCTTCACGAGGCGCGGGTAGCCCTCGGCGAGCTTCACGCGGCGAGACCAGGTGGCTTCGTCTTTCGGCCAGGCGTCGAGCAGCTCGCGCGCGGCGGCCGGGTCGTTCGAGCCCTTCCAGATGATGGCGTTGGACGTCGCAGGCGTGGCGGCGAGGATGAGCGCGAGGAGCACGCCTCAGCCTACGACGCCCACGCTCGTTTCGTTCAC
>CAYYVW010000043.1:0-1710 GCA_964473925.1 uncultured Verrucomicrobiaceae bacterium
TCGCCCATGCCGGCGGCCCGCGGTGGGCTGTGCGGTGCCCTGCTGCTGGCCACCTCGCGGGCGCTGGGCGAAACCATGGCCATGCTGATGGTGACCGGCAACGTGGCGCGCATGCCCGGCAGCCTGTTCGCTCCGGTGCGCACCCTAACGGGCAATATCGCGCTGGAACTTGCCTATGCCATGGACCTGCATCGCGCCGCGCTGTTCGTCGGCGGGCTGATACTGACCTTGCTGGTACTCGCCCTGGCGCGCCTGGCGCGCGGGCTCGGCTGCGCCTTGCGCCATGCGTGATCGCCTGTCGGCCGTGGCTGCCTGGGGCGCCGCCGGCCTGGTGCTGGCCGCCTTCGCCTGGCTGATCGGCGATGTGCTGTGGCGCGGCCTGCCGGGACTGTCGTGGCAGTTCCTGGTCAGCGCACCGGCCGACGCCGGTCGCGCCGGGGGTATTGCGCCGATAGTCCTGGCGACCGTGTGGATTCTGGCCATCGCGATCGGTACCGCCCTGCCGCTGGGGTTGGCAACCGCCGTGTGGCTGACCGAATTCGGCCACCGCCAGCCGCGGCTGCGAGGTCACATCAACCACGCACTGGATGTACTGGCCGGCGTGCCGTCGATCGTGTTCGGTCTGTTCGGCAACGCTTTTTTTGCCGTCACACTCGGGCTCGGGTTCTCGATTCTGTCCGGCGGCCTGACGCTGGCGTGCATGGCTCTGCCGCTGCTGGTGCGTGTCACGGGTGCCGGCTTGCAGGCGCTGCCCGACGAACTGCGCCAGGGCGCTGCCGCCTGCGGCATGACCCAATGGACGACGCTCAGCCGGCTGCTGTTGCCGGCGGCGCTGCCGGCGCTGTTGGCCGGCACGCTGCTGGGCATCGGCCGGGCGCTCGCCGAAACCGCCGCGCTGATCTTCACCAGCGGCTACGTGGACCGTCACCCGGGTTCGGTGTTCGACTCGGCGCGCGCGCTGTCGGTCCACATCTACGACCTGGCCATGAACGTGCCCGGTGGCGAGCGCAACGGCTACGCCTCGGCGCTGGTGCTGGTCGCGCTGATCCTGTGCATCAACCTTGTCACCCACGCGCTGGCCAGGAGTTGGCAGCGCAGCATGAGCTGATCATCCATGACCGTGCATTCCCTTTCGGCCATGTCCACCATGACCGACATCGATACGCTCCCGCAAACCGCCCTGCAGGCCCGAGACCTGACCGTCCGCTACCGGGGGCGCGTCGCCCTGCGCGGGGTGAACCTGACGGTGGCGGACGGTTCGGTGACCGCCCTGATCGGCCCGTCCGGTTGCGGCAAGACCTCGCTGCTGAACTGCGTCAACCGCATGACCGACCTGATCACCGGCTGTCAGGTCGATGGCACGCTGCGCCTGTTCGGCGAGGACGTACTGGCCGACGGGCGCAACCTGCTGGCGCTACGTCGTCGGGTCGGCATGATCTTTCAGCGGCCCAATCCGTTTCCGCTGTCGATTCGTCGCAACCTCGACCTGCCGCTGCGCGAGTACGGCATTCGCAGCGCCAGCGAACGGGCCGGGCGCATCGAGCAGGCCCTGCGCGACGTCGGCCTGTGGCCGGAAGTCATGGACCGCCTCGACGACCCGGCGCTGACGCTGTCGGGTGGCCAGCGTCAGCGCCTGTGCATCGCCCGCGCCATCGCCCTGGAGCCGCAGGTGCTGCTGATGGATGAACCGTGCAGCGGCCTGGACCCGCA
>CAYYVW010000044.1:0-1656 GCA_964473925.1 uncultured Verrucomicrobiaceae bacterium
GAGCCGTCGCCCTCCTGCGCGAAGGAGCGACCCTCCAGCTCCACCTGGCGGCGCTCGACGCGCTCGCCGCGGGACAGCCCCCCTCCCTCCAGGACTACCTCGCGCTCGACGACGGGGTGCTCCTCGGCGCCATGCGCGCCTGGGAGGACGCTCGCGATCCTGCGCTGGCCGACCTCTGTCGACGACTCCGCGCGCGCCACCTGTTCAAGACCCTCGAGCTCGGCAACGTCGAGAGCGAGGTGGAGCCGGCGCAGGCGCTCGCCGTCGCGCGCGACGTGGCCAGCCGAGCGGGGCTCGACCCCGACGTCATGGTCGGGCTCGACGTCGCAGAGGACACGCCGTTCTCCGAGAAGGGCTCGCTCCGGGTCATCTTCCCCGACGGGCGCGGGCGGGACCTCGCAGACGTCTCGTTCCTGCTCGGGCGGCTCCGCGGCGAGACCTTGCGTCGCGTGCGCCTCGTGTTCGCGCCCGAGCTGCGTCCCGCGCTGCTCGCCGCCCTCTCCGGCTGAAGGTGGCGTCGATGGGGAGACGACCGCGACTGCCGCTCGGACTCGCCCTCGGGGTGGCGTCGTTCGCCGGCGCGCTGGCCGCCGGCCCCGCGCGCGCCGAGGAAGGCGACGACGGCGTCTACGGTCGCCTCGACGGCGACTTGCTGCTCGTCGCCGAGGCGGGGTGCGCCGTCTCCCGCGGCGGACCGAGCCTGGCCGTGGGGGCCCGGGCGCTCTACCTGTCGACCGCAGGGATCTACGCGCGCTACTTCGAGGGCTTCGAGGACGGCGACCTCGCCGCCGCGAGATCCTTCAGCGCGGGCGTCGAGCTGAGGCCCCTCTTCCTGGCCCGCTTCGCGAGCGATCTCGAGCACGGCCCCTCACGGCTCGACCTGCTGGTCGACTCGCTGGCGCTCGATGTCGGGGCGTTCTGGTGGTCTCCTCCGGAGGGGGCCGTGACCACCTTCCCCGGGCTGGAGATCGGCGGGCTCGAGGTTCCGATCCTCTCGCACGCGGAGGGACCGCACGTCGGCGCGCTCGGCTCGCTCCGGGTGTCCCATGGGGGCGCGGGCGCGCCGGTCCGCGAGGACCTGGGCCTGCGCGCCTCTGCGTTGCTCCTCACCCTCTCGTGGCACGCGATCCTCGACGCCGGCATCGTCGACGCCGGCGACGCGCTCGGGCGGTGAGCGAGGTACGAACCGGTCAGGGCGGCGCTGACGGCGCAGGCGGCGCAGACGGCGCGGGCGGCGCCGGCTCGTCGAGCGACGGAGGCACCGAGGGCAGCGTCTCGCCGAGCGCCTCGCGCACCGCGAGGGCGAGGCCGCAGCTCAGCGCCTGACGCTTGCGAGCCGCCAGGATCGCCGCGTCACCGAGGGGCGTGCCGCCCACCAGCTCCGCGCTCGGCTTGCGCCGCACGTCGAGGAGGAGCTTGCCGTCCTCCAGCCGCCAGAGCGCGACCCGCGACGGGTGCGCCTCTCCCTGGAGCGTGTCCTGATCGTCGGCGTCGGCGACCGCCGCGTCGATCTCCTCGGCGGAGAGCGCGCGGGTGGGCGGCCGATCGTCGAGCACGACGAGGAAGTAGGTCGCGCGGGTCAGGAGATCGGCCGCGAGCGGAAGGTCGTCCCGCGTGGCATCCTCGAACGAGCGCCCAAGGAGCTCGAGCCGGAGA
>CAYYVW010000045.1:0-1627 GCA_964473925.1 uncultured Verrucomicrobiaceae bacterium
CGCTGCTGACGATGTGGTCCGGGCGATAGACTGCACCGTACTCGACATCTCGTGCACCGCCGTCGCCCCCGGGTCGGGGGCGCGGTGCTGATCGCCAATCCAATTTTCCGCCCGCGTGGTAATGCCGGAGAGTTGTCCGGCGGCATCGCTGACTTCGTTGGCATGACTGATCAAGCGCTGCAAAGTCTGTTGCAGTTTCTGGACGAACTGATTGAACGCGTGCGCAACCTGACCGAGCTCGTCCTGACTTTGCACATCCAGCCGTTGGGTCAGATCGCCATCACCGTGCGAAATGGCTTCGATGCGGCGCAGCAAAATCGTCAACGGCCCCACAATCATGGGCGGGAAGACAATCGCCAACAGGGCGCAGACCACCAGCCCGATCACCAGCAAGATGGTTTGCAGGGTCGCGCTGCGGGTACGCGTCGCGGCAACCTCTTCATCGGCCGCTTTGGCCGCATTCATGATCTGCTCGCCCATTTGATCAATGCTGTCACGGGCACGGCCGAAATGCTGCGCCGATTGCTCCAGCGCCGCCGGGCTGGCACCGCCGGCCAGCAGTGCTTCCGAACTTTGCTTCCAGCTGGCAAATGCCTGTTCGAACTCGCGCAACTGGCGCTGGATATCCGCGTGGTCCGGGTGCAAGGCCGCTGCCTTCTGGACCCGCTCGCGCGCCTGCGCCAGATTTTCGCTGTGATCGGTTCGCTGCTTGCCAGCGTCGCCGATACCGGCGGCCAGCGCCCGTTCGGCCACCAATGCCTGATACAGATCGCGGTCGGCCTCCAACACCAGATTGACACTGGGCAGCAAACGGCCGGACACATCATTGCCAAGCTCGCCCATGCGGCCGGTGGCCTGCATGCCGACCCAGGCCATGACAATCAACATGGCAGCCAGAATGACAATAGGCAGCAACAGCTTGCGCCGGAACGGCCAATCCCGAAAACCAAACATGGAGGCGTACTCCCGAATCCGATCAGACTGGAAGTATAGGTACAGTTGTGGGGTTTGCCCGGCAGCGGGCCTGAGCGGGTGCGCCGGGAGCTGCCAAGTGCCGCGGAGAACTGCGCCAATGAGGGCCAGAAACAACCGGTTTTGCCAGCCTGAACCCGCGGCGACCGGCGCTATTCAGGTGCTCGCGATAGCCGGCCCGAACCGGCCAGCCGAGCCGACTTAATAGCCTTTTACCGAGTAATCGACGGTGAATTCCATGTGATCGATGCGGCGCACGTCGGTTTCCAGCCGACCGTCATTGTGCAAGCGCAGCAAACGGTAACCGGGGCTCTCGGTATCCGCCTGAAAATCTTCCGAGTGTGGCTTGAACTGGACACAGGTGGACGGCGTTGCCAACAGCCGGACGCCATTTTGCTCGCGGTCAAACGCCTGATGAATATGGCCCCAGAGCAACACGGTTTTGGCTTGGTGGGCCTGCAGCATGGCCAGCAACGACTCAGGATTGTTGAGCCCGATGGTGTCGAGCCAAAAGCAGTCGACCGGCACCGGGTGATGATGCAGCACGACCAGCGCGTGATGCTGGGGATATTCCTGCAAGGCCTGCTCGACCAACGCCAGCTGATCATCCTTGAGCTTGCCGTAAACCCGGCGCGGCACCATCGAGTCGAGCAAG
>CAYYVW010000046.1:0-1587 GCA_964473925.1 uncultured Verrucomicrobiaceae bacterium
AGAGATCGGCCACTGCCGCACGAAGAGAGGATTTCAAGATGAGCGACGCGTTGGCGATTAGCGGAGGAGAAAAGGCAGTTAAGACCAAGCTTCCAGGCTGGCCGCAGTTCAGCGAAGAGGCGATCCGGGCGGTGGAGGCTGTGCTCCGATCGGGGAAGGTGAACTACTGGACCGGCCCGCGCGGGATTGAATTCGAGAAGAGATTCGCCGAATGGCAGGGGTCCAAGTACGCGATCAGCGTGGCCACGGGAACGGCGGCGCTCCGCTGGTTCCGCCGCGATTTCCACCGGCGCTGGCATCCCGGCACCAGCAGCGCCAACCGCAACGCCATCGACATCATCCTGTCCCCGCGTTCAGGTCAGGCGCCCTCCGACCTTCGCCATTCGTCGCGTTCACCGGATCGGCGCCCTTGACGCCGATGACGTGGATGTCTCCGCCGCGTCGTCCCCCGTGTCCGCACAGCTCTCAACGGCCCCTCCGCTCCATCGCGTCGCCCATCCCCACCGCCGCGTCCGTAACCATTGGTTACACTCTCGCGGCCCATGGACGATGCACGCCGCCACCAGCTCGCCGAGTTTGTCGCCTACGCCAAGTCTCTCAGGGGGGACGAGAAGGGCGAGGCCCAGGTCGTTCTCGACCGGCTCTTCCGCGCTTTCAGTCGCGGCGGGTACAAGGAAGCCGGGGCCACGCTGGAGCAGCGCGTCCGGGGCGACCAGGGCGGCACGCGCTTCGCCGATCTGGTCTGGAAGCCCATCGTTCTCATCGAGATGAAGAAACGCGGCGAGGAACTCGCGCCGCACCTCCCCCAGGCCTTCCGCTACTGGGAAGAACTCGTGCCGGGCCGCCCGCGCTACGTCGTGCTCTGCAACTTCGATGAGTTCTGGGTCTACGACTTCGACCAGGACATCCACCAGCCCCAGGACATCGTCACGCTCGACGAACTCCCCGAGCGCTACGGCCCGCTCAACTTCCTCTGGCCCACCAACGAGCCCGTTCACTTCCGCGTGGACCGCGAGAAGGCCACCCGCGAGGCCGCCGACATCCTCGCCAGCGTCTACCGCAAGCTCAAGGGAAAGCACCCGGACGGCCCGGCGGGCGCGCAGCGATTCGCGCTCCAGGCCCTCGTGTGTTTCTTCTCCGAGGACATCGGGCTCCTCCCCAAGCACTTCTTCACCCAGCTCCTCGACGAGTGCCTCGATCCGCCCAAGGCCTTCGACCTCTTCCACGGGCTCTTCCGCGCCATGAACGCGCGCGACGGCACGCGCGGCGGGCGATTCGCGCCCGTTCCCTACTTCAACGGCGGCATCTTCGCCCGATCCGCCGCCGTCGAGCTCGACCCGCTCGACGAGGTCTCGCTCCTCAAGCGTGCCGCCATCTACGACTGGTCCCACGTCTCGCCCGACATCTTCGGCACGATCTTCCAGAGCTCGATGGACACCGAGGATCGTCACGCCTTCGGCGCGCACTACACCTCCCAGGTCGACATCATGCGCATCGTCGGGCCGACGATCGTGCAACCGTTCACCACCGCGCTCGAACGCGCCTCGACCCTCCGCGAACTCACGGCGCTCCGCGATCGTCTCACCA
>CAYYVW010000047.1:0-1563 GCA_964473925.1 uncultured Verrucomicrobiaceae bacterium
AGCAGCGCCCGCGCACGGGTCCTAGCGTCCCCGGGGTCCACTCTCGATCCAGCCGCCGCCGATCAGCCGCTCGCCCTGGTAGAAGGCCGCGCCCTGGCCGGGCGTCGGGGCGAGCTGCGGTTCGTCGAAGCGCACCGCGGCCCGCGAACCGTCCAGCGTGATGCGCGCGCGCGCGGGCTCGTGGTGGTAGCGCACCTGCACCTCGGCCTCGAAGCTCGCGCCCGCGGGCACGTCGAAGCCGATCCAGTTGAGCTCGGCGACGGTGAGCTCGCCCGCGTGGCACTCCTCGCGGCTGCCCAGCACGACCGTGCCGGTGCTCGGCTCGAGCGCGACCACGTAGTAGGGCGTGCCGCCGCCCACACCGTGGCCCTTGCGCTGGCCGATGGTGAAGTGCTCGGTGCCCGCGTGCTCGCCCAGGTCGCGCCCGGAGGTGTCCACGATGCGGCCGGGGTGCAGCTCGACCCCGCGCTCGGCGAGCAGCTTGCGGTAGTCGTTCGAGGGCACGAAGCAGATCTCCTGGCTGTCGGCCTTCGCCGCCGTGCGCAGGCCCGCCTCGGCCGCCAGCTCGCGCACGCGCGCCTTGGGCAGCTCTCCCAGCGGGAAGCGCGCGCGCGCCAGGTCGGCCTCGGCCACCGAGAACATCTGGTAGCTCTGGTCCTTGCGCGGGTCGAGGCCGCGGCGCAGGTGCACGCGGCCGCCCTCGAGCGCGACGCGGCAGTAGTGGCCGGTCGCGACCGCCTCGGCGCCGAGCTCGTCGGCGAACTCGAGCAGGCGCGCGAACTTCAGGTCG
Organism: uncultured Verrucomicrobiaceae bacterium; assembly: GCA_964473925.1. Taxonomy (GTDB): domain Bacteria; phylum Verrucomicrobiota; class Verrucomicrobiia; order Methylacidiphilales; family CAYYVW01; genus CAYYVW01. The sequence goes on from CAYYVW010000047.1 coordinate 791, forward strand.
CGGTTGCACACCGCGCAGGGGTTGGGCGTGCGTCCGGCGGCGTACTCAGCCAGGAAGTAGCGGATGATCCCGCCGAACTCGCGCGACAGGTCCACGGCCTGGAACGGAATCCCGAGCTTGGCCGCCACCATGCGCGCGTCGCGCGCGTCGCTGACCGAGCAGCACGACTTCTTGGCCGACTCCTCGGCGTCGACGTGCACGCCGTTGCGCATGAACAGCCCCACCAAGTCGTGTCCCGCCTCGCGCAGGAGCCAGGCGGCGACGGAACTGTCCACGCCGCCGCTCATGGCGACGACGACGCGGGCGGGGCCGGGTGTGTGGGCTGCGGTCGGGATCACGGCGGACGGGTTCGCGGACGGTGCGCGGTGGACTCGGAACGCGCGGACCTAGGCCGCGCGCGGGGGGCGCGCGGCCGGCTGGCGAACGCCCTGGCGCGGCTGCGCTCCGCTTGGGGGCGGCCGGCGATTCTAGTACCTTCTGCGCCCCCGCGGCACGCCGACACTACGGCGCGCCCCGCCGCACCCACCCCGCCGGTCCCGCATGCACCCGACGCCGTCCGCGATCTCCACGCCCCTCCCGCTCGACCTCGCGACATCCATCGACCTCGCGAACTCCGGCGCCGCGACCCAGGACGGGACGCAGGAGACGGCGCAGGAGCCCGCGGGCACGATCGGCGAGGAGCCCCAGGCGCCCTCCAGCCCGGGCGTGTTCGGCGGGATGATGATCCCGATGCTGGTCATCTTCGGGATCTTCTACTTCGTGATGATCGGCCC
>CAYYVW010000048.1:0-1515 GCA_964473925.1 uncultured Verrucomicrobiaceae bacterium
CGCGCATGGCCGTGGGCAACCCCGACTTCGGCGACTTCTGTTATGAGCGCAGGAACAGCGGCAAGTCCCACGCTGTGCTCCGCGCTGAGTTCAACGACCTGCTGCGCAACCAGGCGCTTGAGGGTGACGACCTGGAGGTGTGCGAGGGCCTGAAGTCGCTTGACCAGTTTCGACGGCTTGTTGAGCCGTCATGCACCGAACGCGAAGTTCATCGCTTGCTGAGGAAGCACAGTAAGTACGCCGACGAGCATCGGCGAGAAGTGTTCATGGGCCTGCTGACCGACGAGTATCCGGACCTGAACACCTTCTACGATGTCGCTCGTGCGGCGCGTCTGGAAAATCCGCCACCTAACAGCAAGGTCACTGTCCAATCCGCCGGCAAGACCGTGCGCGAGCACGTGCCACGCCTGATTGCCCGCATCCTCTACTACCGTATGACGTGCAAGGGTACGCCCGACGAACTCGAAACCGACTTGTCGCCCGTAACCGAGCGCATAGCGCGCGAGAACATAAGCAAGAAGCTCGCCGAGTTCAGCGTCACCGTCAGCGCGAAGACCCTCTATAGCTGGTGTCCGGCCAGCGGACGCAGGCAACGCCGCCGCGCGCGAAAGCTGCACCTCAATCCTCTCTAGCCGTCTTTCGGCAAACGCAACGCCCGGACGCAGCCGGGAAGTTAAGTGGCGCAGGCTTGCGCCCGCAGCCGATGTTGGTTGCGTTGGTTGGAGATCGGAAATGAAACTTTATGGCTTGTCCTTAGGTGCTCCCGGAACGATTGGTAGTCCTGAGCGCATCGACTACCTCAGGAACCTCGACGCCAGGAAGCGAGCATTCGTCAAAGAGTGCGATGACTTCTTCAAGCTTGATGGCGCGATGTGGGGCGGGCAATTAGCGCGCCACGTCGGTAACGAGCTGCTGACGCACTCGATCATCGTAGGGGCGCCGCGCTTTCACCTGACTTACAGCGAGTACTCGTCCGGCGACCCGGACATGCTGCTTCACACGCGGTCCTACCTTGAAGGTTGCGAGGACGGATTCAGAAAGGGCTATGACGCCGGTTTCCAAGCGGCGACTGAAAAACTCCAGTCCCTTGGCCTGAAGAAGCAACATGCCGTGATCGGGTTGCACAAAGCGTTGAAGGCTTACTTTGACGGGATTACAGCGCGGCTCCATGCCGACTTGTTCGAGCCGTGTTTGTACAACTTTAAGGAGACCGAGCGCGGGCAGCGCCGCGCGGAGTAGCTCACATGGCGACGAATCCGAAAAACGTAGTGCAGTTCGCGGTTGCGGACCCAACGGACATTGGCAACGCCGAGTTGTTCGTGAAGCGGTGGGGCGGCGGTGTTCGTTTCGTACAGGAATCGGGGTGGTTCATCTACGACGGCCGCAGGTGGGGCGTCGACCGGCATCAGCATGTCATGCGGTTGGCGATTGAGGTGGTGAAGGACATTGCCGATCCGGAGTGGCAGAAAAAGAGCAAGACCCGAGGCAAGCTGAACGCGATGCTGAGATTGGCGG